>NZ_AP022615.1:0-631322 GCF_010730745.1 Mycobacterium heidelbergense | reverse complement strand
GAGCCAGCCGTTGGAGCGTGAGAGGGCGATCAACGCAATCCCGGCGGTGGGCAACGCGCTGAAGAGAATCCACGTAATCATCAGGCGTGCAAGCACACCCGGCATTGCGCCGGTCGGTGTTGCGGTCTTCATCGATGCCGCAAGGATGGGCCGCAGGACCCGTTGAGTTATCAGGTAGCCCATCGAGGCGGTGGCGGCACCGCCGAACAGAATGGCGGTACCGATCACCAACGCGACGGCGGCCCCGGCACGTAGGTTGACCACGACAAATACCGCCCCGCAGGCGACCCAGATACCGAACTGGACGACGGTTTGGCGGGGGGCTATGCGCATGGCCGCGCGCTGTTGAGCGCGGGTCGGTTCGGAGCCGTCGGCGAACCAACGGAAGGACGGGACCATGTTCAAGACGCCCGCCATCGCACCGACGGTCGCCGAGATTGCGGCCAGACCGCACAAGGCGATCAGGTTCCTGCTGGTGGAGAGGGCGGAAGGGTCGCCGCTGGTGTTTCGGGTGAGCGAGACGACTACCAACGAGACCGCGCCGGCCGCCAAGATATGCGCGGAAGTCAACGCAGCCGCATAACTGGCTCCAGTCCGAATGGCTGCGATGCGCCTGCTCGTCATCCGTCTTGGTTCCGGAACGGCGGGGTCGATGGCCAGGCGGTCTCCGTGACGTCCGGAGGAACCATCATGTGATTCATAGGTAGAACATCACCTTCTATTCACGCGACCAATGACTATTCTACTGAGCATCAGATACTCTACTTCTGCAATGGTGCCGTCGTGGTCTCGGTCATTCCCGTGCCCCCGCCACGGGGTCACGCCGCCGCAATAGGGTGCTCAGAGCACACGCCGCACTATGCCGCCGAGTCTGTATCCGCCGCACTGTCCTGCGGCCGAATGATGAAGCGTCATGCCAGTTCGACCCGAAACACAAACGCAGGACGAAACAATGAACGCGCTAACGAGACAGATCCCGCACTTCATCGATGGGAAGCGCACCGCGGGCCAGTCCGGCCGCACCGCCGACGTCTTCAACCCGAGCACCGGCGAGGTGCAGGCGCAGGTGCCGATGGCCGGCAAGGCCGATGTCGACGCGGCGGTTGCCTCGGCCGTCGAGGCCCAAAAGGGTTGGGCGGCGTGGAATCCGCAGCGCCGCGCCCGGGTGATGATGCGGTTTGTGCAGCTGGTCAACGACCACATGGACGAGCTGGCCGAGCTGTTGTCTGTTGAGCATGGCAAGACGGTGGCCGACTCGCGGGGCGACGTCCAGCGCGGCATCGAGGTGATCGAGTTCGCCATCGGGATTCCGCATCTGCTCAAGGGCGAGTACAGCGAGGGCGCCGGCCCGGGCATCGACGTCTACTCGCTGCGCCAGCCGCTGGGCGTGGTCGCGGGCATCACGCCGTTCAACTTCCCGGCCATGATCCCGCTGTGGAAGGCCGGACCGGCCCTGGCGTGCGGAAACGCGTTCGTGCTCAAGCCCAGCGAGCGCGACCCGTCGGTGCCGGTGCGCCTGGCCGAGCTGTTCCTGCAAGCCGGCCTGCCGCCCGGCGTCTTCCAGGTCGTGCACGGCGACAAGGAGGCCGTCGACGCGATCCTGCACCACCGCGACATCCAGGCCGTCGGCTTCGTCGGCAGCTCCGACATCGCGCACTACATCTATTCCACCGCCGCGGCCACCGGCAAGCGCTCGCAATGCTTCGGCGGCGCCAAGAACCACATGATCGTGATGCCCGACGCCGACCTGGATCAGGCCGTCGACGCGCTGATCGGCGCCGGGTACGGCAGCGCCGGGGAGCGCTGCATGGCGATCAGCGTCGCGGTGCCCGTCGGCGAGGCGACCGCGGACCGGTTGCGCGCCCGGCTCATCGAGCGGATCAACAACCTGCGCGTCGGGCACAGCCTGGACCCCAAGGCCGACTACGGCCCCCTGGTCACCGAGGCCGCCCTGGCCCGGGTGCGCGACTACATCGGCCAGGGCGTCGAGGCGGGCGCGGAATTGGTGATCGACGGGCGCGAGCGGGCCAGCGACGACCTGACTTTCGGTGACGCCAACCTGCAGGGCGGGTTCTTCATCGGCCCCACGCTGTTCGACCACGTCACCCCGGACATGTCGATCTACACCGACGAGATCTTCGGGCCGGTGCTGTGCATCGTGCGCGCCCACGACTACGAAGAGGCGTTGCGGCTGCCGTCTGAGCACGAGTACGGCAACGGCGTGGCGGTCTTCACCCGCGACGGCGACACCGCCCGCGACTTCGTCTCGCGCGTGCAGGTGGGCATGGTCGGCGTCAACGTGCCCATCCCCGTGCCGGTGGCCTACCACACCTTCGGCGGGTGGAAGCGCTCCGGCTTCGGCGACCTGAACCAGCACGGGCCGGCGTCGATCCAGTTCTACACCAAAACCAAAACCGTCACCTCACGGTGGCCGTCCGGCATCAAGGACGGCGCCGAATTCGTCATCCCCACAATGAATTAGGCGAGCCCTTGACGGGCAACCACTTTCGGTTGCCGAGGCAGTCGGGGAACTAACCTCGACCCCGGCCCATGTCGCCGGACTGCTCGACGGGGTTGTATCGAGGTTGGCTATATTGTCGCCCTCAACGTCATAAGCTGTTGCAGCGCTTCGGTTTCCGGCATTCAGCGCCTGACCTATCCCGACGGTATAGACGTAACCAGGTCGAATAACGTGCCTAGGTCTGCCTGAAGGTCCTCGCGTCCGCCGCTGGCGGCCCAGCGATCGAACGCCAAGTGCATCACCGCCTGCGTGATCGCTGCAGCGACCAGCGACGCATCGTCGGGTTGGCTGAGACCCCGCCGCTGGGCAAGAGTCAGGGCGATCCTGTTCTGAAAGTCGCGCTGAATCGCCAAGTTTCGGCCTTCCAGAGCCGGTGTTGAGACCAGTGCGCGCTTGAGGAGCAGAGTACGCTCCTCCTCGGCGCGGGACTGGGGCAACAGGGCCGCAAGCGCGCCTCGCACGGCCGCGATGTCGTCGACATCAAGTGGTTGGTCGCGTAGTAGTTGAAAGAACGGCGGCTCACCCTCATCGCAGGCGAACAGCACCTCATCCTTCGCGTCGAAATACCGAAAAAACGTCCGGAGCGAAACGTCGGCGGCCTCGGTGATTTGGGCGATGGTCGTCGCGTCATAACCATGGGTTGCGAACAGCTCCAGTGCGGCACGCTGCAACCGAAACCGGGTGCGCAACTTGTTCCGGTCACGTCGGCTCGTGGCCGCAGTCTCCTCGCCAGTTACGACACTCAAGGGAAACATGTCACTAGAGTGACACCCCCCGGCACCGTCTGCAATGTCGATCGCTGTGTCCCGACGCCTCGCACAACGGCCGCTCGTCCGGATGTGCTGCGAAGGGAAAAATATGGCACTCGATTGACATTAGACACTGCGATGCCCGAGTCTGTGTGGGTGCACACCGATCTAGCGGGCAAAGTCGCGATCATCACTGGCGGTGCGGGCGGTATTGGGGCGGTGTTCGGCCGCGCGCTCGCCGAGCAGGGCGCTTCGGTGGTGCTGGCAGACCTCGACCATGAACGCGCGGCCAAGGTGGCCGACTCCATTGCCGCCGATGGCGGCGCGGCCATCGGCGTCGGACTCGACGTGACCAACCCCGATTCGACGAAGGCGGTCGTCGCCGATACGACGGAGCGCTGGGGTGGGCTGGACATCCTGATCAACAGCGCCGCCTTGATGGCAGAAATCCCCTTCGGCCCCCTGGACACCTTCCCGTTGGACTGGTGGGAGCGAGTCATCGCGGTAAACCTGACCGGACCGCTGCTGTGCACGCAGGCCGCGACGCCGGCGATGGCTGCGCGCGGCGGCGGCCGGATCGTGAACATGGTCTCGGCGGGCGCCTTCCAGCCCGCCGGCGTTTACGGAGTCAGCAAGTACGCCCTGGTGGGATTGACGATGAACCTCGCGGCTCAGCTGGGCGCCAAAGGCATCACGGTGAACGCGATCGCGCCCGGTCTGGTCGCCGACGAGGCCGGCATGCGGGCGCTCCCAGACGGGCCGATCCGGGAATCGATCAAAGCGCCGATCCCACTCAAAACCCATGTCGAAGGTCCCCCTGAGGATCTGGTTGGCACCCTACTGCTTTTGGTGTCGGCGGCCGGCGGGTGGATTACTGGCCAAACCATCAGTGTCGACGGCGGCTGGATCATGCGCTTTTAGTCATCGACATACCGGAAACGGTCAGCGGGAGGCCAACCACATGACATCAGAATTAGCCACCGACAGCGCGGAACGGCGCCGACGAGGCGAGGCGGTCTTCAGCGACGTCATGACCGTCCCCAGCGCCTTGGATGCCAGCCCCTACCGCGATGCCGGACTGCTCGACTTCGTCTTCCCCGAAGTGTGGGCGCGCCCCGGCCTTAGCCGACGGGACCGACGGTGGATCACCCTGGCCTGCGTGGGCGCAGCCGATACCGTCGCACCCATTGAAGCCCACGTGTACGCCGCGCTGCGCAGTGGCGACATGACCTTCGAGCAAATGCAGGAGTTCGTTCTGCATTTCGCCGTCTACTGCGGCTGGCCCAAGGCCTCGTTCCTCGACGAAGTGGTCTGGCGCCAACAGTCCCGCGTCGCCGCCGAGCGCGGAGAGCCCGGGCCCGACGGCCGACCCTGGGATGTCTGGAGTGCCGGGATGGATCCCGAGACGCGAATCAGCAACGGCGAGCAGTGTTTCGCCGCGGTCAACTGCGTCCCCTATCCGGGCCGAACGACGGCATACCGCACCGCCGGCATTCTGAACTTCGTGTTCGGCGAGGTGTGGCAACGCCCCGGGCTGACGACGCGCGACCGCCGATTCATCACGTTGGCCTGTGTCGGTCTCGACGACACCGTCGGACCGATCAGGTCGCACTTTTACTCCGCGCTCAAAAGCGGCGACGTCACCATCGACGAGATGCGCGAGCTGATACTGCATTTCGCCGTCTATTCGGGCTTCGCCAAAGCCGAGTTCCTCGACGAGGTGGTCAGTGAGAGCTGGGCGGGCATCCAGCGTGGCGCCGCAGAGGCAGCACGGTAATGCGTGACCTCACCGGCGCGGTCGCGGTCATCACCGGTGCCGGCAGCGGCATCGGTCGCGCGTGCGCGTTGGCGCTGGCCGCAGAAGGGACCCGGATAGTCGTATCCGATATCGACCTCGAACGAGCGTCGGGAACCGCTGAGCAGATCGCCTCCCGGGGGGGCAGCGCCCACGCCGTGGGCTGTGACGTGACCCGCGATGCGGACGTCCAGCGCCTGCAGGACGCGGCGCTGGCCGAGTACGGCGCCGTCGACATCGTCATGAACAACGTCGGTGTCATCGCAGTCGGGGCGCCTGAAGACCTGCCGCTGTCGGCGTGGGCGCACACCTTCGACACCAACGTGCTGTCGATCGCCCGCAGCCTGCGGGTCTTCCTGCCGGGACTGCTGGCCCAGGGCCGCGGTCACATCGTCAACACCGCATCGACGTCGGCGTTGTGGCCCTACGGCTACGACCGTCTTCCCTATGCCGCCAGCAAGGGCGCCGTCGTGACACTGTCCGAGTCGCTGGCGCTCTATACCCGTCCCCGCGGGGTGGGAGTCACATGCCTATGCCCCGGACCCGTGCGGACAGCCATCGCCGAACAGGTCACCGTGTTCGGCACCCCGAAATCGATACGGGCGCCCAGCCTTGCGCCCATTGAGGCCACCGAAGTGGGACGGCTCGTCGTCGACGCCATCAAGAACGACACCTTTTTCCTCACCACCCACCACGAAGTTGCCGACATCGTGCGCAAGCGGGCCGACGACATCGACGCCTTCCTGGACGCCCAGATCGCCGCGTTGGCCGGCCCATGACCGCCGCCAAGCCGACCGTCGGATTCATCGGCCTCGGAAGCCAGGGCGCGCCGATGGCCCAGGCACTCATCGACGCGGGTCACGACACCGTGTTGTGGGCCCGCCGACCCGAGGCCCTCGAGCCGTTCGCCAACACCGCGCGCATAGCATCCAACCCCGCCGAACTCGCTGAACTGGCCGATGTGGTCGGCATCTGCGTGCTCAATGACGACGATGTGGTCGAGGTGGCGCTGCGCCCGAACGGATTGTTGGCCGGGATCACGCCGGGAACGTCGGTGCTGATTCACAGCACCGTGCACCCCACAACCTGCCGGCAACTGGGCGACCGCTTCAGCGAACGAGGCGCCGACGTACTAGACGCACCGGTCAGCGGCGGCGGCGGGGCGGCCCGTGCTCGGCGCCTGCTCGTGATGGTGGGCGGCGATCACGACGTTTACACCAGGGTCGCGCCCGTGCTGTCCGCTTTCGGCAACCCTGTCGTGCACGTCGGAGCCCTGGGCTCCGGCCAGCTCGCCAAACTCCTCAACAACCTGCTGTTTACGGCAACGCTCGGTTTGGCACATGAGACTGTCGAGCTCGCCGCTGATTTGGGCGTGAACGAGACCGCCCTGCTGAGCATCCTGCAGCACGCCAGCGGACGCAGCTTCGCGGTGCAGATGTACGCCGGGCTACTCGGAGACCTTCGGCCACCGTCGGCTCGCGTGCGCACCGTCGCGGGCTTGCTCGGCAAAGACGTCGCCATCGCCCGAGACCTCGCCGAAAACGCCACCGGCGGTGATCATTTGCTGACCGCCGCCCACCGGATGCTGGCGGCGATGGGACACGACCTCTGCGTGTGACCTCGACAGCACCGAACACATCAACGGATCAAAGGAGACGCGCAGCTATGACCACACTCATCGATGACCCGCTGGCCAAGCGGCGCCAACTCGGCATCGCCCGGCCACTCATCGACGGGGCATGGCTTGACCAGACGTCCCTCGGCGAGGTGGACCACACCGATCCCGCCACCGGAAGGGTCAACGGCACCATCGCAATGTGCGGCCCCGAGGAAGTCGAGGCCGCCGTCGCCGCGGCCAAACGGGCGTATCCGGGGTGGCGGGCGCTGTCTGCGGACAAACGCCGGCGCATCTTGCAGCGCATCGAGGAATTGGTGGAGGCCGACCTGCCGGAGTTGGGCAGGCGCACGACCGCCGAATTAGGCCACCCGTTGACCACCTCGATGAGCCTGTCCTACATGTGCGCCGCCTGGTTCGGGTACTACGCCGGCTGGTCAGACAAAATCGAGGGCGCCACCATTCCACTGACCCCGGCGTTCAACGCCGGCTTCGACTACACCCTGGCCGAACCCTACGGTGTCGTCGGAATCATCCTGACCTGGAACGGACCGATGGTCTCGGTGGGCATGAAGGTCGCTCCCGCCCTGGCCGCGGGCAACTGCGTGGTGTTAAAAACGCCCGATCTTGCCCCATATACGGTGGCCCGGTTCGCCGAAATCGCCCTGGAAGCCGGTGTGCCACCAGGAGTGCTGCAGGTGTTGCCCGGCGGCGCCGCGGCCGGCGAAGCCCTGGTCCGGCATCCCGACGTCGGAAAAATCTCATTCACCGGCGGAATCGCCACCGCGAAAAACATCCTCGACGCCGCCAGGCACACCGTAAAACCCGTCGTGCTCGAACTCGGCGGCAAGTCGGCCAACCTTGTTTTCCCCGACGCCGACCTTAACGCGGCCGCAGCGCTGTCGGTGCAGTCCTGTTTCACGATGGCCGGGCAGGGCTGCGTCCTGGCAACCCGCATGTTGGTGCACCGATCTGTTTACGACGAGGTGGTCGCAGCGACCGCGGAAGCTATATCGGGGCTGCGTCTGGGCGACCCGTTTGCCTCCGAAACGACCCTGGGCCCCGTGGTGAACGAGGCGGCTTACGCGCGCGTGCTCACGGCAATACAACGCGCACAAACCGGCGCCGCCGCGCGCCTGATCAGCGGGGGACACGCCGCGCCACCGGATAAGCTCGCCCCCGACATTGCCGGAGGCTACTACATCGAACCGACCCTGCTCGTTGACGTCGATCCCGAAAGCCCTGTCGCGCAAGAGGAATTGTTCGGCCCGGTGCTGGCCATCACGCCGTTCGACACCGAGGACCAGGCCGTCGACATCGCCAACGCAACCCCCTACGGCCTGGGCGCGTTCGTACAGACCCGCGACATCGCCCGCGTGCACCGCATCGCACCGCTACTGCAGGCGGGAACGATCTCGGTCAACGGGACATCCGGGCTCCCACCGGCGGCGCCGTTCGGTGGCTACAAGCAGAGTGGGTACGGCCGCGAAGGCGGCCGGGAAGGACTCTTCGAGTTCCTGCGCACCAAAAATGTGTTCATCCGGATCTAAGGTCTATCTGCACCTGCGACACGAAGGCGTTGGAGCTGGATAGCTGATGGAAGCTGCGGCACTAGAGTCGGTGGACGATGTCAACCCGGAGTGGATGACAGCTGTCCTCGCGCAGAACGGCATCGTGACCACCGTCTGCCGCGTGATCACGGAGCCGGTCGGCAACGGGCAGATGGGTTCGTGTTATCGGCTGTTCATTGCGTATGACGCCGGTGATGGTCCGGACCGGCTGATCGTGAAGCTGCCGGCCACCGATCCGGCAAGCCGCGCCGCCGGCCAGCTCGGCTACCGGTGCGAGACGACGTTTTACCGTGAGGTCGCCAATCGGGTGCATCTCGACACTCCTCGGTGCTTCTTCGCCGGGATGAACGAGCGCGGCGACGGATTCACGCTCGTGCTGGAGGACCTCTCACCCGCCGAGGCCGGCGACCAGATCGCCGGTTGCTCTCTGGATCAGGCTCGTGCGGCCGCGGTCAACGTCGCCGGATTGCACGCGCCGACATGGAACGACCCGGCGGTTCGTGAACTCGACTGGCTCATACCAGATCTCGGGGCGTACCCAGAAATGGCTGCCGCGTTCCTGGTGGACGCCACCGCGCAGTTTCTGGACCGTTATGAGGTAACCCCGGACACCGCGGCCACGCTGCGCGGCTTCGCTGATCGGTTCGTGGAGTGGGCAACTCGGCGGCCCGAGCCGTTCGCCATGCTGCACAGTGACTACCGGCTGGATAATCTGCTCTTCGCGCGATCCGATGCGCCCCGCCCGGTGGTCGCGGTCGATTGGCAGGTCGTCACCGTCGGGTGCCCGCTGCGCGATGTCGCCTTCCTGGTTGGCACTGGTCTGTCGACGGAAAGCCGTCGTGTCGGCGAGAAGGGGATCGTCGAGGCTTACCACCATCGCCTCGTGGCGCTCGGAGTCGACGGCTACGGCGCCGAACAGTGTTGGGAGGACTACCGCTACGGGTTGTTCCAAGGCCCGCTCATCACCGTGTTGGGCGCATCCGTCGCCCAGCCCACCGAACGGGGCGACCGGATGTTCCCCATCATGGCCGAGCGGGCGTCGGCGGCGATCCGTGATCTAGACGCGATGTCTCTGCTGTGACGGCGTCCCGGATTAGCATTGAGCGCTACCGGGGCCGGGTCGCGATCGTGACCGGAGGGACCACCGGAATCGGGCGCGGTATCGTGGAACGCCTTGCCGGCGAAGGGGCCTCGATCGTCACCTGTGCACGTCATGCGCCAGAGTTGCCATTGCCCGACGGGGCGACGTTTGTCGCTGCGGATATCACCGACGAGGGGTCGGTTGCCGGCGTCATCGATGCGGCCGTGGACCGCCATGGGCGGCTTGATGTGGTCGTCGCCAACGCGGGCGGCGCCAACATCGGGCCCTGGCCCGACGAACCCTTCGAGCAATGGCGGGAGTTGGTCGACATCAACCTGCACGGCACGATGCTCACGTGTCGGGCGGCGTGGCCCCATCTGGTGTCGACACAGGGAAACATCGTTGTCATCTCGTCGCTTTCGGCGTGGATGGGCGTCGGCGCGCACGAGATGGAACGGATGGGTGGCTTTCAGCCCTCTGCTGCCTACCAGGCGAGCAAGGCCGGGATCGAGGGACTCGCAAAGCATCTCGCGGGCCGCGGCGGCGAGCATGGGCTGCGCGTCAACGTGGTGCGCCCAGGCCGCATCCTGACCGACAAGTGGCAGAGTTTCCTCGGCGAGGACCGCCTGTTTTGGTCCCACTATCAAGACATCCAGTTACTCAAGCGCCACGGCCGCGCGGAGGACGTCGCAGCCGCCGTGGCGTTCCTGGCTTCCGACGAAGCAGCTTTCATCACCGCCGCAGTCCTCGACGTCGACGGCGGCGCAGTCGCCAAACTCTAACCACCTGGAGGAACCTTGCTAAGCCCGTTCGACGACTTCCCAATCCACCCCTCAGCGGATCCGATCGCCCACCCCGCCACGGGCGATATCAACCACTACGACCGGTACTGGTTCAACGGGCATCAACGCGACGGAGCGTTCTACTTCGGTGCGGCAATGGGTCATTACCCGGTGCGGGGCGTGATCGACGCCGCATTCAGCATCGTGCGCGACGGGGTGGAGCACTCGGTCTTCGCCTCCGGCGCGATGCCGACCGACCGATCCACCACCGTCGGGCCGATCCGCGTCGACGTGGTCGAACCGATGCGCACCATCCGTTACGTCGTCGAGCCCAATGATCACGGCATCGCGTGCGACCTGGTTTTCCGCGCGACGACCGTCGCCGTCGAGGAACCCCGCCAGCAACGACGCACGCCCGAGGGAATCCTGCTCACCGACCACACTCGTCTAACCCAGTGGGGCACCTGGCAAGGCACCGTCACCGTCGACGGCGACGAGCTGCAGATCGATCCCGTCGAGGTTTCGGGCACGCGGGATCGCTCGTGGGGCGTGCGCCCGATTGGTGAGCAGGTGCAGGTCATCCGACAGCCCATGCCGTTCCAGGTGTTCTGGCTTTGGGCACCACTGCATTTCGGCGACCGCTTCACTCATCTGGCCGTGCACGAGCACGAAGACGGCAGACGGTGGCTTGAGACCGCGCTGGTCATCGATCCCATCCCCGACGGCGCAACCGCGTGGAGTACGGCCGGTGTCCGCGAATGTCATGACATCCGTTACGAACTCGAATGGGAGCCGGGACGCCGAGAAATCAAACGCGCGCGGTTGTGGTTCGATCACCCCGACGAGGGCGAAGTCCTCATCGAGGTCGAAAAGAAGTTCACCTTCCGCATGCGCGGCATCGGCTATTGGCATCCCCACTGGGGTCACGGAACCATCCACGGCCCGCTCGAGACCGGGCGCGAGTCAATCAGACTGGACGACTTCGATCCCACCGACTTCGCCTCAATCCACCTCCAAAACCTCGTAACCGCAACGATGGGTGACCGCCGCGGCGTCGGCGTCGTCGAACAGATCGCCATCGGGCCACACGAACCGAGCGGGTTGACCGGCCTGCTGGACGGACATCGAGTTGCCAAACCGTCATAGGAACGATTCGCGCACCGCGCCGGTGCGCTACGGCGGGTCTTCGCCGTTGTATGTCATTGGGAGCGGCCAACGCCCGTGGTGGGACATGATCGTCGTCGTTGAGTATCCAACCCCAGAAGCTTTCTTGAGCATGGTCACCAGCGAGGAGTATCGGGTCGCGCACGTGCACCGCGCAGCGGCGCTCGATCGCGCCGAGTTGATTGCGACGTCACCCTTTTGATGCAGCGATGAAATGGAATCATGCGCCGGCTGGCCATGCGCCGCTTACATGCCCACTCATGAATGATCGGGCAGGCTGCGTCGTGCGCGAATTCGGCCGGGTGAAGTCATCACCTGATCGACTTGGCGCGGTCGAGTGCTGAATAATGGTCAACTAGCCGTGACAGAGCGGAGAGGGCTCAGTGCGTCACTCCTGGTATTCGGCGCGAGACCGGGTCGTATTGCGGAGCGGCCCGCTTCTTTAGCCAACATCACGCCCACGATGCGTCGAGCGCGCAGGGCAGCCGCGTCCGCCTGGAATTCGACGCCGCCCCGCCACCTGTCATAGCCGGAGTGGCTGGACGCCATCTCGAGTATGGAAGTGTTGCGTTCGGCAACCTCGGACAGGAACGACCGCAGACGGGTGGTCACCTCATCGCGATCGGTCCGATAGTTGCGGGACGCCTGCATGAACACGTGAGTTGATGCTTCCGTCTCGGGCGTGATGCCGTGGGTTCGGGTCGTGGTGTATCCGTCGCCGTTCGCGGTTGCAATCTCCCAATATTGGCGGTGCATCGCCGGAGAGACGAAGGTGCCGCTCTCGCTACGCTTGTATAGGAGGCCGCGGTCCAGCCCGGTGGAATCGGCCTCCCAGTCGGTGAGCTGGGCCTCCGGCAGGAGCCGAGTATAAGACACGGTGGTTTCCGTAACTTCGACATCGTTGAATGCCGGCATGCTCTCGACCTCCGGGGGCACATCACGCCTATGAAGGATGGGCGCGTAGCTGAAGTCCAGGTAATGCTCGTGGACCATCATGTAATTGGCGCTTACTTGCCAGGCACTGGCGAACGTTGTCCACGCCGGGTCGTTGATCCACAAGGTGTGTGGTGGTTCGCTGCCGGCGGCAGCGGCCGGCGGTCCCAGCCAGATCCAGACGAAAGGTGGTTGCTCGAGGACAGGGAACACACGCACCCTCATCCCAGTCGGGACTTGGGGCTGAGACGGGATGTGCACGCACCTGCCGTCGGCGTCGTAGGTACACCCGTGGTAACCGCAGACCAGTCGGTCTCCGTCGACGCTACTGTGCGACAGCGGAAACGCTCTGTGCGCGCAACGGTTTACGAATGCGGTGACCCGCCCACTGGCCCCGCGCCACAGCACGACCTCCTCGCCGAGCAGGCGCCGGCCCAACGGCGATTCAGCGATCTCGTCGCACGTGGCCGCAACGTACCAGCAATTCTTCGGGTAGTTGGTCTTCAAAGTCTTCACAGGTCGGTCGAGTACTTCGAGAAGTTCGCCGAAGGCATCAGACCGGCCAGCAACGACTTCTACATACTTCACCCTGACCGGGATCCATCTCCTACATGTTGTTTCCGGCACTAGCCTGCTGGATCCGCTCCCGGCGCGGCGCCTACAGCAGCCTTCAACGCGTGGTGCCGGAATGCGTTGCCTCCTACTGGCACCTGGTGGACCTGTTGTGGATCGTTATCTTTCCCCTCCTGTACCTACAGAAGGCAATCTAATGTCCGCACGGCGCGAACGGGTCACCATGGTGTGGCTGGGCTTGATGGTGTTGACCTGCGTGACGACATGGGGGCTGTCGAAGGATTTGTTCGTCCCCGCCGTCGCGGTGGTCGGGATTTTCCTGATCGCCGCGGTGAAAGTGAGCTACGTGGTGCTGGACTTCATGGAGCTACGTAACGCGCCAATACCGGTACGTGTCGCCTTCCAGGCTTGGCCGATTGTGGTGGCGGTGGTGATCCTGGGCTTCTGGTTCGCCACTCCAGCCATCATATGAGGCAACGTCCCGCGTTTCGCATAATGTGTTCGAAGCCGCCGTTTACGTCATCTTTTATTCATCGATAATGACCGAGAATCGACCGGAATCGTTGAGGTTTGGTCGGTTCCCACGGGTACCCAAGTGCCTTGTCGCACAAGAATTTACCGGTCTTTTCGAGCAGTCAACGAGAACCCTGAATCGCGAATCCGTTGGTCGCGGGTTGGAGCCCGGCCCACCCCGCGAATTATTTCCGCAGCTAGGTTCCGCTGCGACGTAAAGCGTAGTGATCTACTCAAGCCAGATGTGTTGTCCGACCGGCAGTTTCCCGGCGAGCCGGTCGGCCTTGTTCTGAGGTCGCAGCGCGTAAGTTATTCCTAAGTGGTGTAGCGGATAATCCCACGTGAAGTTGATGCGCTTTTCCAAGCCCTCCAGCTCCCAACTGATAAACGCCGGCCGTTGCAGCGATCCGTGTAGGTGATTGCCAGGGTTGTCCCACCCCGGCATCCCGCGTCCCGGGTTGAATAGCGTCAGGCCGAAGCTGACATGGGCCAGGTCGACTATCCCGCCCCCAATCCATGTTTTGTCCTTGTGGACAAAAGGCGCAACACCCCACCAGTGGCTGTTGACTACGTCTATGGGTTGGAACGGGCAAGCCCGAACGTCTTTGCTTCTCGTTTCGCCTGGCACTGTCAAACCCCACGTTGACGGCCAGGCCGCACGATCCAGCAACAAATCAATAGACTCTGACGGAAACGTGACAGTGTTGTCCTGCTGTACGTCAAAGTGTCCTGTCACAGCGTGATTCAGGAACAGCTTCAACACCCACCGCTGCATATCGTCGCCAGAGATAGTGACTTCCTCGGCGTCACCCCACTCGCCAGCCCCGGCATCGTACTGAAGAGCGATGCGGCGCAGAAACGTTGCGAACGCCAGCGCAGCGTCATCCGCCGGATGCAGCGCTGTGTTGTGCTTCTGGCACAGAATGTTCGCCTTGAAGTTCTTCGGCCGGATCGGGTGGCCAACGCCTTTGCCGGTCTTGTGCTGGATCGTGAAGCCGGGATCGTTCTTTCCGTACAACTTGATCAATCCGTGCGAAACGTAGTGCTCGCCGGAAATCTTTGTGGAGCATCCGCCCCGTGTTTTTGCGTAGCACTTCGGGTGTCGGTAGTCGTCGGCTTCCTCTGGCATTCCTCATCGCTTTCGCCCGTGCTGCTTGGGCCATCCAACAGCGTATCAAGCACTTGTTCGACCCTGACTCGTCGATGAATTCGTTCCCGTGGAGGCCTCGCGGCGTCCGGTTCGTCCCGGTTCGCGGCTGATGGACACGGGTGCCGGCAGCGTTCGCCGTCACGGCGCCAAGGTCAGTCTGGAACCGGTCTAGCGGCAGTTACCTGGCTGCGGCGCATCCGACTCGACCTGCGAAGTGATGCTCGGCAGGCGCCTCTGACTGGGATGATCACTATTGCCTCAGTCTATTCGGGGCCGTGGGCAAAGACGGAATCGAGGCAGGAGGCGACCAGGGTGATCTGGTCATCGAGGTTCTCCTCGCAGGCGGATTCGAGGTGTTCCTTGCGGCGCCATGCGGCCCATTTCGCTTGTCCGACCTCGCCGTAACCGGCCAGATGCGGAGCGACGGGTTCGAGGGTAACGGCGCGGTGACGCGCGACGGCCCGTGCCGAGCGGAGCAGTTCATCGGGGTCGATGCCGTGGCGGTCGAGCTGGACGATGTCGACGTAATCACGCCAACGGGTACTGGTGATGCCGCGTTCGAGGATGGTGACGCCCTTCTCGGCGATGGTGGTCTCGGGCGCGTAACCGAGCAGCGTGATCGGGTCGCCGAGGATCCGGTCGATGGTCACCTGGCGGGGAGGCGGAACGATAGGATCTCCGGTGGATACATCCCAGGCCGCGGCGCCCTTCCACGGTCCGATCGATACGGCGACCCGTACGCGCAGGCCCGGGTAGTCGGTCTGCTCGCGGATCTCCTGCACGCCAATCATGTCGAGGTCGAACACCACACCGTCATCGACGTCGGTCGCGGCGATGTCACGGACCACCTGGGCGAGATGCTCGGCGGTGACGTCAGCCTGGATGGCGTTGGAGTCGGCATCCTTCGTCGGGCGCCGTGCCCCGTAGGCGGCGAGCAGAACCCCGCCCTTGAGGACGAAGTCGCCGGCATGGGAGGTGCGGGTGAGTCGGTCCAGGAACGATTCGAGGGTGTGCCGAATCAGGTACTCGCGCGTCGGTGCGCCGGTCCCGCTGTTGGCCGCTGCGGAACGGGCGACAGACTGGATCCGGTGGAACACCGCGTCGCCGGCGCTCATCCCACCATGTCCAATGCTTGCAGGATCGGGGACTTCGCCCGCGGTAGGCGGGACGCGATCTCGATCAGCCGGGCCGGTTTGCCACCGCGGCGCAGCCATTCGCGCAGCGCGTCGCGCGCCAGTTCGTATCCGACCCCGCCACGGAGCCGGAACGCGTCGGCGATCGACCGCTCAGGCGAGTAGATCCCGATCGTCTGATCCGATCCCGGGATCGTGATCTCTTCGCGCCCCATCTCGAATGTGGCCCGGTCGAATTGATGCCATGCGATCGCACCCGTGCTCGCGGGTGTCCTCGACCCCCGTGGGATCGCGACGTCCAGCGCGACGGGGATTGCGTCGGTCAGGTCGTAATGGGCGAGCGCGGAGATCAGGCAGATCGTGGCATCCGGGCGGCGGGTCGCGGCCTCGAGCAGATCCCAGTCGGCAGCCGAGGCCTCCGCAGGCAGGTAGATACCGCGGGCGATGCGGTCCAAGCGACCAGCACGCGCGCCGCGGTAGAGTGCGCTGCGCGACAGGCCGGCCTGCGCCGCAGTGCTCGGCGTCAGGGCATCCACCAGCGCCACCTCCCTCCGGGAAAAAAATGAAACGGAACGTCTACAGGTAATCGTACCTGTAGACGTTCCGTGTCGCCGATGACCGGCGGCGAGTAAGGTGGCGGAGATGGCGCTGGGCTACCTCGCCGGCGAGATCGACAACGATTTGCAGGCCACCATAGCGGCGATCGCGATCACCCGCATCAACCTCGATTCAGGCCAGTGCGGGCCGAGTGTAGAACTAGGGGCCAAGAAACTGCGAACACGTGTCCGTCGCGTCCTAGCGATGTCCTAAGACACGCGACGACCCGCCGACACACGCTGGACGCATCAGCATGAGAATTGTTCATCTAGCTGCACAGATGGCCGCTCTGTAGACACAGCGGAACGGACCGGAACAATCGCTTTCACCCTGGCAGTGTGGGGGTCAGGGGTTCGAGTCCCCTTAGCTCCACTTTTCGGACACCTAAGCGGCCCGAGCCTTGATCCCTGAGCTGGGCCAGCGATCTTCGGGTGTGCGGTGCGAATTGACTGATTCAGTCCCTGCTATGTGACTGATTCAAGGCCTGCTAATCAAGAGCCTTCGTCGCCGCTGCCCACCCTGATGACCCGGCAGCCAGCTGTAGACCAATTTCCAGCAGCTTCAGCGGTGGATCAACGGCCAGCACGGGTCCGCCTCGCGCAGGGCTTTGCCTCGCATGGTGCCGACGTTCTTGTTCGCGCTGTAGTTCTGGTGGCAGGTGGCCACGCGCCACGCTAGCGGTGGTGCGGCGGTTGCTCGTCGCGGAGCCGGCCCTCATCCCACGCCGCGCGCACCTGCTCCTCGTCGCCGAACCTCTCTAAGTCCTCGGGCGTGACATGCACTCCCGGCGGTTTCGACGCGGCCGATGGTGGATGTTGGGGTTCGGTGGACACGAGGTGATTGTCTCAAGCCTTTGGGCGGAAAGCTCTGGCAGGCACCGCTAGGCCAACTTGTTTAACGCCCGCGCCCTACCAGGCGGGCGCGGGCTACCGCCGCGCGGGTGATGCACCATAGGACACTGTGTCGGAGTCGGATCGCAAGCTGCGCGGCATGACACTCTCCTTTATCGACCTCCGCCGAGAGGCCGATAAACAGGTACTCGTGGGTCCCGCCGCTCGACTGGTCGATCGCCTATGACCACCCTCATTGATGTGAATCAGGGCGAGTTTTGTGTTTGCCACGGGTGAGAGTCCGAGAAGCGATCGACGCGGTGCCACGGTGGTATCAAACAGGTATCATCCAGGCCATGGGAATGACTCTGCGCCCCAGTGAGCAGCAGGCAGAAGCGCTGCGCCGGCAGGCCGCCGCCGAAGGCCGGTCGATGCAGGCCGTTGCGCTATCGGCCATCGACGAGTACATCGCCCGGCGGGCGCACAAGGCCAAGGTCGCCGCGGCGCTGCAGCGCGTAGTTCGCGAGGAGGCCGGGGTTTTGGAGCGCCTTAAGGATGCATGACTGACTACCTGGATCTCGAAGATCTGCTGGAAATTGCCCGAGAGGCCATTGGTAGGCATGTCGTAATCAGGGACTACGGCTTGCTTGAATCAGCTCTGGCGCGACCTCGCGCGTCGGTGTTTGGACAGGATGCTTACCCAGATCTCCACCTAAAGGCCGCCGCGCTGCTGCATTCGCTGGCACGGAATCATGCGCTGGTGGATGGCAACAAGCGACTTGCGTGGACAGCCTGCCGGACTTTCCTGGCCATCAACGCTCAGTGGATTAGTGCGCCGGAGGATGAGCGCTTCGGCTTTGTGATCGGGGCGGCCACCGGCGCGATCTCCGATCTCGACGAGATTGCAACGCAAATGCACGGTTGGAGCTACCAAGAGGGCTGACTTGCCGAGGGGAGTCTGGGGCTTCGAGTCCCGGGCAGAGCGGTTTTCTATCGCGGTCGAGAACGCCGCCGACGCGGTGGTGAAACGGCCGTCCATGATCCGCCCAATCGTCTGCCTGTGTCATTGGTATGGCCGCGCCAAGCGGCGACGATATCGGTGGCGACCTACGCTTGGGCAGCGGGTTTGTTAGAACAACTTCGTTTGGGCGGGCGGCACTGAATTAGCCTTCGTCTCGAATGGATCTGACTCGTCGCGAGGGTTGCGCCGTCCGATCACCCTCTTACGAATATCGGCTAGTTCCTTGCCCGCGGTGTAGAAGCGCCCGCGCCGTTCACCGTGCGGAATGAGGAGCCCGCGGCTGGTGAGGTTCTGAAGGTCGCGGGTGGCCGTCTGTTCGCTGACCGGAGCGTCGCTTTGGCCCTCCAAAATCGCGCGATACACGGCGCGGCGCACGCGTAGGCCCGAAGCGGCATCGAAGAGGGCCTCCATTGTTCTTTCCGGCAAGTTGTAACGAGCCACGACACGGTCCAACTCGATATAGATCTCTTCGATTTCCCGCGTGCGCCGCAGAACCGTCTTTGCCTGACGGAGGTGTGCAGTCAGGACATACTGGACCCAGGGGCGAGCATCGTTAGCCGGTTGCCATGAGCCGTGCCCAACCTCGGCGAGAATGTCGTAGTAGGAGCGCGTGTTCCGGCCCAGATACTCCTCAATGCTCGAAAACACCGGGGAGACAATCCCTTCCCGGGCCAGCACCAGGGTCTGAAGGCAGCGCGCCATCCTGCCATTTCCATCTCGGAAAGGATGGATCAGCACCAAATTGAGGTGGGCCATCGCCGCCTTGACGACAATCGGCATGTTTTCGTCGTTTTCAAGGCGGCAAACGAGTTCGTGCATCAGACGGTCCATGTCGGCAACGTCAACACCCTCGTAGACGATCTCGCCGGTCTCTTCTTTCTGCACGTAGATTGGACCCGTACGCCAACGACCAGGGCGGTTCTTCAGGTCGTAGCTGGTCATCATGAAGTGAAGACTCTTGACTAGTTGCTCGCCGAATTGGAAGCGCGGTTCCTCGGCAAGTTGCAGCACGTAGGTCATCGCGTCTCGGTAGCCCTTGATCGCCAGACTGGTTTCTTCGCTGGCATCGAGTGCGTCTTCGCCCATCTCGATTGCCACGGCGTCGTCCAGCTTGGCCTCGAACCCCTCGATACTGTTCGACCCCTGGACTGCACGGGCGAATTGCACGCGGCGTAGTGAACCGGTCCAGCGGCGCGGTTCGTAAATGCGGGAGCGCAGCCGGTGTCGGAGATCATCGATCTCTGCGACGACCTCTAACTCCCGTTCGTTCAAATGCGGTGCCTCAAACAGCATGATTCTTTGACCCTTACAAACTATCTCAATGATAGATATTAAACATCATCATGATGGTTTGTAAAGATGAATGCGTCATTGCCTGCCAACCTCGGGTGAGTGTCGCGCTCAGCTTCTAAGTCTGTCCCACCGCTGGTGAGAACCCCCGACGACGCGGCGGTCAGGCGGTCGTCGGTCACGCTATTCGCGTGCCGTTATTACTGGACAGTCAGTGCGTGTGCGACTGGTCGCCGAGCGGACCGAGAGAGCGTGAGTCTCGCCGTCGTCTTCACGCCTGAGGCGGAAGATCAGCTCGTCGAGCTATTCCGTAGAAACTGGCTGCGTTCCCGCATCGCGGGCGGTTCTGAGCGGCCCGGAGATCGGTATGGATTACCCGATACGCGTTTTCGCAATCGACCGGGATGACTCTGCTGCGCGCAGGCCAGGCCGTCGCCGAATTGGGCGTGGCTCGATCCTGAGACCGAGGTGGACTTCGAGTTCAAGTAGTTGGAATCTGTTGTGCGACAGTAGCATTGGTTCCAGTGTGACGAGGAGTCACACGCGGGCTAATCGCTCTGGCCGTTCCCGTCCCGCCCGTTACCGACTTCCTGCCCCATCTGCCCATTCGCGGGCCGCTGCTTGACGTGCACGGCGTCATGACCCAAAGCGACCAGGTGCCGCACCAACGCGTCCGGCAGTTGCGCATCAACGATGAACTTCACGTCGCGGTCCGCGAGCGATCAGGCGACGAACGAGCGGACCTGCGCGCCGCCCGCAACGTTCGCCGCGAACTCAAGGGCGGCTAGAACGTCGTCGCGTGTCAACTCGTCGTACTCGCTCAGCAGTTCATCGATGGTCTCGCCGGCGGCGAGGAGCTCCAGGATCACCTGCACGGTCACGCGTGTGCCTTTGATGCGGGGCTTCCCGTGCACGATCTCCGGATCGACGGCAACCCGATCCAGACGGCTGGCCGGAGAACTCATTCATCCAGTGTCGCACGGGATCGACGGGTCGGTACAAACACCCGTTCGGGGTCAGAGGTTCGAGTCCCCTTAGTTCCACCACGGAAATGCAGTTACCTGGTCATTCAGAGCCGTTTGGCGGCAATTTTGACGCCAACCGTTCTGGTCGCCACGGACCGTCGCGTGGGAGGGCCCTGATTGCTAGGGCCAGGGTTCTGTCGAAAACAGCGAATCCGTTCTGTCGAAAACGGCGAGTCACGAATGTTGAAAACCGCGAGTCCATGCTGTCCCCTCGCAGCGCATCTGACCGTCCAGGCGGACGTGTCGCGGGCAGTCACATTGCGGTGGGAAGATTCGGCCATGCGAATGACGCGGCAACTGAGCATCACGCTCCCGAACGATATGGCTGATGCGCTGCGCCAGCGGGTGAACTCGGGGGAGTACGCGAGCGAGAGTGAAGTGATCCGCGAGGGTCTGCGGGCGTTGTTCGCCCGTGATCAGGCTGTTGACGCCTGGCTTCGTGGCGAGGTCGCGACCGCGTATGACGCGGTGGTCGCCGACCATTCGCGCGCCGCCATCACTGTACAGTCAGTGCGTGCGCGACTGGCCGCCGAGCGGACGGTTCTGAGCGGCCCAGAGGTCGGCACGGAGTAGCCGATACGCCTTTTCACAGGTCAGCCACCTTTTACGGAGATGACCTCTGTTCGAGTACGCTCCTATTGCTTCCACCGCGAAAGCGATCCGCCTCAACGAACGAGTCCATGGCACCGACCCTGCGCCCGCGCCGATCGGCCCTCTATTTGCCCGGGAACAACGCCCGGGCGCTGGAGAAGGGGAAAACGCTGCCGGCGGACGTGTTGATTTTCGACCTCGAGGATGCCGTCGGCCCCGACGCCAAAGCGGACTCGAGGGCGAAGGTGTGCGACGCGATCTCGTCCGGAGGATACCGGCCTCGCGAGATCGTGGTGCGCATCAACGGCGTGGGCACCGACTGGCACGACGACGATCTGACCGCCGCGGCGGGTTCGGCCGCGCACGGGGTGCTCGTGCCGAAAGTCGAAACAGGCGAACAGGTTCGGGCACTCGACGCCGCGCTCGCCGCGCTCGGTGCGCCGGAGTCTTTGCGCCTTTGGGCGATGATCGAAACGCCCGGCGCCTTCTTGAGGGCGGAGCAGATCGCCTCGGCCAGCGATCGCTTGGCCGTGCTGGTGGTCGGCACCAACGATCTTGTCAACGAGCTGCATGGACTGCACGTGCCCGGGCGTGCACCGGTAGTACCGGCGTTGTCGTTGGCCGTGCTGGGCGCCAGGGCGGCCGGGAAGGTCATCTTGGACGGTGTGTTCAACACCATCGCCGACGGCGCCGGCTTTCGGGCCGAGGCCCGGCAGGGTCGCGAGATGGGTTTCGACGGCAAGACCCTGATCCATCCGTCTCAAATCGCCCCGGCCAACGACGTGTTCGGCCCGTCGGATCTGGAGCTGGCCGACGCCCGCAAAATCGTGTCGGCGTACGAGCGCGCCCAGGCCGTCGGGGACAGCGTCATCACGGTGGACGGCCGCATGATCGAGAGCCTGCACGTGCGCGACGCGCAACGGATCCTCGGCCTGGCCTCCCTGATATCGGAGCTGGAATCGCAGACCGGAGGCTCGTCGCCGTGACCACGCGCCGCAGCCCGTTCCGAACCGATCTTCTCCAGGGCAAGGCGGCGCTGGTCACCGGCGGCGCCACCGGGCTCGGCCTGGAGATCGCCCGGGTGTTGGGCGGTCACGGCGCTCGCGTCGCCCTCTGCAGCCGGAAGGAAGCCAATCTTCAAGCGGCCGTTGCGGCGTTGCGGCAGGACGGGATCGAGGCCGTCTACGGCGTCTGCGACGTCCGCCGCGACGACGAGGTGACCGCGGTCGTCGAGGATGTGTTGCGAGCGTTCGGGCAACTCGACATCGTCGTCAACAATGCCGCCGGAAACTTCCCCGTCCCGATCAGCGACCTCAGCTCCAACGGATTCAAAGCCGTCGTCGACATCGACCTCCTGGGGACGTTCAACGTATCGAAGGCGGCGTATGACCTATGGCTGCGCGACCACGGCGGCGCCGTGGTGAACATCAGCGCGGCGATCCAGTATCGCGGTATGGCCCTGCAGGCGCACGTCGTTTCGGCCAAGGCCGGTATCGACGCGCTGAGCCGCGCCTGCGCGATCGAATGGGGGCCCGACGGGGTGCGGGTCAATGTTGTTGCGCCCGGGGCGATGTCGGGGACCGAGGGAGTCAAGCGGATCACCGGCGACGACCAGCGCCGCACCGCCCATAACCCCTTGCAGCGTCCCGGCTCGACGACCGAGGTCGCCGAAGCGGTGCTGTTCCTCGCCAGCGACGCGGCCTCCTACGTGACCGGGACAATACTGGTTGTCGACGGCGGAGGTTGGCTGACCGCCGGCGGAGTGCCGAATCTGCCCGGCTACAGCGCCACGCGTTGAGGTCGTCGACGTGGACGTGGACGAGGTCGACATTGCGGTCCTCGACGCGCTGCACGTCAATCCGCGGGCGAGTTTCGACGAGATCGGCCGGGTGCTGGACATCTCCGGGGTCACCGCGGCGCGGCGATGGCGACGGCTGGTCGACGGCGGGTACGCGTGGGTGTCTTCGGCGATCGGCCCTCGGTTCCCGGCGGTGGGCGCGTTGTTGGAGGCCGAATGTGAGCCCGGCGCAGCGCAATCCGTGGCCGACCGGTTGGCGGCGATAGCACAGGTTTTCAGCGTCCACATCACCACGGGTCGCTACAACGTCTACGCGCTCGTCGCCGCCGCCGACCAGCCCGGGCTGGCGAGGCTGTTGATAGACGTGCTGCCGGGAATCCCCGCGATTCGCAGCGTCCAGACGGCCACGGTGTTCCAGATGTTCAGCGGCACGTACTGGCGGCTGGGCGCAATCAGTGCCCGCCAGGCCAGGGAGGTCGCGCCACCCGCCCCCAGGCCGGTCCGCCACGTGTTCGACGAGTTCGACCGCCGCCTGTATCTGTCGTTGCAGCGCGATGGCCGGCTCAGCTATCGCGACCTGGCAGCCGAACTGGGCCGCAGCGAGACCTCGGTGCGGCGGCGCCTGGAGGTGTTGACCGGTTCGGGCTCGGTCACCTTCCGCGCCGATTTCGCTCGCGCGGTTGCCGGTTGGCCGACCAGCGCGGTGCTTACCCTGCGGCTGGCTTCCGACACCGCGGTCGCCGACGTCGGGCGCGCACTGGTGCCGTGGCCCGAGACGCGGGTCTGCGCGGCCATCATCGGCGGCCCGGCCCATCTGTTCGTCACGGTCCAAGTCCATGAGGCCGGCGCGCTCGCCGAGTTCTCCGCCCGGCTGCACGAGACGTTCCCCGGCGCGACGGTGCTGAGCACCCAGATGGTGCTCCGGCCGGTCAAGTCCTTCGGACGACTGCTCGACGCCGACGGCCGCGCCCGCGACATGGTGCCGGTCGATCCCTGGGCCCCCATCCCCGCATCCGCCTGATTCCTTCACCGGCGATGATGTCCGGACGGGTTTCCTTCACTTCCGCTCGTTAGCATGTCCGGTCGGCAACGCTCGTGGCGCCTGACATCAACCACGTCGACACGGGAGAAGCTCATGTCCACCGCGCTGCGTTCGATTTCGATCAACAGAACTGCGCTGTCGCCCAACAGAATCGCCATCTTCGTCGTGGTGGCGGGCTACTTGTTTGTGAACGCGCGTATGCAGAACGACTTCTTCGCGGGGCGCGACATTTTCGCGAAATATCAGGTCGCCACCTCACCGGAAACCGCGTTGCACATCGCGCAGGAGGCGTACTTCGCGAAGACAAGCTTCCTGCTGATCCTGATCATTCTCCAAGCGTTCAGCGTCCCCTTTGGTCTCGCGCTCGGCCTGTCCTTTGTGGCCTATGCGGTCGAAATGGTGGTTTTCTTCGGCTTCAACACGTCGACAACGCTCTATTTGGTTGGCGGGATAGTCGTGCTCGCGAGCTACTTCGTCAAGTGGCCGCAGCCCGGCGTCACATCTTCACGGTCAGCGGCCACACGTTCCAGATTTCATCGCAGTACTCGGTGATGGCGCGATCCGACGAGAACTTGCCGCTGCGTGCGGTATTCAGGATGGACATCTTCGTCCACGAGTCCCTGTCCTGCCACGCGGCGCTCACCCGCTCCTGGCACGTGACGTAGGACGCGTAGTCGGCGCAGACCAGGAAGGGGTCGTCGTAGCGCAGGTTGTCCACCAGCGGCCGGAACACCTCGGTGTCGCCGCGCGAAAACGTCCCGCCGGCAATCAGATCCAGCACCGCGCGCAGCTCGTCGTTGCCGTCGATGTAATCGGCGGGGCGGTATCCGGCGGTCTTGACGGCCTCGACCTCCTGCTCGGTCAGGCCGAACAGGAAGAAGTTCTCCGGGCCGACCTCGTCGCGCATCTCGACGTTGGCCCCGTCGAGCGTGCCGATGGTCAGGGCGCCGTTGATCATGAACTTCATGTTCCCGGTTCCCGAGGCTTCCTTGCCGGCGGTGGAGATCTGCTCGGACAGGTCGGCGGCCGGGTAGATCAGGTGCGCGTTCTTCACGCTGAAGTTCGGCACGAAGGCCACCTTCAGGAACCGGTTGACGTCCGGGTCGGCGTTGACCGTTTCCCCGACGGCGTTGATCAGCTTGATGATTCGCTTGGCCATGAAGTAGCCGGGGGCGGCCTTGCCGCCGAAGATGAAGGCGCGCTGCGGGATTGACAGGCCGGGGTTCTGCTTGAGCCGGTGGTAGAGCGCGACGATGTGCAGGACGTTGAGGTGCTGGCGCTTGTACTCGTGGATGCGCTTGACCTGAACGTCGAACATCCAGTCCGGGCTCAGCTCGACACCCGCCACCGAGCGGAGGTACTTCGCCAGGCGCGCCTTGTTGCCGCGCTTGATGTCGCGCCACTGCGCGCGGAAGGATGCGTCCTCGACGAACGGCTCCAGTCCGCGCAGGCGGCCCAGATCGGTCAGCCAGCCGTCACCGACGGTGCGGTCCAGCAGCTCGCGGAGGCCGGGGTTGGCCAGCGCGAGGAAGCGGCGCGGGGTCACGCCGTTGGTCTTGTTGCTGAATCGCTCCGGCCACAATTCGTAAAAGTCTTTGAGCACACTGGCTTTCAGGAGCTCCGAGTGCAGCGCGGCGACGCCGTTGATGGCGTGGCTGCCGACGGTCGCCAGGTGCGCCATCCGGACGAACTTGGCGCCGTCCTCGCCGATCAGCGACATCCGGCGCACCCGGTCCTCGTCGCCGGGGAACCGGGCGCGCACCTCGTCGAGGAAGCGGCGGTTGATCTCGTAGATGATCTCGAGGTGCCGCGGCAGCGACTCGGCGAACATCTCCAGCGGCCAGGTCTCCAGCGCCTCGGGCAGCAGGGTGTGGTTGGTGTAGCCGAACGTCGCCACGGTGATGTCCCACGCCTCGTCCCAGGCCAACTCGCGCTCGTCGACCAGCAGCCGCATCAGCTCGGCCACCCCGATCGAGGGGTGGGTGTCGTTGAGCTGCAAGGCGAATCGTTGGGGGAGTTCTTTGACGGAGAGGTCAGCTAGATCATCGACGATGTGCAGCACGTGCTGCAGCGAGCAGGACACGAAGAAGTACTGCTGAAGTAGGCGCAGCCGCTTGCCGGCCTCGGGTTCGTCGTTGGGGTAGAGCACCTTGGTGACTGTCTCGGAGGTGACCTCGTCCTCGACCGCCCTGTAGTAGTCGCCGGTGTTGAAGGCCTCCAACGCGAACGACTTGACGGCCCGCGCGCTCCATAGCGTCAGCACGTTGCAGGTGTTCACGCCGTAGCCCTGGATCGGCGTGTCGTAGGCGACGCCTTTCAGCAGCCGCCCCGGCACCCAGCGGACGCGGTCGCGGCCGGTGTCGTCGGTGTAGTGCTCGGCGTAGCCGCCCCACTTGACCGGGTAGTTGACGTCGGGTTTGGCGATCTCCCAAGGGTTTCCGTTGTCCAGCCAGTTGTCGGTCTGCTCGACCTGCCAGCCGTCGCGGATCTCCTGGTCGAAGATGCCGAATTCGTAGCGGATGCCGTAGCCGATCGCGGGGCGCTCCAGGGTGGCCAGCGAGTCCAGGTAGCACGCGGCCAGCCGGCCGAGGCCGCCGTTGCCCAGTCCCGGTTCCTCCTCGCACGCCAGGACCTCGTCGAGGTCCTGGCCCATCGCGGCGAGCGCGGTCTTGGCCGCCCGCTCCAGGTTGAGGTTCAGCAGGTTGTTGCCCAGCTGCGGGCCCATCAGGAATTCGGCCGACAGGTAGCAGGTCACCTTGCGGCCGAGGTCCAGCGAGGTCTGCGTCGACGCCACCCGGCGGTCCTGCATGCGGTCCCGCACGGCCAGCGCGAGCGCCCGGTAGTAGTGCTCGGGCCGCAGGGCCGCGGCCGGACGGCCGACCGAGTAGCGCAGGTGGTCGGTGATCGCCCGCTGCAGCGCGGCCGCGCCCATCCCGGTGCGGGAGTGCTCGACCAGGTCGGCCCGCGTGGGGCTGGTGGTCATTCCGGCGGGGGGCGTCTGCTCGACATCGGTCATCGTGAGTCCTACTCCCTAGAGATGGTGGTGGCACGACACCGATCCGCCCGGCGGCGCGCAGGCCGTCAGTTTCGCAGGGGTCTTTGCACACCAGGCGCGGAATTGACGTCAGCCACGTGAACGCCAGCCCACGTCCTGGCGACGAAACGGCGTTCCGGTCGCCTCTAGCCGGTGACCGTCATCTGGTCGTCGCTGCTGGCCCACGATCGGGCGAAGACGTCGATCGGCACGCGCTCGTCGCGGCCTTTCTCGTCGCCGCTGTCGTTGAGGTGCACGATGCCGGCCGCGGTGTCCACGCCGGTCACCACCACGGCGTGGTTGGCTTCCGGTTTGCCGTCCGCGGTCTTGTCCTCGACCGGCTCGCGCCAGATGAGTTCGGCGTTGACCCCGGCGATCACCTTGCGGCCGTTGGCCAAATCCTGCTCGAGCGCGGTCATGCCCCCGCCGGTTGTCGCGGCGTGGACGCCGTAGCGCGCGAGCAGCGCCGGCTCGTCGTCGAACGAGGTGCCGCTGCCGGGCTTGCGTTTCTTCGGCTTGGTGTAGATCGGTCCGGGGTGCACGGTGCTGGGCGTGGATTGGGCCACCCTGATGACGGCCCGCTCGGCGGGCCGGTGACCGGTCAGCTCGCCGACCACGTCGGCGACCGCCATTTCCACGCAGTCGTCGTCGTATCCCTGATAGCGCCAGAATGGGGCGGCCGCCGCCGGGTCGCCGTAAAGCGTGCCGGCGCCGCGCGGCGGGTCGGCGGCGCCGGGTGCGGCGTGCGCGGTGGCCGCCGCGAGGCCCGCGGCCATCCCCAGGGCGGCCGCACCGGCCAGCGCCGGCCTGAGAACGGCCGCGATGCTGGTGCTGATCATGGCGTGTCCTTTTCGGGGGGCCTCGGTGGCGAAATGAATTTCCGAAAAGGGCTCGCCTTCGTTACGTCTGCGGGCCCGCTGCTACCGCTCGAGCCGGAACGTGCGTCACCCCCACCGCGTCACCGGGCGCAACTCGGCGAGCGCGATCGCCGCCAGCAGCTGGTTGGCGATACCGAACAGCGGGAACAGCGTGTTGATGCCACCCAGCGGATCGGTCACACCCATCAGCACGATGCCGCCCCACGCCGCGGCGGATCAATACAGCGCGCGCACGGTGTCGATGGTGTCGGCCTCGGCGGGACTCTTGTCGTCGCGGTAGCGCACCACCCGGGCGAACCGCAGCGCCAGCCCGCCGGGGTAGCGCGACGACTTCTGCACGCCGTCCAGGGCCACCTCGACCACCTGCTCGGGTCGCAGCCGGACGACGTAGTCGTCCGTCCCGCCCACGGCGAGTTCGGCGAACCGGGCCGTCTGCCAGTCCAGCATCGCGTCGGTCATGCCCTTGAAAGTCTTTCCCACCATGACGAATTCGCCGGTGGCCGGGTCACGCGCGCCCAGGTGGATGTTGGAGAGTTTCCCGCGGCGGCGCCCAGATCCCCACTCCACGGCGAGCACCACCAGATCCAGCGTGTGCACCGGCTTGACCTTCAGCCAGCCCGCTCCGCGACGGCCCGCGAGGTAGGGCGCGTCCGGCGCCTTGGCCATCACTCCCTCGTGGCCCGCGGCCAGGGTGGCGCCCAGGAAGCGGGCGGCCTCGGCGGGGTCCGACGTCATCAGCCGATCGACCCGGTGCGCCGGCGCCACCAGCGCGTCCAGGGCGGCAAGCCGGTCGGTGGCCGGCGCGTCGAGCAGGTCCAGGCCGTCGCAGTGCAGGATGTCGAAGAAGAACACCGAAAGCCGCTGCGCGGCAACCGCGGCCGCCACGTCGACGGACCGGCCGAACCGGGAGGCGGTGACCTGGAAGCGGTGCGGCCGGTTGTCGGGCCGCAGCGCGATCGCCTCACCGTCGGCGA
Organism: Mycobacterium heidelbergense; assembly: GCF_010730745.1. NCBI lineage: Bacteria > Bacillati > Actinomycetota > Actinomycetes > Mycobacteriales > Mycobacteriaceae > Mycobacterium > Mycobacterium heidelbergense. Next base: position 602,662 of record NZ_AP022615.1, on the reverse strand, counting down.
TCAGCCGGTCCACCGGCAGCGCCAGCGTCGCCTCCACCACCTCGGGCAGCCGGGCGGTGACGTCGTCAAGGCTTCGGGTGTAGACCGTCACCTCATCCCCGGCGCGGTGGATCTGCACTCGTGCGCCGTCCAGCTTTGCCTCGAAAATGGCTGTGCCACCATGACGTTCGAGCGCGTCGGTCACGTCGGTCGCGGTCTGTGCCAACATCGGGCCGACCGGCCGGCCCACCCGCAGGGCGAACGAATCCAGGGCCGCGCCGGACAGCGCGGCCGCCGCGACCGCCGGCAGGTCCCCGCCCAGCATCGCGGCGCGCTGCACCGCGGCGGCCGGGACCCCGCCGGCCTTGGCCACCGCGTCGGCCATGATCCCGGCCAGCGCGCCCTGACGCAGTTCGCCGCTCAGCAGCCGCAGCAGAAACGCCTGCTCGGCTTCGGTCGCGGCGGCGAACAACGCGTGGAGGAGTTCGCCGCGCCGCGCCTGCGCGCCCTTGCCCGACACGGCCCCGATCTGCGAGAGGGCGGCGTCCACGCCGACGACGGTCAGCGCCGGATGCGGCGCCGGCGGCGGACGCGACCGCAGCGCCGCCCAGCCGACGCCGATCTGGCGTTGGCGCAGCTCACCCGAGAGCCATGGCACGATGATGGCGACCACGTCGGGATCGGCCGCGGCGCGCCGCAGCAGGTCGGCGATGTGGGCGACCTTGGCCAGGCGCGACGACGTGCCGCTGACATTAAGCGATGTGCTTGCGACGTCGAGGAGGAGCACGACATCAGCTTGGCATGACTCGCCGACACCCCTCGGCGACCGGCGCGCTAGCGTGCCTACGTAACGTTACAGATCGCAGGGATTCTGACACGTCTGACAAGGAGGTCCGGATGGAGATCAACGGGAAGAAGGTCGTCGTCATCGGCGGCGCATCGGGGATGGGTCGCGCCACCGCCGAGCTGCTGGCCGAACGCGGGGCGGACGTGGCGGTGCTCGACCGCGAGGGCTCCGACGGGAAGGAAGTAGCCGAGGCCATCGGCGGCGCGTTCTACCCGGTCGACGTCACCGACTTCACCGGAACCGAGGAGACGCTGCAGACCGCGGTCGACAAGCTGGGCGGCCTGCACGTCACGGTGACCACCGCCGGCGGCGGCATCGCCAAGCGGACGCTGACCAAGTCCGGTCCCCATGACCTCGAATCCTTCCAGTCCGTGATCGATCTCAACCTCATCGCCACCTTCAACATCAGCCGGCTGGCCGCCGCGCACATGGCCAAGAACGAGCCCGAAGACGACGAGCGTGGCGTCATCATCAACACCGCGTCGATCGCCGCCTTCGAGGGCCAGATCGGGCAGATCGCCTACACCGCCGCCAAGGCGGGCATCGCGGGCATGTGCCTGACCATGGCGCGCGACATGGGGTCGATGGGGATCCGGGTGCTGGCCATCGCCCCGAGCCTGTTCCTGACGGGGCTGACCGCGATGGTCCCCGACGAGATGGCGTCCCAGCTCGTCAAGGACGCGGCCTTCCCCAAGCGGATGGGCCGGCCCATCGAGTACGCGAAGCTGGCGGCGGCCATCGTCGACAACCCGATGCTCAACGGCCAGTGCCTGCGGCTGGACGCCGGGCAGCGGTTCGCGCCGAAATAAGTACACTCTTTAGGCGGCCGCGGGTAGCGGCGCGAGGAGGGCCCATGGGTATCGCACTGACCGACGACCATCGCGAGCTCGCCGGGGTGGCCCGCGCGTTCCTGACCGCGCAGAAGGCGCGCTGGGCGGCGCGATCCCTGCTGGACGCGGCCGAGGAATCGCGGCCGCCGTTCTGGCAGAACCTGGTGGAGGTCGGCTGGCTCGGCCTACACATCGACGAGGAGCACGGCGGGTCCGGCTACGGGTTGCCCGAACTCGTGGTGGTGATCGAGGAGCTGGGCCGGGCGGTGGCGCCGGGACCGTTCGTGCCGACCGTGATCGCGTCGGCGGTGATCGCCAAAGACGGCACCGCGGAACAGAAGTCGAGGCTGCTGCCCGGGCTGATCGACGGAACCGTCACCGCGGGAATCGGTTTGGACGGCCGGGTGCGGCTCGAGGACGGGCTGGCCGACGGCGAGGCCGGCGTCGTGCTGGGCGCCGGGCTGGCCGGGCTGCTGCTGGTCGCCGCCGGCGACGACGTGCTGCTGCTGGAACGCGATCGCGAGGGCGTGTCGGTTGAGGTGCCCGACAACCTCGATCCGACCCGGCGCTCCGGACGCGTCCGGCTGGAGGGCGTCAGCGTCACCGCCGACGACGTCGTGCCGGGGGCGCGGGAATCGGCGCTCGCCCGCGCGCGCACCCTGCTGGCCGCCGAGGCGGTGGGCGGGTCGGCGGACTGCGTCGACGCCGCCGTCGGCTACGCCAAGGTGCGCCAGCAATTCGGCCGCACCATCGCCACTTTCCAAGCGGTCAAGCATCATTGCGCCAACATGTTGGTGGCCGCCGAGTCGGCGACCGCCGCGGTCTGGGACGCCTCGCGCGCGGCATCCGAGGACGAGGAGCAGTTCCGCCTGATCGCCGCCGTGGCCGCGGCGCTGGCGTTCCCGGCCTACGCGCGCAACGCCGAACTCAACGTCCAGGTGCACGGCGGCATCGGCTTCACGTGGGAGCACGACGCGCACCTACACCTGCGCCGGGCGCTGGTCACCGCGGCGCTGTTCGGCGGGGACGCACCGGCCGCCGACGTCTTCGGGCGCACCGCGGCGGGCGCCGTCCGGGAGAACAGCCTGGACCTGCCGGCCGAGGCCGAGGAGCTGCGCACCCGGATCCGCGCCGACGCCGCCGAGATCGCGGCCCTGGACGAGACGGCGCAGCGCGACAAGCTGATCGAGACCGGCTACGTGATGCCGCACTGGCCCAAGCCGTGGGGCCGCGCCGCCGACGCGGTCGAGCAGCTGGTGATCGAGGAGGAGTTCCGTGCGGCCGGCATCAAGCGGCCCGACTACTCGATCACCGGGTGGGTGATCCTGACGCTGATCCAGCACGGAACCCCTTGGCAGATCGAACGATTCGTGGAGAAGGCGCTGCGCCAGGACGAGATCTGGTGCCAGCTGTTCTCCGAGCCCGACGCCGGGTCGGACGCGGCATCGGTCAAGACCCGCGCCACCCGGGTGGACGGCGGCTGGAAGATCAACGGACAGAAGGTGTGGACCAGCGGGGCGCAGTACTGCGCCCGCGGCCTGGCCACCGTGCGCACCGACCCGGACGCGCCCAAGCACGCCGGCATCACCACGGTGATCATCGACATGAAGGGCCCGGGCGTCGAGGTGCGGCCGCTGCGCCAGATCACCGGCGGCTCGGAATTCAACGAGGTGTTCTTCAACGACGTGTTCGTTCCCGACGAGGACGTCGTCGGGGCGCCCAACTCCGGGTGGACGGTCGCGCGGGCGACGCTGGGCAATGAGCGGGTCAGCATCGGCGGCAGCGGGTCGTTCTACGAGGGTCTGGCGGCGAAACTGGTGCGGCTGGCCCAGGCGTCAGATCGGTTGGCGGGCGCGGGCGTTCGGGTTGGGTACTACCTCGCCGAGGATCACGCGCTGCGGCTGCTGAACCTGCGTCGCGCCGCCCGCAGCGTCGAAGGGGCCGGCCCCGGCCCGGAAGGCAACGTCACCAAGCTGAAGCTGGCGGAGCACATGGTCGAGGGTGCCGTGATCTCGGCGGCGTTGACCGGGCCCGAGGTCGCGCTGCTCGACGGGCCGGGCGCCCTGGCCGGCCGCATGGTGATGGGCGCCCGCGGCATGGCGATCGCCGGCGGCACGTCGGAGGTGACCCGCAACCAGATCGCCGAGCGGATTCTCGGCATGCCGCGCGACCCCCTAATCAACTGACTTCCCTCTCGCGAGCTGGGGGCACCCTCCCCCGAGCGTGCGTGTTTGTACGCGACGCGCCGTGGCCGGCCGGCATTCTGCGCACGCTCGCGGCGGGTCAGGCGGGCGCGGCGGGTCAGGCGGGCCCGAACAGCGGCGCGCCGCCGGCGCCCCTCTCCGGCCGGATCTCGACGGGCATCCCGCACGTCACCGAATCCGGTTCGCAGCCAACGATGTTGGCGGCCACCCGCAGCCCATCCTGTTCGGCGAGCTCGACGATGGCGATCACGTAAGGGGTCGGGATCTCCGGGTTGTACGGGTGATGGTTGACCGTGTAGGTGAACACCGTGCCGCGCCCGGAAACCGGCCGCGCCACCAGCGGGCCGCCACACCCGCGGCACTCGCCGGCCGCGGGATGCACCCAGCGCGCGCACTCGTCGCAACGCTCGATGAGCAGCGGGGACGCCGGCCGGGCTGACACGACCAATACAGTACACTCTATTGGTTTGGGTTCGGCCTGACGGGCGGTGCATATGCGGCATTTCGAAAAGGACGCGATCGTGTCCGGCAACGGCATCTCGCGAATCGGCCGCCGCACCGGCATCCCGGGTCTGGCGCTGACCATGGAGGCGGTCCGGGCCGCCATCGAGGACGCCGGCCTGACGCCCGCCGACATCGACGGGATCGCGACCCTCGGCGACACCCCGGCCGAAGACGTCAACACCGAATTGAAGATCCAAGCGGCCGACTGCGGAGCCGGATTCGGCACCGGCGGCCTGCTGAATCCGGTGATGTCGGCGTGCCGCGCGGTCGCCGAGCGGCGGGCTCGCCACGTCGTGGTCTACCGGACGATACAGATGCTCGGCGGCACGGTTCCGGTGAAACCCCAGGAGAATGCGCCGGCCCCACCGCTGGCGCGCATGTTCGAAACCCCGGAAGGCGCAGCGAGGCCGGCCGTCGGCGCGATGGACGATGTCAACGAACTTATTGCGGCCCAAGCCTATTCGGCCGCGAACTGGCTGGCGCTCAACTGCCGTCGCCACATGGAGCTGTACGGAACCACCAAAGAACAGCTGGGCTGGTTGGCGCTCAACGGCAGGCGCAACGCCGCGTTGAATCCCCTTGCGGTGTACCGCGAACCGATGACCATGGCCGACTACCTCGGCGCCCGGCTCGTGTCGACCCCGTTCGGGCTGCTGGACTGCGATGTCCCCATCGACGGCTCGGTCGCGGTGGTGGTGTCGCACGCGGAGTACGCCCGCGACTGCCCGCACCGCGCGGTGGCGGTGGAGGCGATCGGGGGTTCCGACGGCGCCGGCGGCTGGTTCCACCGCGACGACTACCCCAAGATGGCGATGTCGGACGCGGCGGCGCAGATGTGGTCGCGCACGCAGCTGACGCCGGCCGACCTCGACGTCGCCGAGTTGTACGACGGCTTCACGTTTCTCACCATCGCGTGGCTGGAAGCGCTGGGGGTGTGCGGCGACGGCGAGGCCGGACCGTTCGTCGAGGGCGGCGCGCGGATCGCCCGCGACGGCGAACTGCCGCTCAACACGTACGGCGGCCAACTGTCGGCCGGGCGCATGCACGGGTACTGGGCGCTGCACGAGGGGTGCTTGCAATTGCGCGGCGAAGCGGGGGAGCGGCAAGTGTCGAAACGCCCCGAGGTCGGCGTGGTTTCCGTCGGCGGCGGCCCCGTCGCCGGATGCATGCTGCTGACATGCTGAGATAGCTTGCAGGGCAGTGTAATTGAGCCACAGATGAGCGTGGACAAGCTGGCTTCGAAGGTTGCCCGCGACATCGAGGCGGACATCGTTCGCCGCGGCTGGACCATCGGCGAATCGCTGGGCTCCGAACAGGCCCTGCGGCAACGCTACGGCGTGAGCCGATCGGTGCTGCGTGAGGCCGTTCGCCTCGTCGAACACCATCAGGTCGCCCGCATGCGCCGCGGACCGGGCGGCGGGCTGCTGATCTGCGAGCCCGACGCCGGACCCGCGGCCCGCGCCGTCGTGATCTATCTCGAGTACCTGGGCACGACGTTGGCCGACGTGCTCGACGCGCGCCTGGTGCTCGAGCCCCTTGCGGCCTCGCTTGCCGCGGAACGCATCGACGAAGCCGGCATCGGGCGGCTGCGCGCGGTGTTGCGCGCCGAGGAGCGCTGGGAGCCGGGTGCGACGGCGCCGGGGGACGAGTTCCACGTCGCTGTGGCGGCGCAATCGAAAAACATTGTGCTGCAACTATTCATCGACATCCTGATGAGGCTCACCACGCGATACGCCCTGCGGTCGCGGCCCGACTCGGCAACCGAGGCAACCGAGGCAACCGAGGCGATCGACCGGGTGCGCGGCGACCACTCCCGCATCGTTGCCGCCGTCGCCGCGGGTGATTCGGCGCGGGCGAGGACCCTTAGCGAACGACACGTCGAAGCGGTGACCGCCCGGCTGCATCACCCCGGCGACGGTGCGGGCGAGCGCGGTCCGCGCGGCAAACTCGCCGAGACGCTGGCAGCCACCATCGGCGACGAAATCGCCGCCGGTGGCTGGCGGGTCGGCTCGCTCTTCGGCACCGAGACCGCGCTGCTGGAGCGCTACCGGGTGAGCCGTGCGGTGTTCCGGGAAGCGGTGCGGCTGCTTGAATATCATTCCGTGGCGCACATGCGCCGGGGGCCCGGCGGCGGGCTGATCGTCGCCAAACCGCAGCCCCGGGCCAGCGTTGACGCCGTCGCCCTGTACCTGCGGCACCGCAAACCGACGCGCGAAGACGTGCGCTGCGTCCGGGATGCCGTCGAGGCGCGACCGGCCGGCAACGCGCCGCTGGATCTGCTCCTGCTAATCGTGAGCGCGCCCGCCGTCGCGGCCGGGTGGATGTGATCCGTTCGTGCGCATAGCGAAGGGCCTTCGGGGGTATGGGGTATGGAAAAGCTAGAGGGCTGATCCGGCAGAGGGTTGGCGGCAGTGATCGAAAGCGAGAGCGCTGGAATGACGGGGCGCGTGGGCGACACGAAAACCGACCGATCGGGCTTCGTGCACTCCGCACTCTTTTACCGATCGCAACGGGAATACCTGGACCATGTGGTGCGCTTCGTGGTCGACGGCCTGGCGGGCGACGAAGCGGTGCTGGTCGCGGTCCCCGGCCACGAGTTGGCCTTGCTGCGGGACGCGTTGCACGGCGCGGGCCGCGGATTTCCGGCCGGATTGCACATGGCCGACATCGCCGAGGTCGGCCGCAACCCGACCCGGTTCATGGCGGCGGAGGGTTCCTTCGTCGACGAACACCCCGACCGGCGCGTGCGGATCGTCAGCCAACTCGCCTGGCCCGGACGCACCGAGGACGAGTTCGTCGCCTGCATCGAGCACGAAGCGCTGATCAACGAGGCCCTCGACGGATGCCCGGCGACGGGGTTGTGCCTCTTCGACGCAAGCCGCCTGGACGACGATGTGCTGGCGGAGGCCCGCGCGACCCACCCCTTGCTGTGGGACTGCGGCGCGCTGCACCGCAGCGCCGAATACGCGCCCGGTGACGCCCTGGGGCGCTGCAATCAGCCGCTCGCCGTCAAGCCGGGGGCCGTCACCTACCTGGTCAGGAAGTCGGCGGATCTTCGGCCCGCCCGATCTTTTGCGGTCGACTACGCCGGCTGGGTGGGGCTGTCCCAGGATGGCATCGAGGACCTGCAATTGATCGCCACCGAGCTGGCGACCAACAGCCTGATGTACACCGACGGAGCGTGCCGGCTGGCCTTCTGGCGGGACGACCAGCACCTGATCTGCGAGGCGCGCGACACGGGACGGCTCGACGACCCGCTGGTCGGCCGCCTGGACCCGGGCCCGAGCGGCCCCGCCAGCCGCGGGCTGTTCCTGGTCAACGCCATCTCGGACCTGGTGCGCACGCACACCGCGTCAACCGGAACGACGATCCGGGCCTACCTTCGGTTCGGCCCGTCACGCGGGTCGCGGAGCCGCCGCGGCGGGTGATTACTTCGAGTTCTGCTGCGTAACCTGGGTCGGGGCGGGATTTTGCACGCCGGGTTGCGGCGCGCAGCTCGCGGTGACCACCGCGAATGTCGCCAACAGCGCCGCGGCCACGATACGAAGCGCGCGCGTCCTGGTGTTGCTCCCGTGCATCAGCCCTGCCTCTCGTCTGTCGGTGCGTAACCGCACCGGTGATGTCGCCGCCGTCGAGCCGTTTCGCAACACTAGCAAAAGGTTTCGGGATTCCCTTGAGGCGGAACGCCGTTGGCCGAATTTGCGTTACCGGTCGCGGGGCGTCTAGTCTCGCACTCGTGCGTCTTCTCGAGCGTGCCTTCAAAAAGGCCGTAGTAGCCAGCACCCGCAGCGGGGTCTGATCCCTAGACCGACCCCCCGCTGTGGGTCGGAAGCTATTGGCGTCGGTCGCCCTGCTGATCAGAGAAGACCGACACCATGCCCCGTCCGAATCCGGATTCCGCGAGCGTCCCGGCTCCCCAACGCGCGGCCGACGCGTGGTTCGGCCACCACTTCGGCGCCGCGCTGCCGCGCGGCCTGCGGGAGGAGGCCGGCGCGATGTCCTGGGAGAGCTTCGTCGCCACCTACGGCCACACCGCCGGCCCGCTGCGGCTCGGGCACTGGGCGTGCACCGATGCCGAGCGCCCCGCCGGGCGGCTCGGCCCGCAAGCGCGCAACTTTCGGGCCATGATCGGCGTCGGCGACCGCATCAGCAGCTCGACCGCCGCGGCCAGCGGCCCGATCGGCGCTCTCACCGCGATGCTGCACGAGCGCGGGATCACGGTGGAGACGTTGCGGTTTCACCAGATGCGATCGGGCGGGACCACCGCCACCTTTATCCGCGGCAGCAACGGGTTTCGCGCCGAGTGGGCGATGGGCCTTTCCGGGGACCCGACGCAGTCGGCGCTGCGCGCGGTGATCGCGTGCGCCAACCGGCTCGCCGCGTGATCGCGCGACCAACCGGCTCGCCGCGTGATCGCGCGAGCAGACGCAGACTCGCACAAACCCGCACGAAATGGTGCGATTCCGCGTCTCACTCGAAAATGTGGTGACCCGAAGCGGGTGAGTCGCTGGCCCCTGGTGTTAGGCGACTTCGGTGAGTGGTTCGAGGATGACGTTGTATCCCAGGGCTTCGAGCTGCTTGATGGCGTTGGCCTTGGTCTTGCTGGGGTGGTGGCGGGTGTAGTAGCCGGGGCCGGGGTCGCGGTAGAAAGCGCCGTTGATCAGCATGTTGTAGGCGTCGGTGAGCATCTTGTGTTCCAGGGCGACCAGGGCGATCATGCCCGCTGGTGAGCTGTGCTGGGCTTTGGTTCTGTTCCTGCGTTTTGGCTGGGGTGGGCGGCTGCCGGCGATGCGTCGGTAGCGGGCGTTGTAGTAGGTGTCTTTGCTGCGGGCCGCCGAGAGGGCCGCGACCCCGAGGGCGGCTTTGAGGTAGCGGTTGCCCGCTCGGGTGGCCGCTGATTTGACCCGGCCCGCTGATTCGTTGCAACCGGGCACCACCCCAGCCCACGACGCCAGGTGCGCCGCAGTGGGAAACACGCTCATGTCCGCGCCGGTCTCGGCGATGAACACATCGGCCACGATCGTCGAAAAGCCCGGGATGCTCATGAGTAACTCCCGGATGGCTTGAAAGGGTTGGATCGCCTCCTCGATGCGTTCATCTAGGCGGGCGACGTCGGCGTCGTGGGCGTCGATGCGATCCAGATACAACCGCGTCATGAACGCGTGATGGTCGTTAAACCGCCCGCGCAGCTCTCGGTGAGCGCGGGGATCTTCTCCCGCAGCCGTTGTTTGGCCAGATCAGCCAGCACCGCCGGATCGCGCTGCCCGGCGATCAGCGCCTCGAGCATCGCCCGCCCGGAGACCCCGACGATGTCAGAGGCCACCGCCGACAGTTTGATCCCGGCGTCTTCGAGCAGTTTCTCTAGCCGCTGAATCTCCTTGGTACGCGCCCGGGTGATCATGGTGCGCGCCCGCGTCAGATCGCGTAACTCCCGAATCGGCTGCGGCGGCACGAACGAGGCGCGTACCAGCCCGTGTGCGCCCAGGTCAGCCAGCCACATCGCATCCGAGACATCGGTCTTGCGGCCAGGCACATTACGCACCGCCTTAGCGTTGGCCAAGATCACCGGCAGCGCATCTTCAAGCAGGTAGTAAAACGGCTTCCAATAATCCGACGTCGATTCGATCACCACACAGCTGACCTGCTCAGCCAGCAGATGCTCGCGCAACGCCAGGATCTGGCTGGTGGTCGAACCCACGTGCTCACCGTCGTCGTGGTGGCGCGCCGACCCTGACCCTGAACCCGGACACAGACCTTGGCGTCCTTCTTGGAAACATCAAGGCCTGCACACCGCCGATGGACCACCTCCATGATCAATCACCTCATCATCTAGAACCTGTTGTTAATCAGCGTGTTCCGGGAAGAGTGAAAACAAACAGGAGTCTCACTCGCGTGCTCACAGGCAACAAACCACGGCCCCCGCACAACCACGGGGTACCCTTCGTCCCAAGCTGCTCGGCGTGCTCACGACAACACAGACGCAACGGGATCCACCGAAACACCCCTCCAGCGTCAACCCCGCCAGCACGCCAAGCAACCACCTAGCCACGCCGAACGACACCACCAAATTTTCATCCCCCACGGCGGGGCCTCAGCCCCCCAGATAGCTGCTCGCGGGTAAAGGCGAGGGCCTCAGAGCGGGCGCAGCACGATCGGCATGCCGTCCTTCGGCACCGGCATGCCGCCGTAGTCCCACACCGCCTGGTATCCGGGGCGGGGCAGCTCGAGGGAATACCTGCGCAGCAGGCGGTGCAGGATCGTCTTGATCTCCAACTGCCCGAACACCATCCCGATGCACTTGTGCGCGCCGCCGCCGAACGGCGTCCACTGATACCGGTGCCGCTTGTGCTCGTTGCGCGGCTCGGTGAACCGGTCCGGGTCGAATTTCAGCGGGTCCGTCCAGAGTTCGGGCAGCCGGTGATTCATCCCCGGATACGCGATCACGTTGGTGCCCTCGGGGATGTAGTAGCCCAGCAGGTCGGTGTCGCGCACGGTTCGGCGCATCGCCCACTGCACCGGCGTCACCAGCCGGATCGACTCGTTCATCACCAGGTCCAGCGACTCCAGCTTCTCCAGCGAGTCGATGTCGAGCGGACCGTCGCCGAGGCGGTCGGATTCGTCGCGGCAACGCTCCTGCCACTCGGGGTGGGCGGCCAGCTGGTAGGCCATCGTCGTCGTCGTCGACGTCGAGGTGTCGTGCGCGGCCATCATCAAAAAGATCATGTGGTTGACGATGTCCTCGTCGGAGAACCTGTTGCCGTCCTCGTCCTCGGTCTGGCACAGCACCGACAGCAGGTCGTTGCCGTCCTTCCCGCGTTGTTCTTTGACCCGCTCGCGGAAGTAGTTCTCCAGCAGTTCGCGCGCCTTGAGGCCCCGCCACCAGGTGAACGGCGGCACGCTGGTGCGGATGACCGCGTTGCCGGCGCGGGTGGTGACGGCGAACGCCCTGTTCACCTTGGTCACCAGCTCGCGATCGGTGCCCGGCTCGTGGCCCATGAACACCATCGAGGCGATGTCGAGGGTCAGCTCCTTCATCGCCGGATACAAGAGGAAGCGCGCGTCGTTGACCGCCCAGTCGTTGGTGACCACCTGCGACACGACCCTGTCCATCTGCTCGACGTAGGAGACCAGCCGGGACCGGACGAACGCCTCCTGCATGATCCGCCGGTGGAACATGTGCTCGTCGAAGTCGAGCAGCATCAGGCCGCGGTGAAAGAACGGCCCGATCACCGGCACCCAGCCCTGCTGCGAGTAGTCCTTGTTGCGGTTGGAGTAGATGACCTGTGCGGCATCCGGGCCCAACGCGGCGACGCCCGGCAGCACCGGCGAGTCCCCGAACACCACCGGGCCCTTGGTCTGGTACAGGAACATCAGATAGTCGGGACCGCCGCGCAGCATCTCGATGATGTGGCCGATGACCGGAAGTCCCGCATCGCCGACGGCGGCCTTGAGCCCGCTGCCCGGTGGGGGGTCGGCGAGTTTGCGCTCGGGGAATTCGGTGTTCAGCAGCCTGCGTTCGACCAGCCCCATGCCCGGGAAGTTGTTGATGGACGGCGTGAACCGGCGCCGCGCCTGGTCAAGCAGGTAGTGCGGGGTGCTGATGGTGGCGGCGGCCATGAAGACTCCTCTGTGCTCCCTGTGCCAGCCCGGGACGGGTGACTGCGGTCACTTGGTGAATATCCTTCGGGACAAACTTGACGGCTGTCAAGTTTGCTTTTCGGGCGGCGTGGTGCAAGGTCGTGGGGTGAGTAGCCACGCCGTCAACCCGGAGCCGGGCGAACCGGCCCTGCGCCGTCGCGGCGACAAGCATCGGCAGGCGATCATGCAGGCGGTGCGCGAGCTGCTGCAGGAGAAGCCGTTCGCGGAGCTGTCGGTCAGCACCATCAGCCTGCGCGCCGGGGTGGCCCGCTCCGGCTTTTACTTCTACTTCGACTCCAAGTACGCGGTGCTCGCCCAGATCCTGGCCGAGGCCGTCGAAGAACTCGAAGAACTCACCCAGTACTTTGCTCCCCGTCAGCCGGGCGAGTCGCCGGAGCAGTTCGCCAAGCGGATGGTCGGCAGCGCCGCCGCCGTCTACGCGCACAACGACCCGGTCATGATGGCGTGCAACACCGCGCGCCACACCGACATCGAGATTCGCGACATTCTCGAGCAGCAGTTCGAGGTGGTGCTGGGTCAGATCGTCGGCATCGTCGACGCGGAGATGAAGGCCGGGACCGCGCATCCGATCAGCGACGACATCCCGACGCTGATCCGCACGCTGACGGGCACCACCGCGCTGACGCTGACCGGCGACCCGATGCTGGTCGGCCGCGGCGGCGACGTGGATCGCCGCGTGCGGGTCCTCGAGCAGTTGTGGCTGAACTCGCTCTGGGGTGGCGGCCCTGGGTGACGCCGCCGGTATCGTCACGGTCATGGCGCGGAGGGCGTATTTCGCGGGGAAGCGGTGCCTTGTCACCGGCGCGGCCAGCGGCATCGGCCGCGCCACCGCGCTGCGGCTGGCCGCGCAGGGCGCCGAACTCTATCTGACCGACCGCAACCCGGACGGTCTGGAGCTGACCGTGGCCGACGCGCGCGCGCTGGGCGCGCCGGTGCCCGCGCACCGCGCGCTGGACATCGCCGACTATGAGCAGGTGGCGGCCTTCGCCGCCGACGTCCACGCCGACCACCCGAGCATGGACGTCGTGCTGAACGTCGCCGGCGTGTCTGCCTGGGGCACCGTCGACCGGCTGACCCACAAGCAGTGGAGCACGATGATCGCCATCAACCTGATGGGTCCGATCCACGTCATCGAGACGTTCGTCCCCCCGATGGTGGCGGCCGGGCGCGGTGGGCATCTGGTCAACGTGTCCTCGGCGGCCGGGCTGGTCGCGCTGCCGTGGCACGCCGCCTACAGCGCCTCCAAGTACGGGTTGCGCGGCCTGTCCGAGGTGCTGCGCTTCGACCTGGCCCGGCACCGCATCGGGGTGTCGGTGGTGGTGCCGGGCGCGGTGCGGACCCCGCTGGTGAACACGGTCGAGATCGCCGGCGTGGACCGCGAGGACCCCAGGGTCGCCCGCTGGGTGGACCGCTTCAGCGGTCACGCCGTCTCGCCGGAGAGGGCGGCCGAAAAGATCCTGGCCGGGGTCGCCAGGAACAGGTACCTGATCTATACGTCGGCCGACATCCGGGCGCTTTACGCGTTCAAGCGGCTGGCGTGGTGGCCCTACAGCGTGGCGATGCGCCGGGTCAACGTGGTCTTCACGCGCGCGCTTCGGCCCGCGCCGCTACTCCGGCATGACCAGCTCGAGTCGCACCCCGAGTAGCCGGACCGGCCGCTCCAGCTCGAACAGGTCCAGGACGCGCAGGGCGGCGGCGGTGATGGCCTCCGCGTCGGTGGTGGGCGCGGCCAGCTTGCGGATCTTGGTGCGGGTGTAGAAGGTCGAGGTGCGCACGGTAACCGCGACGCGGGTGACGATCCGCCCCGAAGCCAGCACGTCGTCCAATGCCTGACGGGCCAATCGCCTTATCGCCGAATCCATTTCGGCCCGATCGGTGAGGTCGCGCGGAAAGGTGACGACATGGCTGCGGGAGCGCGGAATCCATGGCTCGGCGCTGACGTCGGCGTCGCCGCCGCCCTTGGCCAGCAACAGCAGCCACAGGCCGGTGCGCGGGCCGAACGCGGACGTCAGCAGTTCCGCATCGCTGTGCGCAAGCTCCCGCACGCTGGTGATCCCAAGGGCCGCAAGCCTTTTCGTGGTCTTGGGGCCCACGCCCCACAGCGCGTCGACCGGCCGGTCCGCCATCACCGACATCCAGTTGGCGTCGGTGAGCGCAAAGATGCCCGCCGGTTTGGCGAAGCCGGTGGCGACCTTGGCCCGCTGCTTGTTGTCGCTGATGCCGACGGAGCAGGACAGCCCGGTCTCCGAGGAGATGACCGTCCGGATTTCCTCTGCCACATCGTGGGGATCGCCCGCCGTCACCCCGACGTAGGCCTCATCCCAGCCCCACACCTCGACCGGGTGTCCCAGGTCGCGCAACAGCCCCATCACCTGGTCGGACGCCGCGTCGTAGGCCGCCGTGTCCGCCGGCAGGAACGTCGCGCCGGGGCAGCGTCGGGCGGCGGTGCGCAACGGCATGCCCGCACGAACACCGAATTCGCGGGCCTCATACGAGGCGCAGGTGACGACCTTGCGCGGTTCGGTCGGATCGCCGTTGCCGCCGACGATGACCGGCAGCCCGGCGAGTTCGGGGTGGCGGCGCAGCTCGACCGACGCCAGAAACTGGTCGAGGTCGACGTGCAGCACCCAATTGGACCGCATCACCGCCCACAGAGCTTGCGCGCCAGGCTTTCCCACGCGTCGCCCAGCGTCTCCAGGGTGTGTCGGCCGACGCCCAGTCGGTGCTCGACGTAGTCCGGGTCGAGCAGGGCCAGCAGGGCGTCGGTCTGGGCGTCGAGGTCGCCGGTGGTGTGCGCCGAGGCCAGCAGCACGCGGACGTGCGTCCGCTGCACCGCGGCCGGCGGGCCGTAGCGGGTCTGCGGATCGCGATTGGCCGCCGACAGCAGGGCGTGGTGGGTGTGGACGAAGCGGATCCGCTCCCGGCCGAACGCCACCAGCCGATCCATCGGTGGCGCGTCGGGGCCCAGGGGCGGCGGGCCGAACAGAAACGCCTGCTGGCTGGCCCGTTCGTCCTCGTCGAGCAGCACCATCATCAGGCCGGCCCGGCTGCCGAACCGGCGGAACAGCGTGCCCTTGCCGACGCCGGCGGCCGCGGCGACGTCGTCCATGGTGACGGCGTCCGCGCCGCGCTCGGCGACCAGGCCGCGGGCGGCCCGGAGCAACAGGGCGCGGTTGCGCGCCGCGTCGCCCCGCTCCTGTGGGACGGACACGGGCAACTCGCCCAACCGCTCGCTCACTCCTGCACTGTAACGCCGCAGGAATAAACCGGACCGTGGTCCGGTTTCGCCGTGCAAGGATGTAGGGCAACGACCGAAGGGAATTCCGACAGTGGCAGAGAACATCAAAGTCCTGGCGTTGGTGGGCAGCCTGCGGGCGGCGTCGATCAACCGGCAGATCGCCGAGCTGGCGACGGCGGTCGCCCCGGACGGCGTCACCGTCACCGTGTTCGAAGGGTTGGGGGAGCTGCCCTTCTACAACGAGGAGATCGACGACGCGATGAACACCGACACCCCGCCGCTGGCTCCGGTGGCCGCGCTGCGCGCCGCGGCGGCCGACGCGGACGCGGCGCTGGTGGTCACCCCGGAGTACAACGGCAGCATCCCGGCGGTCATCAAGAACGCGATCGACTGGCTCTCTCGTCCGTTCGGCGACGGCGCGCTGAGGGGCAAGCCGCTGGCGGTGATCGGGGGGTCCTTCGGCCAGTACGGCGGGGTGTGGGCGCACGACGAGACCCGCAAGTCATTCGGGATCGCCGGCGCCGCGGTGGTCGAGGCGGTCAAACTGTCCGTGCCGTTCAAGACCCTGGAGGGCAGGGCCCCCGCGGAGGACGCCGAGCTTTCGGCGAATGTGCGTGACGTCGTCGGCAAGCTCGCCGCCGAGGTCAGCTGAATTTGGCGGTAACGAACAAGCCCGATCCGCGGCGACCAGCAAGGTTGCGATCAGCGAATAGCAGAAGCCGCCAGCTCACGCCGGCGGCTTTGCTGGCGGCGGGCACGAGGGAAGGCCGCACCGGCGTTGTCGGTGGCGGGTGATATACCGGTGCGTATGGGTGACTCGGCTCGGCTTTGTGATCTGCGACACGCCGAGGGTGTGTCGACCGGAAGGCCTTACGACCAGGGAATTTCAGAATTGTTATTCAGAACATCTTGTGCCTCGCGAACTTGTCGGCCACTAGGTGTAGTGTTTCGGGGGCCGGCAGATCCCAGGGTCACCAAGCCAGCCGGGCCTGGTGAACCTCCCGGAATCGGTGCCCGCCAGGTCGTCCGGCCCGGCAGCCGCAAAACGGGAATCTGGGGCCTTGCCGGGCCGCTGAACACAGCGCAGACGTAGTACTCCAAGCAGTTGCCAGTTCGTGACAAGTTCCAGACCTTCCGCAAAGGAGCGGCATTCCATGAGCATCACCGTGTACACCAAGCCGGCGTGTGTGCAGTGCAGCGCCACCTTCAAGGCCTTGGACAGGCAGGGCCTTCCCTACGAGAAGGTCGATATCAGCTTGGACCCCGAGTCGCGGGACTACGTGATGGCGCTGGGCTACCTGCAGGCCCCCGTGGTGGTGGCGGGAAACGACCACTGGTCGGGCTTCCGGCCCGACCGCATCAAGGCGCTCGCCGGGGCCGTGTTGAGCGCTTGAATATATAGAGGCAGACGTTAGGTAAGGAGGTTGCGGCGCCGTGGATGTCAAGGGGCCCAACCTGGATTGGATGAGTGGCGACCCGCTACGCCCGGTCGCGCCGCGCTTGCGATCGCCACTGGTCTATTTCTCTTCCGTGTCGGAGAACACCCACCGCTTCGTGCAGAAGCTGGGTGTTCCCGCCACGCGGATACCGCTGCATGGGCGCATCGAGGTCGACGAGCCGTACGTGCTGGTGCTGCCCACGTATGGCGGGGGTAGGGCGACCCCGAACATCAACGACGGCGGCTATGTGCCCAAGCAGGTCATCGCCTTTTTGAACGACGAGCACAACCGGTCGTTGATCCGCGGCGTCATCGCCGCGGGCAACAACAACTTTGGTGCGGAATTCGCCTATGCGGGCAACGTGGTTTCCCGCAAGTGCGGCGTCCCCTACCTTTACCGCTTCGAACTGATGGGAACCCCGGACGACGTGGAAGCCGTCCGCGCGGGCTTGGAAGAATTCTGGAAGGAACAGACGTGCCACCAACCGTCGCTGCAGAGCCTGTAACCGCCGGCACCCACGCCCACCCTTTTGGGGGCCAGGCGGACGTCGATTACCACGCCCTGAACGCGATGCTGAATCTGTACGACGCCGACGGCAAGATCCAGTTCGACAAGGACGTGCTGGCGGCGCGCCAGTACTTCCTGCAGCACGTCAACCAGAACACGGTCTTCTTCCACAATCAGGACGAGAAGCTCGACTACCTGATCCGCGAAAACTATTACGAGCGTGAGGTTCTCGACCAGTACTCGCGCAACTTCGTCAAGGCCCTGTTGGACCGGGCCTACGCGAAGAAGTTCCGGTTCCCGACGTTTCTCGGCGCGTTCAAGTACTACACGTCCTACACGCTGAAGACCTTCGACGGCAAGCGCTATCTGGAGCGTTTCGAGGACCGCGTGGTCATGGTCGCGCTGACGCTGGCGGCCGGCGACACCGGGCTGGCCGAGAAGCTCGTCGACGAGATCATCGACGGGCGGTTCCAGCCGGCCACGCCGACGTTCTTGAACTCCGGCAAGGCGCAGCGCGGCGAGCCAGTAAGCTGCTTCCTTTTGCGCGTCGAGGATAATATGGAGTCGATCGGGCGGTCGATCAACTCCGCGCTGCAGCTGTCCAAGCGCGGCGGGGGAGTTGCGTTGCTGCTGAGCAACATTCGCGAGCACGGTGCCCCGATCAAGAACATCGAGAACCAGTCGTCGGGCGTCATCCCGATCATGAAGCTGCTGGAGGATTCGTTCTCCTACGCCAACCAGCTGGGGGCGCGCCAGGGCGCCGGCGCGGTGTACCTGCACGCCCATCATCCCGACATCTACCGCTTCCTGGACACCAAGCGCGAGAACGCCGACGAGAAGATTCGGATCAAGACGCTCTCGCTCGGCGTGGTGATTCCCGACATCACCTTCGAGCTGGCCAAGAAGAACGAGGACATGTACCTGTTCTCGCCCTACGACGTCGAACGCGTCTACGGCGTGGCGTTCGCCGACATCTCGGTCACCGAGAAGTACTACGAAATGGTCGACGACGCGCGCATCCGCAAGACCAAGATCAAGGCGCGGGAGTTCTTCCAGACGCTGGCCGAGCTGCAGTTCGAGTCCGGCTACCCGTACATCATGTTCGAGGACACGGTGAACCGGGCGAACCCGATCGAGGGCAAGATCACGCACTCGAACCTGTGCTCGGAGATCCTGCAGGTGTCCACGCCGTCGGAGTTCAACGAAGACCTGTCGTATGCCAAAGTGGGCAAGGACATTTCGTGCAACCTGGGGTCGCTGAACATCGCCAAGACGATGGACTCGCCGGACTTCGCGCAGACGATCGAGGTGGCCATCCGCGCGCTGACCGCGGTCAGCGACCAGACCCACATCACCTCGGTGCCCTCGATCGAGCAGGGCAACAACGACTCCCACGCGATCGGGCTCGGCCAGATGAACCTGCACGGCTACCTGGCACGCGAGGGCATCTTCTACGGTTCGGAGGAAGGCGTCGACTTCACCAACATCTACTTCTACGCGGTGCTGTACCACGCGCTGCGGGCGTCGAATCGCATTGCGATCGAACGGGGCAGGGCGTTCGGCGGTTTCGAGCGGTCGAAGTACAAGTCGGGGGAGTTCTTCGACAAGTACACCGAACAGGTGTGGGAGCCCACGACCGACAAGGTTCGTCAGCTGTTCGCGGATGCCGAGATTCGCATTCCGACGCAGGACGACTGGAAGCGGCTGAAGGAGTCGGTGCAGACCCACGGCATCTACAACCAGAACCTGCAGGCCGTCCCGCCGACGGGGTCGATCTCCTACATCAACCACTCGACGAGCTCGATCCACCCGGTGGCGTCGAAGGTCGAGATCCGCAAGGAAGGCAAGATCGGCCGGGTTTATTACCCGGCGCCGTACATGACCAACGACAACCTGGAGTACTACCAGGACGCGTACGAGATCGGCTACGAGAAGATCATCGACACCTATGCCGCCGCCACCCAGCACGTGGACCAGGGGCTGTCGCTGACGCTGTTCTTCAAGGACACGGCCACCACCCGCGATGTGAACAAGGCGCAGATCTACGCCTGGCGTAAGGGAATCAAGACGCTGTACTACATCCGGCTGCGGCAGATGGCGCTGGAGGGCACTGAGGTGGAGGGTTGCGTCTCCTGCATGCTGTAATGCGGCCGGTATCTCGCCCAACGTGAAGCCATTGCGACTTTTCGGCCGGATTTCCGCAACCAGTTCACGCTCGGTGAGGTGCGGACCGCCCAGTCTGCCCAGGTCAGCGGGTCCTACGCGGTATGGTGCTTGATGTGGTGAGAATTCCCCGACCGCCGCACCCCAGCATGAAGCCCGGGGTCAAGGTCGACGCGCGCAGCGAACGCTGGCGCGAGCACCGCAAGAAGGTGCGCGGGGAAATCGTCGACGCGGCGTTCCGCGCCATCGACCGGCTCGGGCCCGAGCTGAGCGTGCGGGAGATCGCCGAGGAGGCCGGCACCGCCAAGCCGAAGATCTACCGGCACTTCCACGACAAGTCCGACCTGTTCCAGGCGATCGGGGAGCGCCTGCGCGACATGCTGTGGTCGGCGATCTTCCCGTCGATCAACTTGGCCACCGACTCGGCCCGCGAGGTCATCCGGCGCAGCGTCGAGGAGTACGTGACCCTCGTCGACAAGCATCCCAACGTGCTGCGCGTGTTCATCTCGGCTCGCTCCGGGGCCACCACCGAGTCGACGGTTCGGACCCTTAACGAAGGCCGCGAGATCACGTTGGCCATGGCCGACATGTTCGACAACGAGCTGAAGGAGATGGAGCTGGACCACGCGGCCATCGAACTGGCCGCGCACGCGGCCTTCGGATCGGCCGCCTCGGCCACCGAGTGGTGGTTGGGTCCCGAACCCGACAGCCCGCGACGGATGCCGCGCGAGCGGTTCGTCGCCCATCTGACCACCATCATGATGGGGGTCATCGTCGGCACCGCCGAGGCGCTCGGCATCGCGGTCGACCCCGACCGGCCGATCCAAAGTGCGGTGCGGAGCAACCCCGCCGCGAGCTGAGCGGCGGCGACGTTGACATCGCCGCGGGCATCGATAACACTCGTCGTATCCGATACCCTGGGTACTGGGTATTTGCGAGGCCGCACCTCGCCCCGATGCAGAAAGAATCCACCATGACCATTGCCGAGCCGACGGCGCAGACGCCGGCCCACCGGGAGCCGGTGCATACCCGCGCCCTCATCATCGGGACCGGATTCTCCGGTCTCGGCATGGGCATCAGGCTGCAGCAGCAGGGTGTGGACTTCGTCATCCTGGAGAAGGCCGACGACGTCGGCGGCACGTGGCGGGACAACAGCTATCCCGGGTGCGCCTGCGACATCCCGTCACACCTGTATTCGTTCTCGTTCGAGCCGAAGCCGGACTGGAAGCACCTGTTCTCGTATCAGCCCGAGATCTGGGACTACCTCAAGGGGGTCACCGAGAAATACGGGTTGCGCCGCTACATCGTGTTCAACTCGCTGGTCGACCGCGGCCACTGGGACGAGGACGAGCACCGGTGGCACGTCTTCACCACCGACGGGCGGGAGTACGTCGCCCAGTTTCTGATCTCGGGCGCGGGCGCGCTGCACATCCCGTCCATCCCCGACATCGAGGGCCGCGACGAGTTTCGCGGCCCCGCTTTCCATTCCGCGCAGTGGGACCACAGCGTCGACCTCACCGGCAAGCGGGTGGCGATGATCGGGACCGGCGCCAGCGCGATCCAGATCGTGCCGGAGATCGTCGGGCAGGTCGCCGAACTTCAGCTCTACCAACGCACCCCGCCGTGGGTGGTGCCGCGCACCAATGAGGAACTCCCGCCCGCGCTGCGGCGGGCGCTGGCGAACATCCCGGGATTGCGGGCCTTGCTGAGGGCCGGAATCTATTGGGCGCAGGAGGCTTTGGCGTTCGGCATGACCAAGCGGCCGAACACGCTGCGGTTCATCGAGGCCTACGCCAAGTGGAACATTCGCCGCTCGGTGAAGGATCGCGAGCTGCGTCGCAAGCTGACCCCGCGCTACCGCATCGGGTGCAAGCGAATCCTGAACTCCTCCACCTACTACCCGGCGGTGGCGGATCCGAAGACCGAGCTGATCACCGACCGCATCGCCCGGATCACGCCCGACGGGATCGTCACCGCCGACGGCACCGAGCGCAAAGTCGACGTGATCGTCTACGGCACCGGCTTCCATGTGACCGACTCCTACACCTACGTCCAGATCAAGGGACGGCACGGCGAAGACCTGGTGGATCGGTGGAACCGCGAGGGCATCGGCGCGCATCGCGGGATCACCGTCGCCGACGTGCCCAACCTGTTCTTCCTGCTGGGTCCCAACACCGGGCTCGGGCACAACTCCGTGGTGTTCATGATCGAATCCCAGATCCACTACGTCGCCGACGCGATCGCGACCTGCGACCGGATGGGAGCCCAGGCGCTGGCCCCGACCCGGGCCGCGCAGGATCGCTTCAACAACGAACTGCAGCACAGGCTTTCGCATTCGGTGTGGAACACGGGTGGGTGCGCCAGCTGGTATCTCGACGAGCACGGCAAGAACACGGTGCTGTGGGGCGGCTACACCTGGCAGTACTGGATGGCGACCCGCTCGATCAAGCCCGAGGAGTACCAGTTCTCCGGGGTGGGTACCGCGGGTCGCGCGTCGTCGGCTCGCAAGGTTTCGGTCAACGGCTGAGGAGGTCGATGAAGGCCTGCGCGGCCGCGTCCACCCCGGCGTCGTCGTCGGTGGCCACGAGATCCAGCAGCAGGCCACGGGTGACGGCCAGCCCGAGCCTGGCCATCGCGCCATCGGATGGGCCGTCCGCAGCCGACTCGACCTCGCGCAGCCAGCCGTCGACCGCGCCGGGAATCATGCGTGTGAACGGCTTTTCGCCTTGGGCGGCGCGGGCGTAGCACTCGAAGAAGAGGCGTTCGGATTGGCGCAGTTCGGGTCGGCGGAGGTCGGCCCACATGGCCGCAAAGCCCTTGGCCGGGTCCGTGGGCAACGCGGGCAGCAGCCCCATCTGGCGGCGCTCGACCTCCTCGACGATCGCCACGAGCAGGCCCTCGCGAGACCCGAAGTGGTGCAACAGCATTCGGTGGCTGGTGCCGATCGCGGCGGCCACCTCGCGCAACGACCGGTCGCCGACGCCGCCCGCCGCGAACTCGTCGACGAGCGCGTCGAGCAGCTGCCGGCGTCGCTCGGTGTCAGGAGTCCGGGCCACTGGCGCGGCTGAGCTGCTCGGACCGGGCCTTGAGGCCCTGGGCCTCCAGTTCGAGGAAGCGCCTGGTCTTCTTGACCATCAGCCGCCCGACCAGTGCGCCGAGCGCACCGCGCTGTTCAAGTTGCTGGCGCACCAGGGTCCGGCCGCCGGGCTGGGCGGTGACCCAGTGGCGGGCGGTCACCAGGACGCCGGGAGAGCGCTGCACCCACGTCCAGGACGAGCCCGGGTCGATCTCGGTGACCTTCCAGACCAGCTTCGACATGCGGGGTTGCTTGATCGCGAATCGTCTGCCGACGGCCAGGGCGGGTCCGTCCCGCCCGACCAGGGACGTCACCGAGGCGGTCCATTCGGGCCAACGCTCGACGTCGCTGAAGACCTCCCAGACCAGCTGCGGCGGCGCATCGATCTCGATGCTGTCTTCGGTAATCATGTACCAAATGGTACACGACCAAGGGGTCATCGAGATTGACGGCAGCGCGGGAAAGTTCGAGTGGGCATCGCGCCAGCGTCGATCTCGGCGATGATCCGCGAAGCCCTATGCCTTGACGCGCGCGTTGAGGTGCTCGAGGGCCGCCTCGGCGCCGTTCCACCCGGGGATTCCGGTCACGCCCGGACCCGGGTGGGTGCACTGGCCACAGAGGTACAGCCCGTCGACCGGCGTGGCGAACTTGTCCTCGCCCTCGACGACGCGGCCGGTCCACAGCTGGTTGGGTTGCAGGAGGCCATGCGCGTAATCGCCGGCGTGCGCGCTGAAGGTGCTGCCGAAGTAGCGGTTGGAGAACACGACGCGGTTGGTGACGGAGTCGGCGAACCCGGGTGCGAACTCATCGAAGATTCGCACGCACGTGTCGGCGTATTGCTCCTTCCAGCTTCGGTTTTCGTCGGCGTCCAACCCGGTGGGGAAGTAGGGCGTGAAAATCGTTGCGCTGTGCTTGCCTTCGGGCGCCAGCGACGAGTCGACCATGCTGGGGATGTACAGGTAGGTGGGCGGGGCATCGGGCAGCTGGCCCTTGCGATACTGCTCCCACGCGTCGCTGATGTACTCCGGCGACGGTGCGTAGGCGACGGTGGGGCAGTACTGCCCATTGTCCTGTATGAAGGGTTGTAGGCGCTCGATCCATTGGGGCGCTTGGTCAATGGTGAGATGGGCCTGGATGTAACCCAGGTTGAAGTTGATCTCCTTGATCTTGCGGATGTAGTCGGGCGGAAAGTTCTGCGCGCCGGCCAGATTCACAAAGGTCGTGTACGGGTCGAGCGACGAGAGCACGGTGTCCGCCGAAATCGTTGTGCCGTCGCGCAACTCGACCCCGGTGGTCCGTCCGTCGGCGACCAGGATCTGCTTGACGTGATGCTTCATCCGCACCTCGGCGCCCAGCGATTCGGCCCGGCGACACAGCGCCGTGCTCAGTGAGCCGATGCCGCCGCGCGGCATGATGTACTCGACGTTGCCGCCGCCGATCAGGTAGTGATACAGCGTCGACGCGTTCGAGCCGGGCGTCCACGGGCCGCCGTCGAAGGCGTCGATCGACATCGCCGCCAGCGAGCCCTGGATGCAGCGGCCCTGGTCGGGCGCCAGGAAACGGCGCACCGTGTCCATGGTGCTGCCGTACCACATCTGGGCGAAGTCGTGGCGGTCCGCGGGCGTGGGCTGGGAGGCGATCACCTCGATGATGTCGGGCGGGGGGCCGAACGCCGAGTCGACGAAATACGGTGCGAACCGGCCGATGTGGGCGAACAGGCCGCCGAGGGCCGTGGCGACGTCGGGTCCGTGATCGTCGAGCAGGTGGCGCCCCATGCGTTCGAGGTCGTTGTACATGACGAACGGGGTGTCCTCGGGGGCCCCGAAGGTGCACGTCGACATCCACTGGTCCATCAGCTCGAAGCCCCACTTGGTCAGCTCCAGGCGCTCGGTCATCTCCTGGCGCCAGATCAGCACCGCCCACGCGCCGACGCTGTGCTTGTACCCGTCGAACAGCTCCCGGGTCGCGGCCATCCCGCCGAGGAAGTGCGCCCGTTCCAGCACAAGCACTTTCGCGCCGCCCTTCGCCAGCACATTGGCGGCGACCAGACCGTTGTGACCCGCCCCGATGACGATCGCGTCGTAGTCCGCCATGCTGACCTCCTTATGGACCCTTACGATTGACAGCACAATGTCATACCTGACATTATTGCGTCAATAGTGACATTTGGAGGGTCGGATGCTTGCCCAGGGCCGTAGCGCACGCACGCGGCAGGCGCTCATGCAGGCCGCGATGAAGCGGTTCGTCGCCGACGGCGTGCATCGGACCAGCGTCGCCGACATCGCCGCGGACGTCGGGGTGACCGAACGGACCTTCTATCGGCACTTCCCGTCCAAGCACGCGGTGATCTTCGCCGACTACGACATCGGCTTCGAGTGGTTCGCGCGCGCGTTGGCGCTGCGCCCGCACGGGGAACCCATCACCGCGTCGGTGCGAAAGGCCGTGGACGCGTTCCCCTTTGATTTCGCGATGGTCCGCGAGGCCGCCACCATCCGGTCGCGCGACCTCGACCAGGGCATCATCAGCACGCACATTCGGCGGATGCGCGATCAGGTCGCCGACGAGATCGGCCGCTTCATCCACGAACGGTCAAAGCCCACGGCCGACGGGGCCATGATCGCCGACATCGCCGCGCACAGCCTGGCCACCGCGGTGTTCGTGTCGCTGGAGGCGTGGATGAGCAAGGGCGGCGAGGACATCGACGAACTGAGCCGCCTCACCGACATCGCGCTGAGCGCCCTCGAGGACGGCCTCACGCATACCTTGCGAGAAGCCGGATTGGACTGACTTGCCAGCGGTGCGGAAGCCCGCGCCGAACGTGCACTCAGGGCGAGTTTTTCGCGATTTTCCCGCCCTGACGTCACGCTCGGCGAGCGGGACGAGGCGCGACACGGCAAACACAACTTCTTGTGTTCCGCCGCCGTGTCGTACCCCAGGGGTAGTGTTTGAGGCCTGAGTATCGCAGGCAAACCGTCTGGTGAAGTGGGGTTCTGGTGACCGAAAATATCAAGCTGATCGACCGCGTCTCGGCGATCAACTGGAACCGGCTGCAAGACGACAAGGACGCCGAGGTGTGGGACCGGTTGACCGGCAATTTCTGGCTGCCGGAAAAGGTGCCGGTCTCCAACGACATCCCGTCGTGGGGCACGCTGACCGCCCACGAAAAACAGCTGACCATGCGGGTGTTCACCGGCCTGACGCTGCTGGACACCATCCAGGGCACGGTGGGGGCGGTCAGCCTGATTCCGGACGCGCTGACCCCGCACGAGGAGGCGGTGTACACCAACATCGCGTTCATGGAGTCGGTGCACGCCCGCAGCTACAGCAACATCTTCTCCACCCTGTGTTCGACGGCCGAGATCGACGACGCGTTCCGCTGGTCGGAGGAGAATCCCAACCTGCAGCGCAAGGCCGAGATCGTCATGCAGTACTACAAGGGCGACGAGCCGCTCAAGCGCAAGGTCGCCTCCACGCTGCTGGAAAGCTTCCTCTTCTACTCCGGGTTCTACCTGCCGATGTACTGGTCGAGCCGGGCCAAGCTGACCAACACCGCCGACATGATCCGGCTGATCATCCGCGACGAGGCCGTGCACGGCTACTACATCGGCTACAAATACCAGCGCGGCCTGGCGCTGGTCGACGACGCCAAGCGCGCCGAATTGAAGGACTACACCTACGAGCTGCTGTTCGAGCTCTACGACAATGAGGTGGAGTACACCCAGGACCTCTACGACGAGGTCGGGCTGACCGAGGACGTCAAGAAGTTCTTGCGCTACAACGCCAACAAGGCGCTGATGAACCTCGGCTACGAGGCGCTGTTCCCGCGCGACGAGACCGACGTGAACCCGGCCATCCTGTCGGCGCTGAGCCCCAACGCCGACGAGAACCACGACTTCTTCTCCGGCTCCGGCTCGTCGTACGTGATCGGCAAGGCCGTCGTCACCGAGGACGAGGACTGGGACTTCTAGAGGTGCTGTTCGCCCACGAACGTCTCTCCAAGGTCCCGCAGGCGTACAACTTCTTCGCTTTCGGCGTTCGCTTCCCGCAATCGATGGTCAAAATCGGCGGGCTCACCGTCGTGGAGTGGTGAGGCCATAGCGTTCACGATTGGCCGCGCGGTCGGACAGATGAAGCACTGTCGGGTCCCGCCCGGCGGCGCTACGACAAACGAGGCTGGCGAACCGGGATGTCCTCACAAATATGTCGCGGTTGTGTACCCGTAGCCTGCGTGTGGGTTGAGGATCTGCCTGTGCCACAGGAGGTTCCGTTGTGCGGCCGTTAGCCTGGCGAGATCGGCGACTTCGGTCCAGTCGCGCTGGATGACGTCGATCTGCCCGTCGATGATTTCACGCGCCTGGGCGGTGGTCAGGCCGTATACCGGGGCGGCACGCAGGCAGGCGGCGAAAGAGCTGTCGCGGGTGCCGTCGCGGTTGAAGGCCACCGCCTGATACGAGGTCTCGCCGGAGCGGGGCTGCGGACACAGGTCATAGGCGGGGGTCAGTTCGAGACGCTGACCGTCCCAGAACGCGGCGTGGTTGCGGGGGTGGTCATCGTTGTTGCCGATGGCCACGTTGAAGACGATCCGTTCGAACAGCCGGCGACCAACGTTGGCGTCGATCCCGTTGCTGCGCAGCACGTCCAGAAGATCCGGGTACGTGGCGTACCGTGCCTCCATCTCGTCGAGTCCGAGCATGGTCAGACCTGACACCATAAGGCGTCGGCCACCGCCGGGCGGTCGGTCGAATCGCTTGATCATGAGGACGTCGCGGTTAAGGGATCTGGTGAGGAACGATGCCGTGGTGTCGATCCCGACCCGCCGGGCGAACTCAAGGGCCAGCGCCTCTGCGTTGACCACCGGACGCGTATCCGACGTAGAGGAGAACTTGGCGATGTGGCTCACGCCGTCGACGTCGATCAGCGCCTTGGGTTGTGCGCCGCCGATGGAGGTGCCGCGCACGAGCGCTGCGCTCAGTTCGTCGGTCAGCGGGCGCCCTTCCTGCAGGGCGTCGGCGGCGGTGTGCAACTCGTCGAGCGTCGCGGAGCTACCGCGCGGCACGTAGACGTCCGCGCTGGTCTGAAAGTCCAGGCCGCCGATCCGATTCGATCCAGGTTCCAGGAAGTAGGTGATCTGCTCCAGATCTCCGGGGTCGGCATCGCGTCCCTTCGCACCGTGGAGTTGTTCGAGGATGACGCGCTGGCCCCAGGAGTCGGGTCCGGCATCGCGCAGCACGGAGGCAATCGACATCGTCGGGTTGGGAGGAGTCTGCCATCCTGCGCGCAGTGGCAGCTCCGGAGTGTAGAGGCTGATGGCGTTGGGGCGGGCGAGGTAGCTGCGTCCGTAGCCGAACATGTACCGGTGTGGGCCGCGGTCGCGGAGGACTCGGACCTGTATACGCCCGGCCACTACCGGCTCGGTGTGCCCCGGCAGCCACACCCACACGTAGGCGCCGCGGGGCACGGGGATGGCGCGGTCAGAAGTCGAGGGCGTCGTCATCGTCGTCGGCTGTTGTCGATCGTGGCTGGTACTCGCGCGACGGGATCAGCGCTATCCGTTCCTCGCCGCGGCGGCGAAGTCGTGCCAGCTCGTCATCTTCGGCGCCGAACAGCGGAACACCCAGCACCGACGCCGCGCTGAGCACCGTACCGATCGCTACCCCCGGTGCGCCCCGCTCGATAGCGGTGACGGTGCGAGGGCCCACCCCGATACGCGTGCCCAGCTCCGCGGCCGTCCAGTTTTTCTGGTGCCGCGCTAGGCGAATCTGCGCGGCGAGCACGGCAAGAGCGTCCCCGGCGGCGCGAGTCGGGGCGACCATGCGCTTCGACATCGTTACTTACCTTAAAATGTCGATAAATATCTATTAATGACGATTTATAGTATCAGAAGATCGAGGCTAGCTGTTGCGTTCGCAGGACGTCGGGTGGCCTAGGTCTGGCCTAGGTCGCACCTTCCGGGGTCAAGATGGTCGCGAGACGAGCAGTGGCCGATGGCTGGTTCTGCGCTACGAGCTAGCCGCCGGAGCCTCTACCATATTTAGGTCCCTAAATTAGGACTTCTTTTAAGGTCCATTTTCTTGGTACTATTTTCGCATGGCGACCGAGTACCGGGTCGAGATCGAGACCGCCGCGGCGAAGCAAATCCAACGGCTACAACGCCACGAGCAGATCCGCATCAAGGGCGCGATCGACGCGCTTGCAATCGACCCGCGCCCGCACGGCTGCACCAAACTGAGCGGCACAACCGACTCGTACCGCGTGCGCATCGGCGTGTTCCGCATCGTCTACCTGATCGACGACGGGCTGCACATCGTCAACGTGACCCGCGTCGCGCACCGCAAGGAGGTATATAGGCGATGAGCATGATTTCGATCAGCAAGGCCAAGGCGAAGCTGTCTGAGCTGGTGCGCCAGTCCGCCGACGAGGACGTCGTGCTGATGAACCACTCGACGCCGGCCGCCGTCCTCGTCGGCGCCGGCCGCTATGACGCCATGCTCGAGGAAATCGAGGATCTGCGCGACCGGCTCAGCGTTCACGAGCGCACTGGCGTCACCGTCGAGGCCGGCAAGCTGTGGGCCGAGCTCGGGCTGTCCGACGCATGAGCGACAAAGCAGAAGTTTGCAGCGGCAGGGCCGGACGCCGCGGCCAAGCGATAGATTGGCGTCATGAACGGTGCGGAGAGCGCGGCGCCACGACCACGGAAGATGAGTGACGCTGAATCGGAATGGCGCTTGCCCGGCGAGGCCCGGACGTTTCGCAGATTCCGTTACGACATCACCGGGCTGACCGGTCGACGGCTGCGCCTGCTGACCGACCTTCCCACCGACGACGCCGGCGTCCCCCAGGATCTGCCGGAGGGGATTACCGAGGTGGTTTCGACCGAGGACGAGGTGGGGCCAAACCTGAGCGTGCGGGTTCATCCCCTCGATGACCCCACCCAGATCGCCTACGTGGCATTCGATCAGCTCGCGGTGTACGACGACGAGTGAGCACCCCGACGGTGTCGGCGAATTGGCGACGGCCTGGCGGGAGCTGCTCGCTGCCCTCGTCTCGTCGCCCCAGGTCGATGCGGTTGGGCAAGCGCTGCTGACCTCGTGGGGTGAACCCGCGGTATACCGCACGCCCCATGCTCGTGACCGGTGGGAAGCCAAGGCCAGGCGCAACCTCGGTGCGGAACTGCGCAGCCTCATCGCGTGACGAGCCGACTGCCGCTACGGCGGTCCGCGATCGAACGGCACCGGCGGGAGCATGGGTGGCAACGGCGGCGGATTGTTCGGGTCAAGCCCCAGCGCCTCGTTCACCTTGGCCCGGCTGCGCTTGGCGGCGGCCATAATCTCGCGGTAGAGGTCGTCGCCGGTGAAGCCCCTGTTCCGATACTTGGCAACGACCTCGTCCCAGCTCATGTTGGGGTTTTCGGCGGTTATCGTCGCCGCCGCGCGGCGGTCACTCATGAGTTCTCTTGTCCACGAGCGCAGCGCATTTCGCTGCTCGGACAAAATGCGCGCGGTCTCTTCGAGGCTCCTGCCCTGACCGAGCAGTTCCTCTTCGAGTTCGTCGAGGCGCAGCTCCCCGTGCAGGTACACGATCCGGGTTTCCCGCAGCGACAGCGAGCCGGGGTTGTAGTCGGGCAGACCGAGCACGCTCATCGGATCCACCACTTCGACGACCGGCGGATCAGGGCGAGGCCGGCTGGGCGGCGTCTTTCCGTCAACGCAGCCGGATGGCCTGGCAGAAGTGACCCGTGGTGTCCCGGCAAGTGACTCCCGTTGTCGTCGCTGACTTCGCAGCTCATTGTGCCCCGCGGGCAGCGGACGGCGAAAGCCCGGCCCGGAGTTCCGGGCATCAGGTGTTCGCGTCGTGAACGGCGCATGAATTGTGGGCCTGGTGCAACGCCACGGTGACGCCTCTGCCCCGACACTTATGACGTGACTTCAACCCACGCTTCCCACAAGCACGCCAAGTTTCTCAAGTCAGTGATCCGGTGGCTGGACGTCGGGTACCCCCAGGGCGTCCCCGGGCCGGACCAGGTGGCGTTGTTCGCACTGCTCAAGAGCACACCACTGACCCAGGATCAGCTCGAAGAAGTGGTGCACAACATCATCAAGAAGCACAGGGCGGAGGGCGACGGCGAGATCGACCGCGACGAGATCGAAAAGTTCATCTCGGAGACCACCCACCACGATCCCGGCAAGGAGAACATCATCCGGGTGGCCGCCACCCTGGCCGCCGCGGGCTGGCCGCTGGCCGGCATCGACGTGAGTGCGGTTATCCCGGGCGATGAGGACGGCGAGGCGGCCGAGGAGGTTGCGGCGGGGCTGCGCGCCCCGTCATAACACGCCTCGTCATAGCTTCGAGATGTCGATGACGAAGCGGTAGCGCACGTCGCTGGCGAGCACGCGCTCGTAGGCCTCGTTGATGTAGTCGGGCTCGATGATCTCGATTTCGGGTGTCACGCCGTGCTCGGCGCAGAAGTTCAGCATCTCCTGCGTCTCGGCGATCCCGCCGATGTTCGACCCGGACAGGCTGCGCCGCGCCAGCGCCAGCGGGAACGCCCCCACCTCCATGGGGTGCTCGGGGATGCCCAGCTCGACGAGCGTGCCGTCGACGTCGAGCAGGCCCAGATAGTCGTTGAGGTTCAGGTTCGCCGACACGGTGTTCAGGATCAGGTCGAAGCTGCCGCGCAGGTTGCGGAAGGTGTCCGGGTCGGCGGTGGCGTAGTAATGCTTGGCGCCCAGGCGCAGCCCGTCCTCCATCTTCTTCAGCGACTGCGACAGCACGCTCACCTCGGCGCCCAGCGCCGCGCCCAGCTTGACGCCCATGTGACCCAGCCCGCCCAGGCCGATGATCGCCAGGCGCGTGTCGGGCCCCGCGTTCCAGTGCCGCAGCGGCGAGAACAGCGTGATGCCCGCGCACAGCAGCGGGGCTGCAGCGTCCAGCGGCAGCGAGTCGGGGATGCGTAGCACGAAGTTCTCGTTGACGACGATGGCCTGGCTGTAGCCGCCCTGAGTCGGCGTGCCGTCCTTGTCGATGGAGTTGTACGTAAAGGTTGCGCCCGGCTTGCAGTATTGCTCGAGCCCGGCCTTGCAGCTGCTGCACTCGCCGCAGGAGTTGACCATGCAGCCGACACCGACGTGGTCACCTACTTTGAACTTGGTCACCTCGGACCCGACTTCGGTTACCACACCGGCGATTTCGTGACCGGGCACGACCGGGTAATTCGGCTGGCCCCACTCGGCTTTGACGGTGTGGATGTCGGAGTGGCAGATCCCCGCGAACTTGATGTCGAACGCCACGTCGTGGGGGCCGGGGTCGCGCCGGGTGATGGTGGTCTTGGTCAACGGTTCCGTCGCCGAAGTGGCGGCATACGCCGAAACTGTGCTCATGAAAAATCCCTCTTCGATGTTGTCTCGAGCCACTCGCCGGGGTGGCGCCCCGGGGTGGCGCCCCGAATGCCAGCTTATGACGACGATCGCCGGCCGGCTGCCCGGGCTCAGTTGATCGGGGCGTTGACCAGGCGCAGGTCGTCGAGGATGCCACGGGCCGCGACCAGGCCCTCCCCGGTTTGCCAGACCTCGTCGTTGACGACGTAGACCCGGTTGTCGTGGTTGGCGGAGAGCTTGCGCCACGGGCCGGAGTCCAGGACGGTGGCGGCGCGGTCGGCGGCGGCGGGCGTGGCGCACGACAGGTAGACGACGTCGGCGTCGGCGGCCGAGAGGTCCGGATTTTTCGCGAGGTCCGCGTCGGTGGCGGGAATCTCGATGTAGGCCTTGTCGGTGAACCGCTGGGCGGCCGGGCGGTCCACCCCGACCGCGCCCAGCACGCTGGCCGGGAAGTTGTCGGCCCCGTAGACGCGGATGCTGTTGGTGGTCAGCTGCACGATCGACGCCTGGAAGTGGGAGGCGTCGTGCGCGGCCCCGATCTCGGTGGCCCGTCGGGTGAAGCCGTTGATCAGCGCCTCCACGGCGGCGGTGCGTGCGGTGGCGGCGCCGACGCCGCGCACGTTGTCTTGCCAGGCCGCGCCGGGCGCCGCCGTGAACACCGTCGGGGCGATGGCGGCGAGCTGCGGATACAGCTTGGGCGTCAACGCTATCGAGCCCAGGATCAGGTCCGGGTGGGCCGCGGCGATGCCGGCCAGGTCGGGGTTGGTGCGGGTGCCGACGCCGGGGAGGCCGTGGACCGCGTCGCCCAGGTAGGACGGCTGACCCGAGGCGCCGTCCGGCAGCGCGGCGGCGACCACCCGCGATTGCAGGCCCAGCGCGCACAGGGTGTCGAGCTGGTCGCCGGAGAGCACCACGATGCGCCGCGGCTCCGCGGGAACGGTGACCGTGTCGGGGGTGACGCCGGCCGCGTTGGTGGCCTGTCGCGTCGGCGGCCCCGGATCGGGCCCGGCGGCGTCCCGCGCGCATGACTCGTCCGGCCGGCGATCGTTGCCCAGCACCCCGGCGCCCGCGATCTGGGTGGTGGGGGTGACCAGCGATCGCGTCGAGGCTTTGGGCCCCGATCCCGCCCCGCAACCACCGCAGGCCACGACCACCGTCGCGGCCGCGGCCGCGACCGATCGCCTCCCGAACACGAGTCCGACGCTAACATCCGGCGACTTCAAAGCCATTTACGACAGTTTGTAGGACCAACCCTGACGGCGGGTTGATCGGCGGCTAAGATTCCAGTCATCACTGGGTTCGGGAACCCGTCCGATGCGGATGTTTGGAGGAGCTGTTGACAGCCGAAGCGCCCCCGCTGGGAGAACTCGACGCCGTCCGTCCGTACCCGGCCCGGATCGGTCCCAAAGGGAACCTCGTCTACAAGCTGATCACCACCACCGATCACAAGATGATCGGCATCATGTACTGCGTCGCCTGCTTCATCTTCTTCTTCATCGGCGGGCTGCTCGCGCTGCTCATGCGCACCGAGTTGGCCGCGCCCGGCCTACAGTTCCTGTCGAATGAACAGTTCAACCAGCTGTTCACCATGCACGGCACGATCATGCTGCTGTTCTATGCGACCCCGATCGTGTTCGGCTTCGCCAACCTGGTGCTGCCGCTGCAGATCGGCGCGCCCGACGTCGCCTTCCCCCGGCTGAACGCCTTCTCGTTCTGGCTGTTCCTGTTCGGCGCGACGCTGGGCATGGCCGGTTTCATCACGCCGGGCGGGGCCGCCGACTTCGGCTGGACCGCCTACGCGCCGCTGTCCGACGCCATCCACTCGCCGGGCGCCGGCGGCGACCTGTGGATCATGGGCCTGGCCGTCGCCGGTCTGGGCACCATCCTGGGCGCGGTGAACATGATCACCACCGTGGTCTGCATGCGCGCGCCCGGCATGACGATGTTCCGGATGCCGATCTTCACCTGGAACATCCTGGTGACGTCGATCTTGATCCTGATCGCCTTCCCGCTGCTCACCGCGGCTTTGTTCGGCCTGGCCGCCGACCGCCACCTGGGGGCGCATGTGTACGACCCAGCCAACGGCGGAGTCCTGTTGTGGCAGCACCTGTTCTGGTTCTTCGGCCACCCCGAGGTGTACATCATCGCGCTGCCGTTCT
This sequence comes from Mycobacterium heidelbergense, assembly GCF_010730745.1. Lineage (NCBI taxonomy): Bacteria > Bacillati > Actinomycetota > Actinomycetes > Mycobacteriales > Mycobacteriaceae > Mycobacterium > Mycobacterium heidelbergense. The sequence goes on along the minus strand of NZ_AP022615.1, from coordinate 568,683 downwards.
TCGGGATCGTCAGCGAGGTGATCCCGGTGTTCGCCCGCAAGCCGATCTTCGGCTACACCACGCTGGTGTACGCGACGCTGTCGATCGCCGCGCTGTCGGTCGCGGTGTGGGCGCACCACATGTTCGCCACCGGAGCGGTTCTGCTGCCGTTCTTTTCGTTCATGACGTATCTGATCGCGGTGCCGACCGGGATCAAGTTCTTCAACTGGATCGGCACGATGTGGAAGGGCCAGTTGACCTTTGAGACGCCGATGCTGTTTTCGATCGGCTTCATGGTGACCTTCCTGCTGGGTGGCCTGACCGGCGTGCTGCTGGCCAGCCCGCCGCTGGACTTCCACGTGACCGACAGCTACTTCGTCGTCGCGCACTTCCACTACGTGCTGTTCGGCACCATCGTGTTCTCCACGTTCGCCGGCATCTACTTCTGGTTCCCGAAGATGACCGGCCGGCTGCTCGACGAGCGCCTCGGCAAGCTGCATTTCTGGTTGACGTTCATCGGCTTTCACACCACGTTCCTGATCCAGCACTGGCTGGGGGACCTGGGCATGCCGCGCCGCTACGCCGACTACCTGTCCACCGACGGCTTCCAGCCGTACAACATCGTCTCGACGGTCGGCGCCTTCATCTTGGGCGCGTCGATGTTCCCGTTCGTCTGGAACGTCTTCAAGAGCTGGCGCTACGGCGAGGTCGTGACCGTCGACGACCCGTGGGGCTACGGCAACTCGCTGGAGTGGGCCACCAGTTGCCCGCCGCCGCGGCACAACTTCACCGAGCTGCCCCGAATCCGTTCGGAGCGACCGGCATTCGAGTTGCACTACCCGCACATGGTGGAACGCCTTCGCGCCGAGGCGCATGTCGGGCGGGCGCATGGGCCGGCGAGCGGCGATGTGACCAGAGCCGACGACGTCAGCGTTCGCACCTAATGGGTTCTAGCGCCAGTCGAGGGTGAACACACCATCCAAGGTGTCGGTGCTGATCACCGTCACCGGCGTGGACCAGCCGGGCGTGACGTCGGCGCTGTTCGAGGTGCTGTCCCGGCACGGTGTCGAGCTGCTCAACGTCGAACAGGTGGTGATCCGGGGCCGCCTGACGCTGGGCGTGCTGCTGTGCTGTCCACCGGACGTCGCCGACGGCGGCGCGCTGCGTGACGACGTTGAATCCGCCATCCGCGCAAAGGGTTTGGACGTCAGCATCGAGCGCAGCGACGACGTGCCGATCATCCGGCAACCGTCGACCCACACCATTTTCGTGCTGGGCCGGCCGATCACGGCCCGGGCGTTCGGCGCGGTCGCCCGGGAGGTGGCGGCGCTGGGCGTCAACATCGACCTCATCCGCGGCGTCTCCGACTACCCGGTGACCGGCCTGGAGCTGCGGGTCTCGGTGCCGCCGGGCGGCGGCGGCGCGCTGCGGAACGCGCTGACGCGGGTGGCCGGCGACGAGGGCGTCGACGTCGCCGTCGAGGACTACAGCCTGGAATGGCGCGCCAAGCGGCTCATCGTGTTCGACGTCGACTCGACCCTGGTCCAGGGCGAGGTCATCGAGATGCTGGCGGCCCGGGCGGGCGCGCAGGGGGCCGTCGCCGCCATCACCGAGGCCGCGATGCGCGGCGAGCTGGACTTCGCGGAGTCGCTGCAGCAGCGGGTGGCGACCCTGGCGGGCCTGCCCGCCACCGTGATCGACGAGGTCGCCGATCAGCTGGAGCTGATGCCCGGTGCGCGGACCACGCTGCGCACGTTGCGGCGGCTGGGTTTTCACTGCGGCGTCGTCTCCGGCGGGTTCCGGCGGATCATCGAGCCGCTCGCCGAGGAGCTGATGCTGGACTTCGTCGCCGCCAACGAGCTGGAGATCGTCGACGGCACGCTCACCGGCCGGGTCGTCGGCCCGATCATCGACCGCGCCGGCAAGGCCAAGGCGCTGCGCGACTTCGCGGAGCAGGCCGGGGTGCCGATGGCGCAGACCGTCGCCGTCGGCGACGGCGCCAACGACATCGACATGTTGGCCGCGGCCGGGTTGGGGGTGGCGTTCAACGCCAAGCCCGCGCTGCGCGAGGTCGCCGACGCGTCGTTGAGCCACCCGTACCTGGACACGGTGCTGTTTCTGCTGGGCGTGACGCGCGGCGAGATCGAGGCCGCCGACGCGATCGACGGCCAGGTGCGCCGGGTGGAAATCCCGCCGGACTAAGCGGCGCGAGCCCGATCAGGCCCGGCGAGCAGACGCGGAATCGCACGGAAATCGCGGATTTCGTGCGATTCCGCGTCTGCTCGCGCCAGGTGGCGGCCTCGCGCCAGGTGACGGCCGCGGCGGGCGGCGATCGCGCCGGGCCGCGACCCGGCAGGTGTTCGGGCGCCGCGGTACGGCACGATGGTCGGGTGCCCGAAAACGGAAGCGAGCCAGCCGACCCCGATCTGCTGATCGACTTCAGAAGCGTGTCGCTGCGGCGCGGCGGGCGCGTCCTGGTCGGGCCGCTGGACTGGTTGGTGGAACTCGACGAACGCTGGGTGGTCATCGGACCCAACGGCGCCGGCAAGACCTCGCTGCTGCGCATCGCCGCGGCCGCCGAGCACCCGTCGTCCGGCGTGGCGTTCGTGCTCGGCGAGCGGCTGGGCCGGGTCGACGTGTCGGAGCTGCGGTCGCGGATCGGGCTGAGCTCGTCGGCCCTGGCGCAGCGCGTCCCCGGCGACGAGCTGGTGCGCGACCTCGTCGTGTCGGCCGGCTACGCGGTGCTGGGTCGATGGCGGGAGCGCTACGAGGACGTCGACTACCGGCGGGCGGTCGACATGCTGGAAAGCCTTGGCGCCGAGCACCTCGCGGACCGCGCCTACGGGACGCTGTCGGAGGGGGAGCGCAAGCGGGTGCTGATCGCCCGCGCCCTGATGACCGACCCGGAACTGCTGCTGCTCGACGAGCCCGCCGCGGGCCTGGACCTGGGCGGCCGGGAGGAGCTGGTGGCCCGGCTCGCCGACCTGGCCGCCGACCCCGACGCCCCGGCGCTGGTGCTGGTCACCCACCACGTGGAGGAGGTCCCGCCCGGCTTCAGCCACTGCATGCTGCTGTCGGAGGGGCAGGTGGTCGCCGCGGGTTTGCTGACCGACGTGCTCACCGGCGAGAACCTGTCCACGGCGTTCGGCCAGTCGATCGCCCTGGACGTCGTCGACGGGCGCTATTTCGCCCGGCGGGTCCGCACCCGCGCGGCCCACCGGAGGCAGGCATGAATCAACCACCCCCGCTGACCCCACGCCCGGCCGCGACCGTGATGCTGGTCCGCGAAACCTCGGCGAGGGATCTGGCCGTCTTCCTGATGCGGCGGCACTCGCAGATGGAATTCGCCGCCGGCGTGATGGTGTTTCCCGGCGGCGGCGTCGACGAGCGCGACCGCAACGCCGACTTGGGCGGGCTGGGGGCGTGGGCCGGGCCGCCGCCGCGGTGGTGGGCGCAGCGGTTCGGCATCGAGCCCGACCTGGCCGAGGCGCTGGTGTGTGCGGCCGCCCGGGAGACCTTCGAGGAATCGGGCGTGCTGTTCGCCGGGCCCGCCAACGAGCCGAACAGTATCGTCGGCGACGCCTCGGTGTACCGCGACTCCCGCCGCGAGCTGGCCGCCGGCACGCTGTCCTTCGCGGACTTCCTGCGGCGCGAAAACCTCGTGCTGCGGTCGGACCTGCTGCGGCCGTGGGCCAACTGGGTCACCCCGGAGGCCGAGCGCACCCGCCGCTACGACACCTATTTCTTCGTGGGCGCCCTGCCGGAGGGCCAACGGGCCGACGGCGAGAACACCGAATCCGACCGCGCCGGCTGGACGACGCCGCGGGCCGCCATCGACGACTTCGCCGCCGGCCGCAACTTCCTGCTGCCGCCGACCTGGACGCAGCTGGACTCGCTGGCCGGGCGCACCGTCGCCGAGGTGCTGGCCGTCGAGCGCCAGATCGTCACGGTGCAACCCCACCTCGAGATCCGGGGCGACAACTGGGTTTTCGAGTTCTTCGACTCCGACCGCTACCACCGGGCGCGGGAGGCCGGCGGGATGGGATGGCAGTTTTGAGCGAATTCGTCAGCGTCGTGGCCGGCGCCGGCCTCGCCACGCTGGTCCTCTCGCGGCCGCCCACCAACGCCATGACCCGACAGGTCTACCGCGAGCTCGCGGCCGCGGCCGGCGAACTCGGGCGCCGCGACGACGTCGCCGCCGTGATTGTGTTCGGCGGCCACGAGATCTTCTCCGCCGGCGACGACATGGCCGAGCTGCGGACGCTGACCCCGCCGGAAGCCGAGATCGCGGCCCGGGTGCGGCGGGAGGCCGTCGACGCCGTGGCGGCGATCCCGAAGCCCACCGTGGCCGCGATCACCGGATACGCGCTGGGCGCCGGGCTCACGCTGGCCCTGGCCGCCGACTGGCGCGTGGCCGGCGACAACGTGAAGTTCGGCGCGACCGAGATCACGGCCGGCCTCGTCCCCGGCGGCGGCATGGCCCGCCTGGCCCGGGCGGCCGGGGCGAGCAGGGCCAAGGAACTGGCGTACAGCGGCCGCTTCGTCGACGCCGAGGAGGCCTTGGCGCTGAACCTGATCGACGAGATGGTGGCCCCCGACGACGTCTACGACGCCGCCGCGGCGTGGGCTTCGCGCCTTCTCGACGCCCCGCCGCACGCACTGGCGGCCGCGAAGGCCGCCATCAACGCCGTCTTCGACGACGCTGGTCACAGCGGTGGCGGCAACGCGGATCCCGCCGCCGGTTAGGCTCCCCTGCATGACGACGAGTCCGACCGACGCCGTTCCCAACCCGCACGCCACCGCCGAGCAGGTGGAGGCGGCCAGGCACGACAGCAAGCTGGCCCAGGTGCTCTACCACGACTGGGAGGCCGAGACCTACGACGAGAAGTGGTCGATCTCCTACGACCAGCGCTGCGTCGACTACGCCAGGGACTGCTTCGACGGCATCGTGCCCGACCAGGCCAGCGCGGAGCTGCCCTACGACCGCGCCCTCGAATTGGGTTGCGGGACGGGCTTTTTCCTGCTCAACCTGATCCAGTCGGGGGTCGCCCGGCGCGGGTCGGTCACCGACCTGTCGCCCGGCATGGTCAAGGTCGCCACCCGCAACGGGCAATCGCTCGGGCTGGACGTCGACGGCCGCGTGGCCGACGCCGAGGGCATCCCCTACGAAGACAACACGTTCGATCTGGTGGTCGGGCACGCCGTGCTGCACCACATCCCCGACGTCGAGCTGTCGCTGCGCGAGGCGATCCGGGTGCTGCGCCCGGGCGGGCGGTTCGTGTTCGCCGGCGAGCCGACCACCGTCGGCGACTCGTACGCCCGCACGCTGTCCACGCTGACCTGGCGGATCGTCACCAACGCCACCAGGCTGCCGGGCCTGCGCGGCTGGCGGCGCCCGCAGGCCGAACTCGACGAGTCCTCGCGCGCCGCGGCGCTGGAGGCCCTCGTCGACCTGCACACCTTCGCGCCGGGGGACCTGGAGCGGATGGCCGCCAACGCCGGCGCGGCCGAGGTCCGGACCGCCACCGTGGAGTTCACCGCCGCGATGCTGGGCTGGCCGCTGCGCACGTTCGAATGCGCGGTGCCGCCGGGGCGGCTGGGCTGGGGCTGGGCGAAGTTCGCGTTCACCGGCTGGAAGACGCTGAGCTGGGTGGACGCCAACGTTTTAGCGCACGTCGTGCCGAAGGGCTGGTTCTACAACGTGATGGTCACCGGGGTCAAACCCTCCTGAGCTTCAGCCTCGACGACGTCAGTTTCCTGCGGTCGCAATCGGGTGCCGCGGCGCTGGCCGCGGTCGCCGAGCTCGAATTGAGCGACGCCACCCGGATCGCCGACGTCGCCGCCGCGCGCGCCCGATTCGGCGACCGGGCGCCGGCGCTGGTGGAGACGACGCTGCTGCGCCGCCGCGCCGGCGAGAAGCTGGGCGGGCTGTGCGACGTGTCGGATTGGCTGTTCACCGACGAGGCGCTGCAGCAGGCCACCGCGGCGCCGGTGGCCCTGCACCGGGCCGGCCGGCTGGCAGAGGCGGGCGTCGTAGTGCACGACGCGACCTGCTCGATCGGCACCGAAGTGGCCGCGCTGCGCCGCGCCGGCGTCCGGGCGGTGGGCAGCGACATCGACCCGCTGCGGCTGGCGATGGCGCGCCACAACCTGGGGCCGGCCGCCGACCTGTGCCGCGCCGACGCGCTGCGTCCGGTGACCCGCGACGCGGTCGTCGTCGCCGACCCCGGGCGCCGTCGCGACGGGCGGCGGCGCCTCCACGTCGATGACTATCGGCCCGCCCTCGGTCGGTTGATCGACGCCTACCGTGGCCGCGATCTGGTCGTAAAGTGCGCCCCCGGAATCGATTTCGATCGGGTGAGGCGCCTCGGCTTCGACGGCGAAATCGAGGTGACGTCGTATCGCGGGTCGGTCCGGGAGGCCTGCCTGTGGCCGGCCGGGCTGGCGCGGCCGGGCGTGCGCCGACGGGCGAACGTCCTCGATCGCGGCGAACAGATCACCGACGCCGACCCGGACGAGTGCCCGGTGCGGCCGGCCGGGCGGTGGATCGTCGACCCCGACGGCGCCGTCGTCCGGGCCGGCCTGGTGCGCCACTACGGCGCGCGCCACGGGCTCTGGCAACTCGACCTCGACATCGCCTACCTGTCCGGGGATCGGCCGCCGCCGGGGGTCCGGGCCTTCGAGGTGCTCGAGCGGGTGAGGTTCGACGAGCGCCGGCTCCGGCGCGCCCTGTCGGCGCTGGACTGCGGGGCGCTGGAGATCCTGGTCCGCGGCGTGCGCGTCGACCCCGACGCGCTGCGGCGACGGCTGCGGCCGCGCGGCGGCCAACCCCTGTCGGTGGTCATCACCCGCATCGGCTCGGGGCCCGCCGGTGCGGCGACGGCCTTCGTGTGCCGGGCCTCCCGATAGCGCACGGGTACGCTGGCTGCCGTCACTCCTGTAGGCGCCCAGCCTGTTTAATCGGCAAGGACGATTCGACGATGCGTTATCTGATAGCGACCGCGGCGCTGGCCGCCGCGGTCTTGCCGGGCTGGCCGGCGGCCCCTCGGGCGGTCGCCGCGCCGTCGTCGTGCGCCGGCCTGGGCGGCACCGTCGAGGCCGCGCAGATGTGTCTCGTGCAGGCCACCGGCCCCACCTACACGCTGAAGATGACGTTCCCGGCCGACTATCCCGACGAGCAGGCGCTGACCGACTACCTCACGCAGAACCGCGACGGGTTCGTCAACGTCGCGCGCAGCTCCGGCCCGCGCGACCAGCCGTACCAGATGGTCGCCACCACCGAGCAACACACGGCCGGCCAGCCGCCGCACAACACCCGCAGCGTGGTGCTCAAGTTCTTCCAGGACCTGGGCGGCGCGCACCCGTCCACCTGGTACAAGGCGTTCAACTACAACCTCGGGGCCAAGCAGCCCATCACCTTCGACAATCTGTTTGCGCCCGGCACCACGCCGCTGGACGCCATCTTCCCGGTCGTCCAGCGCGACCTGGAACGTCAAAACGCTTTGGGGGTGACGATATTGCCCTCGACCGGGCTGGACCCGTCGCGCTACCAGAACTTCGCCATCACCGACGACCAGCTGATCTTCTACTTCGCGCCGGGCGAGATGCTGCCGGCGTTGGTCGGCCCGGTCCAGGCCCAGGTGCCCCGCAACGCCATCCCGCCGCTGGCGATCTAGCGCCCGGGCCGGGCTTCAGGCCGGGCCGAAACCGAAGACCTGGCCGTCGCTGATGGCGGCCACCACCCGGCGATCGTTGCCCACCGACACCCCGACCGGATATCCGGTGGCCGCCGGAAGCGGATAGCCGCCCAGCGTGTGACCGGTGGCCGGGTCGAAGACCAGCAGCGACAGGCCCGGAGCGCCGTCCGCGGGTGGGCCGCCGACCACCGCGTAGCCGACGCCGGCGCCGGCCAGGCTCGACGACGACAGCGGGGTGACGTCGTCACGGCGCCAGAGCCGATCGGCGTGATCGCCGGCATCCTTGAACGCCGCCAGCCGGGTGTCCGGGCCGCCGCCCGACACGATCAGCCCCTGCGGGGTGACCGCGGGCGGCGTCTGCGCCAGGAAGCCCAGCGGCACCGACCACTTTGGTTTCCCGTCGCCACTGTTGAGCGCCCACAGTCGCTGGTCGCGGCCGTTGACGTACACGGTCGACCCGTCGGCGGACAGCACCGGGCTGGCGATGACCCCGGCGCCGACGGCGTCGCTGGTCCACTCCCGGCTCAGCAGCGGGGACTGCCCCGGGTGGTATTTCAGCCCGACCAGCCCCGCGCCCGGCGCGCCCGGCTGCCAGACGCCGAGCACCACCGCCCCGCTGGCCGGTGAGAAGGCCGGCGCCGCCGCGACCGGGCAGCCCTGGCGCGCGGGCGCGCAATCGTCCAACCCGCGCGTCGCGTCGGTGGGGTCGACGCCCTCCACCAGGTCCAGCGGGCTGCCGATCACCTGGCCGCGGTGGGAGTCGAAGACCAGGACCTGCCCCAGGTGCGTGGCGACGAGCAGCTGGCCGTGCCCCAGAAACCGCGGGGTGGTGGGCATCCCGATCACGGGCTGGCGCCACCGCGTCCACTGCGTCACCGGAAACGACAGGAAGGCCCCCGGCTGACCGACGTAGAGGTTGTCGAAGCCGTCGAACAACGGGCCGGCGAAGCCGCCGCCCTGGGCCAGCCGGACACACCAGCGTTGCCGGCCGTTGTCGTTGTTCTCCCACTCCATCAGCGAGCATCCGGCCGGGGTCTGCGCGTTGAGGGCGAGATAGCCGCGCGCGCTCAGCGCCGCGGCGGCCGCCAGGGCGCCCTTCACCGACCGCGCCCATTGCAGCGACAGCTTGGTGGCGCCGCCCGTCGCGGTGTAGCCGCTGTTGGCGGCGTCACCGTATTGCGCGGGCCAGCCCTGCGCGGGCGACGCGTCGACCCACGAGTCGGTGCTGCCGCAACCGGCGAGCCCGACCGTCAGCGCGGCCGCCAGCAACCACCGCCGAAGCCCACGCGGGAGATCTCGGGCTAGCACCTCGGGTTTCCCAATCCTTCTCCGTGAGCAGGCGGCGATCGAGTACAGGTGAGGGTAACCCGCGGCGCCTCCGATAGGCTTTCCGGCCATGACGAGCATGTGGGGCGCGCCGCTCCATCGCCGGTGGCGGGGGTCAAACCTGCGGGACCCTCGCCAGGCGAGGTTCCTCACGCTGGCGTCGCTGAGGTGGGTCGTGCGGAATCGCGCGTACACGCCGTGGTACCTGGTGCGCTACTGGCGGCTGCTGAAGTTCAAGCTGGCCAACCCGCACATCATCACCCGCGGCATGGTGTTTCTCGGCAAGGGCGTCGAGATCCACGCGACCCCCGAATTGGCGGAGCTGGAGATCGGCCGCTGGGTGCACATCGGGGACAAGAACACCATCCGCGCGCACGAGGGCTCGCTGCGGTTCGGCGACAAGGTGGTGCTGGGCCGCGACAACGTCATCAACTGCTATCTCGACATCGAGCTCGGGGATTCGGCGTTGATGGCCGACTGGTGCTACATCTGCGATTTCGACCACCGGATGGACGACATCACGATGCCGATCAAGGATCAGGGCATCATCAAGTCCCCGGTCCGGATCGGGCCGGACACCTGGGTCGGCGTGAAGGTGACGGTGCTGCGCGGCACGTCCATCGGGCGCGGCTGCGTGTTGGGGTCGCACGCCGTGGTCCGCGGGGTCATCCCGGACTATTCGATCGCCGTCGGCGCCCCGGCCAAGGTGGTCAAGAACCGGCAGCTGTCCTGGGAGACCTCGGCCGCGCAGCGCGCCGAGCTGGCCGCCGCGCTGGCCGACATCGAACGCAAGAAGGCGGCCCGCTAGGGCGGCGCGGCCGTCATTCGGCGCCGCGGTTGAGCCGCCAGACATGGGTGGCCAGGACGGTGGCGAAGGCGCACCACAACGCGTACGGCGACAGCGCCAGCCCGGCCCGCCGGTCGGCCCGCGCCGTCCGGCGGGCAAGATCGGCGCTGCTGGCTGTCAGCGCGGCGGCGCCGAGCGCGGCGGCACCGAGTTTGTGGTACCGGAAGAAGAGCCAGCTCCATCCGGCGTTCAGCAGCAGGTTCAGCCCCAGCGCCGCGGCGTAGCGGCGCGCCTCGTCCCGCCGTCCCGCCGCGCGCAACCGGTCGACGGCCACCGCGGACGTGGCCGCGATGTCGCCATACAGCGTGGTCCACACGATGGGGAACGCGGCGCCGGGCGGCTGGTACGGCGGCTTGCGAAGCCGCGAGTACCAGCCGGCTACGCGGCTCGGGCTGGCGATGCTGCCGGCTCCGGCGGCGGCCGCGACGGCGAGCGTCGTCGCGGCCGGTATTGACCTCTTCATCCCGCGCTCCGTTCCTGTTGGGTCAACCCTACTGGCGCACAACGGCTTTGGCGTGTGCAGGGGTAGTGGACCGCCGGGCGCGCTCTCGTGGGCATGTCAGTAACGTAACCATTAATCGGGAGAACGAAACCGCCCACCGTTCGTGGGGCTAGCGGTCTGGCAGCGCGTGCTCGACGATGGGCAGCCGTGGCAGGGGCTGCCGCTCGCCACGCTTGGCCGCCAGGTACACCTGCGCGGTCTCGGCGGCCACGGTGTGCCAATCGAAATCGGAGGTGAGCCGTTCGCGGGCGGCGCGGGCGCGCCGCTGCGCGGCGTCGGGATCGTCGAGCACGCTGCGCACCGCCGAGGCCAGCGCCGCCACGTCGCGCGGCGGGCACGACACGCCGGTCTGCCCGTCGATCACCGCCTCGCCCAGGCCGCCGATGTTCGAGGTGACCAGCGGGGTGCCGGCCGCGGCGGCCTCCAGGGCGGCGAGCCCGAACGGCTCGTAGTGGCTGGGCAGCACCGCCGCATCGGCCCGGTGCAGCACCGCCAGCAGCTCGGCGTGGTCGAGGTGTCCCACGAACCGAGTTGCCTTGAGCACCTTGTGTTTACGCGCCTGGTCGACGAGCCAGTCCTGCTGGGTGCCGTCGCCGGCGATGGTCAGCGTGGTCCCCGGGTGGGTGCGCCTGATCCGCGGCAGCGCGGCGATGACGTCGTGCACGCCCTTCTCGTACTCCAGCCGCCCGAGGTAGAGCAGCTCGGCCGGCCCGGTGCGCGGCCGGCGGGCCGCGAACGGCCAGCGCGCCGCGTCGATGCCGTTGCGGATCACGGTGATCTCGGCCAGGCCGGGGCCGAACAGTTCGGTGATCTCGTCGGCCATCGACACCGAACACGTGATCAGCGAATCGGATTCGCGCACCAGCCACGACTCGACCGCGTGCACCTGACGGCTGAGCGCCCCGGCGACCCAGCCGGAATGCCGGCCTGCTTCCGTCGCGTGAATCGTGGAAACCATTGGCACGTCGTAGAACTGGGCGAGCGCGATGGCTGGGTGGGCCACCAGCCAGTCGTGTGCGTGCACGACGTCGGGGGTGAAATCCAGCGACAGGCCGGCGCGGATCATCGAGTGACCCATCGCCAGCGTCCAGGCCATCATGTCGCTGCCGAAGGTGAATTCGTGCGGATCGTGCGCGGCCGCGATCACCCGGACGCCCTCGGCGACCTTGTCGGACGACGGGTGGCTGCTGGGATCGGTGCCCGAGGGGCGGCGGGACAGGACGACGACGTCGTGACCGGCGGCGGCCAGCGCCGTCGACAGGTGATGCACGTGACGGCCCAACCCGCCGATCACCACCGGCGGGTACTCCCACGACACCATGAGGATCTTCACGGGCGCCTCGTCCGCCGCCCGGAAAAACTGCGTCGCGAGCGTGCGCAGTTGTACAGCCGCAACGGCGTGTCGCCGTACAAACACGCACGCTCGCGGGGAGGGAGCTCGCGGGGAAGAGAAAAGCTCATGGCAGCCTGCGCGCGTCTAGGGCGCCGAACAGGCCGTCGGCGCGGTTCCAGCCGTCGGCCAGGCGCTCGGCGGCGTCGCGGCGGCCCGAGGCCAGCGCCCCGGCGATCTCCCGGGTGGCGTGGGCGTGCAGGTGGGCACGGTAGCGGGCGTAGTCGGCGGCCGAGTCCTTGCTGACCATGAACGGCCAGTCGCTGGAGACGGTGAGCAGCGTCTCGCGCAGGATCTGGTCGGCGACCCGGTCACGGGGGAGCGGCCCGTCCAGCGACGCCGTCTGCGAGAGCGCCTTGTCGACGGTGCTCAGCGCCGTGTCGACAACCTCGGTGTTGAGCTGGACCAGGTCGGCCACCTTGTCGCCGGCCCACACCTGCCAGTCCTTACCCGAGCCCCACGAGCTGGGCGGCAGGGCGACGGGGTCGCCGACGAACCCGGCGTCGATCGCGTCGCACAGGGTGCCCACCCGGACGCCGGCGGCCGGCAGGGCGCGCAGCACCCGCGCCAGCCACGTCGGGCCCTCGTACCACCAGTGACCGAACAGCTCGGTGTCGAAGGCCGCGACGACGTGGGCGGGTCGCCCGATGCGCTCGGACTCGCTCGACAGCCGGGTGCGGACCATGTCGACGAAGTCGGCGACGTGGGCGTCGACCGCCCGCTCGGCGCGCTCGGGATCGTAGGGCGCCTTGTCCTCCGAGGCCACGTTGCGGCCCGTCACCCGGGCCGGCTTGAGGCCGGTGAGGTGGTCGTAGGTGTGGAAGTCGCGGTAGGCGGCGTGCCCCGGGTAGCCGGATTTCGGCGACCACACCCGGTAGCTGACCTGCAGGTCGCGCCCGAACGCGACCACGCCGGTGTCGCCGACGGGGCGGCCCAGCGCGGTGTCGCCGTGCAGGGACGGGCCGTCGACCATGAAGTGCGTGACGCCCGCGGCGGCGTAGTCGGTTTCCATGCCGGGGGCATACGCGCATTCGGGCGCCCAGATCCCGGTCGGCGTGTGGGCCAGCCGCTGGCGCGCGTCGGCCAGGCCCTCGCGCAGCGCGAACTCGCGCAGCCGCGGCGCCAGCAGCGGCTGGAACGGGTGGGCCAGCGGGCCGCCGAGCAGCTCCACCGTGCCGGCGTCGATCAGGCCGCGCAGCAGCGGGCTGCCGCCGTGCCGCCACAGGGTGCCGAAGTCGTCCAGCGCCTGATCCGCCTCCGCCTCCTCGCGAATCCCGAACGCCCGCAACGCCTCCGGGGCGCACGACTGATAGCCGGCCGACTTCGATCGTGAGGCGGACCGCACGCTGGCCGCCTCGGCGGCCCGCAGCCGCCAGTTGGCCAGCCAGTGATGCATGCCGTCGAGGCAGTACGGGTCGTCGAGCTGGGCGTTGACCACCGGCGTGACGCCGAGCGTGACCACACCGCGCCGGTCCTCGTCGGCCAGCGCGCGCAGCACCCGCACCAGCGGCAGGTAGGCCGCCGCCCAGGACTGGTAGAGCCATTCCTCGCCGACCGGCCAGCGGCCGTGATGGGCCAGCCACGGCAGGTGGGTGTGCAGCACCAGGGTGAACATGCCGGGCACGCGGCTGCGGGGCGCGCTCATGGCCGCACCGCGATCGCGATGAGGTCCAGGCTGTCGTCGATGTCACGCTCGCTCGAGTCGATCAGGTCGAAGTCGTCCGCGGTGACCGCGGCGACGTCGGCCGCAAGGCCGGGCGGCCACGGTGCGTCGGCCATCGCCCGTGCGATCTGCGCGTCGATGATGGATCCGCCGTGGCGCGCGTCCATCTCGGCCAGCCGCGGCCCGTGGAACAGCCCGTGCATGGCCACCCCGGAGAAACCCGCGTCGACCAGCAGCTCGGTGAGCTCAACGGCGTTGAGTTCGCGGGTGTGAAACGGGTTGATCGGGGTGTCGCGGCCCGGCGAGAACGTGATCCGGTTGGGCGTCGACACCATCAGCAGCCCGGCGGGGCGCAGCACCCGGGCGCACTCGGCCACGAACTGTGACTGGTCCCACAGGTGCTCGATGACCTGGAAGTTCACCACCACGTCCACCGACGCGTCGGGCAGCGGAAGCTCGGCCAGGTTGGCTTGCATGAGCTCCACCCGGGGGTAGCGGCCGCGGACGTGGGCCACCGCGGCCGCGTCGTAGTCCACCGCGACGACCCGGCGGGCCACCCCGGCGATCAGGTCGGCGCCGTAACCTTCGCCACACCCGGCCTCGAGCACCTCGCGGCCCGCGCAGCGCGGCGCCAGCCGCTGGTAAACCACCTGATGGCGGCGAAACCAGTAGTTCTCGACGTCCAGGTCGGGAATGGTGCGCTCGCCCGTCAGCGTCAACACCGCGTCGGCCGCCGGCGAGGTGTCGTCGGGGGCGCGCTGGGGGACGTCGGGGACAGATGCGCTCATTGCATAGGCAGGCTAACGCGAAGTGTCCGATTCGCGAACCGCGCCGCAAGAACGCGCACTACGACCCGCTATGGTGTGAAGGCAGACCGCGCAAAGTTACCGGGTAGTAACCCGGCCGTGCGTGGCGAAACGTGTACTGAGGTCTCGTGGTCGAGAACCGCGCGACCCCTTCGAGGAGGACGAACCAGACTCATGACGAACATCGTGGTCCTGATCAAGCAGGTCCCGGACACCTGGTCGGAGCGCAAACTCACCGACGGTGATTTCACGCTGGACCGCGAGGCCGCCGACGCGGTGCTGGACGAGATCAACGAGCGCGCCGTGGAAGAGGCGCTGCAGATCCGGGAGAAGGAAGCCGCCGACGGCGTCGAGGGGTCGGTGACCGTGCTGACCGCGGGCCCGGAGCGGGCCACCGAGGCGATCCGCAAGGCCCTGTCCATGGGCGCCGACAAGGCCGTTCACCTCAAGGACGACGGCCTGCACGGCTCGGATCTGATCCAGACCGGCTGGGCGCTGGCGCGCGCGCTGGGCACCATCGAGGGCACCGAGCTGGTGATCGCCGGCAACGAGGCCACCGACGGCGTCGGCGGCGCGGTGCCGGCCGTCATCGCCGAATACCTGGGCCTGCCGCAGCTCACCCACCTGCGGAAGCTGTCGGTCGAGGGCGGCAGGGTCACCGGCGAGCGGGAGACCGACGAGGGCGTGTTCACCCTCGAGGCCACGCTGCCCGCGGTGGTGAGCGTGACCGAGAAGATCAACGAGCCGCGCTTCCCGTCCTTCAAGGGCATCATGGCGGCCAAGAAGAAAGAGGTCACGGTGCTGACCCTGGCCGAGATCGGTGTCGAGGCCGACGAGGTCGGGCTGGCCAACGCCGGGTCGACTGTGCTGACGTCGACGCCGAAGCCGCCGAAGACCGCGGGTGAGAAGGTCGCCGACGAGGGCGAGGGCGGCAACCAGATCGCGCAGTACCTGGTCGCCGAGAAAATCATCTAGAGACGAGAAGAGCGATATAACCCATGGCTGAAGTTTTGGTGCTCGTCGAGCACGCCGAAGGCGCGGTCAAGAAGGTCACCGCCGAATTGATCACCGCCGCACGGGCTTTGGGCGAGCCGGCCGCCGTCGTGGTCGGCGCGCCGGGCACGGCCGCGCCGCTGGCCGACGCCCTGAAGGAGGCCGGCGCCGCCAAGATCTACGTCGCCGAGTCCGACGACGTCGACAAGTACCTGATCACGCCGGTGGTCGACGTGCTGGCAGCGCTGGCCGAATCGGCTTCTCCGGCAGCGATTCTGCTGGCCGCCAACGCCGACGGCAAGGAGATCGCGGGCCGGCTCGCGGCCCGGCTCGGGTCGGGCCTGCTGGTCGACGTGGTCGAGGTCCGAGAAGGCGCCAAGGCCGTGCATTCCATCTTCGGGGGCGCGTTCACCGTCGAGGCGCAGGCCAACGGCGACACCCCGGTGATCACGGTGCGGGCCGGTGCCGTCGACGCGGAGCCGTCGGCCGGTGCGGGCGAGCAGGTCACCGTCGAGGTGCCAGCCGCCGCCGAGAACGCGACCAGGATCACCGCCCGCGAGCCCGCGGTCGCCGGCGACCGCCCGGAGCTCACCGAGGCCACCATCGTGGTGTCCGGTGGCCGCGGCGTCGGCAGCGCGGAGAACTTCAGCGTGGTCGAGGCGCTGGCCGACTCGCTGGGTGCGGCCGTCGGGGCGTCGCGCGCCGCGGTCGACTCGGGCTACTACCCGGGCCAGTTCCAGGTGGGCCAGACCGGCAAGACGGTGTCGCCGCAGCTGTACATCGCGCTGGGCATCTCCGGGGCGATCCAGCATCGCGCGGGCATGCAGACCTCGAAGACCATCGTCGCGGTCAACAAGGACGAAGAGGCGCCGATCTTCGAGATCGCCGACTACGGCGTGATCGGTGACCTGTTCAAGGTCGCGCCGCAGCTGACCGACGCGATCAAGGCCCGCAAGGGCTGACGAGGCACGCCGGGGCGCGTCCTGCCCCGGTTTCCCATCGGTCACGATTTCCCCATCCGTCACGAATAGGTGGGGGGCACCCGATGTGCCCACCTCAGCGCGACAACGGGCAAGATGCCGGTGGCGCCCCCGGTGACTCGAGTGACGGATGGGACGTCGTGAACGCCGTGAGCTAGGCCCCGGCCGGCCACATTTCGTCACCTGACGTGCACCGACACGTCACAGCGGCGATGCCGATCGGATCACCGATTGCGCGACTTTGGTGGCATGAGCATCGCTTCCGTCCTGATACCCAGCGACGAGCCGGAGGGCGCGGCCACCAGCCCGTCCGGGCCGCGCTATTCGCTGTTGCTGTCCACCGACCCCGGCCTGGTCGAGGCGGCGCAGCGGCTCCGGTACGACGTGTTCGCCAGCACGCCCGGCTTCGCCCTTCCGGCGACGGGACACCGCGACGCCGACCGGTTCGACGAGTACTGCGATCACCTGCTGGTCCGCGACGACGACAGCGGCGAGCTGGTGGGTTGTTACCGGATGCTCGCGCCGGCCGGCGCGATCGCGGCCGGGGGCCTCTATACCGCGACGGAATTCGACGTGCGCGCCTTCGACCCGCTGCGGCCGTCGCTGGTGGAGATGGGACGCGCGGTGGTGCGGGACGGTCACCGCAACGGCGGCGTGGTGCTGTTGATGTGGGCGGGCATCCTCGCCTACCTGGACAAATATGGCTACGACTACGTGACCGGCTGCGTGTCGGTGCCCATCGGCGACGAATCGGACCATCACGCGCCGGGCAGCCAGCTGCGCGGCGTCCGCGACTTCGTCCTGAGCCGGCACGCCGCGCCACCCCAGTACCGGGTGCGCCCCCACCGGCCGGTGCGCGTGGACGGGCGGGCCCTCGACGACATCCCCGCGCCGCCAAGGCCCGCGGTTCCGGCCCTGATGCGCGGGTACCTGCGGCTGGGCGCGCAGGTCTGCGGGGAGCCGGCGCACGACCCGGACTTCGGTGTCGGCGACTTCTGCGTGCTGCTGGACAAACGGCGCGCCGATACCCGATATCTCAAGCGATTGCGGTCGGTATCGGCCGCGACCGAGATGGCGGGCGGCGCGCGATGAACGCTCCCGCGGTCACCGGACACCCCTGGCTGCCGCGCGCGACGTGCGACATCGGCTGTGTGGGTGTCGGCGACGCCGCGGGCTCACCGCGGTCGCGGATGGCGCTGCGGGTGGCGCTGCGCGTCCTGCTGGCGCTGCTGTTGGCGCCGGGGATGCCGCTGCTCGCGGTCCCGCTGCCGGGGCGGACCAGCGTGCAGCGCGTCTACTGCCGGCTGGTGCTGCGCTGCTTCGGTGTCCGGATCACGTTGTCGGGCAACCCGATTCGCAACCTGCGCGGGGTCCTGGTGGTCAGCGGCCACGTGTCCTGGCTGGACGCCTTCGCCATCGGCTCGGTGTTGCCCGGGTCGTTCGTCGCGCGGGCCGACATGTTCACCGGGCCGGCCACCGGCGTCGTGGCCCGCATGTGCAAGATCATCCCGATCGAGCGGGCCAGCCTGCGGCGGCTGCCCGGCGTGGTGGACACCGTCGCGCGCCGGCTGCGCGCGGGCCAGACGGTGGTGGCCTTCCCGGAAGGCACCACCTGGTGCGGCCTGGACCGCGGAGCGTTTTATCCGGCGATGTTCCAGGCCGCGATCGACGCGGGCCGCCCGGTGCAGCCGCTGCGGCTGACCTACCACCACGCCGACGGCAGCGTCTCGACCGCGCCGGCCTTCGTGGGCGACGACACATTGTTGCGGTCGATCTGCCGGCTGCTCACCGTGCGCCGCACCGTGGCGCGGGTGCACGTGGAATCCCTGCAGCTCCCCGGCACCGATCGGCGCGACCTGGCCGGCCGCTGTCAGTCCGCGGTCGGCGTGGCGGCGGCCCGCCGCGCTGGTCACGGGCGCGTGCTGGTGGCCTGAGCAAACGGGCGAGCCGGTATCGTGGGGCGCGTCATGGTCTACCTGGATCACGCCGCCACCACCCCGATGCACCCCACCGCCGTCGAGGCGATGACGGCCGTGTTCGGCACGGTCGGCAACGCGTCGTCGCTGCACACCAGCGGCCGGGCGGCGCGGCGGCGGATCGAGGAATCCCGCGAGCTGATCGCCGACAGGCTGGGCGCGCGCCCGTCCGAGGTGATCTTCACCGCGGGCGGCACCGAGAGCGACAACCTGGCCGTCAAGGGCATCTACTGGGCCCGCCGGGACGCGGATCCGCGCCACCGCCGCATCGTCACCAGTGCGGTCGAGCACCACGCCGTGCTGGACGCGGTGAACTGGCTCGTCGAACACGAAGGCGCCGCGGTGACCTGGCTGCCCACCGCCGCTGACGGGTCGGTGTCGGCGGACGCGCTGCGCGAGGCGCTGCGGAGCCACGACGACGTCGCGCTGGTGTCGGTGATGTGGGCCAACAACGAGGTCGGCACCGTTATGCCGGTCGCCGAACTCGCCGCCGTCGCCGCGGAATTCGGCGTCCCGATGCACAGCGACGCCGTTCAGGCGGTGGGGCAGCTGCCCGTCGACTTCGCCGCCAGCGGGCTGTCGGCGCTGAGCGTGGCCGCGCATAAGTTCGGCGGCCCGCCGGCCGTGGGCGCGCTGCTGCTGCGCCGCGATGTCTCCTGCGTGCCGCTGTCGCACGGCGGCGGGCAGGAGCGCGACATCCGTTCCGGCACACCGGATGTCGCCGGTGCCGTCGGCATGGCGGCGGCGGCCCGCATCGCGGTGGACGGACTCGACTCCAACGGCGCGCGGCTGCGGGCGTTGCGCGACCGCCTGATCGAGGGTGTGCTGACCGAGATCGACGACGTCGTCCTCAACGGTGCGCGGGGCCCGCTGCGGCTTCCCGGCAACGCGCACTTCACCTTCCGCGGTTGCGAGGGCGATGCGCTGTTGATGCTGTTGGACGCCAACGGGATCGAATGCTCGACCGGGTCTGCCTGCACCGCCGGCGTGCCGCAGCCGTCGCACGTGCTGATCGCGATGGGCGCCGACCCGGCCAGCGCCCGCGGATCGCTGCGACTTTCGTTGGGGCACAGCAGCGTCGACGCCGACGTGGACGCGGTGTTGCGGGTGCTGCCCGGCGCCGTGGACCGCGCCCGACGGGCCGCGCTGGCCGCCGCGGGGGCGTCGTAAGTGAAGGTCCTCGCCGCGATGAGCGGCGGCGTCGACTCGTCGGTCGCCGCCGCTCGCATGGTCGATGCCGGGCACGACGTGGTCGGCGTGCACCTGGCGCTGTCAACGGCGCCGGGCGCGTTGCGCACCGGCTCGCGGGGCTGCTGCTCGAAGGAGGACGCGTCGGACGCGCGCCGCGTCGCCGACGTGCTCGGAATCCCTTTCTACGTGTGGGATTTCGCGGAGAGATTCGAGGCCGACGTGATCGACGACTTCGTGTCGTCGTATGCCCGCGGCGAGACGCCGAACCCGTGCGTGCGGTGCAACCAGCGGATCAAGTTCTCGGCGCTGTCGGCGAAGGCCCTCGCGCTGGGCTTCGACGCGGTGGCCACCGGCCACTACGCGCGGCTGTCCGGCGGGCGGCTGCGGCGCGCCGTCGACCGGGACAAGGACCAGTCCTACGTGCTGGCCGTGCTGACCGCCGAGCAGCTGCGCCACGCGGCGTTTCCCATCGGCGACACGGCGAAGCCGCAGATCCGCGCCGAGGCCGCCCGTCGCGCCCTGGCCGTCGCCGACAAGCCGGACAGCCACGACATCTGCTTCATCCCGTCCGGCAACACCCGCGCCTTCCTGGGCGAGCGGATCGGGGTGCGCCGCGGCACCGTGGTCGGCGCGGACGGTGCGGTGCTGGCCACCCACGACGGGGTGCACGGCTTCACCATCGGGCAGCGCAAGGGCCTGGGCATCGCCGGGCCGGGACCCGACGGCCGCCCGCGCTACGTGACGGCCATCGACGCCGACACCGGCACGGTCCGGGTGGGCGAGGCGGCCGACCTCGACGTGCGCGGGCTGGTCGGGCGGTCGCCGGTCTTCACCACGGGAGCGCCACCGCAAGGGCCCGTCGAGTGCGCGGTCCAGGTGCGGGCACACGGTGAAATGGTCGGTGCCGTGGCCGAATTGGTGGGCGACGAGCTCGTCGTGCGGTTGCGCGTTCCGCTGCGCGGGGTCGCGCGCGGGCAGACGCTGGTGCTGTACCGCCCGGACCCGGACGGTGACGAGGTGCTCGGCAGCGCCACCATCGCCGGCGCGTCGCCCCGACGCAGTACCGCTCGCGGCGCGTGCCCCGAGTAATAGGCTCGAATAATCGCCGATCCATGGACTTGTTCGCGGCGGCCGCCTACCGCGTCTAATGGACTGGCGACTGTCCGGCGTCGGTGGTCGGCCCGCGCTCTCCTCGATCGGTGATGATGATCTGAAGAAGGTCGACGATCTGCTGTTGCCCCGCCGCGGTGGCGTCGAATTTACTGCGTATCTGGGCGAAGCCCTGGTCGACATGCTCGCGGAGGTCGACGAAGTCCTCGCGCAGGGCGTTGAAACTCGCCGTCGTGGCTTGACGGAACTCGCGAAGGTCGCGGCGGAACTCGCTGACATCGCGATCGGCAGCTCCGGCGAGCACCCGGGCCGCGGCGGCGTCCTGCTCACTGGCTCGCACTCGCCCCGCTAGGTCGCGCACCTGGTGTTCGAGGTCGGTTACCCGCGATTCGAGGTTCCCGGGCTCCATGAATCGAAGCCTAACGGCCCGACCTTCTAGCCCGGCACGTTGGCGGCGATGTTCGTCATCACGATGTCGGACACCGATTGCGGGAAGCCGCAGTCGGTGACCTCCAGCAGGGCCACCGACCGGACCAGATAGTCGCGGCCGCAGCCGCCGGGCCCAGGTGCAGCGACGTGGCGTTCGCGCTCCAGTCGCCGACCAACGACGGGCCCGCCGAGACGCCCGCGCAGTCCCCGACGGCGCTTACCAGGGCGCCGAAGGCGCGCCGCGCGGTGTCGACGTCTCGATAGGCCGCGGCGCCCTCGGAGATCAGCGCGCCGTCGGGCGGGTCCTGGTAGGTGGTCTTGTGGAACTCGTCGACGTCCGGCCCGAACGTCGCCGTCTCGGCGTAGAGGAACCGGCATTCCCGCGGCGTGGTGTCGGCGAGGGCGTCGATGTCCACCGGGCGGTTGCCGTCCATGGAGGGGATGATCGTCAGATGTTCGCCGGCGCCGGTGATGGCGCGCATCCGCGACTGGTCCAGCAGGATGGTGTCGACGTTCACGCCGTGAACGCCCTTGGCGGCGGGGCCGAAGCCCGGGAGGGCCGTCCCGTCCACCACCCGGGTGCACGCGGCCGCCAGCAGCGCCGCGCCACACGCGCACAACAGCAGCGGCTGCCCCGTTCGTCGCGCCATGTGCCCCACCGTTTCGCACCCTTCCCGGGTGAACCTACCCGCGTCAAACACCCCTCGCGACCGGCGTGCGATACGACGTCGAATACGGTTGCCGGGTGAGTGTTTTCGCGAGGGCCAGCGGCGTCGGATCGTGGCCCGGCACCGCCGCGCGCAACGCCGCCGAGATCGTCGTCGGCGAGTTGGCGGACGCGCTGGCCCACATCGTCGAGCTGCCCGCGCGGGGAGTGGGCGCCGACCTGCTCGGGCGGGCCGGCGCGCTGCTGATCGACGTGGCCATCGACACGGTGCCGCGCGGCTACCGGGTGGCCGCCCGCTCCGGCGCCGTGACGCGCCGGGCCGTCAGCCTCCTCGACGAGGACATGGACGCGCTGGACGAGGCCTGGGAGACCGCCGGGCTGCGCGGCGGCGGACGCGTGGTCAAGGTGCAGGCCCCCGGCCCCATCACGCTGGCCGCCGGGCTCGAGCTGCCCAACGGCCACCGGGCCATCACCGATCCGGGGGCGGTGCGCGACCTGGCGGCGTCGCTGGCCGAGGGCGTCGCCGCACACCGCGCGGCGCTGGCCCGGCGGCTCGACACGCCGGTGTTGGTGCAGTTCGACGAGCCGTCGCTGCCGGCGGCGCTGGGCGGACGGCTGACCGGCGTGACGGCGCTGAGTCCCGTCGCCGCGCTCGACGAGGCGGTCGCCGGCGCGCTGCTCGACACCTGCGTCGCGACCGTGGGCGCCGACGTGTTGCTGCACAGCTGCGCCCCTGCCCTGCCGTGGAAGCTGTTGCAGCGCAGCATGATTAGCGCCGTCTCGGTGGACGCGGGAACGCTGCGGGCGCCGGATCTGGACGGTATCGCCGCGTTCGTGGAATCGGGCCGCACCGTCATGCTCGGCGTGGTCGACGCCGTCGCCCCGGGGCGGTGGCCCTCCGTGCGGGAGGTGGCTGCCGCCGTTGTCGCGGTGACCGATCGGCTCGGCTTCGCCCGCCCGGCGCTGCGCGACCGCATCGGCGTCACCCCGGCGTGCGGTCTGGCGGCAGCGACGCCCGAGTGGGCCCGCGCCGCGGTCGGGCTCGCGCGCGGTGCGGCGGACGCGTTCGCGGACGATCCGGACGCCATCTAGGGCCGCCGTCGGCGCCCTCCGATAGCCTGCCAAGGTGAGTTCGGCAGAGGCGGACCCTGTTGCGCCCGAGGTTCGGCGGGAATGGCGCGAACTGGCCGACGAGGTCCGCGAACACCAGTTTCGCTACTACGTGCGCGACGCGCCGATCATCTCCGACGCGGAGTTCGACCAGCTGCTGCGCCGCCTCGAAGCGCTCGAGGAGCGATACCCCGAGCTGCGCACCCCCGATTCGCCGACGCAGCTCGTCGGCGGCGCCGGCTTTGCTACCGATTTCACGTCGGCCGAGCACTTGGAGCGGATGCTGTCCCTGGACAACGCGTTCAGCGCCGAGGAATTCGAGCTGTGGGCGGCCCGCATCCGCGCCGAGGTCGGTGGCCCCGGTTCGCAGGAGGTGCCTTTCCTGTGTGAGCTCAAGATCGACGGTGTCGCGTTGGCCCTGGTCTATCGCGACGGCCGGCTCGTCCGGGCGGCGACGCGGGGTGACGGCCGCACCGGCGAGGACGTCACGCTGAACGCCCGCACCATCGACGACGTCCCCGAAAGGCTCACCGCGGCCAAGGGCTATCCGGTCCCCACGGTTCTCGAGGTGCGCGGCGAGGTGTTCTTCCGGCTCGCCGACTTCGAGGCCCTGAACGCCGCGCTGGTCGAGGACGGCAAGACGCCGTTCGCCAACCCGCGCAACAGCGCCGCGGGATCGCTCCGGCAGAAGGATCCCGCGGTCACCGCGCGCCGCAAGCTCCGGATGATCTGCCACGGGGTGGGACACACCGAGGGGTTCCGGCCCGCCACCCTGCACGACGCCTACCTCGCGCTGGGCGCCTGGGGCCTGCCCGTCTCGGAGCACACCACCCGGGTCGACGACGTCGCCGGCGCGCTGGAACGCATCACCTACTGGGGCGAGCACCGCCACGACGTCGATCACGAAATCGACGGTGTGGTAGTCAAAGTCGACGACGTGGCGCTGCAACGCCGGCTCGGATCCACCTCGCGGGCGCCGCGCTGGGCGATCGCGTACAAGTACCCGCCCCAGGAGGTGCAGACCAAGCTGCTCGACATCCGGGTCAACGTCGGCAGGACCGGACGCGTCACGCCGTACGCGGTCCTGACGCCGGTCAAGGTCGCCGGGTCGACGGTCGGGCTGGCCACCCTGCACAACGCCGCCGAGGTCAAGCGCAAGGGCGTGCTGATCGGCGACACCGTGGTGATCCGCAAGGCCGGCGACGTGATCCCCGAAGTGCTGGGGCCCGTCGCCGACCTGCGCGACGGCACCGAACACGAATTCGTCATGCCCACCCACTGTCCCGAGTGCGGCAGCCCGCTCGCCCCGGCCAAGGAGGGCGACGCCGACATCCGCTGTCCCAACTCCCGCGCCTGCCCGGCGCAGTTGCGCGAGCGGGTGTTTCACGTCGCCGGCCGGGGCGCGCTGGACATCGAGGGGCTGGGTTACGAGGCCGCCATCGCGCTGCTGCAGGCCGGGGTGATCGACGACGAGGGCGACCTGTTCACCCTCACCGAGGACGACCTGCTGCGCACCGAGCTGTTCCGGACCAAGGCCGGCGGGTTGTCGGCGAACGGCGCGCGGCTGCTGGCCAACCTGGACAAGGCCAAGGCCGCGCCGCTGTGGCGGGTGCTGGTGGCGTTGTCGATCCGGCACGTCGGGCCGACGGCCGCCCGCGCGCTGGCCACCGAATTCGGCAACCTCGAGGCGATCGAAGGTGCGTCCACCGAGCAGCTGGCCGCGGTCGAGGGCGTGGGTCCGACGATCGCCGCGGCGGTCACCGAATGGTTCACGGTCGACTGGCACCGGGCGATCGTCGACAAGTGGCGGGCCGCCGGGGTGCGGATGGCCGACGAACGCGACGCCAGCGTGCCGCGCACGCTGGCGGGCCTGACCGTCGTGGTCACCGGTTCGCTGGCCGGTTTTTCCCGCGACGACGCCAAGGAGGCGATCGTGGCGCGCGGCGGCAAGGCCGCGGGTTCGGTGTCGAAGAAGACCGACTACGTCGTCGCCGGCGACTCGCCGGGCTCCAAGTACGACAAGGCGGTGGAGCTCGGGGTGCCAGTCCTCGACGAGGACGGCTTCCGGCGGCTGTTGGACGAGGGCCCGTCGGGCGGGGCGTAGTTCAGGACCGGTTCACCACGACACCGGCAGTTCGATGAGCCCACCGGTCAGCACGTCGTTGCGCACGGTCAGCGTCGCGGGATCCACCGTCAGGTGCATCGAGGGGAATCGCGGAATCAGTTGGGTGAACACCGCCGTCAACTCGATGCGGGCCAGCGGCGCCCCAAGGCAATAACGCGCGCCGTATCCGAAGGCGACGTGGCCGGCTCCCTTGCGGGCGACGTCGAGACGGTCCGGTTCGGCGTACACCGCCGCGTCGTGGTTGGCCGAGCCGATGTCAAGCAGCACCAGGTCTCCGGCGCGGATCAACACCCCATCGATCGCGAAATCGCCACGCGCGTAACGGGGAATGCCGCCAATGCCGCCGCCCGAACTCGTCGCCCGCAACAGCTCCTCGACCGCGACCGGAATCAGCGCGGGATCGTTGAGAAGCGCACGCCACTGGCCGGGATTCGCCAGCAGAAGCGCCGCCCCGATGCCGATCGCGACCACGGTGGTCTCGTGCCCGGCGAACAGCAACGCCATCGACAGCAGGGCGGCTTCGAAATCGGAGACCCCGTCGGTCGCGGACAACCGGGATATCACGTCGTCGCCGGGATGGGCCCGTTTGTGCTCGACCAACGTCAGGCAGTAGCCGAACAGCTCGGCCATGCCGTGTTCGGAGCGGGCGCGATCGCACACGTTGGAGATGTCCTGGGTCCACCCGTGGAATTGCTCGCGATCGGAGTAGGGAACGCCGAGCAGCTCGCAGATCACCAAAATCGGCAGCGGCACCGCCAATTTCGCGCACAGGTCGACGGGCGGGTCCTGGTGGGCCAGTTCGTCCAGCAGCTCGCCGGTCAGCGCTTCGACCCTGGCTACCAACGTCCGGAGGTGTCGGGGCGAGAAGTGCGGCTGCAGCAACGAACGCATCCACGCGTGATCGCGTTCTTCGGTGTCGAAGTTTCCCAGCGGCCCACCGAACAACGCCGACTCGCCAAACCGCGCGGCGCTGCCGGGCTCGGGATGCGCGCGGCCGAGCCTGTCGTCGTCAAGCAGCCGGCGCACCGCGGCGTGCCCGGTGACCAGCCACGCCGGGTGTCCCAGCGGTGTGCGGATCCGGTGGATGGTGCCCCGCGACCGCAGCGTCCGCAATTGGGGTGGCACTTCGAGGGGATGCGTCCGCCGGAACGGCAGTTGGGCTGGTGTGGTCACCGCGACACTCCAAGTATAGGCACTCTTATATAAGTGACTATGACAAGATTAGTTGTAATCTCGCCTGTGAACAAGGAGGCCGCAGTGACGGTTGCCCGGGCCGAGCCGGCTCGACGGCTGCCCCGCGCGCAGCGGCGGGAACAGATTCTCCGCGCCGCCACCCGCGCCTTTGCCCGCGCCGGCTTCGCCGATACCGGCCTCGACGTCATCGCCGCGGAAGCCGGGGTCACACCGGCGATCCTGTATCGGCACTTCGCGTCGAAGGCCGACCTGTACCGGGAGGTGCTCGACAGCGCGTACGCACGGCTCCGGGAGGCCACCGGCGCCGACGACTTCGACGACGCCAGCATCCCCGCCCTGGTGCGCGCGGCGGCCGCGGATCCGGACGCCTTCCGGCTGCTGCTCCGCTATGCCGCCCGCGAACCCGAGTTCCGCGACGTCGTCGAAAGCCTCAGGGAGAGCTGGACCGAGGTCACCCGCCGTCATCTTGCGAGCATCACCGACCACCGGTGGCGAAGCTGGGCGGCGCAACTTTTGCCCACCCTGGCGACGGACGCCGTCATCGCCTGGCTTGATGCCGGCCAACCCGAACCCGATCAGGCCGCGGGGCGCATCCGTCAGGTCGTCGACGCCGTGGTCCACGCCGCCCGGCAGTGACGGCTCAGCGCAGCATGGTCGCCACGATCCCGGCCAGATAGCCCAGCCGGGCGACCTCCGAGGGCCGGAACTCGGGGCCCGGGCGGCCCAGCACCACCGCCGTGTGCGGGTCGCCCAGCGGCGCCGCGACCATCGTGGTGTCCATGTCGCGCCACGCCTGCGGCACCCACTCGCCGGCGCCGTCCAGCGTCGTCGCGCGCTCGATCGGCAGCCACGGGGCCGAGTCCGCCCTGGTCTCCGGGGAGCCGGCGCTGCCGGCGAGGCGCTGCAGCCGCCCGTGCGCGCCGCGCAGCACCGTGCACCAGCTGACGCGCAGCACCTTGGGCGCCTCGTCGGCCAGCACCTGCAGCCGGGACGCGGTGTCGCCGGCCGCGGCGATGTGGTCGAGGAGCTCCAGCTCGCGGTGCGCCTCCAGCAGCCCGGTGTGGGGGCGGACGCTGTCCACGCGGACATCGGGCAGCGACTCGGCGGCGGTGATCAGCCTGTCCGGCATCGCGCCCGCCGGCAGCTCGATGACCAGGTCGTCGATCGCATAGCCCGAGCTGCGCTCCACCACGTCGAGCGACAGGATGTCGGCGCCGACCGAGCCGAGCGCCACCGCCAGCGAGCCCAGGCTGCCCGGGCGGTCGGCCAGCTCGATGCGCAACAGATACGACGGCACGGCCAACACTGTCGCACAGCGGTGCGCGCGCGGCATGTCGGCTCGGGTCGCGCGCCCCCTCTTGCCGCCGAGCGTCACGCTGGGGTGACGCCGCGCGGCGAGCGTCACGCCAGCGTGACGCTCCCGGATGGGTAGGCTCTTCGCTCGTGTCCCAGATCTCCCGCGATGAGGTGGCGCACCTGGCCCGGCTGGCGAGGCTGGCGTTGACCGACGCCGAGCTCGACAGTTTCGCCGGGCAGCTCGGCGCCATCCTGACCCACGTCGGCCAGGTCCAGGCGGTCGACGTGACCGGCGTCGAAGCGACCGACAACCCGCTCAAGGCGGTCAACGTCACCCGCCCCGACGAGACGACACCCTGCCTGACGCAGCGGGAGGCGCTGGCCGGGGCGCCCGAGGCCGTCGACGGCCGCTTCGCCGTCCCCCAGATTCTGGGGGACGCCGAGTGACCGGGATCGTCCGCTCCGACGCCGCGACGCTGGCCGCCAAGATCGCCGCGGGGGAGCTGTCGTCCACCGAAATCACCCGGGCCTGCCTCGACCAGATCGAGGCGACCGACGACCGCTACCACGCCTTCCTGCACGTGGCCGCCGACGAGGCACTGGCCGCGGCGGCGGCCGTGGACAACGCGGTGGCCGCCGGCGAGCGGCTGCCGTCGGCGCTGGCCGGGGTCCCACTGGCGCTCAAGGACGTGTTCACCACCGTCGACATGCCCACCACCTGCGGCTCCAAGATCTTGGAGGGCTGGCGGTCACCCTATGACGCCACCGTCACCCTGCGGTTGCGCGCCGCGGGCATCCCGATCCTGGGCAAGACCAACATGGACGAGTTCGCGATGGGCTCCTCGACGGAGAACTCCGCCTACGGCCCCACCCGCAACCCGTGGAACGTCGACCGGGTGCCCGGCGGCTCGGGCGGCGGCAGCGCGGCGGCGCTGGCCGCCTTCCAGGCGCCGCTGGCCATCGGCTCCGACACCGGGGGCTCGGTCCGCCAGCCGGCCGCGCTGACCGCGACCGTCGGCGTCAAACCCACGTACGGCACGGTGTCCCGCTACGGGTTGGTGGCGTGCGCGTCGTCGCTGGATCAGGGCGGTCCGTGCGCGCGCACCGTGCTGGACACCGCGCTGCTGCACCGGGTGATCGCCGGGCACGACGCGCGCGACTCCACCTCGGTGGATGTCGAGGTGCCCGATGTGGTCGGCGCCGCGCGGGCCGGCGCGGACGGTGATCTGCGCGGCGTGCGCGTCGGGGTGGTTCGGCAGCTGCGCGGCGAGGGCTACCAGCCGGGGGTGCTGGCGTCGTTCGAGGCCGCCGTCGGGCAGCTGACCGCCTTGGGCGCCGAGGTCAGCGAAGTCGATTGCCCGCACTTCGAATACGCGCTGCCCGCCTACTACCTGATCCTGCCGTCGGAGGTGTCGAGCAACCTGGCCCGCTTCGACGCGATGCGCTACGGGCTGCGCGTCGGCGACGACGGCAGCCACAGCGCCGAGGAGGTGATGGCGCTGACCCGCGCCGCCGGATTCGGGCCGGAGGTCAAGCGGCGCATCATGATCGGCACCTACGCCCTGTCGGCGGGCTACTACGACGCCTACTACAACCAGGCGCAGAAGGTGCGCACGCTGATCGCCCGCGACCTCGACCAGGCGTACCGATCCGTCGACGTGCTGGTGTCGCCCGCGACGCCGACCACCGCCTTCCCGCTCGGCGAGAAGGTCGACGATCCGCTGGCCATGTACCTGTTCGACCTATGCACGCTGCCGCTGAACCTGGCCGGCCACTGCGGCATGTCGGTGCCCTCGGGGCTGTCCCCGGACGACGGCCTGCCGGTGGGCCTGCAGATCATGGCGCCCGCCCTGGCCGACGACCGCCTGTACCGGGTCGGCGCGGCCTATGAGGCCGCCCGCGGCCCGCTGCCGAGCGCCATCTAGGGACCGCGAGCAGACGCAGACTCGCACTGCGCGGGCCTCCCGCGTGCGAGTCTGCGTCTGCTCGCGCCGAATGGCTGGGCCGCAGGGCAAGATGAGGGCATGCGGATCGGAATTCTCACGGGAGGCGGCGACTGCCCCGGGCTGAACGCCGTCATCCGGGCGATTGTGCGCACCTGCGACGGCCGGTACGGCTCGTCGGTGGTCGGATTCCAGGACGGCTGGCGCGGGTTGCTGGAGAACCGGCGCATGCAGCTGCACAACGACGACCGCAACGACCGGTTGCTGGCCAAGGGCGGAACGATGCTGGGCACCGCCCGCGTGCACCCCGACAAGCTGCGGGCCGGGCTGAACCAGATCAAGCAGACCCTGGACGACAACGGCATCGACGTGCTGATCCCGATCGGCGGTGAGGGCACGCTGACGGCCGCGCACTGGCTGTCGGAGGAGAACGTTCCCGTGGTCGGCGTGCCGAAGACCATCGACAACGACATCGACTGCACCGACGTGACTTTCGGCCACGACACGGCGCTGACGGTGGCCACCGAGGCCATCGACCGGTTGCACAGCACCGCCGAATCTCACCAGCGGGTGATGCTGGTGGAGGTGATGGGCCGCCACGCGGGATGGATCGCGCTGAACGCCGGGCTGGCGTCGGGCGCGCACATGACGCTGATCCCCGAGCAGCCCTTCGACGTCGAGGAGGTGTGCCGGCTCGTCAAACGGCGCTTCCAGCGCGGGGATTCGCACTTCATCTGCGTGGTCGCCGAGGGTGCCAAGCCGATCCCCGGCTCAATTGCCTTGCGCGAGGGGGGGATTGACGAGTTCGGTCACGAAAAATTCACCGGGGTGGCCGCGCAGCTGGGCGTCGAGGTGGAAAAGCGGATCAACAAGGACGTCCGGGTGACTGTGCTGGGCCACGTCCAGCGCGGCGGCACACCGACGGCCTACGACAGGGTGCTGGCCACCCGGTTCGGCGTCAACGCCGCCGACGCCGCGCACGCCGGCGAATACGGCCAGATGGTGTCGCTGCGCGGTCAGGACATCGGCCGCGTGCCGCTGGCGGATGCCGTGCGCCAACTCAAGCTGGTGCCCGAAAGCCGCTACGACGACGCCGCGGCCTTCTTCGGCTAACCGACGCTCAGGAGCTCACCAACGTCGGGACCTGTTGTGCGCGAGGCGCGGTCGCGACCCGCGTCGGCCTCGTGCGTACGCGCTGCGGCCACCAGAACCAGCGGCCCATCAGCGCCGCGATCGACGGAGTCATGAACGACCGCACCACCAGGGTGTCGAACAGCAGGCCCATCCCGATGGTGGTGCCGACCTCGGCGAGGATGAGCAAGGCGCTGGCGCCAAAGGAGATCATGGTGAAGGCGAACACGAGACCCGCCGAGGTGACGACGGCGCCGGTGCCGCCATGGATCTGATGATGCCGGTCTTGATTCCGGCGTGGATCTCTTCCTTGAACCGGGACACCAGCAGCAGGTTGTAGTCCGATCCCACCGCGAGCAGGATGATCACCGACATCGCCAGGATCATCCAATGCAGTTGGATGCCCAGGATGTACTGCCAGATGAGCACGGACAGCCCGAACGACGTGCCCAGGGACAGCAGCACGGTGCCGACGATGACCGCCGCGGCGATCACCGCACGGGTCAGGACCAGCATGACGATGAAGATCAGAATCAGCGCTCCCACGCCGGCGATCAGCAGGTCGTAGGTGGATCCCTCCTTCATGTCCTTGGCGGTGGCGGCGGTGCCGGCGATATAGATGCGGGCGTTTTCCAGCGGCGTGCCTTTGATGGCCTCGAAGGTGGCGTTGCGGATGGCGTCGATATGGGCGATGCCCTCCGGGCTGGCCGGGTCGCCGAGGTGAGAGATGATGAACC
Source organism: Mycobacterium heidelbergense (assembly GCF_010730745.1). Taxonomy (NCBI): domain Bacteria; kingdom Bacillati; phylum Actinomycetota; class Actinomycetes; order Mycobacteriales; family Mycobacteriaceae; genus Mycobacterium; species Mycobacterium heidelbergense. The sequence goes on along the minus strand of NZ_AP022615.1, from coordinate 537,591 downwards.
GCACCGCTTTTCCGTCCGGTGAGATGAACATCTTCATGCCCCGTTTGAAGTCGGGATTGTCAAACACCTCCGGAGGCAGGTAGAACGAGTCGTCGTTCTTGGAGGTGTCGAACGCCTGGCCCATGGCGTTGCCCTTGCCCTGCATCGCGGCACCCTGGTCCTGTATTCCGGACATCGTGGAATGCATCGACAGCATCATGGTGTGCATCGACTTCATCATCGTGAGCATCGGCGTCAGCATTTTCACCATCTGCGGCATGAGCGCGTCGAGCTTGTCCATCTGCGGCATCAGGTCGCCGATGGCGTCGCTGAGGGTGTCGACGCCGTCCAGCGCGTCGAAGACCGAGCGCAGCGCCGAGCACGCCGGGATGTCGAAACAGTGTTTCTCCCAATAGAAATAGCTGCGAACGGACCGAAAGAAGTCGTCGAAGTTGGAAATCTTGTCGCGGAGGTCGTTCATTTCCACGACCATGGATTTCATTTGCTCAACCATGTTATGGGTGACGCCGGTGAGCTCCTTCATGATCGCGATCATGGCCTCCATGGTGGTGATCATGGTGCCCATCTGGTTGGCCATGACCAGCATGCTGTCCATCTGGGACTGCATGTAGTCCCGTGTCAGCTGCTGCCCGACGCCTTGCATGCCCATCTGATACGGGATGGAGGTGTGGTCGATGGGGGTGCCCAACGGGCGCGAGATGGTCTGCACCCGCGCTATTCCCTGGGTGTGGAAGATGTTTCGGGCGATGCGTTCGATGATCAGCATGTCCGCGGAGTTGCGTAGATCCTGGTCGCTTTGGACCATCAGCATTTCCGGGTTCATCCGGGCCTGGGAGAAGTGCCGGTCGGCCGCGGCGAATCCCTGCATCGCCGGGATGTTGGACGGCATGAATTTGCGGTCGTTGTAGCTGGTCTTGTAGCCGGGCAGGGCGATCAGCCCGACCAGCGCCAAAGCGCACGCCGCCGCCAGGATCGGTCCGGGCCAGCGGACCACGGCCGTCCCCACCCGTCGCCAACCATGGCTCCGCGCAACCCGTTTCGGCTCGAAGAGCCCGAACCGGCTTCCGATCACCAACATCGCCGGCGCCATCGTCAACGACGCCAACACCGCCACCGTGATGCCGATCGCCAGCGGAATGCCCAGCGTCTGGAAATACGGCAGCCGGGTGAAGTGCAGGCAGAACGTCGCGCCGGCGATGGTCAGGCCCGAACCGAGGATCACGTGCGCGGTGCCGCGATACATCGTGTCGAACGCGGTCGCGCGGTCCTCCCCGGCGTTGCGGGCCTCGTGATAGCGGCCGAGGACGAAGATCGCGTAGTCGGTGCCCGCCGCGATACCCAACATGGTCAGCAGGTTCACCGAGAACGTCGACAACCCGATCACGTCGTAATGGCCCAGGGCGGCAACGACACCGCGGGCCGCCAGCACCTCCAGGATCACCATCACCAGGACCAGCCCCACCGTGACGGTGGAGCGGTAGACGATGAACAGGCTGACCAGAATGACCAGCAGCGTGATCGCCGTGACCACCCGCAGGCTCTTGTCGCCGACCTGGTGCTGATCGGCGATCAATGCGGTCGATCCGGTGACGTAGACGTGCACGCCGGGCGGTGGCGGTGTGCCGGCGATGATCTGGCGGACCGCGGCGATGGATTCGTTGGCCAGCGCCTCGCCCTGGTTGCCGGCCAAATTGAGTTGCACGTAGGTGGCTTTGCCGTCGCTGCTTTGCGCTGCGGCCGCGGTGAGCGGGTCTCCCCAGAAATCCTGCACATGGGTGACGTGTGCGGGGTCCGCCCGAAGCTTCGAGACGAGGTCCGCGTAGTAACGGTGGGCCGCGTCCCCCAACGGTTGATCGCCTTCCAACACGATCATCGCCGAGGCGTCGGAGTCGGATTCCTTGAACACCCGCCCGATGTGTTTCATGGCCTGCATCGAGGGCGCGTCCGCCGGGCTCAGCGACACCGAATGTTCCTGGCCCACCTCCTCCAGGGAGGGCACGGCGACGTTGAGCAGCACGGCCAGCGCCATCCACCCGAGCAGGATCGGCACCGCGAACATCCGAATGAAACGGGAGACGGCCGGCCGGGCCTGGGTCGTGGAGGCGCTCATGCCGACTTCACCTGGCAGAAGGTGAAGGCATCCACGCCCTCGGAGGTCTTCTCGTCCTTGACCTTGCCGTCGACCGTGATGCGGCAGCCGATGGTCTCGGCATCGCCCTGGGCGAGCAGGATCGGGCTGGTCGCCGGCGAGGTGGTGGTCAGCGTGAGCGTCCACGGCAGCGGGACCTGCTTGATGCTCCGCGGATTCGCCGACAGGTCAAGGTAGTTGATCGTCGCGACGGCGCCCGCCGGCCCGAACACCTCGTAGGTCACCCGCTTCGGGTTGAACGGCGCCGGGTCTTTGGCGATCCCGGAGCCTTCGCGGGTGATCTCGTTGTCCGACCCGAAGATTCCGTGCATCCGGTCAACCACGAATCCCCCCAGCGCGATCGCCGCCAGCACCAGCAGCGGCAACCAGTACCGCCTGACCCTCTTCAGCATGGGAACCCTTGCCTCGATTTATGTTTGGGCCGACGGATGGTCGAATTACGGTGCGGAAGAAGTGCTTTGACGCTCGACGGTCAGATACGTCGTGATCATGTCGGTGATTTCGCGGGCCCACTGTCGCCACGTCAGGCCGTCGGGCAACCACGGTGATATCGCGGCGCGGTGCGCCCCGGCCGCGATCACGCTGCGAAACGCAATGTCAAGCGCGGCAGCGGGATCCGGGTGACGGACCTGTTGCCGGTGAGGCGCCGCGGCGTCAAGGAACCGCTGCTGCAAGCCGGCGAGCGTGCGCAGCCCTTCCTCCGGGGGATCGGCGCCGCGTCCACCGGCCAGCATGACGGGAATGAGGCGGCCGCTTTCGTCCAGTGTCTCGCTCAGCGCCGCGGTGAAGGCGTCGACCACGCCGCCCAGCGACGGGTCCGCGTTGTCGAGCGCCGCGGCCACGTTGTGTTCGAGTCGCTCCACGAACGCGTGCTTGACGGCGTCGATCAGTTGCTCCTTGCCGGCGAACCGTCGATAGACGCCACCGACGGAGACCCCGGCGTGTTCGGCGACGCGGGCGATCGTGAGCTCTTCGAGCCCCTCGGTGACCAGGACGTGTTGGGCCGAGGCCAGCAGCCGTTGCAGGGCCGCGCGACTGCGCGCCTGCTGGGGCGGGTGGAATCCGGTCGGGCAACGACGGGCCGACCGGTCGGCGATGGGCGGTCCCGACGGCGCCGCGTGTCGCATGGCCGGCTCCTTCCGCGGGGCTGCGCTCCCTAACAAGAATGCGAATTACTGTTCGCATAGTAGGGCACCGACGGGTGCCGCTCAACATCCCTCGGCGGGTGTGTCGGGGCCGCACCTAGGATCGACCCCATGAGTGTTGCTGCCCGGGCCGAGCTTATGGACTACGACGACGTCGTCGTGCGCTTTGATCCGGTGCTCGGCCTCGAGGTCCACGTCGAGCTGTCCACCGCCACCAAGATGTTCTGCGGCTGCGCCACCACGTTCGGCGCCGAACCCAACACCCAGGTCTGCCCGGTGTGCCTGGGGCTGCCCGGTTCGCTGCCGGTGCTCAACCGGGCCGCGGTCGAGTCGGCGATCCGGATCGGGCTGGCGCTGAACTGCGAGATCGTGCCGTGGTGCCGCTTCGCCCGGAAGAACTACTTCTACCCGGACATGCCGAAGAACTACCAGATTTCGCAATACGACGAACCGATCGCCGTCAACGGCTACCTGGAGGCGCCGCTGGAAGACGGCGGCACCTGGCGCGTGGAGATCGAGCGCGCGCACATGGAAGAGGACACCGGCAAGCTCACCCACCTGGGCGGCGAGACCGGCCGCATCCACGGCGCGACCACGTCGCTGATCGACTACAACCGCGCCGGCGTGCCGCTGATCGAGATCGTCACCAAGCCCATCGTGGGCGCCGGGGACCGGGCCCCGCAGATCGCCCGCGCCTACGTGACCGCGCTGCGAGACCTGCTGCGCGCCCTGGACGTATCCGACGTCCGGATGGACCAGGGGTCGATGCGCTGCGACGCCAACGTGTCGCTGAAGCCGGCGGGGACGGCCGAGTTCGGAACCCGGACCGAGACCAAGAACGTCAACTCGCTGAAAAGCGTCGAGGTCGCGGTGCGCTACGAAATGCAGCGCCAGGGCGCCGTCCTGGCGTCCGGCGGTCGGATCACCCAGGAGACGAGGCACTTTCACGAGGCCGGGTACACCAGCCCGGGCCGCGCCAAGGAGACCGCGGAGGACTACCGCTATTTCCCCGAGCCCGACCTGGAGCCCGTCGCGCCCAGCCGCGAGCTGGTCGAGGAGTTGCGCCGGACCATCCCCGAGCTACCGTGGTTGACCCGCAAGCGGATTCAAGACGAGTGGGGCGTTTCCGACGAGGTGATGCGGGATCTCGTCAACGCCGGCGCCGTCGAGCTGGTCATCGAGACCGTCAAGCACGGCGCACCCAGCGAGCAGGCGCGCGCCTGGTGGGGAAACTTCCTGGTGCAGAAGGCCAACGAGGAGAACGTCGGATTGGACGAGCTGGCCATCACCCCGGCCCAGGTCGCCGCGGTGGTGGCGCTGGTCGACGGGGGCAAGCTGTCCAACAAGCTGGCCCGCCAGGTCGTCGAGGGCGTGCTGGCCGGGGAGGGCGAGCCCGAGCAGGTGATGACCGCCCGCGGCCTGGCGCTGGTGCGCGACGACTCGGTGACGCAGGCCGCCGTCGACGATGCCCTGGCCGCCAATCCCGATGTGGCCGAGAAGATCCGCGGCGGCAAGGTCGCCGCGGCCGGCGCGATCGTCGGCGCGGTGATGAAGGCCACCCGCGGCCAGGCCGACGCGGCCCGGGTGCGGGAGCTGGTGCTGGCCGCCTGCGGCCAGGGCTAGATCGGCGGGGCCCGCTACGTCTTGTCGTCGTTGTTACGTGGGAAGCCGCCGCCCTGCGGGAACAGCGGGAACACCACGTCGTCGAGCTTCTCGGCGTCCCCGGCGGTCTTGTTCACCGTTGCGCCCCAGACGTTTCCGTCGGGCGACATCCGCAGCGCCCACGCGTGGGCGTGGGTGTCCTTGCGCACGACGTCGGGTTCGCCGGTGACCGCGCCCGTCGACGGCGCGAGCCGCACCGCCACCGTCAGCTTGGTGTTGATCAGGTTGACCAGCACCGTCCCGTCCATCGCCGCGCACCCGGCCACGCCGGGCTTGTCCGGCCACGTCCACACCGTGGAGACCTCCGAGGTCTTGGTGATGCGCTGCAACCGATCCGCCGTCGGGGTGCGGTCGGCGACATAGAGCGAGCCGTCGACGGGGTCGATGCACAGTCCGCCGCCGGAGCCCACACCCGAGAGCGCCGTCGTCGGCGGCGCCTGGCCGATGGTGGTCGGCTGCTCGATGCGCAACACCTTGCCGGCCAACGATTTGGGATCGGCGGCCAGCGCCGGATTCCCCGCGTCGCCGGTCAGCACGACCAGCGTCGTGGGGCTGGTGAAGATCAGCGCCCCGGTGTTCCCGGTGGCGCCCTTCGGGATCCCGGTCAGGATGTCCTTCGGGATGTCGCCGTCGGCGATGCGGATGACCCGGTTGTCGGTGGGCGTGCTGACGTAGGCGTACATCAGGCGGTCCTGGTTGTAGGTCGGCGAGAGCACGATGTCCATCAGACCGCCGTCACCGGACGGGTCGACCGGGATGACCACCTTCACCTTCGGCTCGGCACTGACGGAGATCTCCTTGACCGCACCGGTGGTGCGTTCGGCGACCAGCGCGGTTTTGCTGTCGGTGCCCATGATCAGGCCGCTGGTGCTCTCCAGGCAGCCCTGCATCACGCCCGGGGCCGGGCACGCCTTGGGGAACGGCGTCGGCGGCAGCGGCGGCGGCGGGGGAGGCGTCGAGCTGGGCTGCGGCTTGAGTTCCGGGTTCGTGGTGAAGGGTTGCGACGCGGCGTCGTTGAACCGTGCGCATCCGCTCGCGGCCAGCGCCACAGCGCAGAGCGCGGCGAGGCCGCACCGAACGGACCGCCCTAGTCGCATGCCCGACAGGCTACGGACAGTGGGGGCGCCGCCGCCACACGCCTCCCGGGGTTTCGCCGGTCGTAGCCGCGCGTTCACCGAATTTCGGGCTTCGGGCCGGGCGGAAAAGGTGCTTTGGGGCAAATTTGGGCCCATTTGGCGTACCATCCGCCGATTGTCTTGCCAAAGCGCCGCTCAAATCCCCAATTCGGACCCGTTTGCCCTTACCCTGACACCCGTGACCAGTCAACCGAATGACGCACATTGGCAACGGCCGGGCGAGTCCCCCGAGCCGGCCCCCGGGCGCCCCGCCTCGGCACGCTTGGTCGACCCCGAAGACGACCTGACGCCAGTCGGGTACCCGGGCGACTTCGGAACCACCACCGTCATTCCGTACAGCGACCCCGCTGCCTCGGGTGGCTCCGGTGGGCCGGCGTACAACCTCCTCGACCAGCAGGAGCCCCTGCCATACGTCCAGCCGGCGGCTCAGCCGGCACCGGTCCCCGCCATCGAGCCGGCCCGGATCGATGCGGACACCGACTACGCGCGGCAACCCGCCATCGGCAGGCGCGGCACCCAGCATCTGGGTTTGCTGGTGCTGCGGGTGGGGCTGGGAGTGGTGCTCGGCGCCCACGGGCTGCAAAAGCTGTTCGGCTGGTGGGGCGGCCAGGGGGTGACCGGGTTCAGGAACTCCCTGTCCGACGTCGGCTACCAGCACGCCGACGTCCTGGCCTACGTGAGCGCCGGCGGTGAGATCGTTTCCGCCGTGCTGCTGGTGCTCGGACTGTTCACCCCGGTGGCCGCGGCGGGCGCGCTGGCGTTCCTGATCAACGGCCTGCTGGCCAGCGTCTCGGCGCGGCCGCACTCGCATTCCTTCGCGTTCTTCCTGCCGGAGGGGCACGAATACCAGATCACGCTCATCGTCCTGGCCGTCGCGGTCATCCTGTGCGGGCCCGGCCGGTACGGCCTCGACGCCGGGCGGGGTTGGGCCCATCGCCCCTTCATCGGGTCGTTCGTGGCCCTGCTGGCCGGCATCGCCGCCGGCGTCGCGGTGTGGGTGCTGCTCAACGGGGTCAATCCGATCGCCTGACCCGTCTATCGGTACGGGTTGGGAACCCGCCCCGAGCTGGCCTCGGTCAGCCGCGGCAGCGTGGCGAACGTCACCGCGGGCAACCGCAACTCGGCGCCGCTTTTGAGGCGCGCGCGGGCCCAGGAACCGCGGTGGAAGCGCAACCCGTCGATGTCGTCCCAGCCCACCGTGCGGCTTCCCAGCAGCGTCCGGACGGTCACGCCGCGGTCATCGGCGACCGTGCGCAGCCGGATGATCAAGGCCGACAACAGCACCGGGACGATGAGCAGCGGGGCGGAAGGCGGCCAGGCCAGCACCGGTATCAGCAACCCGAGGGTCAAGAATCCGACGGCGAGGTGCGCCATCGGGGACACCTTGATCACGACGGGGGAATCGGTAACCACCCTGGCATCATTCCACCGCATTCCACCGCCGACCTCCGGCCGTCCCGCGCCGAGTGTGCGCCGGCGGTGACGGTCCGCGGCGTGTCGGCGCCGTGGGCGCACACCGGACGCCGTGGGCGCACACGGCGCCGGATTTGACTCTTGAGCTGTGCGAAGGCTACCGTCGAACGCTATGGATACCGCCGGAAAGCCCGGAATGCTCGTAGTACTTAGTCAGCGCGTTGGTGGCTGACCAGACCTTCGGCATTTGAAGCGATCCAGCACCAACGCGCAACCCTCGTTCAGCCGATGAGCTGACGGGGGTTTTTTCTTGCGCGGCAACCAGACTTCCACAAGCGAACAAGAGGCGAGGACCAGTGAGTGCACCCACCAAGCCGCCGTCACCGGCGGCGCAGCCGGACGCGGCCGGCGTCGCCACGGATGCCGCGAAACCCGCCACGAAGGCGCCGCAGCCGAAACGCATTGCGCCGCAGCAGCTTACCGGCGCCCAGGCGGTGATCCGGTCGCTGGAGGAACTCGGCGTCGAGGTCATATTCGGGATTCCGGGAGGTGCGGTGCTCCCGGTCTATGACCCGCTGTTCGACTCGAAAAAGCTTCGCCACGTGTTGGTTCGCCACGAGCAGGGCGCCGGGCACGCCGCCAGCGGATACGCGCACGCCACCGGCAGGGTCGGCGTCTGCATGGCGACGTCGGGTCCCGGCGCGACCAACCTGGTGACGCCGCTGGCCGACGCGCAGATGGACTCGATCCCCGTCGTCGCCATCACCGGGCAGGTCGGGCGCGGGCTGATCGGGACCGACGCCTTCCAGGAGGCCGACATCGCGGGCATCACGATGCCGATCACCAAGCACAACTTCCTGGTTCGCTCGGGCGACGACATTCCCCGGGTGCTGGCCGAGGCCTTCCACATCGCGTCCTCGGGACGCCCGGGCGCGGTGCTCGTCGACATCCCCAAGGATGTGCTGCAGGGCCAGTGCACGTTCGCCTGGCCGCCGCGCATGGACCTGCCCGGCTACAAGCCGAACACCAAGCCGCACAACCGGCAGGTCCGCGAGGCCGCCAGGCTGATCGCGGCCGCGCGCAAGCCGGTGCTGTACGTGGGCGGCGGCGTCATCCGCGGCGAGGCGACCGAGCAGCTGGCCGAGCTGGCGGAGCTGACCGGCATCCCGGTGGTCACCACGCTGATGGCGCGCGGCGCGTTTCCGGACAGCCATCGCCAGAACCTGGGCATGCCCGGCATGCACGGCACGGTGGCCGCGGTGGCGGCGCTGCAGCGCAGCGACCTGCTGATCGCGCTGGGCACCCGCTTCGACGACCGGGTGACGGGAAAGCTCGATTCCTTCGCGCCCGAGGCCAAGGTCATCCACGCCGACATCGACCCGGCCGAGATCGGCAAGAACCGGCACGCCGACGTGCCGATCGTCGGCGACGTCAAGGCCGTCCTCACCGACCTCACCGCGATGCTGCGCGACCACGAGATACCCGGCACCCTCGAGCTGGCCGACTGGTGGGCCTACCTCGACGGGGTTCGAAAGACCTACCCGCTGAGCTACGGACCGCAGAGCGACGGCAGCCTGAGCCCGGAATACGTGATCGAAACGCTGGGCAAGATCGCCGGCCCGGACGCCGTGTACGTCGCCGGCGTCGGCCAGCACCAGATGTGGGCGGCGCAGTTCGTTTCCTACGAGAAGCCGCGCACCTGGATCAACTCCGGCGGGCTGGGCACCATGGGGTTCGCCGTCCCGGCGGCCATGGGCGCCAAGCTCGCCCGCCCCGACGCCGAGGTCTGGGCGATCGACGGCGACGGCTGCTTCCAGATGACCAACCAGGAGCTGGCCACCTGCGCCATCGAGGGCGCGCCGATCAAGGTGGCGCTGATCAACAACGGCAACCTGGGCATGGTGCGGCAGTGGCAGAGCCTGTTCTATCAGGAGCGGTACTCGCAGACCGACCTGGCCACGCACTCGCACCGCATCCCGGACTTCGTGAAGCTGGCCGAGGCGCTGGGGTGCGTCGGATTGCGTTGCGAGCGTGCGGAAGACGTCGTCGACGTGATCAAGGCGGCCCGGGCGATCAACGACCGGCCCGTGGTGATCGACTTCATCGTCGGCGCCGACGCGCAGGTGTGGCCGATGGTGGCCGCCGGCACCAGCAACGACGAGATCCAGGCCGCCCGCGGCATCCGCCCGCTGTTCGACGACGAGACCGAAGGGCACGCCTGATGAACACGCACACGCTGTCGGTGCTGGTGGAGGACAAGCCCGGCGTGCTCGCGCGGGTGGCGGCGCTGTTCTCGCGGCGTGGCTTCAACATCGAGTCGCTGGCCGTGGGCGCCACGGAGCAGAAGGACATGTCGCGGATGACCATCGTCGTCTCCGCCGAGGACACCCCGCTCGAGCAGGTCACCAAGCAGCTCAACAAGCTGATCAACGTCATCAAGATCATCGAGCTGGACGAGGGCAACGCGGTGTCCCGGGAGCTGGCGCTGATCAAGGTGCGGGCCGACGCCGGCAGCCGCAGCCAGGTCATCGAGGCGGTGAACCTGTTCCGCGCCAAGGTCATTGACGTGTCGCCGGAAGCGCTGACCATCGAGGCCACCGGTAACCGCGGCAAGATCGAGGCGCTGCTGCGCGTCCTGGAGCCCTTCGGCATCCGCGAAATCGTCCAATCGGGCCTGGTGTCGTTGTCCCGCGGTGCGCGTGGGATCGGCTCCGCCAAGTAACTCATCGAAGAGAAGGAAATCCACAGTGGCATTAGAGATGTTCTACGACGACGACGCGGACCTGTCGATCATCGGTGGCCGCAAGGTCGGCGTGATCGGATACGGCAGCCAGGGGCACGCGCACTCGTTGAGCCTGCGCGACTCGGGCGTGCAGGTGCGTGTCGGTTTGAAGGAGGGTTCGAAGTCGCGGGCCAAGGTCGCCGAGCAGGGCCTGGACGTCGACACCCCCGCCGAGGTCGCCAAGTGGGCCGACGTCATCATGCTGCTGGCCCCCGACACCGCGCAGGCCGACATCTTCAAGAACGACATCGAGCCCAACCTCAACCCCGGCGACGCGTTGTTCTTCGGTCACGGGCTCAACATCCACTTCGGGTTGATCAAGCCGCCCGGCGACGTCACCGTCGCGATGGTCGCCCCCAAGGGCCCCGGCCATTTGGTGCGCCGCCAGTTCGTCGATGGTAAGGGCGTGCCCTGCCTGATCGCGGTCGACCAGGACCCGACCGGGAAGGGCGAGGCGCTGGCGCTGTCCTACGCCAAGGCCATCGGCGGCACCCGGGCCGGCGTCATCAAGACCACCTTCAAGGACGAGACCGAGACCGACCTGTTCGGCGAGCAGGCCGTGTTGTGCGGCGGCACAGAGGAATTGGTGAAGGCCGGTTTCGACGTGATGGTCGAGGCGGGCTACCCGCCGGAGATGGCCTACTTCGAGGTGCTGCACGAGCTCAAGCTGATCGTCGACCTGATGTACGAGGGCGGCATCGCCCGGATGAACTACTCGGTGTCCGACACCGCGGAGTTCGGCGGGTACCTGTCGGGCCCGCGGGTCATCGACGCCAGCACCAAGGACCGCATGCGCGAGATTCTGCGCGACATCCAGGACGGCAGCTTCACCAAGAAGCTGGTCGGGAACGTCGAGGGCGGCAACAAGCAACTGGAGCAGCTGCGCAAGGAAAACGCCGAGCATCCCATCGAGATCGTCGGCAAGCGGCTGCGCGACCTGATGAGCTGGGTGGACCGCCCGATCACCGAGACGGCCTAGTCTCCAGGCCGAGCGCCGAGCGTCACGCCAGCGTGGCGCTCGGTCGCCAGTGCCACGCTGGCGTGACGCTCGACGCTAGCCGGCCGCGCTATCCCGGCGCCGCGCCTAGCCGGCAGGCTAGCCGGCCGCCAGCCTTCCGGCGACCGTAACCACCCGGCGGGCAAGGTGATCGAGGGCGTGCTGGGTCGTCTCGTCGAACTCGTGGATGTTGTCGTGGGTGGATACCAGACTCACCCCGTACGGGTTGCCGTCGACGAACTTGGACGGGTCGGTGTATCCCGGCGGCACGATGATGCCGCCGAAATGCATCAGCGTGATGTAAAGGGCGAGCAGCGTCGTCTCCTGCCCGCCGTGCAGGGTGTTGGACGACGTGAAGGCCGCATACACCTTGTCGGCCAGCTTGCCTTCGGCCCACAGCCCGCCCAGCGAGTCCAGGAAGGCGCGCAATTGCGCTGCGGGAGAGCCGAACCGGGTCGGCGAGCCGAAGATCACCGCGTCGGCCCACACGATGTCGTCGCCGGTGGCCGCGGGAAGGTCCTTGGTGGCTTCGTAATTCGCGGTCCACGCCGGGTTGTGGGCGAACGATTCCGGGTCGTGGGTTTCGGCGACGTGCCGCAGGCGGACCTCGGCGCCCGCCGACTCGGCCGCCGCGGCGACGCGCTGTGCCATCGCGGTGCCATGACCGGTGGCCGAATAGTAGATGATCGCGAGTTTGGTCACGGGGCCAGCGTAGGCGCGCACCGCACGCGGCGGAGAGCGCCGTCGGCGTCGGTTCCGGCCTGCCCGTGAGCGTCCGGGCGCCTGTCGCGCGTAGGTGGGCACAACCGGTGCCGCCTCCAGCGGAGACACGTGTGGCGGACGTGACTTCACCGCCGGAGCCGCGTCGGAGCGCCCGGTCCGCCAGCCGATAGGCTGGCCGGGTGAATCTTCCCGTTGTAGTGATAGCCGACAAACTCGCCGAATCAACCGTCGCCGCGCTGGGAGACCAGGTGGAGGTGCGCTGGGTGGACGGGCCGGACCGGCCGAAGCTGCTGGCCGCCGTGCCCGAGGCCGACGCGCTGCTGGTGCGGTCGGCCACCACGGTCGACGCCGAGGTGCTGGCGGCCGCCCCCAAGCTGAAGATCGTCGCGCGCGCCGGGGTGGGGCTGGACAACGTCGACGTCGACGCCGCCACCGCCCGCGGTGTGCTGGTGGTCAACGCGCCGACGTCGAACATCCACAGCGCCGCCGAGCACGCGCTGGCCCTGCTGCTGAGCGCGGCGCGCCAGATCGCGGCGGCCGACGCCTCCCTCCGGGAGCACGCCTGGAAGCGGTCGTCGTTCTCGGGCACCGAAATCTTCGGCAAGACCGTCGGTGTGGTCGGGCTGGGCCGGATCGGGCAGCTGTTCGCGCAGCGGATCGCGGCCTTCGGCACCCACGTGATCGCCTACGACCCGTACGTGGCGCCGACGCGGGCCGCGCAGCTCGGCATCGAGCTGCTGGCGCTGGACGACCTGCTGGCCCGCGCCGACTTCATCTCGGTGCACCTGCCGAAGACGCCCGAGACGGCGGGCCTGATCGACAAGGAGGCGCTGGCCAAGACCAAGCCGGGCGTCATCATCGTCAACGCCGCCCGCGGCGGGTTGGTGGACGAGGCGGCGCTGGCCGAGGCGGTGAGCAGTGGCCACGTCCGCGCCGCCGGCATCGACGTGTTCTCCAGCGAACCCTGCACCGACAGCCCGCTTTTCGAGCTGCCGCAGGTGGTGGTCACGCCGCACCTGGGGGCGTCCACCGCCGAGGCCCAGGACCGAGCCGGCACCGACGTGGCCGAGAGCGTGCGGCTGGCGCTGGCGGGGGAGTTCGTCCCCGACGCGGTCAACGTCGGCGGCGGGGTGGTCAGCGAGGAGGTGGCGCCCTGGCTGGACCTGGCGCGCAAGCTCGGCGTGCTGGCCGCGGCGCTGTCCGACGGCCTGCCGGCGTCGCTGTCCGTGCAGGTGCGCGGCGAGCTGGCGTCCGAAGACGTTGAGGTGCTGCGGCTTTCGGCGCTGCGCGGCTTGTTCTCGGCGGTCATCGAGGACCAGGTCACCTTCGTCAACGCGCCGGCGCTGGCCGCCGAACGCGGCGTGACCGCCGAAATCAGCACGGCGTCGGAAAGCCCCAACCACCGCAGCGTCGTCGACGTGCGGGCCGTCGCCCACGACGGCTCGGTGGTCAACGTGGCCGGCACGCTGTCCGGGCCGCAGCTGGTGGAAAAGATCGTGCAGATCAACGGCCGCAACTTCGACCTGCGCGCCCAGGGCACCAACCTGGTGATCAACTACGTCGATCAGCCCGGGGCGCTGGGCAAGATCGGCACCCTGCTGGGCGCGGCCGGCGTGAACATCCACGCCGCGCAACTGTCCGAGGACGCCGAGGGTCCGAGCGCGACGATCCTGCTGCGGGTGGACCAGGACGTGCCGGGCGACGTGCGGTCGGCGATCGCGGCGGCCGTGGGCGCCAACAAGCTCGAAGTGGTTGACCTGTCGTGAAATTGGCGGTCATCAGTGGCGACGGCATCGGCCCCGAGGTGGTGGCCGAGGCCGTCAAAGTCCTCGACGCGGTCGTGCCGGGGGTGCAGAAGACGGGCTACGACCTGGGCGCCCGTCGGTTCCACGCGACCGGCGAACTGCTGCCGGACTCGGTGCTCTCCGAGCTGCGCCAGCATGACGCGATCCTGCTCGGGGCGATAGGCGATCCGTCGGTGCCCAGCGGCGTGCTGGAGCGAGGCCTGTTGCTGCGCCTGCGTTTTGAGCTGGACCACCACGTCAACCTGCGGCCGGGCCGGCTGTACCCGGGGGTGAGCAGCCCGCTGAAATTGGAGAGCGGGAATCCCGGCATCGACTTCGTCGTGGTGCGCGAGGGCACCGAGGGCCCCTACACCGGCAACGGCGGCGCGATCCGCGTCGGCACGCCCCACGAGGTGGCCACCGAGGTCAGCGTGAACACCGCGTTCGGCGTGCGCCGGGTGGTGCGATACGCGTTCGAGCAAGCGCGGCTGCGCCGCAAACACCTGACGCTGGTGCACAAAAACAACGTGCTGACGTTCGCGGGGAAGCTGTGGTCGCGCATCGTGGCCGAGGTCGGCGAGGAATACCCCGACGTCGAGGTGGCCTACTCACACGTCGACGCCGCCACCATCTACCTGGTCACCGACCCCGGCCGCTTCGACGTGATCGTCACCGACAACCTGTTCGGCGACATCATCACCGACTTGGCCGCGGCGGTGTGCGGCGGAATTGGCTTGGCCGCCAGCGGAAATATCGACGCCACCCGGACCAACCCCTCGATGTTCGAGCCGGTGCACGGCAGCGCGCCCGACATCGCCGGCCGGGGCATCGCCGATCCGACGGCCGCGATCATGTCGGTGGCGCTGCTGCTCGCCCACCTCGGCGAGGACGATGCCGCTGCCCGGGTGGACCGGGCCGTCGAGACCCATCTGGCAACTCGTGGGAACGAACGGCTCTCCACCAGCGAAGTCGGCGAACGGATCGTCGGCGCGCTCTAGTCTCCAAACCGGGAGGCAGCAGCCGGGCCGGCACCAATGGTATTGCCACCAACGGGAATAGCCCGCACAGCGCCCAGGCCGACGGATACTTGGCCGCGGCGATCAACGCGCCGAACAGCGGGGGCCCCGCGGCCGCCATCAGCCGCTGCGTGGTGTTCTGCGCGCCCAGCGCGCGCCCGCTCCAGAACGGCCCGGCGAACTCGGTGATCGCGGTCGCGGCCAACCCGTTGTCGAGCACCGCGATGACCGAGATCGCAACCATGAGCGGCACTTCGAATGGCGAGCCGATGTCGTCGGCGAGGGTCAGCAGGAACAGGGTCAAGGCGGCGGCGATGGCGATGACGCGGACCGGTCCCATTCGTGAGCCGACGCGATCCGACCACCGGCCGACCGCGACGCGGCCCAGCGCGCCGAGCAGCTGCGAGACGGTCACCAAAAGGCCCGCGGCCGCCACCGACCAGCCATGGTCGTTCATCAGCCAGACCAGCATGAACGTCACGGTCACCGTCTGCGGCATCATCAGCAGCGCCGACGTCGCGTGGATCCGGTACAGCACCGACGACCCGCGATAGGGGCTGGCCAGTTCCTCGTGCGTGGCGGCCTCGCGGGGCTTCCGCGGCGGGTCGACGATGGCCACCCCACTGGCCACCGCCGCAGCCGCGCACACGAACGCCGGGAACACCAGCCCCGCGTGCGGGCCGTGTTCGGCGAGCTCGGGCATGACCAGCGCGCCCACCGCGATTCCCAGCGGTTGCGCCGTCTGACGGATGCCCATCGCCAGGCCGCGCTGGTGCGGCGGGAACCAGCCGGACACCAGCCGGCCGCCCGCGGCGTTGCACCCCGCGGCGGCCATGCCGCCCAGAAACAGACAGGCGCCGACCAACACCAGCGAATGGACCGACGCCGCGGCGTAGGCCGCGGCCGCGGTGAGCCCCGAGCCCAGCGTCAGCACGATCCGCTCGCCCACGTGATCGAGCGCGTAGCCCCAGAGCAGCAGCGTGGCCACCATGCCCCAGCTCGGCATCGACGACAGCAGACCGGCTTCGGCCAGCGGGGTTCCGCGCTTGGCTTCGAGCGAGGGGATCAGGAACGCGACGCCGTTGATGAAGAGGAAGGAACTCGCCGTCACGAACAAGGAGACGACCATGACCGTCCAGCGCGCTCCGGCGCCGAGCACGGCAGGGTGGTCCCTGGGCATCTGTCCATGCTTCCACACGCCTGACACCGGCCGCCGAAACGTGTTCACTAGGCTCAACCGAATGCGCCTTGCTCGAGTCGCCAGCCCGGACGGTGTCGCCTTCGTCAGTGTCGAGGGCGAATTGGACGATCCCACCGCGATGACCGCCCGGGAGATCGCCGAGCACCCATTCGGGACGCCCACCTTCACGGGCCGGTCGTGGCCGCTGCCCGACGTCCGGCTGTTGGCTCCGATGCTGGCCGGCAAGGTGGTCTGCGTCGGCAAGAACTACGCCGATCACATCGCGGAGATGGGCGGCCAGACGGGCCCGGCGCCGGCGGACCCGGTGATATTCCTCAAGCCCAACACCGCGATCATCGGGCCGAATGTGCCGATTCGGTTGCCCGCCAACGCATCACCCGTGCACTTCGAGGGCGAGCTGGCGGCGGTGATCGGCAGGCCGTGCAAGGACGTCCCGGCCGCGCGGGCCGCCGAGAACATCCTCGGCTACACCATCGCCAACGACGTGTCGGCGCGCGATCAACAGCAGGCCGACGGCCAATGGACCCGGGCCAAGGGCCACGACACCTTCTGCCCGGTGGGGCCGTGGATCGTCACCGATGTCGACCCCGCCGATCTGGAGCTGCGCACCGAGGTCAACGGCGACGTCAAGCAGCGCGCCCGCACCTCGCTGATGATCCACGACGTCGGCGCCATCGTGGAGTGGATCTCGGCCGTGATGACCCTGCTGCCCGGCGATCTCATCCTCACCGGTACGCCGGCGGGTGTCGGCCCCATCGAGGACGGTGACACCGTGTCCATCACCATCGAGGGGATCGGCACCCTCACCAATCCCGTAGTCCGCAAAGGAAAGTCGTGACCGTACGAGTCCGGTTCTGCCCGTCGCCCACCGGCACCCCGCACGTCGGGATGGTCCGCACCGCGCTGTTCAACTGGGCCTACGCCCGACACACCGGTGGCACCTTCGTCTTTCGCATCGAGGACACCGACGCGCAGCGCGACACCGAGGAAAGCTACCTGGCGCTGCTCGACGCGCTGCGCTGGCTCGGCCTCGACTGGGACGAGGGGCCCGAGGTCGGCGGGCCCTACGGCCCGTACCGGCAGTCGCAGCGCACCGAGATCTACCGCGACGTGGTGGCCAAGCTGCTCGAGGCGGGGGAGGCCTACTACGCGTTCTCGACGCCGGAGGAGGTCGAGGCGCGCCATGTCGCCGCGGGCCGCAACCCCAAGCTCGGCTACGACAACTTCGACCGTCAGCTCACCGACGCGCAGCGCGCCGCGTTTTTGGCGGAGGGCCGCAGGCCGGTGGTGCGGCTGCGGATGCCCGACGAAGACCTCGCCTGGGACGACCTGGTACGCGGGACCACCACCTTCGCGGCGGGCACCGTGCCCGATTTCGCGTTGACCCGCGCGAGCGGTGACCCCGGAAAATTCTTGTACACCTTGGTCAACCCGGTCGACGACGCGCTGATGAGGATCACCCACGTGCTGCGCGGCGACGACCTGCTGCCGTCGACGCCGCGCCAGCTCGCGCTGTATCGGGCGCTGATCCGGATCGGCGTCGCCGAGCGCGTCCCGGAATTCGCCCACCTGCCAACGGTATTGGGGGAGGGGACAAAGAAGCTCTCCAAGCGCGACCCGCAGTCGAACCTGTTCGCCCACCGCGACCGCGGCTTCATCCCGGAGGGCCTGCTGAATTACCTTGCGCTGCTGGGCTGGGCGATCGCCGACGACCGCGACCTGTTCAGCCTCGACGAGATGGTGGCCGCGTTCGACGTCGTCGACGTCAACTCCAATCCGGCCCGGTTCGACCAGAAGAAGGCCGACGCGATCAACGCCGAGCACATCCGGATGCTCGACGCCGACGACTTCACCGCGCGGCTGCGCGGCTATTTCGACGCGCACGGGCATCGCACCGGGCTGGACGACGCGGGATTCGCCACGGCGGCCGAGCTGGTGCAGACCCGCATCGTCGTGCTGAGCGACGCGTGGGACCTGTTGAAGTTCCTCAACGACGACGAGTACGCGATCGACCCCAGGGCCGCCGCCAAGGAGCTCGGCCCGGATGGCATCGCGGTGCTCGATGCGGCGCTGGCCGCGCTGGACGGCGTGGCGGACTGGACCGCGGAGCCGATCGAGGCCGCGCTCAAGGCCGCCCTCATCGAGGGTCTGGCGCTCAAACCGCGCAAGGCGTTCGGCCCGATCCGGGTCGCCGCCACCGGAACAACGGTCAGCCCGCCGCTGTTCGAATCCCTGGAGCTGCTGGGCCGCGACCGCAGCCTGCGGCGGCTGCGGGCCGCGCGCGACGACGCGGCCTGAGTCTTTGGTAGTCTGCACTGCGGTTCACAAAGGCCGACAACGGCTGGCAACAGCGGTCTGAGTTCCGTGCAGAACCGTTGTGACCAGCGGTTTTAGGCAGCCGATGGGGTATGGTGTAATTGGCAACACAGCTGATTCTGGTTCAGCCATTCTAGGTTCGAGTCCTGGTACCCCAGCCAAGTCGCACCGCCGCAAGCGATTAGGTGCGCCCTGCGGTGTGAGCTATGCTGGCAGCTCGGATCGATTCTGGCCCCGTCGTCTAGCGGCCTAGGACGCCGCCCTCTCACGGCGGTAGCGTGGGTTCGAATCCCATCGGGGCTACTTTTCCCGCGTTTCCCGCGGCGAGCAGACGCGGAATCGCACCATTTCTTGCAGAAATGGGCGATTTTGCGTCTGCTCGGCTACAGCGCGGCCGGGGCGGTCGACCCGCCCACCGGCATGGGCGGCAGGCCGAGCTTGCGGTGGTCCCACGAGCGCGCGCGGCGGGCCACGATGCGCACGCAGACCCGCTTGTTCATCATCTGCTCGACGAAGGGCTTCATCTCGTCGGTGTAGGGCCCGGTGTAGCGCTCCCACACGCTGACCCCGACCCGGTGGGCGACGTCGGGATCGTCGACGATCTCGGCGACGCCCTCGAAGGACACCCCGCGCAGCGTGTCGTAGGTGTCGCCGTCCTCGATCAGGAAGCTCACCCGCGGATCGCGCGCGAGGTTGACCGCCTTCTGCGACTTGGCCTTGGTCTCGAGCCAGATCTCGCCGTCGACGACGGCGTACCACATCGCGGTCAGGTGCGGCTGGCCGTCGGCGCCGACGGTGGCCAGCGTCCCGGTGCGGCTCTTGACGACGAATTCGACGATCTCGTCTTCGGACATGACGATGCTCGCGCGCTGATTGGTTCCCATGGCGGTCAGTGTGTCAGGCCACGCGCGGTTGAGTGTGCAGTGGTGGCTTTCAATGTGCGCTGAGGGCGGGGGATGTGCGATGTGGGCGCCCGGGATGCACACTCGAGCCGGCGAGCGAGCCGGCGGGCGGGACGCTAGAGCCGGCGCGTCAGCGCCTCGGCCGCCGACACCAACTCGGCGGCCCAACGCGCCCCGGGACGGCGGCCGATTCGATCGATGGGCCCCGACACCGACACGGCCGCGATCACCGCCCCGCGGCCGTCGCGCACCGGCGCCGACACGCTCGCCACCCCGGGCTCACGCTCGGCCACGCTTTCCGCCCAACCCCGCCGGCGGACCTCGGCCAGCGCCCGGTCGGTGAATTTCGCCGCCGGTAGCACGGCCTTTTGGATGGCGGCGTCGCTGTAGGCGAGAAGCACTTTGGCCCCCGAGCCCGCCGTCATCGGCAGCCGCGCCCCGACCGGAACCGTATCGCGAAGACCCGCAGCGGGTTCCAGGGCGGCCACGCACACCCGCGACGTGCCCTCGCGGCGATACAGCTGAACGCTTTCCCCGGTGGTCTCGCGCAGCGCGGGCAGCACGGCCGCGCTGGCCGCCAGCAGCGGATCGTTGACATGGCCGGCCAATTCGGTGAGCGCGGGACCGAGCCGCCAACGGCCCTCGTCGTCGCGGGCCAGCAGGCGATGGACCTCCAGCGCGGCCGCCAGCCGGTAGGTCGTGGCCCTGGGCAGGCCGGTTCGTTCACACAGTTCGGCCAGCCCGCACGGGGATTCGGCGATCGTCCGCAACACCACCACGGCTTTGTCGAGGACGCCGATGCCGCTATGCTGTCTCATAGAAAGATACTAGCGTCTCGCATTCTGAGATCACCTAGCCCGACCGGATCGGCGAGCCGCGAATGAGTGGGAATGAGGGACGCCGACATGAAATCCGACGCCGCCGGGCCGCGCACCCTGGCCGAAAAGGTGTGGGACGACCACGTTGTGGCGTCCGGTGGTGGGAGCGCGCCCGACTTGATCTACATCGACCTGCATTTGGTGCACGAGGTCACCAGCCCGCAGGCGTTCGACGGCCTGCGGCTGAGCGGCCGCCCGGTGCGGCGGCCCGACCTGACGCTGGCCACCGAGGATCACAACGTGCCCACCATCGACATCGACAGGCCCATCGCCGACCCGGTGTCGCGCACGCAGGTCGAGACCTTGCGGCGCAACTGCGCCGAATTCGGTGTCCGGCTCTACCCGATGGGCGACATCGACCAGGGCATCGTGCACGTCGTCGGACCGCAGTTGGGCCTCACCCAACCGGGCATGACGATCGTGTGTGGCGATAGTCACACCTCAACGCATGGGGCGTTCGGCGCGCTGGCGATGGGCATCGGCACCTCGGAGGTCGAGCACGTGCTGGCCACCCAGACGTTGCCGTTGCGGCCCTTCAAGACGATGGCGGTCAATGTCGATGGGGGGGGCGACGGGCAATTGCCGCCCGGTGTGACGGCCAAGGACATCATCCTTGCGCTGATCGCCAAGATCGGCACCGGCGGCGGGCAGGGTCATGTCATCGAATATCGCGGCACCGCGATCGAATCGCTGTCCATGGAGGGCCGGATGACGGTCTGCAACATGAGCATCGAGGCGGGCGCCCGGGCGGGCATGGTCGCCCCGGACGAGACGACGTACGAATACTTGCGCGGGCGCCCACACGCGCCGACGGGGGCGCAGTGGGACGCGGCGATGGAGCACTGGCGGCAGCTGCGCACCGACCCCGGCGCCACCTTCGACACCGAGGTCTACCTTGACGCCGCGGAGTTGAGTCCGTTCGTCACCTGGGGCACCAACCCCGGGCAGGGGGTGCCGTTGGACGCGGCCGTGCCGGATCCGGAGCTGATGACCGACGACGCCGAACGGCAGTCCACCGAGAAAGCGTTGGCATATATGGGCCTTCGGCCCGGGATGCCGATGCGCGACATCGCCGTCGACGCGGTGTTCGTCGGCTCCTGTACCAACGGCCGTATCGAGGACCTGCGGGTGGTGGCCGACGTGCTGCGCGGCCGCACGGTGGCCCAGGGGGTGCGGATGCTCGTCGTTCCCGGCTCCATGCGGGTGCGCGCGCAGGCCGAAGCCGAAGGGCTGGGCGAGGTTTTCACCGCCGCGGGGGCGGAATGGCGACAGGCGGGCTGCTCGATGTGCCTCGGCATGAAC
This sequence comes from Mycobacterium heidelbergense, assembly GCF_010730745.1. Lineage (NCBI taxonomy): Bacteria > Bacillati > Actinomycetota > Actinomycetes > Mycobacteriales > Mycobacteriaceae > Mycobacterium > Mycobacterium heidelbergense. Next base: position 516,185 of record NZ_AP022615.1, on the reverse strand, counting down.
CCCGATCAGCTCGAGCCGGGGGAGCGGTGCGCGGCGACGTCCAACCGCAACTTCGAAGGGCGGCAGGGCAAGGGCGGCCGGACCCATCTGGTGTCGCCGGCCGTCGCGGCCGCGACGGCGGTACGCGGCAGGCTGTCCGCGCCGGCCGACCTGAACTGAAAATACCTGGAATAGAGGACGACGATGGAAGCCTTTCACACCCATACCGGTATCGGCGTGCCGCTGCGGCGCTCCAATGTCGACACCGATCAGATCATTCCCGCGGCGTATTTGAAGCGCGTTACCCGAACCGGTTTCGAGGACGGCTTGTTCGCGACGTGGCGGTCGGATCCTTCATTCGTGCTAAATCTCAGCCCCTTTGACCGCGGCTCGGTACTGGTCGCCGGGCCCGATTTCGGCACCGGATCGTCGCGTGAGCATGCCGTGTGGGCGCTCATGGACTACGGGTTCCGGGTGGTCATCTCGTCTCGATTCGGTGACATTTTCCGGGGCAACGCGGGCAAGGCGGGGCTGCTGGCGGCCGAAGTCGGCCAAGATGGTGTGGAACTTCTTTGGAAGCTCATCGAGGGCAGTCCGGGCCTGGAAATTACTGTCAATCTTCAAGATCGAAATATCGTCGCCGGAACGGCGGTGCTGCCGTTCAAGATTGACGACCACACCGCTTGGCGGCTGCTCAAAGGTCTTGACGATATAGCCCTTACGCTGCAGAAACTCGACGAAATCGAGGCTTTCGAGGCGGCGCGCGCGGAATGGAAACCGCGCACCCTGCCCGCCTTCTGAGGGGCCGGCCGGGGCGCGATTTCGGCTCCGGCGGCCGAGGCGGCGAGGCCCATTTTGGGGCCGCCCCACCGGTCAAGGGAGGCAACCGGATTGCGAAAATATCTGTTGCTTGGCCGTGAAATTGCGCGTGGCTCTTGGAAATTTGCTAGGTGAGGGTTTACCGTGTTCGCTAGTCGGTTCGAAAACGAGGACCACTAGCTTCGGAGGGTTTGGATGAACAAAGCAGAGCTCATTGACGTGCTCACACAGAAATTGGGCTCGGACCGTCGGCAGGCGACCGCTGCTGTCGAGAATGTCGTCGACACGATTGTGCGCGCGGTGCACAAGGGCGACAGCGTCACCATTACCGGATTCGGTGTGTTCGAACAGCGTCGGCGTGCGGCGCGGGTCGCCCGCAATCCGCGTACCGGCGAGACGGTAAAGGTGAAGCCGACATCGGTTCCGGCGTTTCGACCCGGTGCTCAATTCAAAGCGGTTGTCTCTGGCGCACAGCGCCTCCCGTCGGAAGGACCGGCTGTGAAACGTGGTGTAGTGGCAGGCGGTGCGGCCAAGAAGGCGGCCAAGAAGGCTCCGGCCAAGAAGGCGGCGGTCAAGAAGGCTCCGGCCAAGAAGGCCGCGACCAAGGCGCCCGCGAAGAAGGCGGCGGTCAAGAAGGCTCCGGCCAAGAAGGCCGCGACCAAGGCTCCGGCCAAGAAGGCGGCGGTCAAGAAGGCTCCGGCCAAGAAGGCCGCGACCAAGGCGCCCGTCAAGAAGGCTCCGGCCAAGAAGGCCGCGACCAAGGCTCCGGCCAAGAAGGTGGCGTCAAAGAGGCCGGCCAGCAAGGCTCCTGCCAAGAAGGCGGCCCCGCGGCGCGGCCGCAGGTAGAAAGTTCCCCACGCGGATACCCTTCGGGGTGGCAGCACGCCACCCGGGGGGTATTCGCGTGTTAGGCCCGCACGTTCGCGGCCAGCGCGCCGCCGATGTGGTCGGCCGCCACCAGCCGCCCGGCCGAAAACGACAGCACCCACGTGCTGCCCTTGTGGTTGCGCGACTTATCGGAACGCACCCCGTCGCGTTCGCACCACCACGCGATCAAATCCGGAATCACCTTGCCCTGCGTGCAGATCACCGGTGTACCTTCCTGCTCGGCGATGCGCAGCGCCCGGTGGCGGCCGCGTTTGGGGTTCTTGGCGTAGGCCTCCTCGGTCAGGGTGGGCTCGTTGTGCACGGTCACACCGAGTTCCTCGGCGAGCGGTTCCACCGTCTGGTGGCAGCGGAGCCGGTCGGCCGCATACACATCGGAGGCGCCGAATGCCAGCAGCTGCGGAACCAGCGCCTCCGCCTGCGCCCGTCCCCGCTTGTCCAGCGGTCGTTTGGTGTCGTCGCCGGAGAACCGAGACTTCCTGCCGGCGGTGCCGTGCCGGACCACGAGGACGGTATGCGTGTCCGCGGGATGTTTTGCGAAGTGGCGCAGCATCTTCCGATCGTGCGCGTAGTCGAGTCTTTTGACCGCGTCGGCGACCGGCAGCCACACCAACTCATCGACCTCGCTGCCCGGTGTGAATTCCCCGCCGGTGCTGCGCGCCGCCCAGTAGTAGACCTTCTTGACGCCTCGGGAGGGTGAGTCGATCGGATAGCTCACCATGTCAAGCCGCCGGCCGAGGGCGGCGTGGTGGCCCGTCTCCTCGAATACCTCCCGCACCGCGGCGACCGGTGCCGTCTCGCCGGGGTCCACTTTGCCCTTGGGGAGCGACCAGTCGTCGTAGCGGGGGCGGTGGATCATGGCGATCTCGAGGTTCGGATCGTTGGCGCCGCGTGGCCGCCACAACACCGCGCCTGCGGCGAATACGACCTTGCTTCCCGAGCTCTGGGTCGGCAACTCAACTCCTGCAGGTCAATTCGGCTAGCGCCGCTCCGGCCGTGGGCGTGACCTGGAAAGCTACCACATAGCCTCAGGCGCTCCGGTGCAGCTCCATCAGTGATTCCTGATGGTCGCGAACGCTGCGGCCATCCCGTGGCGATGCGGTCCACTGCCCGTCGGATCCGAGCTCCCAGCACCGGGTGGACGGGTTCAACGCGGACTCGAACAGGTCGTCAAGATACGCGGTGAGCCTTGGGTCCTTGACCTGAACCAGCGCCTCGACGCGACGGTCGAGGTTGCGGTGCATCATGTCGGCGCTGCCGATCCAGAACTCGTTGATGCGATTGAAGTGAATGATCCGCGAGTGTTCCAGGAACCGGCCGAGGATCGAGCGGACCGAGATGTTCTCCGAAAAGCCTTCCACGCCCGGGCGCAATGCGCAGATGCCGCGCACCACTATCTCCACCCGCACACCGGCCTTGGACGCGCGATACAGCGCATCGATGACCTGCTCGTCGACGAGAGCGTTCATTTTGAGCCGGATCCGGCCGCCACCACTTTCGCGGTGGGCCTGTATCTCGCGATCGACGCGTTCGATGATGCCGGTGCGAATGCTGTGCGGGGCAACCAACAGGTTGCGGTAGGACACCTTGCGCGAGTAGCCGGTGAGCGAGTTGAACAAGTCGGTCAGATCGGCCCCGATGTCCGGGGCGGCCGTGAGCAGGCCGACGTCCTCGTAGAGCCGTGCCGTCTTGCCATTGTAGTTGCCGGTCCCGATGTGGCAGTACCGCCTGATCGTCGGGCCTTCGCGGCGCACCACCAGGCAGGTCTTGCAGTGCGTCTTGAGTCCGACGTAGCCGTACACCACATGCACGCCCGCCTGCTCTAGGGTGCGCGCCCAACGGATGTTGGCCTGCTCGTCGAAGCGCGCCTTGATCTCCACCATTGCCACCACTTGCTTTCCGGCCTCGGCGGCGGCGATGAGCGCCCGGACGATCGGCGAGTCACCGGACGTGCGGTACAGCGTCTGCTTGATCGCCAGCACGTTGGGGTCGGCGGCGGCCTGCTCGATGAATCGCTGCACGCTGGTGGAGAACGAGTCATACGGGTGATGAAGCAGCACATCGCCTTCGCGCAGCGTCGCGAAGATGCTCTTGGGCGTTTCCCGGTCGGCGAACGCGGGATGGGTGGCAGGAACCCAGGTGTCGTCTTTCAACGCCGGGCGGTCGACGCCGTAGATCTGCCACAGCGACGATAGGTCGAGCAGCCCGGGGACCTCGATGACGTCGCTGGGGTTCACATCGAGTTCCCGCAACAGCAATTCCAGCATGCTCTCGGTCATGTCGTCGGCGATCTCGAGCCGCACCGGCGATCCGAACCGCCTGCGCGCCAACTCCCGTTCCAGCGCCTGCAGCAGGTCTTCGTCGCGGTCCTCTTCAACCTCGTAGTCGGCGTTGCGGGTGATGCGGAACGCGTGGTGCTCGACGACCTCCATGCCGGGGAAGAGCGCCGGAAGGAAGGCCGCGATCAGCTCTTCCGTTGGCAGATAGCGGATTATGGTTCGCCCTTCGGTGCCGTTCGTGTCGCCGGGGCCGTCGAGTTCGACGAAGCGATCGACGTTGTCGGGCACCTTGACTCGGGCGAAGTGCTGGCCGCCGTCCTCGGGTTGGCGCACCGTGACCGCCAGGTTCAGGCTCAACCCGCTCACGAACGGGAACGGGTGAGCGGGGTCGACGGCCAGCGGCGTCAGGACGGGGAAGACCTGCTCGTTGAAATACGTCGACAGTTGGTCGCGCTCAGCCTGTTCCAGGTCGGCCCACGTGACGATGTAGATGCCTTCCTCGGCCAGCGCCGGTCGCACCGAATCGAGGAACACCCGCGCGTGCCGGGTCGCGATTCGCTGAGTTTGCTCGCCGATGCGGGCCAGTTGCTCGCGCGGCGTCAGCCCGTCGGCCGAGCGGACCGACAGCCCCATCTCGTCGCGGCGCTTGAGGCCGGCCACCCGAACCATGTAGAACTCGTCGAGATTGGACGCGAAGATCGCCAGGAACTTGGCCCGCTCCAGCAGCGGCAGGGAGTTGTCGGCGGCCAGCGCCAGCACGCGCGCGTTGAAGTCCAGCCAGCTCAGTTCGCGGTTGAGGTAACGGTCCTCGGGCAGCGCGTCATTGATCGCGACGGGGGTTGCGGCAGGCGGTGCCGCCACGGCCGAATCATTGGGTTGCCATACGGATTCTTCGAGGCGCGCCTCGGCGTCGATTTCGGTCACCATGCGATCATCGCGCATCACCCGCTGATGCTGCCAGCGTCGGGAGGACATCCATCCGCCGTTGGCATGCCGTTCATCCCCCGGACAGGTTTGCTGAGGGCCGGCGTCGTTAATGCTGCGCGAGGGCACGCGCGGTCGCCGGCCCGACCCCGAGGCGGCGGGCGGCCACCAGGTCGGCGGGCGTGTCGACGTCGCACCGCAGGCCGGGCCACGCGCCCGTCAGCTCGATCGCGCCCGAACGGCGGTGCCGCGCGCACGAATCCGACCCGAACTGCGGCTCGAGCGCGGCCCCGAACGCGCACAGGGCGGAGGTTCCCGTGGCCAGCCGGTCGGCGACGAAGCTGCGCCGGTGATGGCGCGCGGCGGCGATCGCCTCGGCCAGCTCCTGGGTCTGCAACGCGGGCAAATCACCTTGCAGCACAACGGTATTGGGGAACGATCCGGCCACCGCCCGTTCCGCGGCGGCGATCGCGTTGTTCAGTGGGTCGCGGTGGCCCTCGGGCGTGGGGTCGGCCAGCACGTTGGCTCCGAGCTCGGCCGCCGCGGCCCCCGCGGCCTCGTCGGGCGTGATGACGGTGATCGAGCCCAGCGCGCCGACGCGCGCCGCGGCGGCCAGGGTGTCCATCAGCATGGCCAGCACCACGGTCTCCCGGGTGCGCGCCGAGAACACCGGTGCCAGCCTGGTCTTGGCGGCGGCCAACCGCTTGACGGCGATGATCAGGGCGACCTCGCCCGCACCGTCCCCCGCACCGTCGGCCCGTGTGGCGCTCATGCCGTCATCCTGCCAGCGGCGCGTCGCGCGTCCCCCGCGAGCGTCACGCTGGCGTGACGCCGGCACGCGAGCGTCACGCCAGCGTGACGGCGGCCCGTCGCTGGTCTAGGGTTTAGCGGCCGTAGTGACGCATCGATAAAAGAGGGATAAAAGAGGGGGTGTGTGGATGGCCGGCACGGAAACCGTCGCGGTGATGGGCGCCGGTGCCTGGGGCACGGCGCTGGCCAAGGTGCTCGTGGACGCCGGGGGACCGGACGCGGAGGTGACGCTGTGGGCCCGGCGATCCGAGGTCGCCGAGCGGATCAACGCCACCCGGTACAACCCCGCCTATCTGCCCGGCACGTTGCTGCCGCCGGGGATCCGCGCGACCACCGATGCGGACGAGGCGCTGGCCGGCGCGACGACGGTGCTGCTGGCGGTGCCGGCGCAGACCATGCGCGCCAACCTCGAGCGGTGGGCGCCTCTGTTGGCCGACGGCGCGACCCTGGTCAGCGTGGCCAAGGGCATCGAGCTCGGCACCCTCATGCGGATGAGCCAGGTGATCCTGTCGGTGACCGGCGTGGGCGCGGCGCAGGTGGCGGTCATATCGGGGCCCAACTTGGCCAGCGAGATCGCCCAATGCCAGCCCGCCGCCACGGTGGTCGCCTGCAGCGACTCGGGCCGCGCCGTCGCCGTGCAGCGCATGCTGAACAGCGGGTACTTCCGCCCCTATACCAACAGCGACGTGGTCGGCACCGAGATCGGCGGGGCCTGCAAGAACGTCATCGCGCTAGCCTGCGGGATGGCGGCCGGCGTCGGGCTCGGCGAGAACACCGCGGCGGCGATCATCACCCGCGGCCTGGCGGAGATCAGCCGGCTGGGGATAGCGCTCGGCGCCAAGGGCGCGACGCTGGCCGGCCTGGCCGGCGTCGGCGACCTGGTAGCCACCTGCACGTCGCCGCGGTCGCGCAACCGGTCCTTCGGCGAACGCCTGGGCCGCGGCGGGACCATGGAGTCGGCGATGCGGGCGAGGGATGGGCACGTCGTCGAGGGGGTGACGTCGTGCGAGTCGGTGCTGGCGCTGGCGTCCAGCTACGACGTCGAAATGCCGCTCACCGACGCCGTGCACCGGGTCTGCCACAAGGGGCTTTTGGTGGACGAGGCGATGGCGCTGCTGCTCGGCCGCAGCACCAAGCCCGAATGAGCCCGAGGCGGCAGAACCCCAGCTAGCGGCCCGGCACCCGCGCCGGGGGCCGTTCACCCGGTAGCCTCTCCAGGTTGTGAATGCCAGCGACCGCGTGCGCGTCGCCGTCGTCTTCGGCGGGCGCAGCGGCGAGCACGCCATCTCCTGCGTGTCCGCGGGCAGCATCCTGCGCAATCTCGACCCGCGGCGATTCGAGGTGATGGCGATCGGGATCACCCCGGAAGGCTCCTGGGTGCTCACCGACGGCGATCCGGACGCGCTCGCGATCACCGACCGGCGGCTGCCCGAGGTGACCGCCGAATCGGGCACCGAGCTGGCCCTGCCGGCCGATCCGCGCCGCGGCGGCCAGCTGGTGTCGCCCGGCGCCGGCCCCAACGCTGGAGAGGTCTTGGCGTCCGTCGACGTGGTGTTTCCGGTGCTGCACGGCCCGTACGGCGAGGACGGCACCGTCCAGGGGCTGCTCGAACTCGCCGGTGTGCCCTACGTCGGCGCCGGCGTGCTGGCCAGCGCCGCGGGCATGGACAAGGAGTTCACCAAGAAGTTGCTCGCCGCCGAGGGGCTTCCGATCGGCCCGCACGCGGTGCTGCGCCCGTCCCGGGCGGCGCTGGGTCTCGAGGAGCGCGAGCGGCTGGGCTTGCCGGCGTTCGTCAAGCCCGCGCGGGGCGGCTCGTCGATCGGCGTCAGCCGCGTCGCGAGCTGGGACGAACTGCCCGCCGCGGTCGCCAACGCCCGCCGGCACGACCCGAAAGTGATCGTCGAGGCGGCGATCAACGGGCGCGAGCTGGAATGCGGCGTGCTCGAAATGCCCGACGGCACAGTGGAAGCCAGCACGTTGGGCGAGATCCGGGTGGCCGGGGTGCGGGGACGGGAGGACTCGTTCTACGACTTCGCGACGAAATACCTCGACGACGCGGCCGAATTGGACGTGCCCGCCAAGGTCGACGACGACATCGCCGACGCCATGCGCCAGTTGGCGATCCGGGCGTTCCGCGCCATCGACTGCCAGGGTCTGGCCCGGGTCGACTTCTTCCTCACCGACGACGGTCCGATCATCAACGAGATCAACACGATGCCGGGGTTCACCACGATCTCGATGTACCCGCGGATGTGGGCGGCCAGCGGCATCGACTATCCCACCCTGCTGGCGACCATGGTCGAGACGGCGTTGGCCCGCGGCGTGGGCCTGCGGTAACTGCCGTCATCGGGCGGGCGCCGGGTCGATGGGCACCGCCGCGAGGGTCCGGTCGATCACCTCGGAGAGCTCCTGGATCGGCGTCGGCCCCGAACCCGGCGGCAGCGTAAGCGCCACGTACACCGGCCGGTCCACCGTGTACCAGGTGGATCTGCCCGCTTCGGCGGCGGATTGGGGTCCGGCGGCCACCTCGAACCACTGCACCCGATCGACGACCTGCAGCGGAGATCCCACGACGAAGTCGGCGGGGCGGTCGAGCCCGCAGCGCAACACCACCGGCTCGCCGTCGCGCGCGGCCCGCCAGGCGGACGCGCCCTCGGGCGCGGGTTGCGCGAGGGGCGCGCGCTGATAGTCCCCGAGCCGCTGCGGCAGCGCCTGCGTCAGCGCCCGGCACGCGGGATTGCCGGCCCGCGGGGCCGCGACGGCGGGAAGGGCGACCGGTCGCGGCGGGGCCTGGCGGGTGGCCGCGATGACCAGGATGACGCCGATCGCCGCGACGGCCAGCGCCGCCGCGGCGATGATCAGTGCGCGCGGCGGCCCGTCGGAATCGCCCGTCACCCGCCTGGCCACCGTTCGATTCTCATACACTGGCCCGGGCCGGATGCGGCCGAGGAGGTGGCGTTGCGCGATAACACTGCGGGGGACGGCCCGACGCTGGCGCAGCTCGGCGAATTCGCGGTCATCGACCGGTTGGTGCGGGGCCGCCGACAGCCCGCCGCGGTCCTGCTCGGGCCCGGCGACGACGCGGCGGTGGTGTCCGCCGGCGACGGCCGCGCCGTGGTGTCGACCGATGTGCTGGTACAGGATCGGCACTTTCGGCTGGACTGGTCGACGCCCCACGACGTCGGCCGCAAGGCGATCGCCCAGAACGCCGCCGACATCGAGGCGATGGGCGCGCGGGCCACGGCGTTCGTGGTCGGCTTCGGGGCACCCGGTGACACGCCGGCGGCGCAGGTGGACGCGCTGGCCGACGGGATGTGGGACGAGGCCGGGCGAATCGGCGCCGGCATCGCCGGCGGCGACCTGGTCAGCTGCCCGCAGTGGGTGCTGTCGGTGACGGTGTTGGGCGACCTGGACGGCCGCGCGCCGGTGCCGCGGTCCGGTGCCGAAGCCGGCTCGGTGCTCGCCGTCGTCGGGGAACTGGGCCGCTCGGCCGCCGGATATGCGTTGTGGCACAACGATATTGATGGGTTCGACGAACTGCGGCGGCGCCATGTGGTGCCGCGGCCGCCCTATGGCCAGGGGGCGGCGGCCGCGGCCGCCGGCGCGCGGGCGATGATCGACGTCTCCGACGGCCTGATCGCCGACCTGCGGCACGTCGCCGACGCGTCGGGCGTGGGCATCGATGTGTCCACCGCGGCGCTGCGCGCCGACCATGACGCGCTGACCGCGGCCGCCGCCGCCGTGGGCGCCGACCCCTGGCCGTGGGTGCTGGGCGGCGGCGAAGACCACGCGCTGGCGGCCTGTTTCGCCGGGCCGGCGCCGGCCGGGTGGCGGGTCATCGGGCGGGTGTTCGACGGGCCGGCCCGGGTGCTCGTCGACGGACGGGAGTGGAGCGGGTATGCCGGCTGGCAGTCTTTCGCCCGGTGACGATGCGGGCCGCTTGAGGCCCGAGGAGGAAGTGGGCATCGGAGTGGGAGCTAGGGTGGCGCGGTGACCATCCACCGACACGGTGGTGCTACCGGTGAAGGGATTGCGATGACCGCACGCCCGTTGAGCGAACTCGTCGAGCCGGGCTGGGCGGCCGCGCTGGAACCGGTCGCGGACCAGGTCGCGCAGATGGGGCAGTTTCTGCGGGCCGAGATCGCGGCCGGGCGCAGGTACCTGCCCGCGGGCCCGAACGTGTTGCGCGCCTTCACCTTTCCGTTCGACCAGGTGCGGGTCCTGATCGTCGGGCAAGATCCCTACCCGACGCCCGGGCACGCCGTGGGCCTGAGCTTCTCGGTGGCGCCCGAGGTGCGTCCGCTGCCCCGCAGCCTGGAGAACATCTTCGGCGAATACTCCACCGACCTGGGCTATCCGCAGCCCTCGTGCGGCGACCTGACGCCCTGGGCGCAGCGTGGGGTGCTGCTGTTGAACAGGGTGCTCACGGTGCGGCCCAGCAACCCGGCGTCGCACCGGGGCAAGGGCTGGGAAGCGGTCACCGAGCGCGCGATCCGGGCGCTGGTCGCGCGGTCGCGGCCGATGGTGGCGATCCTGTGGGGCCGCGACGCGTCGACGCTCAAGCCGATGCTGGCCGAGGGCGATTGCGTCGCGATCGAGTCGCCGCACCCGTCTCCGCTGTCCGCGTCGCGCGGGTTCTTCGGCTCGCGGCCGTTCAGCCGCGCCAACGAGTTGCTCGTGGGAATGGGGGCCGACCCGATCGATTGGCGGCTGCCCTGACCGAGATGACCGCCCGCGCCGGCTAGCCGCGGACGACCTTGCCGGCCTTGATGCAGGACGTGCAGACGTTGAGCCGCTGCCTGTTGCCGCCCGGTCGCGTCACGACGTGCACGGTCTGGACGTTGGGGTCCCACCGGCGGCTGGTGCGGCGGTGGGAGTGCGACACCGACTTGCCGAAGCCGGGGCCTTTCCCGCAGATATCGCACACAGCGGCCATCGTTCAAGCTCCTCAACTGTTCACCGGGTCCGGCACGCGGGGACGGATCTGGGCGGGCCGGGGACGACCCGGGATCGACCCGGGCCAGCCCAGGATACCGACTGTGGTGGGCAACCACCAAAACGATCGCCGGCCGCCCCGCGGTGCAGGAGCGGCGATGTCGGCCCCTCTGGCTAGGCTCAATGGGCCGGCGGGCGCCCGCTCCCGCGCGGCCGGGCGCCGCGCGTGTCGGTGCGGGCTACGCTGGCGCCCACCGGGAGGCTGGCGCGGAGGAGGTGGGTCGCTTGGGCGCTCCGGGCACGCCGAACGCGTCGCAGGACCGCCTGCTGGACGCGGTGACCCTCCGGGACTGGGCGCACACCGCCGTCAGCGACCTGATCACCCACATCGACGAGATCAACCGGCTCAACGTGTTCCCGGTCGCCGACGCCGACACCGGCGCCAACATGCTGTTCACCATGCGCTCGGCGCTGGCGGAGGCGAATGCGGGGGCAAGCTCCGACGGCTCCGGGTGCGTCGCCCGGACGGCCGCGGCCCTGTCGGCGGGCGCGCTGAACGGCGCCCGCGGCAATTCCGGCGTGATCCTGTCGCAGATCCTGCGCGGCATCGCCGACGTCACCGCCGTCGCGGCGGCCGACTCCGGCGGTGAACTGCCCCACATGGACGCCGTCGTCCTGGGGTCGGCGTTGCGGCGCGGCGTCGAGCTGGTCATCACGTCGATGGGCGGCGAGGAGGTGCCGGGCACCATCGTCTCGGTCTTGCGGGCCGCCGCCGACGCCGTGGACGAGTGCGCCGGCGAGGGGCTGGCCCCGGCGATCACCGCCGCCGGCGACGCCGCGGTGGTCGCGCTGGAGAAGACGCCCGAGCAGCTCGAGGTCCTCGCCGAGGCCGGTGCGGTGGACGCCGGCGGGCGTGGCCTGCTCGTCCTGCTGGACGCGCTGCGCTCCACCGTTGCCGGGCCGGCGCCCGCCCGCACGGTATACGAGCCGTCGCCGCGCGCGCCGCGGCCACCGGCCGTCGCCGGGCACCCGGCGCCGCAATTCGAGGTGATGTACCGGCTGGATGGCTGCGATGCCGGCGCGGCGGATGCGCTGCGGAACCGGCTCGACGAACTCGGCGAATCGGTCGCCATCGCGGCGGCGGCCGCGCGGGAATCCGACACGCCCGACAGCTACTCCGTGCACGTGCACACCGACGACGCCGGGGCCGCCGTCGAGGCGGGATTGGCGGCGGGACGACTCAGCCGGATCGTCATCTCGGCGCTGAGCTCCGGGGCCGCCGGACTGCCGGCGGGCGGCTGGACGCGGGAACGGGCCGTGCTGGCCGTCGTCGACGGCGACGGCGCCGCCGAGCTGTTCTCCAGCGAGGGCGCCTGCGTGCTGCGGCCCGATCCGCAGGCCGGGATCAGCGCCCACCGGCTGATGCGGGCCGTGGTCGACACCGGCGCCGCGCAGGTGATGGTGCTGCCCAACGGCTACGTGGCCGCCGAGGAGCTGGTGGCCGGCTGCACGGCGGCGATCGGCTGGGGGATCGACGTGGTGCCGATCCCGACGGGGTCGATGGTGCAGGGGCTGGCCGCCCTGGCCGTGCACGAAACGGACAGGCCGGCGGTCGACGACGGCTTCACGATGGCGCGCGCCGCCGGCGCCGCCCGGCACGGGTCGGTGCGCATCGCCACCGAGAGCGCCCTGACCTGGGCCGGTCGCTGTCAGCCCGGCGACGGCCTGGGCATCGCGGGCGACGAGGTCCTCATCGTGGCCGCCGACGCGGCCGGGGCGGCGATCGGCCTGCTCGATCTGCTGCTGGCCTCGGGCGGTGATTTGGTGACCGTGCTGATCGGCGCCGGGATCGACGAGGACGCCGACGCGACCGCCGTGGGCGACATCCTGGAAGACCACGTGCACGACCATCATCCGGGCACCGAGCTGATGACCTACCGCACCGGCCACCGGGGCGACGTCCTGCTGATCGGGGTCGAGTAGCGGTGGCGACGCTGTCCGACCGGCTCGACTACGTCGTGGGTGCCAAGGCCGCGGCGCCCCTCGACGAGATATTCGGTATCCGGACCGTTGACGACCTGCTGCGCCACTACCCGCGCAGCTACACCGAAGGCGCGGCCCGGTGGGGCGCCGGGGACGAGCGGCCGGAAGAGGGCCAGCACATCACGATCGTCGACACGATCACGGCGGCGGAGACGTTTCCGATGAAGAAGGACCGGAGGCGGATGTGTCACCGCATCACCGTCGGATCCGGCCGCGGCAAGGTGACCGCCACATTCTTCAACGCCAACTACCTCAAGCAGGACCTCGTCAAAGACACCAAGGTGATGCTGTCGGGGGAAATCGGATACTTCCGGGGCGCCATGCAGCTGACGCATCCGGCGTTTCTCATCCTCGAGTCGCCGGGCGGCAAGAAGTACGGCACCCGGTCGCTGAACAAGATCGCCGTCGCCTCGCACGCCAGCGGCGAAGAGGTCGCGGACGCGTATCAACGCCACTTCTTCCCGATCTATCCGGCCAGCGCCAAGCTGCAGAGCTGGGACATCTTCGCCTGTGTGCGACTCGTGCTCGACGTGCTCGATCCCGTGCCCGATCCGCTGCCCGCCGACCTGCGTACCCGGCTCGGCCTGATCTCCGAGGACGAGGCGCTGCGCGCGATCCATCTCTGCGAGGACGAGCACGAACGCCGGCGTGCGCGTGAGCGATTGACGTTCGACGAGGCCGTCGGCCTGCAGTGGGCGCTGGTCGCCCGCCGCCACGGTGAACTGTCGGAATCCGGGCCCCCGGCGCCGCCCCGGGACGACGGACTGGCCGCGGAACTGTTGCGGCGGTTGCCATTCGAGCTGACGGCCGGGCAGCGCGAGGTGCTCGGGGTGCTGTCCGACGGCCTGGCGGCGAACCGTCCGATGAATCGCCTGCTGCAGGGTGAGGTGGGGTCCGGCAAGACGATCGTCGCGGTGCTGGCGATGCTGCAGATGGTCGACGCCGGCTACCAGTGCGCCCTGCTGGCCCCGACCGAAGTGCTTGCCGCACAACATCTTCTGTCGATCCGCACCGTGCTCGGGCCGTTGGCGATGGGCGGGCAGCTGGGCGGGCCCGAGGACTCCAGCCGGGTGGCGTTGCTGACCGGCTCCATGACGGCCGCGCAGAAAAAGCAGGTCCGCGCCGAGGTCGCCAGTGGCCAGGTCGGCATCGTCATCGGCACCCACGCGCTGCTGCAGGACGCGGTCGAATTCCACAACCTGGGCATGGTGGTGGTCGACGAGCAACACCGTTTCGGCGTCGAGCAGCGAGATCAGTTGCGCGCCAAGGCTCGTGCCGGCATCACGCCGCACCTTTTGGTGATGACGGCGACGCCGATACCGCGCACCGTCGCGCTGACCGTGTACGGCGACCTGGAAACCTCGACGCTGCGCGAACTTCCGCGCGGACGCCAGCCGATCACCACCAACGTCATCTTCGTCGGCGACAAACCCACCTGGCTCGACCGCGCCTGGCGGCGCATCATCGAGGAGGTCGCCAACGGGCGCCAGGCCTACGTGGTGGCGCCCCGGATCGACGAGACCGACAAAACAGGCGAGAGCGACGACACCGATGACGCCGACAAGACCGGGGGCACCGATAAGAAAAAACCCGCCCGCCCGTCGGCCACCGCCGAGGGCCTTTTCGCGCGACTGTATTCCGGTGAGCTGGCGAACCTGCGGCTCGGGCTGATGCACGGACGGCTGCCGGCCGACGAAAAAGACGCCGCCATGGCCGCCTTCCGCGCCGGTGAGATCGACGTGCTGGTGTGCACCACGGTGATCGAGGTGGGCGTCGACGTCCCCAACGCCACGGTCATGCTGGTCATGGACGCCGACCGGTTCGGGATCAGCCAATTGCATCAGCTGCGCGGCCGCATCGGCCGCGGCGAGCACCCGAGCCTGTGCCTGCTGGCCAGCTGGGTGCCCCCGGGATCGCCGGCCGGCCGGCGGCTGTGTGCCGTCGCCGAGACCATGGACGGCTTCGCCCTGGCCGACCTGGACCTCAAGGAGCGCCGCGAAGGAGATGTGCTGGGCCGCAACCAATCCGGCAGGGCAATCACCCTGCGGCTGTTGTCGCTGGCCGAGCACGGGACGTTCATCGAAGCCGCCCGCGAGTTCTGTGCGCGGGCGTACGAGCAGGATCCCGCCAATCCCGAACTCGCCTCGCTGGCGGCGCGATTCACCGACACCGACCGAATCGAATACCTGGACAAGTCTTGAACCGGAGATTGTTGCTGTGGTTGTCGGCGGCCGCCGTGCTCGCGGTGCTGGTCGCCTATCAGACGCTGGGATCGTCGGCGGCCAGGCGCGCCGAAGTCGCCGCCCGCGCTGATGTTCCGACAGTGCAACCGGGCGCCGACGTGCTGGCGGGTATCGCCGTGGTGCCGCTTCGGCTGCACCGCTATGACTACCTGCGGTCGGCGTTCGGTGACGCCTGGACGGACGAAAACGACGCACCGGGTGGGCACAACGGATGTGATACCCGTGACGACATTCTGAACCGTGACTTGGTCGACAAGACATATGTGTCGATCAAGCGTTGCCCCGATGCCGTTGCCACGGGGACGCTGCACGATCCGTACACCAATGACGCGATCGCGTTTGTGCGCGGCGCACATACCGGTGAGGCTGTTCAAATCGACCACATCGTGCCGTTGTCGTACAGCTGGGACCAAGGGGCGTGGAATTGGACTCCCGAAATGCGGGTCCGGTTCGCCAATGACCCCGCCAATCTGCTTGCGGTGCAAGGCCAGGCGAATCAAGATAAAGGCGACAAGCAGCCGGCATTGTGGATGCCGCCCAACAAGGCGTTTTATTGCCAGTACGCGTTGCAGTTCATCGCGGTGCTGCGCGGCTATGGACTTCCCGTCGATGCCCCGTCGGTTCCGGTGTTGCAGCGAGCCGCCGAGACCTGCCCAAAGGGTTGACCGCCGATGGAATGTCAGGACGCTTTCGTTGCCCGTTCGGGGTTACCCGTTGAGGCCGACACAAGCCGAACTGGTACCAGCGCTGCCCGATAACCTGCCTGGCTCGCTTCGGGGTTGGCGGTGGTTGCAGCGGGTTGACCTGGTGCTTTTCGGTTTTGGGCTGCTGGGGGTGTCCGGGTGGCCGGGGGTTGTCGTACCGGGCTGTGATGATGAAGTTATGTCGTTGACCGCTTCGTCTGCTGTGGCGCTGAGTCCTGCTGAGCGCTTGGACGTGTTGTTTGAGGAGTTGGCGGAGTTGGCGGGTCAGCGTAATGCGATTGATGGGCGCATTGTGCAGATCGTCGCTGAGATTGAGCGTGATGAGTTGTGTGGGATGACTGGTGCGCGTTCGGTGGCGGCGTTGGTGGCCTGGAAGCTGGGTGCCTCGTCGGCCAATGCGCACGCGATCGCGACGGTGGCGCGTCGGCTGCCGGAGTTTCCGCGGTGCGCGGCGGGGATGGTCGAGGGTCGGTTGTCGTTGGATCAGGTCGGGGTGATCGCGGCGCGGGCGGGTGAGGGCTCGGATGGGCATTACGCGCAGCTGGCCGCGGTCGCCACGGTCAATCAGTTGCGTACCGCGGTCAAGCTCGAACCGCGCCCTGAACCCGGACCCGAGCTGGAGCCCGACCTGCGGCCGGTGATCACCAAGACCAGCAATGAGCAGTTCAGTTGGTGGCGGATCAAACTTGCCCATCCCGAGGCGGCGGTGTTCGAGGCGGCGTTGGCGTCTCACCGGGAAGCGCTGTTCGCGCAGTGGAAGCAGGATCACGGCGATGAGGACCGCGCCGGTGATCGGGTGCCTCCGTTGCCTACCACGGGTGAGGCGTTTTTGCGCCTGGTTGAGGCGGGGTGGGATGCCGAGGCGACGCGGCGCCCGCACGGGCAGCACACCACGGTGGTGGTGCACCTCGATGTGGCCCAGCGTGCTGCGGCGCTGCATCTGGGTGCGTTGCTCAGCGACGCCGAACGCCGCTATCTGACGTGTGAGGCCACGTGTGAGGTCTGGTTCGAACGCGATGGGCAGCCGATCGGGGCCGGGCGGTCGACCCGTCAGATTAACCGGCGGTTGCGCCGCGCCCTTGAGTATCGCCACCGCACGTGTGTGGTGCCCGGCTGCGGGGCGACCCGTGGTTTGCATGCGCATCATTTGCGGCATTGGGAGGACGGCGGGCCCACCGAGTTAGCCAACTTGGTGCTGGTTTGTCCGTATCACCATCGACTGCACCACCAGGGTGTTATCACCCTGACCGGGCCCGCAGACCAGCTCATCGTCACCGACCGCGCCGGGCGAGTGCTGCACCCAGGATCACTCGCGCGCCCACCCACCCTCCCGGCGCCCGTTGTGCCGCCGTGTCCCGGGCCCCTCGGCGAACGCGCCGACTGGTGGTGGTATGACCCCTTCCAACCCCAACCACCACCCACCACCAACTAGATTGGTGAGCAGCATCGTGTCGATGCTGAAACGGGGTGGGGCATCAAGAATGTCGTTCGCGCTACCCGCAGCAACCGCACCCTGACAATCCAAACCCGCAACACCGATCCGCGCCGACGCGCACACTAACCCGAGCCAAGTCGGGTTCCGGTGTTGCAGCGAGCCGCCGAGACCTGCCCAAAAGATTGAGCAGCACTGCGTCGCCGCGCATTCCACGACAGGCTCGACGACATCAAAGCGTTCTGGGTATCACCAGAAGGCCAGCAGATCAAAGCCGACGATCAGGCCGCCACCGCTTTTCTTCCGCGAGCGCCACGCCGAGTGGCGCATCGAACTCGATGTGCGGGCCCAGCGGGCGCTTCGTCCGCGTTGTCGGGACGAAGGTGACGTCATCGCCTACGGCACCACCGATATCGAGGGCTACGGGACAACCCCCGTTGAGCGGGCACAGTTCATCATCGACACCATCCGGACCTACCTGGTCCGACAGGCCTGCACACACCACCGCGACGATCTGCCAACAATCGAAGCCCTCCTCGGCACCCAGGCCCGCCGATGCCCAGACTGCGGAACCCGCATATCCACGCCCTAGCCATCCGGCGGCCGTAGGGCAACTAGGAGCAGCAGTTTGGGTCCAGCGCGGCGCATAACGCCTGCAACGCATCCGGGCGGACGCGATGGAACACGTTCATCCCGCGCCGATCCGAGATCACCAGACCCGCCTTGCGCAATTGCGTCAGATGATGGCTGACCGTCGATTCACTGAGTTCTAGCACCGCCGCCAGCTCGCCGGAAATCTCTTCACCTGCAGATGAACTGAACAGGTACGAGATGATCTTGACCCGCACCGGATCGGCCAGCGCTTTGAGTCGCAACGCGATCGCCAACGCATCGGCATCGCTCATGGGACCTGAGGCCACCGGGGCGCAACACACCGGCGCCGTCGTATCGATGACCGGCAACGCTTTAGGCATCACACCATCCTGCCACAGAGATTGACATATATCGAAAAGGTGGGAATGCTGGGCCGTGCCACTAGTTCGATATATGTCTCACACCTTGGAGGCTACGGCCATGTCACGCGTTCAACTGGCCCTTAACGTCGATGATCTCGATGAGGCAATCACGTTCTACTCCAAGCTGTTTAACACTGAGCCGGCCAAACGCAAGCCCGGCTACGCGAACTTTGCGATCGCCGATCCGCCGCTGAAGCTGGTGCTGCTGGAAAACGCGGGCCAGGGCGGGTCGCTGAATCATCTCGGGGTCGAGGTCGAATCCGGCGAGGTGGTGCACGCCGAGATCGCCCGGCTCACCGACGCCCAGATGTTCACCGAGGAGGAGATCGGCACCACCTGTTGTTTCGCGACCCAGGACAAGGTGTGGGTGACCGGGCCTGACGGTGAACGCTGGGAGGTTTACACCGTGTTGGCCGACTCCGATACCTTCGGCACCAGCCCCGCCCAGCCCCGGACCGGTGACTGAGTGCACGGAAGCATCCCATGATTGAGACCGCCGTTGCTCAAACCTCCTCGGTGGCACGGCTTTCCACATTGGATCGGCTGTTGCCGGTCTGGATCGCGGTCGCCATGGCTGCCGGGCTGCTGCTGGGGCGCTGGGTGCCCGGCTTCAACACCGTGTTGCAGAAAGTGCAGATCGAGGGGATCTCGCTGCCCATCGCGCTGGGGCTGCTGATCATGATGTATCCAGTGCTGGCCAAGGTCCGCTACGACCGCCTGGACACCGTCACCAGCGACCGCCGGCTGCTGATCAGTTCGCTGCTGCTGAACTGGGTGTTGGGCCCCGCGATGATGTTCACGCTGGCCTGGCTGCTGTTGGCAGACCTACCCGAATACCGCACCGGGCTGATTATTGTTGGGCTGGCCCGCTGCATCGCCATGGTCATCATCTGGAACGACCTGGCCTGCGGAGACCGCGAAGCCGCCGCCGTGCTGGTCGCGCTGAACTCGATCTTCCAGGTCCTCGCCTTCGCCGCACTGGGCTGGTTCTACCTCTCGGTGCTGCCTGGCTGGCTGCACCTACCCCAGACCACGATCTCCGCCTCGCCATGGCAGATCGCCAAATCCGTGCTTATTTTCCTGGGCATCCCCCTGGCGGCTGGTTATCTGTCACGCCGATTCGGTGAAAAAGCCAAGGGCCACACCTGGTATGAGACCCGCTATCTGCCCACCATCGGGCCCTGGGCACTCTACGGGCTGCTGTTCACCATCGTGATCCTGTTCGCCCTGCAAGGCCATCAAATCACCACCCGGCCATGGGATGTCGCCCGCATCGCGGTGCCGCTTTTGGGGTATTTCGCCATCATGTGGGTCGGCGGCTACCTTCTGGGTGGTGCGCTCGGCTTGGGGTATGAGCGCACTACCACCTTGGCGTTCACCGCCGCCGGCAATAACTTCGAGCTGGCGATCGCCGTGGCGATCGCCACCTACGGCGCCACCTCCGGCCAAGCCCTGGCCGGCGTCGTCGGACCCTTGATCGAAGTGCCAGTGCTGGTCGCCTTGGTCTATGTATCGCTGGCTCTGCGACCACGCCTGGATCCCACACGCGCCGTCGTCGATTCCTCGAGGAGCGCCCACGGATGAGCGTCACACCTAGCGTTTTGTTCGTCTGTGTGCACAACGCGGGGCGCTCCCAAATGGCCGCCGCGCTGCTGGCCCATCTCGCCGGTGATCGCATCGAAGTCCGATCCGCCGGAACCGAACCCGCCGACCAGGTCAACCCTGCCACCGGCACCGCATAACCACGCCGACACACCCGGGGCCGACGGCCCTCCCGATCGCCTGTCAGCACGCCCTGCAGTTCATCGCCGTGCTGCGCGGCGGGGTAGCGCGCGGCTACGAGCCGTCGTAGGTGTTCGGGTCCGGGCGCAGCCGGGTGCCGTCGTTGAGACCGTTGATCGCGTCCATGTGTTCGGCGGCCAACTCGAAATCGAAGATGTCCAGGTCGCTGGCGATGCGCTCGGCGTTGCTCGACCGGAAGACGACCGCATTGCCCAGTTGCACGTTCCACCGCAGCAGCACCTGCGCGGGCGTCTTGCCGTATTCGCCGGCGACCGAGGTCACCGTCGGGTTGTCCAGCAGCTTGCCGAGCACCAGCGGCGTGTAGGACTGCGTCACGACGTTGTGCTGCGCGTTCACCTTGCGCAGCTCGGCCTGGTTGAGCAGCGGGTGCAGCTCGATCTGGTTGACCACCGGGGTGACGAAGGTGAGGTCGATGACCATCGACAGGTGCTCTTCGGTGAAGTTCGAGACGCCGATCGAGCGGACGTGCCCCTCGCCGCGGGACTGGATTATCCCGCCGAAGGCGTCGACATACTTGCCCAGCGACGGGGCCGGCCAGTGGATCAGGTAGAGGTCGACGTAGTCCAGGCCGAGTCGCTCCAAGCTGGCGTTGCAGGCCGCCGGCGCCTTGCTGAAACCGTGGTCGGCGGTGGCCAGCTTGGTGGTGACGAACAGCTCCGCGCGCGGAATCCCGGACGCCGCGATCGCGCGGCCGACGCCGGCTTCGTTGCCGTAGACCGCGGCGGTGTCGATCAGCCGGCAGCCGAGCTCCAGCGCGGCCGACACCGCGCGTTCCGCCTCGTCCTCCGACAGCTCGGCGACCCCCAGGCCGAGCACCGGCATGGTGTTCTCGTCATTGAGGGCTATTGAGGGTACGGCGGAGCCCGACTCGCCAGTCAACGTCATTCACCTACCTGTGAAGTCGAAGGTTTCGTGGATCCGGACCCAGCCGGGTTTCGTCCTCGAGCACCGGGTTCGAAATCGAACACGTCGAAGCTACTCGCAATCCGTGTGGGTTTCACCGACTTGGGGATCACGATATTACCGAGCCGGGTATGCGGCCGCCGATCGCCCACCGCCGGCCGACGTTTCGACAACGTGGTCACCCCGTAAGGTTGGTCGCGCGGCACCTCGGAATCGGCGATCGCGCGCCGGGACTCCCGTTCGCTTCGGCGGGCCGCGGCACCCGGAAGAGCCCGACGACGGCGTCGCAGCACGCCATTCGGCCTGATCGAGGGAGCAGTCATGACCACGAGTCCGCCAGACGCGCCGACGCGGTGGACCAGTCGCCTGCAGGGCGCGGTCACCACCGCGGGCGCCCAGGTCATTCCGTGGATCCCGACCGCCGTCAGGCGGGGGCTGGTCCGTGGTCGTTCGGTCATCATCGACGGCAACACCCTCGACCCCACGTTGCAGTTGGTGCTGACGGGCCTGCACGCCGTCGGCATCGACGGGCTGGTCGCCGACGACGATCCGGGGGCGTCGCGGGCCCGGATGCGCGAGACGACGGTGGGACTGCCCGGTCCGCAGGTTCACGTCGAGGTCGACGACCTGACGCTGCCGGGACCGGCCGGTGACCTCGCGGCGCGGCACTATCGCCCGGCCGACGGCGGTGCCGCGCCCCTGCTGGTCTTCTACCACGGCGGCGGCTGGGCGCTCGGCGACCTGGACACCCACGACACGCTGTGCCGGTTGACGTGCCGTGACGCCGGCATCCACGTGTTGTCGATCGACTACCGGCTGGCTCCCGAGCATCCGGCCCCGGCCGCCGTCGAGGATGCCTACGCGGCGTTCCGGTGGGCCCACGAGCACGCCGGCGAGCTGGGCGCGACGCCCGGGCGCGTCGCGGTGGGTGGAGACAGCGCGGGCGGCAACCTGGCCGCCGTCGTGTGTCAACGGGCGCGCGACGACGCCCGGACCACGGGGGGCCCGACCCCGGTGCTGCAATGGCTGCTCTACCCGCGGACCGACTTCACGGCGCAGACCCGGTCGCTGAGCCTGTTCTCCCGCGGCTTTGTGCTGACCAAACGGGACATCGACTGGTTCGAGTCCCAATACCTGAGGCGGTCGGATCTGGACCGGTCGGACCCGCGGGTGTCGCCCCTGCTGGCCGAGTCGCTGTCCGGGCTGGCGCCCGCGCTGATCGCGGTCGCGGGTTTCGACCCGTTGCGCGACGAAGGCGAGAGCTACGCGGCGGCGTTGCGGGCCGCCGGCACCGCCGTGGACCTGCGGTACCTGGGTTCGCTGACCCATGGCTTCGCCAATCTGTTTCAGCTGGGCGGCGACAGCGCCGTCGCGACCGGCGAGCTGATCTCCGCCCTGCGCGCCCACCTGAGCCGGATCTGATTTGCCGGGGGGAACGCCGGTACTCTAGAGGCCCCGAGAGAACTTTGTCCGACCGCCGGACAAGCCCAGCACCGAAGGATCAGCGAACCCGTGGCCGACAAACCCAAGCGCCCCCCGCGATTCGATGTGACGTCGGCCGGCGGCAAATCCGGCCGGCTGGTCCAGATCGGCGGCACCGCGTTCATCGTGATCTTCGCCGTCGCGCTCGTCTTCTACATCGTGACGTCGCATCACAAGAAGGACGCCGCCACCGGCGCCGGCGACACGGTGCGGGTGACGTCGGGCAAACTGGTCACCCAGCCCGGGACGAGCAACCCGAAGGCCGTCGTCTCCTTCTACGAGGACTTCCTGTGCCCGGCCTGCGGCAATTTCGAGCGCACCTTCGGGCCGACGGTGTCCAAGCTCATCGACAGCGGCGCCATCGCGGCCGACTACTCGATGGTGTCGATCCTCGACAGCCCGAAGAACCAGAACTATTCGTCGCGCGCGGGGGCGGCGGCCCTCTGCGTCGCCGACGAATCCACCGACGCGTTCCGCCGGTTCCATACCGCGCTCTTCAGCACCAACATCCAGCCCGACGAGCGCGGCACCAGCTTCCCCGACAACGCGAGGCTGATCGAACTCGCCCGTGAAGCCGGCGTCGTGGGCAAGGTCCCGGACTGCGTCAACGGCGGCAAGTACCTTGCCAGGGTCTCCGGTGAGGCGGCGGCCGCGCACATCAACGCGACCCCGACCATCAAGATCAACGGCGACGAGTACCAGCCGTCGACGCCCGACGCGCTGGTCAGCAAGATCAAAAGCATCGTGGGCGACGTGCCCGGCATCGACACCGCCGTCGCTCCCGCGGCCGCATCGTGACCGCCCCGGTGTCAGCGCACACCGCCGACCTGACACCGGATTCGCATCCCGGGGCGCGGGTGCCCGCGCCCAGCGCGTGGTGGGTGCTGATCGCCGGCGCGATCGGCCTGGCCGCCTCGCTGGCCCTGACGGTGGAGAAGATCGAAATCCTGCTCAACCCGTCGTACGTGCCGTCGTGCAACATCAACCCGATCGTGTCGTGCGGCTCGGTGATGGTGACACCGCAGGCGTCGGTCCTGGGATTCCCCAACCCGCTGCTGGGCCTGGTGGGCTTCACCGTGGTGGTCGTCACCGGCGTGCTGGCCGTGGCGAAAGTGACTCTGCCCCAATGGTATTGGGTTGCGTTGACGGGCGGGATCCTGATCGGCTCGGTGTTCGTGCACTGGCTGATCTTCCAGAGCCTGTACCGCATCGGCGCGTTGTGCCCGTACTGCATGGTGGTCTGGGTGGTCACCATCTCGCTGCTGGTGGTGGCCGCGCCGATCGCGTTCCGCCCGGCGCCGCGGCGAGGCCGATCCGGCCCGGCGTGGGTGCTGTACCAGTGGCGGTGGTCGGTCGCCGCGCTGTGGTTCACGGCGGTGTTCCTGCTGATCGTGGCGCGGTTCTGGAACTACTGGTCGACGCTGCTGTGAGGGTCCGCCGGTGACGCGGATCATCGGCGGCGTCGCCGGGGGCCGGCGCATCGCCGTCCCGCCGCGGGGGACCAGGCCGACCACCGACCGGGTACGCGAATCGCTTTTCAACATCCTGACGGCGCGACGGGATCTGACCGGCCTGGCGGTGCTCGACCTCTACGCCGGTTCGGGCGCGCTGGGTCTCGAGGCGCTGTCGCGCGGGGCCGCGTCGGCGCTGTTCGTGGAGTCCGACCAGCGCACCGCGGCCGTCATCGAGCGCAACATCGCGGCCCTGGGCCTGCCCGGTGCGACGCTGCGCCGCGGCGCGGTGACGGCCGTCCTGGCGGCCGGCGCGGCGTCCCCGGTGGACCTGGTGCTCGCCGACCCGCCGTACGACGTCGACGCCGCCGAGGTGAACGCCGTCCTGGCCGCCCTGGCCACCCATGGCTGGGTGCGCGAGGGCACCGTCGCGGCGGTGGAGCGGGCGGCCGCCGGAGCGGCGGTGACGTGGCCGGCGGGCTGGTCGTCATGGCCCGAGCGTGTCTACGGCGACACCCGTTTGGAGCTCGCCCAACGGCTGTGACCCACCGTGTACCGTCATTCGTCATGGCTGGCGCGGTATGCCCCGGGTCGTTCGACCCCGTGACGTTGGGCCACATCGACGTCTTCGAGCGCGCCTCGGCCCAGTTCGACGAGGTGGTGGTCGCGATCCTGACCAACCCCGCCAAAAAGGGCATGTTCGACCTCGGCGAGCGCATCGCGATGATCGAGGAGTCGACGACACACCTGCCCAACCTGCGGGTGGAGGTAGGGCAGGGCCTGGTGGTCGACTTCGTCACGTCGCGCGGGATGACCGCCATCGTGAAGGGCCTGCGCACCGGCACCGATTTCGAATACGAGCTGCAGATGGCGCAGATGAACAAGCACATCGCCGGCGTCGACACCTTCTTCGTCGCGACCGCGCCGCAGTACTCGTTCGTGTCGTCGTCGTTGGCCAAGGAGGTCGCGCTACTCGGCGGCGACGTGTCGGAGCTGCTGCCCGAACCGGTGAACCGCCGGCTACGCGAGAAGCTGTCCGGCTGAGTCTGCCGGCCGTGCGATCACCACGCCGGAACGGCCGAAATGGCCGCCCCTCAATGGGGGCAGAGCAACCAATGAGACGTTTTGACCCGTATGGTGCTGGTTCGTGACAAAATCGTGCTGGATTCGGTTGATAAGGTATTCGGCCACCTAGGCAACCCGTCAGCACTGACGTTTGAGGGGAAATTGGCAGTGAACGAGCGACCCACCGCAGTATTGGGGCAGCACGCCGAGGCTGGCCCGGTTCTGGGCGGGTGGCGCCCGAGCACCGTGCCCCCGGCGTTTGCCTCACAAGACATCACCCACCTCCTGCAATATGTGCGGCACCCGGTTCACGTGGTCCGCGAGGAGGCCACGGGGCAACTGGGCCTTGCCATGGGCGGCGAGCTGATAGGTACCGGCGAGTCCGACGTATCGCTGGTCGGGATCCTGCCTCCGACCTACCCGGAATGGTTGGGTGACCGTGAGTTCTGCGAGGCGCACGGGCTCCGCTTTCCGTACGTCACCGGGGCCATGGCCAACGGCATCGCCACGCCCGAGCTGGTGGTGGCGGTCGCGGAGGCGGGGATGCTGGGCTTCTTCGGCGCGGGCGGCCTCTCGTACGCCGGCGTGGAGCGCGGTCTGGCCGAGATCCAGACGAGGTTGGCGGGTCGAACCGGGCTTGCCTGGGGCGCGAACCTGATCCACTCGCCCAACGAAGCCGCGCTCGAGGCGCGTGTCGCGGAGCTGTTCATCGAGAGAGGCGTCCAGATCGTCGAGGCCTCGGCGTTCATGAAGCTGACCCCCGCGGTCGTGCACTACGCCTTGTCGGGCCTGTCGACCGATCCGACGGGCGCCATCGTCCGCAAGAACCACGTGATGGCGAAGGTGTCGCGCCCCGAGGTCGCCCGGTTGTTCATGCAACCCGCGCCGGAGGCTCTGGTCTCGGCGCTGGTGGCCGCCGGCAAGGTGACGCCACGAGAGGCTGAGCTTGCGCGGCATGTGCCGGTCGCCGAAGACATCACGGTCGAGGCCGACAGCGGCGGCCACACCGACAACCGACCGCTACCGGCGCTTTTCTCGGAGATCGTGATGCTGCGCGACCAGCTGGCCCGACAGCACCGCCTGGGCTTCCGGGTGCGCGTGGGCGCCGCCGGTGGCATCGGCACGCCCCAGTCGGTCGCCGGCGCCTTCGCGATGGGGGCCGCGTACGTGCTGACCGGCTCGGTCAACCAATCGTGCGTCGAGTCGGGGCTTTCGCCCCACGCGCGAGCGATGCTCGCTAAAGCCGGAGTGGCGGACGTGATGATGGCGCCGGCCTCCGACATGTTCGAGATGGGCGTGAACCTGCAGGTACTCAAGCGTGGGTCGATGTTCGGGCCGCGCGCGAGGAAGCTCTACGAGTGGTATGCCGGCCACCCGAGCGTGACCGATGTCGCGCGCAAACACGGGGCCGAGCTGGAAAAGTTCTTCGGCAAATCCCTCGACGAGGTCTGGTCGGAAACGCAGCAATACTGGGCACAGCGCGACCCCGGGGTGCTCGAGCTCGCGACCCGGGACCCGAAGTATCAGATGGGGTTGATATTCCGTTGGTACCTCGGCAAATCAAGCCGGTGGGCGATCGACGGCGAACCCGATCGTGTCCTCGACTACCAGATCTGGTGTGGTCCATCCATGGGGGCCTTCAACACCTGGGTGGCAGGTAGCTATCTGGAGCAGTGCGAAAACCGCAACGTCGTCCAAGTGGCGCTTAACCTGCTCGAAGGCGCCACTCAAATCAGCCGCGCCCAGCAGGCGCGCAAGTGCGGGATACCCGTCCCGGCGTCCGCGTTCGGCTATATTCCGCGCCCGTTGTCCTTGTAGCGTATTGGGGTCCCCGCCGTACCTTTCTTGGTTGAGTTGGATTGTGTTCACTTTCATGCTTTCGTGTCCATTATCCGTGGACCGGATTGCGCATTTTGGAAATCTTCTTTGCGCATTGCGGGAATTAATCACCGAAGGGTGGGCGGGTAATAAAAGGGCGAATGAGAAAACCGATCGTACGCTCGGAGTGGAACGCCGTTCGCGCCGCCCCGGTGACCGCGTATGGGGAGGCGGTGACGGCGCCGGCAGGGTGCGAGTGGGCGCAAAACTCGGTGGCGCCGGGTGGGCGCGCGCACGGCTATCCGCGGGCCGGCAGTCGCCGCGACCGCCCGCGGCGGGCCAGGAAGCTCACAGGTCAATGATTGCCCGAAGCTCAATCCATCGGTATTGACGATTCGTCAGTACAGGAGTCGTCGTTCTGATAGCGTCCAGGCAAGCGCTGGAGCTGTCTCGGCTGGTCAACGACGCCAAAATCCTCGACGGCCAGCCTTTTGATGTGATGCAGGTCAACAAATGACTGTTGATCGGCCAAATCGTGCAAAGGAGATTTATGGAATCCAAGCATCCTCCTGTTGCGGTTGTCGGAGTAAGTGCACTGTTCCCCGGGTCTCCCGAAGCCACGCGGTTCTGGCGCAACATCGTCGAGGGCGTCGACCTGTTCTCCGATGTTCCCGAATCGCATTGGCGTATTGACGACTTTTACGACCCTTCTCCGGGTGCGGCGGACAAGGTCTACGCCAGTCGTGGCGGATTCTTGCCCGACGTCGATTTCTCACCAATGGATTTCGGAATTCCACCGAATGTTTTGCCCGCGACTGACACGGCCCAGCTCCTCGCACTGCGAGTCGCCCAGCAAGTATTAGAGGACGCCGCCGACGGTGACTTTTCTCACATTGATCGTGAACGCGTCAGCGTCGTACTCGGCGCATCCGGCGGTACCGAATTAATCACCCACATAAGTGGCCGGCTGCACCGACCGGTCTGGGAGCGCGGGCTGCGCGCCGCCGGTCTTTCCGATCGCGAGCTCGAGGCATTCAGCGAGCGGGTGGCCTCCAGCTACACGCCGTGGCAGGAGAACACCTTCCCCGGGCTGCTCGGCAACGTCATCGCCGGACGAATCGCCAACCGCTTCGACCTCGGCGGCACGAACTGTGTGATCGACGCGGCGTGTGCAAGCTCCCTGGCCGCGCTCGAGGTCGGGCTGCACGAGCTGTACCTCGGCGAATCGGACATGGTGATCGCCGGCGGCGTCGATGCCTTCAACGACATCTTCATGTTCATGTGCTTTGCCAAGGTCACTGCGCTGTCGCCGAGCGGCGATTGCCGCCCCTTCTCCGATCAATCGGACGGCACGATGCTGGGCGAGGGGCTGTCCATGCTCGCGCTCAAGCGCCTCGACGACGCCGAACGCGACGGCGATCGGATCTACGCGGTGATCCGCGGCATCGGTACATCCTCGGATGGCCGGGCGAAGAGCATCTATGCGCCAAGCCCGGCGGGTCAGGCCAAGGCCCTGCGTCGCGCCTATGCCGCCGCCGGCTATGGCCCCGAGACCGTCGGGCTCGTTGAAGCGCATGGCACGGGCACCAAAGCGGGTGACGTTGCCGAGTTCACCGCGCTGCGCGAGGTCTTCGACGAATCGGGGCGCGCCGACCGGCAGTGGTGTGCGCTTGGCTCGGTCAAGTCGCAGGTTGGGCACACGAAGGGTGCGGCGGGGGCGTGCGGCCTGTTCAAGACCGTGATGGCGCTGCACCACAAGCTCTTGCCGCCGACCATCAAAATCGATCAACCCAATGCCGGCCTCGAGATCGAGAAATCGCCGTTCTATCTGTCGACCCGGGCGAAGCCATGGCTGCCCGACCACGGAGCCCCGAGGCGTGCGGCCGTGAGCTCGTTCGGCTTCGGGGGCACCAACTTTCATGTCACCGTCGAGGAGTACACGGGCAGCGGAAAGCGTGCTTGGCGGTATCGGTCCTGGGATTCCGAACTGGTAGTGCTCGGCGCGCCGTCGGCAGCCGCGCTGTCCGGTGAAGCCGCCCGCCTGTCCGCCTCGCTGGTGGAGAGCAACGACATGCTCAGCTACATCGCACGCAGCACGCAATCGGCGTACGACGCCACGCAGCCGCACCGCCTGGCCGTCGTCGCCGACAGCGTCTCGACCTTGCGCGCCATGCTCGACGAAGCCGCGGCGAAACTCGAAACACCCGATTTGGCGGCATCATTCGGCTCGCCGAAGGGGTATTACTATTCGGCACGCACACCCGGGCCGGTCGCGCTGTTGTTCCCGGGGCAGGGCAGCCAGTACGTCGGCATGGGCGCCGACATCCCCCAGCTCTACGAGGCCGCGTTGTCGCCGTGGGAACTCGCCCGTGCCCAGGATCTGAACGCCGATCGCGACCTGCATCAGGTCGTGTGGCCGAAGACGGCATTCGGCGAGGACCAGCGCGCACTGCAGACGGCCGAGTTGACGAAGACCGAGTGGGCGCAACCCGGCATTGGCGCACACAGCCTGAGCCTGTTGTCCGTGATTCGCGCGCTGGGCATCGCGCCCGTTGCCGTCGGTGGACACAGCTTCGGCGAGGTCAGCGCGCTGTGCGCCGCCGGTGTCTTCAGTGAAGAGGTTGCCCTTCGGATCGCGCGGGCACGTGGAGTGCTGATGGCCCAAGCGGCCGCCAGCAGCGACGGGGCCATGTGTGCGGTCGCGGGACCAGTCGAGCAGATCCGCGCGCTGATCGACGAGTGGGGGCTTTCGGTCGTCATCGCGAACCACAACGCTCCCGACCAGGTGGTGCTCTCTGGCGACAGCGCGGCGATAGACGACGCGGCGCCGCGATTTAACGCGGTCGGCATGAAGGCGCGGCGCCTCGATGTCGCCACTGCCTTTCATTCCGAGATCGTGAGCTCGGCGGCGGTTCCGTTCGCTTCGTTCCTCGAGAACGTCACGTTTGGCACGCCGGAGGTGCCCGTGTACGCCAACGCGACGGCCCGGCCCTACTCCACCGACGCCCAGGCGATGCGGGCCACCCTTGCCGACCAGATCGCTCAGCCCGTGCGGTTCGCCGAGCAGATTCAGGCAATGTGGCAGGCCGGTGCACGGACGTTCGTCGAGGTCGGCCCCGGCGGCGTGCTGACAAATCTCGTCGGCAAATGTCTTGCCGGCCAAGAGCATTCCGCGGTGTTCCTGGACGCCAAGGGCAGAAACGGCGTTCGGTCGCTGTGGATCGGGCTCGCGCAGCTCGCGGCCGCCGGCGTCCCGATGAATTTCGAAAGTCTGTGGGCTGATTACCGCCTCAACGATGATCCGCGCGAGCGCGAGCAGCCGAAGCTGACCTTGAAGATCAACGGATCGAACTATGGAAGGCCGCAGGTCAGCGAAGAACCCATGCGGCGGCCGGCCGATAACGATATGTCCCCCAACCACAGTGGCCACAACAACGGACACAGGACCGAATCGGAGACCACATTGGCGCCATCCGAATCAATCACGCCCGCACCCCACGTCAACGGGTCGGCACCCGCTGCCCAGCGGTCGGCGCCGACCCCGGTCACCCGGCCCGCGCTGCCTCTGCCTCCGGCGCCGGCCGCGTACAACGGCAATGGTGCTCATGCGGGCGCGGTCGTTCCCGCCGCGGCCGGCGCGGCGAGTAACGGCGTTGCCCGACCCGTCGGGACGCCCGCGGCCGTGCTCGACATCAATGCCGATGCGGTGACGGCGATGATCACCGCGATCGGGGCACTGCGGGAATCCATCGATCACCTGCAAGCACTCTTACAGGGCACGGTGTCCCGGACCGCGGTGGCCGCACCGCCCGTCGCGCCTCCGGCAATGTCCAATGGCGCCTCGGCGCTGCCGGTTCCGCCCGTTGCGCCGGCCGCCACCAATGGCAATGGCAGGCCGGTGCCGCCCGCTCCACCGGTCGCGCCGGTTACGTCGAATGGTGTTGCGGTGCAGGCGGTGCCGGCGGTGTCTAACGGTGTTTCGGCGGTGGCGGTGTCTGTGGATTTGGTGGGGCAGATGCTGGATGTGGTTGCCGATAAGACGGGTTATCCGGTGGAGATGCTGGATTTGTCGATGGCGTTGGAGGCTGATTTGGGGATCGACTCGATTAAGCGGGTCGAGATTTTGTCGGCGGTTCAGGAGCGGATTCCGGGGTTGCCTGAGGTGGATACGGCGACGATGGGTTCGTTGGTGTCGTTGCAGGAGATCGTTGGTTATCTGCAGGGTTTGATGGCCCCGGCGTCGTCTAATGGTGTGGCGCACGCGGCGTCGAATGGTGTTGCGGTGCCGGCGGTGTCTAACGGTGTTTCGGCGGTGGCGGTGTCTGTGGATTTGGTGGAGCAGATGCTGGATGTGGTTGCCGATAAGACGGGTTATCCGGTGGAGATGCTGGATTTGTCGATGGCGTTGGAGGCTGATTTGGGGATCGACTCGATTAAGCGGGTCGAGATTTTGTCGGCGGTTCAGGAGCGGATTCCGGGGTTGCCTGAGGTGGATACGGCGACGATGGGTTCGTTGGTGTCGTTGCAGGAGATCGTTGGTTATCTGCAGGGTTTGATGGCCCCGGCGTCGTCTAATGGTGTGGCGCACGCGGCGTCCAATGGTGTTGCGGTGCCGGCGGCGTCGAATGGTGTTGCACCGGTGGCGGTGTCTGTGGATTTGGTGGGGCAGATGCTGGATGTGGTTGCCGATAAGACGGGTTATCCGGTGGAGATGCTGGATTTGTCGATGGCGTTGGAGGCTGATTTGGGGATCGACTCGATTAAGCGGGTCGAGATTTTGTCGGCGGTTCAGGAGCGGATTCCGGGGTTGCCTGAGGTGGATACGGCGACGATGGGTTCGTTGGTGTCGTTGCAGGAGATCGTTGGTTATCTGCAGGGTTTGATGGCCCCGGCGTCGTCTAATGGTGTGGCGCATGCGGCTGCCAATGGTGTTGCGGCGTCGAATGGTGTTTCGGCGGTGGCGGTGTCTGTGGATTTGGTGGGGCAGATGCTGGATGTGGTTGCCGATAAGACGGGTTATCCGGTGGAGATGCTGGATTTGTCGATGGCGTTGGAGGCTGATTTGGGGATCGACTCGATTAAGCGGGTCGAGATTTTGTCGGCGGTTCAGGAGCGGATTCCGGGGTTGCCTGAGGTGGATACGGCGACGATGGGTTCGTTGGTGTCGTTGCAGGAGATCGTCGGTTACCTGCAGGGTCTGATGGCCCCGGCGGCCTCAAACGGGTCGCCGCCACTGCACGCGTCGCCACCCAACGGCAGCCCGGCAGGTGGTCGCCTCCCTTTTGAGTTAGCCGGAGCAGCGATCGCCCGCTACGCGGTGCACGCGGTCGCTACTCCGGCTAGCGGGATGGGAATGCCGGGCCTCTACGGCGCCGCCGACGTGCAGATCGTCGCAACCCAGGACCACCCCGTCGCTGATGCCCTGGCCGCGCTCCTGCGCACCCACGGCATTGAAGCCGCGACGGTGACCGAGGCCGGCGCCGACGCCGACGCGGTGATCCACCTCGGCGGTCTGACGCCAACGGCCGGCCGTGAAGAGACGCTGGCCGTCAATCGGGTGGTCTTCGCGGACGCGCAACGCGTCGCCGCGAAGTTTCAAGAACGCGGCGGCGTCTTCGTCACCGTTCAAGACACCGGCGGCACCTTCGGGCTGCTCACCGACCCCGGCCCGCGCGCCTGGGCCGGCGGCATCGGCGCCCTCACCAAGACCGCCGCACAAGAGTGGCCGAATGCCCAGGTAAAGGCCATCGACATTGCGGCGGAACGGCATTCGCCGAGCGTCGTCGCCGAACACCTGGTGCAGGAGCTATTGGCCGGCGGGGCGGAACTGGAAGTCGGCCTGGGCAGCACCCACGGTCGAGTCACGGTCGCCGCGGGTGCGAGGCAGGTGACCGCACACACGCGTCGCATCGACCACCGTGACGTGATCGTCGTGTCCGGTGGGGCCCGTGGCGTGACCGCCGCCTCGGTGATCGCCCTGGCGAAGGAGACGCGGGCCAGTTTCGTTCTGCTGGGACGGACGGAACTCGCCGACGAGCCACCCGCGGCGCGCGGGCTGACCACCGATGCCGAACTCAAGCGGGCCCTGCTCGCGACCGCCGCCGCCGACGGACAGAAGCTGACGCCAAGACAATTGGAACAGCAGGTGCAGCGCATCCTGGCCGATCGCGAGGTGCGGGCGACCCTCGCCGACCTCGGCGCCGCCGGTTCCCGGGTCCGGTATGCCGCGGCCGACGTCCGCGACGTCGCTCAACTCGGCGCTCTTCTCGACAGCGTGCGAGCGGATTTCGGCCCGATCACGGGGTTGGTGCACGGCGCCGGTGTATTGGCCGACGCGCCCTTGCACAAGAAGACGCTCGACGGATTCGATCGCGTCTTCGAGACCAAGGTCGGCGGTCTGTGCGCGCTGCTGGACGCGACCGCCACCGACGCGCTGAAGATCGTCTGCCTGTTCTCCTCGGTGGCCGCCCGCAGCGGCAACGTCGGCCAAAGCGACTACGCCATGGCCAACGAGATCCTCAACAAGGTGGCCCTGGCGGAGCAGGCCCGTCGGGGTCCGGCCTGCCTCGTTCGGGCATTGGGCTGGGGACCGTGGGACTCCGGCATGGTCACGCCCGCCCTCAAGGCGATGTTCGAATCCCGGGGCATCTCCTTGATACCGCTCGCCGGCGGTGCGCGGGCCTTCGTCTCGGATGTGCTCGACGCCGAGACCGGCAGCCCCGAGGTGACACTCGGCGACGGCGTAGTGGCGGGCCTGCCAACCCATCCGATGCCCGCCGAGGGCCGGATCGCATGCGTGACGGCCCACGTGACGCGGCAGCCCCATCTGGTTGACCACCGCGTCCAGGGAAACGTCGTCCTCCCGGTTGTGCAAGCGCTGGAGTGGTTCGTGCGAATGGCGGAAGCATGCCGGCCCGGATACCGCGTGGACCGTCTTCTCGACCTCCGGGTGCTTCGCGGCGTGACACTGCACGACTTCGAGCAACACGGTGACCTCATGCTGGTGCGCTGCGCGCCGGTGGAAGATCACCCGGACCGGCTGACGTGCACGCTGTCC
The DNA here is from genome assembly GCF_010730745.1 of Mycobacterium heidelbergense. Taxonomy (NCBI): domain Bacteria; kingdom Bacillati; phylum Actinomycetota; class Actinomycetes; order Mycobacteriales; family Mycobacteriaceae; genus Mycobacterium; species Mycobacterium heidelbergense. Next base: position 482,537 of record NZ_AP022615.1, on the reverse strand, counting down.
GATCGCTCGGGAACGGTTGCCCACTACTCCGCGACGGCCGAAATGGGATGGGGCCCAACGGTTACGCCGACCATGGCGGCAACCCCCCGCGGTGGCCGCCTGCTGAATCGCGAGACCTGCTACACCAACGGCGCGCTCTTCCACGGCCCCGCATTCCAGGTCCTCGAGGGCGTGGAGTGCCAGGACTCGAGCGCAACGGCATCCCTCTGCGGTCTGACGGCAGCGGGCTGGCGGGGCGACGACTGGGCCACGGATGCCGCGGCCCTCGACGGCTGCCTGCAGGCGGCGTTGGTATGGAGCTTTGAACGGCTTGGCCGCAAGGTGCTGCCGCTGCGGGTAAGCGAGGTCATCCGGTACCGCGCCGGCGCGCTCGGTGGCGCCCTGCGGTGCGTGCTCTCCAATGGCGACGCCAAGAGCAGCCGAGCCATCTGCGACCTCGACCTCGTCGACGCCGACAATCTCGTGGTTGTCAGCCTCAAACGGCTCGAGTTGTACCCCTACGGCAGCTGATCCGACGATGCCGCGGAGTCGTCTTGAAGTTTGAGCCCATCGCGATCGTCGGCCAGGGCTGCGTACTTCCCGGCGGCCTGAGCCCCGACGAGTTGTGGACGACGGCGCGCGAGGGCCGTGATGCGCTCGGTTCACCGCGGCCGGATTATTGGGGCGTATCGGCCGCACGGGTCTTGCGGGACCAGCACAACGCGCCCCACTTCGACCACACCTGGTCCGACCGCGGCGGATACGTGCGCGGCTTCGAGGACGTGTTCGACGGTCGCGGTCTCCTGCTCGACGCCGCCGAACTCGACGGTCTGGATCCGCTATACCTCTGGGCCGTCGAGGCGGCCCGGCAGGCTCTGGAGAGCGCCGGCTGGTCCGCCGGGGAAATCCCGGGCTCGGCTGGGGTTGTCCTCGGCAACCTGAGTTACCCGACGAAGTCGATGACCGACCTGGCCGAAAAGGTCTGGCGCGGAACCGAACACGGGATCGACTGGCGCAATCGCTTCATGTCCGGCCTGCCGGCCCATCTCATCGCCAACGCACTGGGCTTGACCGCAGGCGCCGCGGCCCTCGATGCCGCATGCGCTTCTTCCCTGTATGCGATCAAGCTGGCATGCGACCGGCTGCACGACCACACCGCGGATGTGATGCTGGCCGGCGGCGTCAACGGCGCCAGCGATCTGCTTCTGCACGTTGGCTTTAGCGCGCTCCAGGCGCTGAGTCGTTCCGGCCGGTCACGGCCCTTCCACCGGGACGCGGACGGATTGGTGCCCGCCGAGGGCGCGGCGATCCTGGTGCTCAGGAGGCTCGACGACGCGATCGCCGCCAACCAGACCATTCTCGGTGTCGTCCGGGGCGTTGGCCTCAGCAACGACGGCCGGGGGCGCGGTCTGCTCGTGCCCTCGCAGGAGGGCCAGGAACGCGCGATGCGGCTCGCCTACGAAATGGCCGACCTTGAGCCGCAGGATATCTCACTCGTGGAGTGCCATGCCACGGGAACCTCCCGCGGCGACCTGACCGAGCTGATGAGCATGGCACGCATCTTCACCGGCATGACGAACGTTCCCATCGGGTCGCTGAAATCCAATCTGGGACACTCGATCACGGCGTCCGGTGCCGCGGCGGCCATCAAGGTTCTCGCGGCGATGCGTGCGGGTGTACGTCCCCCGACACTGCACGCTGACGATCCGCTGCCGTTCATCGCCGACTCGCCGTTCCGGCTGCTCGGCGAGGCCGAACCCTGGGTTTGCGTCGGCCCGCGCCGCGCCGCGATCAACAACTTCGGCTTCGGCGGCAATAACGCGCACCTGCTCCTCGAGGAATGGGTCGAGCCCGCCGAAAGGCGCAGGGCCCAGGTGAGATGGCCGGTGACCGGGCCCCAACCCCAGCACGACATCGCCGTTGTGGGACTGAGCCTCCTGGTGGGCGATGGGCACGAAACCGCCTCGGTCGCCGACCATCTGATGACGGGCCGGTCGATTCCCAGCTGCGACGACAGCGGCAGGCTCAGAGCGAGGATGGCCGAGGTATCCCTCGATCTCACTCAGACACGTTTCCCCCCAACCGATCTCAAGCAGACCCAACCTCAGCAGCTCGCCCTCCTCGGTGCGGCCCTTAACCTCGACGACCTGATCAAGGGTCTGCCGCCGGATACGACGAGTGTCGTCGTCGGAATGGGTTGTGACGCCGAGGTGACACGGTTCGGCGTCCGGTGGCGGTTGGCCGACGAAATCGACGACCCCGATCAGTTGGCGATGGCCCGCGATGACGTCGTGCAGGGGTGGACGGCGGCCGGAGTGGTCGGCGCCATGCCGAACATCGTCGCCAACCGTTTGAACAGCCAATTCGACTTGCGGGGACCGAGTTTCACGGTGTCCAGAGAGGAACTCTCCGGCACCACGGCGCTGGAGCTGGCCGCGCGTGCGTTACGGCGGGGCGAGGTCGATGCCGCGGTTGTCGGGGCGGTGGACCTCAGCTGCGAATCGGTGCACGAGGCGGCGGCACGGGTGCTGCTCGGTCCGGGCGAGCAGATACCCGGCGACGCCGCCGTCGTCGTCGTGCTCAAACGCGCCGAGGACGCGCGTCGCGACAACGACACGATTCTGGCCACCCTGCCGGCGGACCAACAACCACGCGGTGAGTGCCTCCACCTGGGCACCGCACCCGGCGCGCTGAACCTCTCACCGCTGCTGGGTCACGCCCATGCCGCATCGGGATTGCTGCACGTTGCCGCCGGTGCGCTCTATGGCTTTTTGGGGGTCTGGCCCGACGGCACGCCGTGGACAACGGACAGGCGGGCGGTCGTCGTCGCGCTGACCGGCATCGCCGGCGAAGAACAACGGATCGTGTTGCTGCCACCGTCGCCCGGAGGCCGGTTCCCGCCAGCCGCCCGGCCGCGCACCGGAAAGTCCACGCGGCTGTCCTTCCCGGCGCACCTGCCCGAGGTCCGGCTGCCGGCCAGCGTCGCGGCCGCCAGCGCCAATCCACTTCCCCCGCCCGCGGGACATCTGACCACCCAGCACCTGGAGCAGCTAATGGCAACGTACGTCCCGGTTCCACCCGCTCTGCCCAAGGCCTCGGAGGCGTTGACGCGGGTCCCGTTGGGCGAAGCCCTGATCGCGCAGACGCCGCCGGAGCCGCTGGCGATGGTGTACGACCTCGACTCGGAGATAGCCGTCGCGACCGCCGCCGAGGCAAACGCCCGCAGCGCCGTCGCGCTACCGGACGTTCGGGCCGATGTCACTGGCGACGCGCCGACGGCAACGGACTCGGACGTGTTGGCCCCGAAGGGAATCGACGAGCCGCTCCGGGCAGGCGCGAGCAGGGCGATCCAGCCGACCCGGCCCGCCGGAAAAGAGGTGCCGACGCCCACGGTCAAGCGCGCGCCGGTCGGCCTGACGCTGGACAAGGACGGCCTGCGCGTGCACGCCTCGGGAAAGATCTCCGAGATCTACGGCCCGGCGTTCGCGGTGCAAGACGACTACCCGCGCCAGGTGCGGATGCCCGAACCCCCACTGCTGCTGGCCGATCGCCTGCTGGGCATCGACGCCGAGCCGGGCGAGAACGGCACCGGAACCCTGTGGACCGAAACCGACGTCACCGCCGACGCATGGTGGCTGCACCAGGGCCGGATGCCGGCCGGGATCATGATCGAAGCCGGGCAGGCCGACCTGATGCTCATCTCCTGGATGGGCGCGGACTTTGTCAACAAGAGCGATCGGGTGTATCGGCTGCTGGGCTGCGAGGTGACCTACCTGGGTGGCCTGCCCGAGATCGGCGACACCCTGCGGTTCGATATCCACGTCGACGGCCACGCCCGCCAAGGCGACATCCGCATGTTCTTCTTCCACTACGACTGCACCATCGACGGTGTCGAGCGGATGTCCATGCGCAACGGCCAGGCCGGGTTCTTCTCCGACGAGGAGCTGGCGGCCTCGGGTGGGATCCTCTGGCGCCCCGAGGACGAAACCGTCGACGGCCCCATGGAACCGACGCCGGCGCACACGGCGCGCACGTCGTTGCGGCGCCAGGATCTGGAAGCGATGGCCGCGGGGGAGATCTGGCGCACGTTTGGCGCCGGTTTCGAGCGCACGGCCAGCCACACCCGCACGCCGAGCATCGCGGGCGGCGACATGCTGTTCGTCGACGAGGTGACGCAGCTGGATCTGTCCGGCGGCCCGTGGGGGCGGGGCTACCTGCGCGCCGTCGAGCACATCACCGGAGAAAAGTGGTACTTCACAGGTCATTTCAAGAATGACCCCTGCATGCCCGGCACGTTGATGTACGAGGCGGCGATGCAGACGATGGCGATCTACATGACCGCCCTCGGCATGACGATCGGATGCGACGGGTGGCGCTTTGAACCCGTGCCGTTCGAGACCTACAAGCTGGTCTGCCGCGGGCAGGTGACGCCGCGGTCACGCGAACTGGTCTACGAGGTGTTCGTGCGCGAGGTCATCGCCGGGCCCGAGCCCACGCTGTTCGCCGACCTGCTGTGCACCGTCGACGGCCTGCCGGCCTTCCACTGCCGTCGCATGGGCCTCAAACTCTCGCCCGGATGGCCGATGGATTTGGGCGCCAAGGAACTTGACGGGTATGTCGAACCCAAGGCCGTCGCCGAGGCGGACGGCTTCAGGTTCGACTACCAGGCGATGCTCGCCAGCGCGACGGCCAAACCCTCCATGGCCTTTGGCCCGCTCTTCGAGAAGTTCGACTCGCACCGGAAGGTGGCCAGGCTCCCGGGTCCGCCCTACCACTTCATGTCCCGGGTCACCGAGCTGGTCGGCGACATCGGTGCCGTCAAGTCCGGCGCGGAAGTCGTCGTGGAGTACGACGTCCCCGGCGACGCCTGGTATTTCGCCGCGAACGGGGCGCCGACGATGCCCAACGCCGTGCTCATGGAGGTCGCGCTGCAGCCCTGCGGCTGGCTGGCCAGCTACGTCGGCTGCCCGCTCGACGGCGAGGTGGACCTCTACTTCCGCAACCTCGACGGAACGGGCACCCAGCATCTCGAGATCACCCCGTCGATCGGGACATTGCGCACCAGGGTCTCGCTGACGAGCATCGCCAAGGCCGCCGGAACGATCATCGTGAGCTTCGTCGGCGAAATCCACGCGGATGCCGGGCTCGTCTACACCTTCGACACCGTGTTCGGATACTTCCGCCAAGAAGCGCTGCAGAACCAGGTGGGGCTCCCCGTCAGCGACGAGCAGCGCTCCATGGTGGAGCTCGCCTGCGACGCGCCGGTCGTCGAGCTGCGTGACCGCCCGCCAGGGTTTTTCGGGCCGGGAGCGCGGCTGGCCGAGCCGATGCTGTTGATGATCGACCGGGTGACGGGCCGTTGGCCCACCGACGGCGGCGCCGGGCTGGGGCGGTGGCGCGCCGTCAAGGACGTCGACCCCGCGGAGTGGTTTTTCAAGGCCCACTTCTGCCAGGATCCGGTGCAGCCCGGATCGCTGGGCATCGAAATGCTCTTGCAGCTCTTACAGTTCGCGATGCTCGACCTCGGGCTCGGCAAGGAGGCCGGGCCGTCGGCGCGCTTCGAGCCGGTGGCGCAGCGCGACGCGATCACGTGGCGGTACCGCGGTCAGATCATCCCCACCAACAAGCGGATCACGTCGCAGGTGGAGATCACCCGCATCGCCCGCGACGAGGGTGGTGTTCCCGGCATCCTGGCCGTCGCCGAGGCCTCCCTGTGGGTCGACGGAAAGCGGATCTACAGCGCGAGCAACCTCGGCATGCGGATCACCCTCGACGCGCCGGACGGCGAACCCGCGGCGCCGGCCGGCTCCTCCGCCACCTCGTTCGGGGCCCCGGCCACCACGACGGTCGAGACGGTCATCGATCCGGCGCGGGACACCTGGATCACCGATCACTGCCCGACCTACGTCATCCCCTCCCTGCCGATGATGTCGATCCTGGACCTGTTCGCGCAGGCGGCCGGCAAGGCTTGCGGCACAGCGAAAGTGGTGGAAGTCGCCGACCTGCGGGTCGTTCGCTGGGTCATCGTGGATTCGCCGAAGCGGCTGCGGGTGGTTGTCGAGCCGGCGGAGCCGGGCCGCTTTGCCGCCCGGTTGGAGGCCTGGCGCGACGCGCCGAATCCGGTGCTGTCGCGCTGGGAGACTCACGCGACCGCCACGATCGTCACCGCGGACCGCTACGCGGGCGAACCGGCGGACCCGGCGCCGCTGCGCGACGCGGTGGCCTTCGCCACCCCGTACGACGGCGCGGTGTTCCACGGGCCGGCGTTTGCCAGCCTGATGGATGGCGCACGCATCGGCCGCAACGGCTCATCCGGGACGCTCGCCGTGGACCGGTGCGCGGTTCCCGCGGGTCGGCTGCAGCCCGGGCTCCTCGACGGTGCGCTGCACATCGTTCCGCACGCGGCGATGAGCGTATGGACCGCGGACGGCGCGGCCGTCGAATCGTATGCGGATGCCCCGGACCCGGCGGTCGCGTTTCCGCGGCGCGTGGAGTGGGCCCGGTTCTACGGCGCCACCCCGGTCCAGGGAACCGTGGACGTGGAAACCCGATTCGTCGGATTTGACGACGCCGACGGCCGAATGCCGGTCATCGACCTGTGGCTCAGCGTCGCGGGTAAGCCCTGGGCCCACATCCGCCTCGTCGAGATCCTGCTGTCCAAGGGGCCTCTCGCCCAGGCCAGCGGCCCGAAGCGGCTGGCGTTTTTGGGCGAGCGGCGAGCGGTGTCCGCGATGTCGTTGGGGGATCGGCAGGGCCGCGGGGTTATCGCGCTCGATTCCGCCCGCGCGGCAACGCTGGATTGGTTCAAAGGCACCCTGCAAGCGGTGTATCGCACCGACGGCCAGGGTGATTCGCTGCTTGCCGACATCGCGACCAAAGAAGCCGTCGCCGATGCGGCCCACGGCGCGATACACCCGTCGCAGGTTCGGATCGTCGACGGGGTGCCGGGCTGTCCGGCGCTGCCGCTGGAGCGAGTCTCCGTCGAGGTCGAAGCGCATCCGGGCCGGTGCCGCGCCAGTGCGTCGCTGCAGACGGACTGGCAACCGGTGCGTCGCCGGTGGACCGACATGCTGGGATTGCCGCGGGACGGGTTTGGGGACCTTCTCCACTGGGCCCTGCTGTCGCGCTATGTCAGGCACGTGATCGTCGCCGACCCCGCCGCGATGTCGGCGGTTCGCGGGCGCCCCGTGTTGCTGCTGGGCAACCACCAGGTGCAGGTCGAGTCGCTGTTGGGCACCACGATCGCGTCGTGGCTGACCGGCACACAGGTCATACCGATCGCCAACGCCAAACACGAAACCCGGTGGATCGGCGATCTTTTGCGGCTTCTCGACGTCGCGGCGGGCCGGGAGCTGGTGACCATCCGGTACTTCGATCAGCAAGACCCGCAGCAGTTCTTCGGTCTGATGGAAAAGATCAAGGCCGATGTCGCCGACCGCGGGGCGTCGACTCTGGTCCATGCCGACGGGACTCGCGCCGTCCACTCCGGCCAGCGGGTCGAGCGGCTCACCTCCACGCTGCTGGATATGGCGCTGGAGGCGTCGCTGCCCATCGTGCCGGTGTACTTCGCGGGCGGGTTGCCCGCCGAAGCGGTGGATCGGAAGCTCGAGGTTCCCTATCGCCATGGCGCGCAGGACTATATCTTCGGCCGGCCGATCATGCCCGACGAGCTGGCCGCGTGGTCCTATGCCGACCGTCGACGGCGCGTGATTGACGCCATCAACGCGCTTGCCCCATTCAGCGATGCGCCCCACGAGCCCAACGTCGCCGTGGAGCAACGGATTAACGCTGGAGCGCCGGGCGCGTCCCCGCTCGAGTCGATCTGGGCTTGCATCGAGGACGCCCTGGACGGCCTCGCCGCGAATTGGCGGGACATGATCAGTGGCGACGAATGGGTGGCGGCCCGATCGGTCCAACGCCACGCCGCCGACATCGTCACCGGCCGTCAGTGATGATGATGGTGGTCGGCCGACGCATCGGGAGGGCCGCCCATCATCCGCACCATCGGCATCCCCCCGGAGGTGACGAACCGGACCACCAGCAACGCCGCGATGACAAGGAAAACGATGTTGAGCCAGCTGGTGTAGTTCCACGAGATCGCCGCGTGCATGACCGTGGCATTGCGCTGGCTTGGAATGAGGTTGGTTGTGCCAAAAAGGAATTCGATGAGATAGCCGGCGGCGACCATCGCCGCGTAGAAGGTTCCGAGCAGGGTCAGCATCATTCTGGTGCCGTAGTACTTGCGGTAGATGTTCAGGATCGGCAGGATCAGCAGGTCGGCGTAGATGAAGGCGATCACACCGCCGAAGCTGATGCCGCCGTTCCACAGCACCGCGGCCAGCGGTATGTTGCCGATCGAGCAGACGAAGGACGCGATCGCCACGACGGGCCCCACGATCGGTCCCCACAGCGCTGACCAGCCCGGGTGGTCGGCCAAAAAGAAGCCCCGCCAAAACGTTTCGGGCACCCACGCGGCGATGGCGCCGGCGATCAACAGGCCCACAACCAGGTCCCGCACGATGGCCAGCCATTCCATGACGAAGACGTGCGAAACCGAGGTATACCCCTCGGCGGAGAACAGCCGCCGCCAAAATGACCCGTCGCGTTTGATGGACATGTCCATCGCGGCATGCCCTTCCATCGAGCCGGCGACGCCCCGCTCGGCCTGCTCGCGCGCGGCGTCGACCAGGCGGGACCGCACGAACAGGCGGAACAGGACCGCCAGAACCACGATCATCAGCGGGCCACCGACAAACTCCGCGGCGGTGAACTGCCAGCCCATCAGCAGGGCCAAGATGATGCCCAGCTCGACGACCAGATTGGTGGAACCGATCTCGAACGCCATGGCCGCGGTGAAGTTAGCGCCCTTGCGGAACAGCGATCGGGCCAGGGCCACCGCGGCGTACGAGCACGACGACGATGCCGCGCCAAGCCCCGCCGCCACCGCCAGGGTGCGCGGCCGGTCGTCGCCGAGCAGCGCCACCACCGTCGAGCGCCGCACCACCGCCTGCACGACCGCCGACAGGGCAAAACCCAGGATCAGCGCCCACAGGATTTCCCACGTCATCGAGCCGGCCAGCGCCAGGGCGTGCTCGATTGCCGCCAGTACCTTGCCTGTCACGGGGTCCCCTCTTCCTTGAGCTCGGAGTCGATCATCACCCATGTGTGGTCGTTTCGCCCGCGCAGCCTAGGCGAAAGCCTTGTGCGGCGCTCTGGCCCGCGGCGCCCAGGAGACGACTTCGATTGTGAGGCGTAGTAACTACTTGTTGGACCAGCGTCCCAGTCGATACGGGATATCGGCTGGTCAGCGATATCGCCGATTCGCCAGCGAGGTCGTCTGAGAAGAGGTAGGTTCCTCGCTGTGGAGGTGGTCATGACCGCGGACGCTCGCGCATGTCAGGCCGGTGCGGCCCACGGATCGTCGTCGAGCCGCGCAGCCGCGCACCGCCTCGGCCGTGAAACCGTGATATCCGGGGTGGTGCTGTCAAGATAGACGTTCGTACCGGTTAGCGGCGCTGGGCGGGGGCTGCAAGAAGACCAAGCCGCGGCATCTCTCGGGGGACGGGATGCGGCCAAACACTTGGTAAGAAATTGAAAGGTTAGCGTGATGTCCGTCATCGAGTCCTCCATTCCAGCGGTGCTCGGCGAAAATGCTCGCCGGCAGGGCAATGAAACGGCGTTCACATTCATCGACTACGACGTGGACCCGGCGGGTTTTGCCGAGAGCTTGACCTGGTCGCAGCTGCACCGTCGCGTGTCGACCGTTGCCGAAGAACTCAGGCGCTGCGGGTCGACCGGCGATCGGGTGGCGATATTGGCTCCGCAGAGCCTCGACTACCTCGTCGGTTTTTTCGGCGCGCTGCAGGCCGGGTTCATCGCGGTGCCGTTGTCGGTCCCGCAATTCGGCGCCCACGACAGCCGCATCGCGTCGGCCCTGCAGGATTGCACACCGGCCGCCATTATCACGGCGTCGGCCGCCGTCGATGGGGTCGTCAAATACGCTGAGGCTCACGGTTCTTCGGCCGCGCCGGCGGTCATCGAAATCGACTCGCTCGACTTTTATTCCGCGGGTGATTTCGATCCGGTCGAATACTCCCATCCCAGGGAAGCCTATCTGCAGTACACGTCGGGATCGACCGGCCAGCCGGCCGGTGTCGTCATCACCCACGAGAACGTGATTGCCAATTGCCGCCAGCTGGAATCGGCTTTGTTCGATATTTCCGGGCCGCCGGAATCGTTGGTGTCGTGGCTGCCCTTTTATCACGACATGGGACTGATCCAGGGAATCTGTTTCCCCGCGGTATGGGGGCGTCCGGCGGTGTTGACCGGTCCGCTGGCGTTTCTGATCGAGCCGGCGCGTTGGATGAAGCTGCTGGCGAGCAATCCCCGGCCGTTCTCCGGGGGGCCGAATTTCGCCTTCGATCTGGCGGTGCGCAGAATATCGGACGACGACATGGCCGGCCTCGATCTCGGCGAAGTGGTCGGGCTCGCCAACGGCAGCGAACGGGTTCAGCCGGCATCGATCGCCCGCTTCATGGAGCGATTCTCTCGATACAACCTGCCCGCGACGGCGGTCCGTCCGTCCTACGGGCTCGCCGAGGCGACGCTGTACGTCGCGAGCGCGAAGACGGGGCAGCCGCCCAGGTCGGTGCGTTTCCAGTACGACCAGTTGTCGGGCGGTCGCGCCAAGCCCTGCACCGAGGAACAGGGCGGCAGCGAGCTCATCGGCTACGGCGCCCTGAAGTCCCCGCTGGTGCGGATCGTCGACCCCGAGACCAAGACCGAGACCCCGCCCGGCGTCATCGGCGAGATCTGGGCGCATGGCGACAACATCGGCGCCGGATATTGGCGTAACCCGGAGCGAACCAAGGGCACCTTTGGCGCACGGCTCGCCAGTCCCTCCGCGGGCACACCCGAGGCTCCCTGGCTGCGGACGGGTGACCTCGGGTTCATCTCCGACGGTGAGCTGTTCATCATGGGCCGCCTCAAGGATCTGCTCATCGTGGACGGCCGCAATCACTACCCGGACGACATCGAGCTGACCGTCACGCAGATCACCAAGGGCCGGGTGGCGGCGATTTCGGTCGCCAACGACACCACCGAGCAGCTCGTCGCGATCGCGGAGGTGAAGAGCCGCGGCTCCGACGAGGACGCCCTGCAGAGACTCCGCTCGATCAAGCGGGATGTCACCGCCGCGATATCCAATGCACACGGCGTGCGCATCGCCGACCTGGTCCTCGTGGCGCCGGGTTCGCTGCCGCTCACGACCAGCGGCAAGGTCCGCCGGTCGACGTGCGTCGAAACCTATCGGCGCGAGGAGTTCGAACGTTTGGACGTTTCGGCGTGACGGCGGCCGTCCCGGATGAAACCGAGCTGCGGCGCTGGCTGATCGACTACCTGGTTACCGAGGTCGGCTGTGACCGCGACGACGTCGGCCTCGATATCACGTTCAACGATTTGGGGGTGGGGTCGCGCGATGCGGTCGTGCTTTCCGGCGAATTGGCCACCGTGGCCGGCCGGCCGGTGTCCCCGTTGGACTTTTGGCAGCATCCCACGATCAACGAGTTGGTGCAGTTCCTGACCACACCGGAGGCGGAGGCCGTGGCTCAAGCGGTCTCGGCGGACCGCGGCTGGGTCGACGAGCCGATCGCCGTGATCGGGTTGGGGTGTCGTTTTCCCGGGGAGGTCTCGGGGCCGGATGCGTTCTGGCGCTTCCTGTGTGAGGGTCGTTCGTCGATCACCCAGGTGCCCGCCGATCGGTGGCAGCCCTTTGACGACGGCTCGCCGGAGATCGCGACGGCGTTGGCGGACACCACCCGGTGCGCCTCGGTGTTGACCGACGTCGACGGTTTCGACGCGGAGTTCTTCGAGATCTCCTCGCACGAGGCGACCGCGATGGACCCGCAGCAGCGTTTGTTGCTGGAGGTGGCCTGGGAAGCGTTGGAGCACGCCGGAATTCCCGCGGAATCGCTGCGGCACTCGCAGACCGGGGTCTTCGCCGGGGCGTGCGCGGCCGACTACGGCTATCTGGCGGGAACGGACCTCAGTCGCGTCGACGCGTGGAGCAACATCGGCGGCGCGCTGAGCATCATCGCCAACCGGCTGTCGTACTTTCTGGATCTCCGCGGCCCCTCGGTGTCGATCGACACGGCCTGCTCGTCGTCGCTGGTGGCCGTGCACCTGGCGGCGCAGAGCCTGCGCGGCGGGGATTGCGACCTGGCCATCGCGGCCGGGGTCAACCTGTTGTTGTCGCCGGCCATCTTCCGCAGCTTTGACGGGGCCGAAGCGCTGTCGCCGACGGGTCGGTGCAAGTCCTTCGACGCGGACGCGGACGGATTCGTCCGCGGGGAGGGCTGCGGGGCGGTGGTGCTCAAGCGGGTGAGCGACGCCGTGCGCGACGGGGATCGGGTGCTGGCGGTGGTTCGGGGATCGGCCGTCAATCAGGATGGCCGGTCAAACGGGCTGATGGCGCCGAACCCGGCCGCGCAGATGGCGGTGCTGCGCGCGGCGTGCGCCAACGCGGGCGTCGCGCCGCATCAGGTGGACTACGTCGAAACGCATGGGACGGGAACCCTGTTGGGCGATCCCATCGAGGCGCGGGCGCTGGGCACGGTGCTGGGTCGCGGACGCCCCGAAAGCGGTCCGCTGCTCATCGGCGCCGTCAAATCGAACATGGGCCATTTGGAGGGCGCGGCCGGGATCGCGGGTCTCATCAAGGCGGTGCTGGCGGTCCACCGCGGGCGGATCCCGCCGAACCTGAACTTCGAGACGCCGAACCCGCACATTCCCTTCCATGACATGCGACTGAAGGTCGTCACGGAAACCACGGATTGGCCGGAGACCGGGGTTCCGCGGCTGGCGGGGGTGTCCTCGTTCGGCTTCGGCGGCACCAACGCTCATGTCGTGGTGGAGCAGGCCCCCGAGCCGGAACCCGCCGCGCGCCAACCGGATCCGGCGGTGAGCACGTTGGTGGTGTCGGGCAAGACGACCGAGCGGGTGGCGTCATGGGCCTCGGCGCTGGCCGAGTGGATGGACGGCGACGGCGCGGACGTGGCGTTGGCCGACGTCGCGCACACGCTCAACCACCACCGGTCCCGGCATGCGCGATTCGGCACGGTGTGCGCGCGCGACCGGGGGCAGGCGATCGCCGGGTTGCGCGCGTTGGCGGAGGGCACGCCGTCCGACGGGGTGGTGTTCCCCCGCGAGGATTCGCCCGGGCCCGGCACGGTGTTCGTGTATTCGGGGCAGGGCTCGCAATGGGCGGGGATGGGTCGGCGGTTGCTGGCCGACGAGCCGGCGTTCGCGGCCGCGGTGGCCGAGCTGGAGCCGACATTCCTTGCGCAGACCGGGTTTTCGCTGCGGCAGGTGCTGACCGAGGGCCAGGAGGTGACCGGCATCGAGCGGATTCAGCCGGTGCTGGTGGGTGTGCAGCTGGCGCTGACGGCCTTGTGGCGGTCCTACGGGGTGGAGCCCGACGCGGTGATCGGGCACTCGATGGGCGAGGTCACCGCCGCGGTGGTCGCCGGGGCCCTGAGCGTCGCCGACGGGTTGCGGGTGATCGCCACCCGGTCGCGGCTGATGGCCCGGCTGTCCGGCATGGGTGCGATGGCGCTGCTCGAGTCCGACGCCGCGGCCACCGAGGCGCTGCTGGTCGGCTACCCGCAGGTGAGCATCGCGGTGTACGCCTCGCCATCCCAGACCGTGATCGCCGGCCCACCCGACCAGGTCGACGCGGTGATCGCGGCGGTGGCCGACGCCGATCGGCTGGCCCGGCGCATCGAGGTCGACGTGGCCTCCCATCACCAAACCATCGAGCCGATCCTCCCCGAATTGCGCTCTGCGTTAGCCGATTTGACCCCGGATGCGCCGGCCGTCCCGGTGATCAGCACCACCTGCGGCCCCGACGACGACACACCGGCTTTCGACGCCGACCACTGGGCGGCCAACCTGCGCAACCCGGTTCGGTTCAGCCAGGCCATCGCTCATGCCTTCAGCCAAGCCGGCGGGCCCTATGCCACCTTCATCGAAATCAGCCCCCACCCGGTGCTCACCCACGCCATCGACGACACCCTTGGCTCCGACGATCACCACATCGTCAGCACCCTGCAGCGCGACGCCGACGACACGTGGGTGTTCCACGCCAACCTGAACGCCAGTCAGACCACCCGCCCGCCGCGGACCCCGCACCCACCCGAACCGCACCCGTTTTTGCCCACCGCGCCGTGGCACCACACCCGCCACTGGATCGGCGCCGCCGAACACCGTCCGCGGCTGGGCCTCGAAGACCCCGGCGGCCACACCGTTTCGGTGCATCCGCTGCTGGGCGCGCACGTGCGGCTGCCCGACGAGCCCGAGCGGCATGCCTGGGAGGGCGACGTCGGCACCGCCGCCCATCCCTGGCTCACCGACCACCAGGTGCACGCGGTGCCGGCCTTCCCCGGGGCCGCCTACTGCGAAATGGCCCTGGCCGCGGCCCGCGCGACGCTGGGCGACGCCTCCGAGGTGCGCGACATTCGCTTCGAAGAACTCTTGTTGCTCGACGACGAGACCCCGCTGAGCGCCGACGCGGTGGTGGACGCACCCGGCGTCGTCGCCTTCGAGGTGCAGACCAACCACGAGGGCGAGCGCGCGCGGCGGGCCTCCGCAACCCTGCGCGCCGTCGGCAACGAGGGCCAACCCTCCGCGCACGACGTCGCCGCTTTGCTTGCGGCGCACCCGAATCGGGTGGCCGGCGACGAGCTGCGGGGATGGTTCGACGACCGGGGCGTCACGTTCGGCGCGGCGTTCGCCGGCGTCGCCGCCACGTACACCGGCGACGGAGCCGACGGCACCGTCCTGGCCGAACTCGAGCTGCCGCAATCGATTCGGTCGCAGCAGGCCGGCTACGGCGTGCACCCCGCGCTGCTGGACGCGTGCTTCCAGTCCGCCGCGGCCCACGCTCGCGGCAGCGACGTCGGCGGCGGTGGCCTGCTGTTGCCGCTGGGGGTGCGCCGGCTGCGCAGCTACGGCTCCCTGCGCGACGCCCGTTACTGCCTGAGCCGGGCGACCGAGAAAAGCCCGACGGGCATGCGCGTCGACCTCGACGTGTTCGACGAGAACGGGGCCGTGCTGCTGATCGTGCGCGGCCTGCGGGTCGGCAGCGACGTCACCGAAAGCGGCGCCCGCCAACGGCTCATGGCCGACCGCCTGCTGGCGATCGACTGGCAGCGGCGGGAACCGCCCGCCTTGGGCCAGGGTGGAGCGGACGGCGGGGCCGGGGCCTGGCTGCTGCTGGTCACCTCCGGCACCGACGACCTCTTGCCGGCCGAGTTGGCGGATGCGCTGAAAACCGAAGGCGCGCAGTGTAAAGCCGTGCTCTGGCCACAGGGCGACGCCGAACGGCCCGCGCTCGAGCTGGCCGACGTCGGCGCCGTGGTGGTCTTGACCGGCCCCGGGGTCGGCAACGACGATCGGGAGTGTCCGACCCGGGGCCGCGAGCAGGTGCGTCACCTGGTGCGGATCGCCCGCGAGGTGGCGGAAAGCTCCGACGAGCCGCCCCGCCTGTACGTCGTGACCCGCAACGCCGCGACGGTGTTGCCCGGCGACCGGCCCAACCTGGACCAGGCGGGACTGCGCGGGCTGATGCGGGTGATCGCCGCCGAGGACGCCCAGATGCAGGCCACCCAAATCGATCTGGACGAGGGCGCGGACGCCGGGCAGCTGGCGCGTCAGCTGCTGGCGGGTTCGGACGAGGACGAGACCGCGTGGCGCGGCGGGCAGTGGTACACGGCGCGGCTGCGCTCCGCCCCGTTGCGTCCCGACGAGCGGCGAACTGCCACCGCCGACCCCCGGCGCGACGGCATGCGGCTGGAGATCCGCACCCCCGGTGACCTGGAAGGCCTGGAGCTCGTCGCGTTCGACCGCGCGACGCCGGGGCCGGGACAGATCGAGGTCGCGGTCACCGCGTCCAGCCTCAACTTCGCCGATGTGCTCATCGCCATGGGACGGTTCCCCAGCGTCGACGGACGCCAACCGCGGCTGGGCATGGACTTCGCGGGCGTGGTCACCGCGGTCGGGCCGGACGTCACCGACCACCGGGTCGGTGACCGCGTCGGCGGCGTGTCCGAAAACGGCTGCTGGGCAACGTATGTCACCTGCGACGCCAGGCTCGCGGTCGCGCTTGCACCCGGCCTGGACGCCGAGCGGGCCGTCGCGGCGACCACCGCGTACGCCACCGCCTGGTATGGCCTGCAGGACATGGCCCGGATCAAGCAGGGGGAGCGGGTGCTGATCCACTCCGGAACCGGGGGCGTGGGGCGGGCCGCGATCGCGATCGCCCGCCTGGCCGGGGCGGAGATCTTTGCGACGGCGGGCAGCCCGGGGCGGCGCGCGCTGCTGCGCGAGATGGGCATCGAGCACGTCTACGACTCGCGCAGCACCGAATTCGCCGAGGAGATCCGCCGCGACACCGACGGGTACGGCGTCGACGTCGTGCTCAACTCCGTCACCGGCGCGGCCCAGCGCGCCGGTTTCGAATTGCTGGCGATCGGTGGGCGGTTCGTGGAGATCGGCAAGCGCGATGTCTACGGCAACACCCGGCTGGGCCAGTACCCGTTCCGCCGCAACCTCACCTTCCACTATCTCGACCTGGCGCTGATGGCCGCCACCCAGCCGCGGCACGTCAACGAACTGCTGCGCACCGTGTACCGGCTCGTCGGGGACGGCGAGCTGCCCCCGCTGGAGCGCACCGTCTACCCGCTTGCCCAGGCGGCCACCGCGATTCGGGTGATGGGCGCGGCCGAGCACACCGGCAAGCTCCTCCTGTCCATCCCGCGCGAGGGGGACGCGACCGTGGTGGTGCCCCCGGAGCGGGCCCGCGTGTTCCGCGGCGACGGCGCCTACCTCATCACCGGCGGCCTGGGCGGGCTCGGGCTGTTCCTGGCCACCGAGATGGCCAAGGCGGGCTGCGGCCGCATCGTGCTGACCGCCCGGTCCAAGCCGCCCGCCAAGGCGCTGCAGGCCGTCGAGCGGATTCGCGCCACCGGGGTTGACGTCGTGGTGGAGTCCGGCAACATGGCCGAGGCCGACGACGCGGCCCGGGTGGTGGCGGCGGCCACGGCCAGCGGGCTTCCGCTGCGCGGGGTGCTGCACGCCGCGGCGGTGGTCGAGGACGCCACCCTGGCCAACATCACCGACGAGCTGATCGACCGCGACTGGTCGCCCAAGGTTTTCGGCGCGTGGAACCTGCACCACGCCACGATCGGTCAGCCGCTGGACTGGTTCTGCTGCTTCTCGTCGGCGGCCGCGCTGCTGGGCTCGGCCGGGCAGGGCGCCTACGCGGCGGCCAACAGCTGGGTCGACGCCTTCACGTCCTGGCGGCGCGGCCTGGGCCTGCCGGCGCTGGCGATCGCATGGGGGCCGTGGGGCGAGGTCGGGCGCGCCACGCACCTGGCCGAGGGCGGCCGCACCGCGATGATCGCCCCCGACGAGGGCGCGCACGCGTTCGAGGAGCTCCTGCGCCACAACCGCGGCTACACGGGCTACGTCCCGACCACGGGCAGCTCGTGGTTGGCGGCGTTGGTGGCCCGCAGCCCGTTCGCCGAGGCCTTCCGGAACGCCGGCGAGCGCCGGGCCGACGCCAGCACCCTGCGCACCGAGCTTCGGTCGCTGGCGCGGGACGAATGGCCCACCCGGCTGCGGCGGCTGATCACCGAACAGACCGGCCTGATCCTGCGTCGCACGGTCGATCCCGACCGCCCGTTCGTCGAACACGGACTGGACTCACTGGGCAATCTGGAGCTGCGGACCCGCATCGAAGCCGAGACCGGCATCCGGATCACCCCGAAGGCCATCGCCACGCACAACACGGCCCACGCTCTGAGCCTGCACCTGGCGGAGACGCTGGTGGCCGAGGAGGGCCAGGCGGTGGCATCCGGATAGGTACCGGCTTCAGCTCAGCCGGGTCGTCCCCAGGGACACCCCGGCGCCGGGGAGCCGCGCCAGCAGCGCGTCGCCCATCGCCGCGGCGGGGGTGAGCACGCCGCGCAATTCGGAGAGCCGGTCGCGGTCCAGCGCCAGCGCCAAACCGCTCTCGCCGAGCATCACCGAAGTCCCTTGGTAGGCATCGCAACTCTGCCCGAAGGTCGACAGGTAGCGGGCACCGGTCGTCGTGGTGGTGTACGTCTCGACGGTGTAGTGGCCGCGCCGTCGGGCCTTCGTGCCCGGGCCGGCGCCCGGCTTGGGCGTGATGCGCTCCACCAACCGTTGGGGTAAGCGCCCGAAGTGCCTATTGCCCACGTACACGGCGGCCGACAGGGCGCCGGTCGCGATCGCGGAGGCGAGGGGCGCCGCCCATGATCTGCCGAAACTCATCGCCTCGGAGTAGCGAAAGCCCCGGCCATAGGACCAGTCCTGTAAGGCGTTGCTATGCCGGGCGATTCGGGTGTTGTGGGCGGCCAGGATGAATCCGCCGGTCCAGTAGCCGGCCAGCTCGGGTGCGATGTTCCGCCCCCGGCGCCACCGGAAGTCCGGCTGTGGGCCCAGTTCCGGCTCGGCCGCCCGGTCGGTGGTCAGGGTGTACGGGTCGTCGATGAGCTCGCGGGTGTGCGCGTCGGCCGATGCGGCGCGGATCGTTCCCAGCAGCGAGGCGACCGTGCCGCCGGAGGCCCCGAGTTGGGAGAAGGCGCGCAGCACGAGCGTCGTGTCGCACAGTTCGCCGGCGCCGTCCTCGGCGACCCGGCGGTACAGCTGGTAGACGTTCAGGTCCGAAGGGATCGAGTCGAATCCGCACGACAGCACGATCCGGGCGCCGGTGTCGGCGGCCTGTTTGTGGCACTGGTCCATGGCGTTTCGGGCGAACATCAGCTCACCGGTCAGATCGGCGTAGTCCGTTCCGGCCGCGGCGCAGGCGGCCACCAGCGGCAGGCCATAGCGCGCGTAGGGGCCGACGGTCGTGATAACCACCCGGGTTCGGGCGGCCATCGCGGCCAGCGTCGAGGGCCGCGACGCGTCGGCGGCGATCACCGGCCAATCCCGCGCGGTGGGGCCCAGCGTCCGCCGCACCGCCAGCAGGCGTTCGGCGCTGCGACCGGCCAGCGCGAGGCGTGCCCGCGGCTCGCGCCGCGCGAGGTATTCTGCGGTCAGCTTGCCGGAAAAGCCCGTGGCACCGTACAAGACGATGTCGAACTCACGCTCGGCGCCGCGGTCCGTCACTCCATGACCCAGCTGTCCTCGGCGGGTGCGGAGCACAGCAGCGAATGT
This sequence comes from Mycobacterium heidelbergense, assembly GCF_010730745.1. Taxonomy (NCBI): domain Bacteria; kingdom Bacillati; phylum Actinomycetota; class Actinomycetes; order Mycobacteriales; family Mycobacteriaceae; genus Mycobacterium; species Mycobacterium heidelbergense. The sequence continues at coordinate 463,319 of NZ_AP022615.1, read as the reverse complement.
ATTCCCTCCAGGGGCTTCTCCACACCCGCCAGGTTCGAATGGTGCTCGACGAGCAGCCGGCCCGCAAAGGTCACGCACGTATAGAGATCGATCGGGGCGCGGGGCGCGAAATAGAATTCGCCGCCGACGTCGTCGACCTCCATGCCCGGCGGTGTGCGCAGGCCGGGAATCCAGCCGACGTCGGTGCACATCACGAACGGGGGGAGCCCGGGCAGGGACCCCTCGTATTGCAGGCTGAAGTGCAGCGACGATTGCTGGATCAGGCCTTCGGACAGGTCGGCGCGAAACGCGTCCACGATGCCCCGGGCCAGATCGACGAGCTCGGTCTGGGGCCCTATCTCGGCGAGATAGCTCGCCAACCCCAGCGGAAGCGTGCTTTCGGTGGCGCCCACCGGGGGCGTCAGGTGGTAGCGCAGGTCGACGGGGTAGAAGTACGGAATCGGAAGGTGCGGGGTATTGCGGAGTTCCCACTCGGCCAGCAGGATGGCCGCGGCCACCATGGAGTTGAGGCTGAGCTGATTGTCGCGCCCCAACTCCACGAGGTCCGACGTCTCCTGCTCGGTCAACCGGATTCGGGCCACCGGAATGGGTGCGATCGCATCGGGATTCGTCACGATGGGTGGCCTCTGCACGGCGGACAGGTCGTGGGCGAAGGCGGCCGGGTGAAGCCGTTCGAGGCCGGAACGCTGCTGCTTGGCCACGCCGCGTTGTTCGAGTAGTGACTCGAGGGGTTCGGGCGCGGGTTGCGGGGTCACGGGCCCGGCGTCGCCGGTTGTCACGATGTCGGTATAGAGGGAAAGCAGCTCTTCGAAAAGGCCGAACACGTGGTGCCCGTCGGCCAGGGAGTGGTGTGCGTACAGCGTCAGTTTGCCTTGTCCGCCACCGGCTTCCAGCCGCAGGTTCAGCAGGGACTGGCTCTGGTCCAGGCGCATGCCGGCGATCGCGGACTCCGGGGTGCGGTCGTCGATCAGCCACATCCCCGGGTGCATCAGGTCTTCGGCGACGATCTGGTGCCGGCCGTCGTCGGCCCTCTCCAGGTGGCCGGCGAAGATCGGGTGCACCTGCAGGAGCGCGTCGAAGGCGTCCGACATCGCGTCGACGTCGACGTCGCCAATGACCTTTATCGTCAGCCCGAAGTACGTCTCGTTGGTGGCGAACACCTCTTCGCTGTGCGCGAGCTTACGGATCACGGATCCGGGAAACACCCCTGACACTCCCCTTATCTGCGCGTGCTGGCCCGGCGATAGCCCGAGAGCGTCGGTGCGATGCAGACCGCGGTGATGCCGGCGATCCACAGCAGCGTGCCGATCATCGGCGCTCGCACCGGGCCGCCCAGCGACAATCCGCGCATCGTGTCGATCGCGTAGCTGATCGGCTGGTGCGCGACCACCGGCTGTATCCACTTCGGAAATTGGTTCACGGGCAAAAACCCGGTCGAGAACAGGATCGCGAGGAGGTGCACGAGCGTGATCGCCTCGAGCAGAAAGTTTTTCGAGGCGTACCACGCGATCGTGGTGATGAGGGTCGAGAAGGCCAGGCCGAACAACACCGGAATGGTCAGCCACACCAGGATCGGAAGGACGCCCTGCTTGAAGCGGAAACCCAGGATCATCCCCGCGGCCAGCACGACCACCGTCGTGATCATGATCCGGACTGTCTCGGCGACGACCCGCGAACAGACGCCGGACGCACGGTGGATGGGCAGCACCCACAGCCGGCGCAGCAGCCCGTCGTCGCGCTCCCCGATCAGGCCGATCGCGCCGACCGCCGCCCCGTTGACCGCGGCGGCGAGCACGTTCATCGGAACCGTGTTGTACAGCCCGCTATACCCGGCGACCCGTGAAACCGCATGGCCCAAAACGATGTTCATCGTCACCAGGAACATGACCGGCAACACCGTCACCATGATGATCGCGGTGAGGTCGCGTGCCCACTTCAGCAGGATCCGCCGTGTCTGCACCAGGGTCTGCGGCACCAGCACCCGCACGGAATTCTCGGCCAAGCGGTGGTCGGCCTGCGGACGCGCGGTTTCCTCGTACACCAGGGTCATCATGCCCGCCTCGACAAGACGATCACCGACGCCGGTGCCAGCAGGACGGCCAATCCGCCCAGCCAGGCCAGCGTCGGCGCCATGGACGACCAGGTGACCGCCGCATTGAACGGGGCCTTGTCGCCGGCCAGGGCATGCAGGGCGTCGACCAGCCGCGAGATCGGCTGGTGGCGAACGAACGGCTGGACCCAGTGCGGAAACTGCTGCACCGGTTGAACACCGACGGACAGCAGCCCGAAGATCAACGGCGGCAGGGTCAGCAAGGGTGCCATGGCCGCCGGGTTGCGGCTTCCGGTGCCCATCAGGTCCGCCGCGAAGGACAACAACGCCCCGAACGCGAGCACCAGCACGCAAAAGCCGACGGCGTCCGCGGCCGAGCCGCGAAATCGGAATCCGATGGTGTAGCCCGAGATCACGGCCACCGTCAACGACACCACACACCGGTACACCGCGGCCGAGATGCGGGCGACCACCGGCGTAAACGGCGCGATCGGCATGGACCGGAACCGGCGGTTGATGCCCTGCACCGAGTCCGTCGCCGCCCGAAACGCCGTCGACATGGCGGCGAACGTGATGGCCTCCAGCGCGATCAGCGGCATCAGGTACTGCGCGTAGCTGCTGGAGACGCCCCTGGTGGCGGCGCCCATGATCTCGTGCAACGGGATGTAGAAGCCGGCCGTGAACACCACCGAGGCCGCGATGGTGATGGCGAGCTCGCCGTTGCGCAGGGTCGGCGCGATGAAGCGGTTGGTGAGCACCCACCACTGGGTGCGCATCGACGGGCGGGGTCGCGCGACGCCCAGGGCGGTCAACTGACCGCCTCCGCAACCGGGGTACGCGGCCGCGGAGAATCCTCGGTCAACGCAAGGAATACGTCGTCCAGCGACGGGCGCCGCAGCGCGACGTCGGCCAGGGGGATGTTGGCGGCGGCGAGCCGCCCGACGGCCTCGAGGAGCGTGCGGGCGCCATCCGGGGCCGGCATGGCGATTCGATCGGATTCGGGTGTCAGGTTGGCCCGGTTCTTCTCCGGCAACAGCGAACCGAGCGTCTCGGCGATCGCGGGCAGATCGTTGAGATCGAGCGGAACGATCTCGCAGTAGCTGCCGCCCGTGCGGGCCTTGAGCTCGTCGGCCGTTCCCTCGGCGATGACCCGCCCATGGTCGATGACGATGATCCGATCGGCCATCGCGTCGGCTTCCTCGAGGTATTGGGTGGTCAGCAGGGTGGCGATGCCGCGATCCTTGAAATGACTCACCAGGTCCCAAATGCTTTGCCTGCTACGTGGATCCAGACCGGTGGTCGGCTCGTCCAGGAAGACCACCTGGGGCTGAACCACCAGGCCGCACGCGATGTCGATCCGTCGACGCATTCCGCCGGAGTATGTCTTGACGCGACGATCGGCGGCATACACCAGATCGAATTCCTCGATGAGTTCCCTGGCGCGGCCGCGGGCGGCCGCCTTTTTCAGGCCGTAGAGCCGACCGAACATGACCAGGTTTTCCAGGCCCGTCAGCGTGTCGTCGAGCGCCACCTGCTGGCCGGTGAGCATGATCGACCGGCGCACGCCGGGCGCCTCGGACACCACGTCGTAGCCGGCGACCACCGCCCGGCCCGCGTCGGGGCGGCTCAGGGTCGACAGGATGTCCACGAGCGTGGTCTTGCCCGCCCCGTTGGGCCCGAGCAGACCCAGCACCTCGCCGCGGCCGACGTCAAAGCTGACCTCATGGAGGGCCACAAAATCGCCGAAGGTCTTGCGCACCTTATCGACGACGACGGCCTTCTCAAAGTTTCGCTGTGCCTTGCTCATTGAGAGTCCCTCAACCCTTGTCACGCGTCCGACAAATCCACCAGGGCCAGTTCCACGGGTTGCGAGCCGACGTCGCCGCCGTCGGGGATGGCGTCGTTGGCGTCGCGGACCAGCGCGCGCAGCGCCACCGGGAATCGCTGCGCGAGCGCTTCGGCGCGCGCGCCCGGGACGCGGCGGGCGTCATACCACCAGTCGAAATGCAGCACCCCGGAATGCCGGCACACCCGAAGTTCGATCGCGTGGCCCAGGCCGGGAATCGCCTCGCGCACCGGCGTTGCGGCATCGGAGTCGAGCTGGACCGGCGCGTCAACGGCCGGCGGCTGCGGGATCATGCCGATGTACCGCAGGTGGATGTCCGGGGCGCCCAGCGCGGCCAGCAGCCGCGCGGTGGGCGCATAGACGTAGCGCAGCAGCCCGTATCCGACCCCGTAATGCGGAACGGATTTGACCGTGTCGCGCGCGGCGGACAGCAGGTCGGTCAGGGCGCCGTCCGGCGCGCACTGCAGCGCCGCCGGATAGACCGTGGTGAACCGGCCGACGGTTCTGCGCAGATCGACGTCCGGCCTCAGCACCGAACGCCCGGCGCCCTCCAGGTCGACCGAAACCACGCCGTCGCCGACGGTTTCGGCGATCGTTCGGCTCAGCGCGGCCAGCAGGACTTCCTCCATCGACACGTTTAGCCTGCGGCGCACGTCGTCGAGTCCGGCGGTCTCGTCGACGGTGAGAGCCGATGGCAGCCGCACCAGGTCGCTGAAGCGCGGTTGGCCGGTGATCTCGCGATCGCTGAGCCGCAGCGTCGCCGCACTCGAGTTCCGCAGCCAGAAGTCGCAGGTGTCCAGCACCGCCGGATGTGTGGCCAGGGTCCCGGATCGCAGCGACCAATCGCGCCATGTGGCGCCGGTCGGGGGCAGCAGGATCTCCTCGCCCGCGAGTTGTTGGGTGAACGCGGTGAAGAGGTCGAGGAGCAGGATCTCGCGCGAGGCGTTGTCCGCGATGATCTCGTGCGCGGACAAGATCAGGTAGGAGCCGTGTTGGCCGCCGGCGACATAGGCCGCGGTGAACGACGCGGTCAGATCGTCCTGGGCCACCAGTTCGGCCACCACGTCCAGGACCGCCGCGCGCCGCGCGGCGGGCTCGGCGGCCACGTCGTCGGGAAGCGTTCGCGAGGACAGGCGCTGGAATTCCTGGGGTGCGGTGATGCGCTGCTCCCACGTTCCCGCGCGGTCGACGAACTGAAGTCGCAACGCGTCGTGGTGGTTTGCCAGCGCCGTGAGCACGGACCGGACGTCCTCGACGGTGACGCCGGGGGCGAGGCGGAAGATCAGCGGGACGCGCCAGCGGCCGGTCTCGCTGACGCCGTGTTCGAAGAAGCCGGCGATGTTCGCGGGCACCGGCAAATGCGCCTCGGCGCCCGGTGGTTCCGTCAGCCCCACGCCGGTGAACTCGGCGTCGAGGGCGGCCGCCAGGCCGGCCACGGTCGGGTGTTCGTACAGATGCTGGGGAGTGACGCCCAAGCCGGCGTTGTTGGCGCTCGTCGAAATGCCGATCGCGATGAGGGAATCGCCGCCCATCTCAAAGAAATTGGCGTTTCGGTCCAGGGTGGCGACGCCCAAGCACTGCGTCCAGATCCGATGCAGCGTCGCCTCGGTGGCCGATTGACCGTTGACCGGCGCGGCGGAAACGGCGTCGCCGTCGGTGGCAGGACCGTCGGCGTCCGCCGGCGCCTCCGCCCACACCGTGGGTTTCGGGTCGATCCAATGCCGTTCGCGGGCAAAGGGATAGCCGGGCAGGCTGACGATGCTGGTCGCCGATCCGGTCAGCGGTGAGAAGTCCACCGCCACGTCCGCCGCCCACAGTTGGCCAAGGCCGAGCAAGAAGGCGTCCCGGTCGTCGATGTTCTGTACCGGGTGACGCATGAGCCGCACGGCGCGGTGCCTGCCCGACCACTTCGGGTGACGGAGCGCCGAGCCGGTCAGGCTGCCGCCCGGGCCCATTTCGACAAGGACCCGGTCCGGGTCGGCCAAGACCACGCCGAGTTCGTCGGCGAACCTGACCGTCGCGCTGATCTGCTGCGCCCAGCTGGCCGGATCGGTCGCCTGCGCATCCGACATCCAGGTTCCGGTCAGGTTGCTGAGCAGCGGTGTGTGCGGAGCGCGCAGTTCCTGACGCGACAGGAACTCCTGAAATTCGGCCAGCATGGGATTCATTGAGCTGGTATGGAATGCGTGCGTGGCGCGGACCCGCCGGGCGACGATCCCATGCTCGCCGAGACGCTGGCTGAACGCCCGAATCTGGTCCCTGGGCCCGGCGACGACGCAGTTGCCGGGGTCGTTGACCGCGGACAGCTCGACTCCCGGCGAAAGGTACTGCGCGATCTCGTCGGCGCCCAGCGCCACCGCCACCATGGCGCCCGGCGGGGATTCATGCATCAGGCGGGCGCGCAGGGCCACCGTCTTGATCGCCGTCTCGAGGTCGAATATTCCGGCCAGGGTGGCCGCGACGTATTCGCCGGTGCTGTATCCGACATACGCGCCGGCGCGCACGCCATAGGTGTCGACCAATTTCGCCAGCGCGTATTCCACCGTGAACAGCGCGGGCTGGGAACGGTCGATGCGTTCCAAATCCGTTGTGGAATCGCCGAATATCTCCGCCTTCAGGTCGATACCCATCGCGTCGCGGAATCCCGCGACGCAGGTGTCGAAGTGTTCGGCGAAGACGGGCTCGGTGTCGTACAGCCCCCGGGCCATCCCGACGTGCTGGGCGCCTTGCCCGGGAAACATGAAAACGACTCGGGTGGGCGCCGATTCGTCGGCGTCACCGTGGCTAACGGACTCCCCGACGAAAACGTTGTCGTGCTCGGCGGCCCGCAACACCTTCGCCGCGTGCTCGCGGTCGTGAACCACGGCCGCCATGGCGATGCCGTGCTTGCGGCGACCGGAGAGGGTGAAGGCGGCGTCCGCCAGGTCCGGGCCGTCCGGGCCGGCCAGCGTCGCGGCCAGGGTGGCGCGCGATTCCTCAAGCGCCGCCGCGGTTCTTGCGGACAGCAGCAGCACGTGGGGACCGTCGGGCTTGGCGGCCGTCGGGACCGGCGGTGCCTCCACGGGTGCTTCTTCTAAGACGACGTGCACGTTGGTTCCGCCCACCCCGAACGAACTGACGCCGGCCCTGAGCGCGCCGTCCCATTCCCAGGGGCCGTATTCGCTTTGCACGGTGAACGGGGTTTCGTCGAGATGCAGTTCCGGGTTGGGGCTGGTGAAGTGCAGCGTCGCCGGGATGGCCTTGTGCTTCAAGCACAGAACGGCCTTGATCAGACTCACCACGCCGGCCGCCACCTCCAGGTGGCCGATGTTCGACTTGACGGACCCCAGAACACAAGGAGCCACACGGGTCATTTGAGACACGGCGAACGCGGACTTCAGGCCCTGGACTTCGATGGGATCGCCCAGCGCCGTGCCGGTTCCATGCGTCTCGACATAACTCACGGTCGAGGCGTCGATGCCCGCCACCGCGTGGGCTTCCGCGATGACGTCGGCCTGCGCGGCCGGATTCGGGGCCGCGTATCCCATTTTCATGGATCCGTCGTTGTTGATCGCCGACCCGCGGATGACGGCGTGAATCCGGTCCCCGGCGTCGATGGCGGCCTGCAGGGGCTTGAGTGCCACAATCGCCGCGCCGCTGCCGAAGACGGTGCCATCGGCCCGCACGTCGAAGGGTCGGCAGTGGCCGGCCGCCGACACCATCGCTCCCGGCGAGTTCCAGTAACCGACGCGGTGCGGGATTGCCAGCGATGACCCTCCGGCGAGCGCCATGTCGCATTCCCCCGACAGCAGGCTCTGGCAAGCCAAGTGGATGGCAACCAGCGACGACGAGCACGCGGTCTGAACCGAAATGCTCGGCCCGCGCAGATCGAATTGATGCGATACCCGCGTCGCCAAAAAGTCCTTGTCGTTCTGGAGGAACAGGTTGAACTGCTCGAAGTCGAGTCCCGTTGCCATGAAGGCGCCGTGGCCGTGGTGCGACGCCAGGTTGTGCATCAGATAGCCGCTGGGGGAGCTGGTTCCGAACACGCCGATCGAGCCGTCGAACCGCGCGGGGTCACAGCCGGCGTCCTCGAGCGCGTGCCATGCGCACTGCAGGAACAACCGGTGTTGCGGATCCAGCTTCCGGGCCAGCTGCGGTGGGAACCCGAAGAACTCGGCGTCGAACTCGTCGAATCCGTCGACCACCGGCGCCCGCCGCACATACCCGGGATTCGCCAGCACCTCATCGCTGATGCCCGCGGCCCTGAGGTCTTCCTCGGAAAGGGTGACGATCGACTCCTCGCCGCGCCGAAGGTTGTCCCAGAAATCCGAAACGTTGTTGGCGCCCGGGAATCGACCGGCCATGCCGACCACCGCGATTGCGTTGTCCGGCAGAGCCTCCGGGTAAGACCCCGCGTTCGTGCTCATGACTAGCGTCCTCGCTTCCGCCGCTGTGCGGCTTGTTGGCGCGCCGCCGCGCGCTGTTGTGCCCGGTCGCGAACAGCGCCTTCCTGCTGGTGCGCCTGCGCTTCCCCGGTTAGCCCGAGCTGGCGTAGCAGCTCGGCCGTGAGATCGTTGAGGGTCGCGCCTTGCAGCAGCAGCGCGACCGGCGGCTCGGCGCCGAAATCCGCCCGTGCGGAGTTGCGGATACGCACCGCCATAAGGGAATCCATGCCCAACTCGACCAGTGGCAGATCCGCGTCGACGGCCGATCGTTCCGCGTAGCCCATGACCGCCGTGATGCGCGCGTGCAGCCGGTTGGCGATCGCCGATTCCGCCTCGCCGGGATCGAGGCCGCGCAGCGCCTCGGGTCCGGCCCAGTCGCCGCCGTCACCGGCGGCGTCGAGTTCCGCGACCACGCCGGCGAAGTAGCCGAGGTTGCGGATCTCGGGGAACGCGATCAGCGCCCGGTCGGGACGCAGCCGGGCGACGCCGGTGTGGCCGCGACCGGCGGCCAGCAATGGCTCCAGCGCCGCGACACCCTCGGCCGGGGTGATGGGATCCAGCGGCCCGCCGGTCAAGGTGCGGGCCAGGCCGACCTCGGCCCACGGCCCCCAATTGATCACCGCCGCCGGCAGTCCCGAGGCCCGGCGCCAATCGATCAGGGCGTCCAGCCAGGCGCTCGCGCATGCGTAGGAGGCCTGTCCCGGACCGCCCAGCAGGGACGAGGTGGAGGAAAATCCAAGCCACCAGTCCAATTCGCATCCGATGCTGGCTTCGTGCATCCGCAGGGCGCCGATCACCTTGGGCGCCCACACGCGCTCCATGCTGTCCTTGGTCATGGAGAACACCAAGCTGTCGTCGAGTACCGCCGCCGCGTGCAGGACGCCGCGCAGGTTCGCCGGGCCGGCGGCCGCGACCAGCGAGTCCGCCACGCCCTCCGAAGCGACATCGCCGGAGACCACGACGATTTCGGTGGTGCGCTCCAGTTCGGCCAACACGGCGCGCTGCTCGGCCGAGGGTTCGCTGCGGCCGTTGAGGACGATGCGGCCCGCGCCGCTGTCCGCCAGCCAGCGCGCGACCACCAACCCGAGGCCGCCGAGGCCGCCGGTGACGATGTAGGACGCTCCAGCGCGGACGGCCTCGCGGGCCGGCTCGTCGAGGGTGGCCCGGGTCAGCCGCTCGGCGTATCGCTGCCCGCCGCGCCAGGCGACCACGTCGTCGATGACGTCCGAAACCGGCGCTCGCAGTTCGGCGTTCAGCGCGGCCACCGGCTCGGCGGCGACGTCGAGGTCGACCAGCGTGGTGCGCAGCTCGGGGTGCTCGTAGGCCAACACCCGCACCAAACCTTTCAGGGCGCCTATCCCGGGCTGGCCGGCTTCGCCGTGCAGCGCGAGCCCGCCCCTGGTGACCAGCCACAGCCGCGGTGACCGGCCGTGCCAGCCGCCGACGATCGCGCGAACGACCGTGGAGACCGCCCAGGCCGATTCCCGTGCCCGGTCGATGCCGGCGCCGGTGACGTCCGGGTTGGCCGCGGCGAAGATGACGACGCCGACCGGTGGGCGTTCCGGATCGTCCGCGGCTTCGGCGAATGCGGCGAGCACGGCGGACTCGTCGTGCAGGTCGGCGGTGACCACCCGGTTTGCCGGTGACCGCCACCCCGCGACGAACCGGTCGGCCTCTTCCAAGGGCGGGGCTGTTTGCCGGTCGGTGAGCACGAGCCAGCTGCCGGGGGCCCCGGTCTGGCCGGCGGCAACGGGCCGGGAAACCCAGTCGGTGTCGAAGATCTTCTGCGACAGGGGAAGTGGCACGCTGCGCCGTTCGACGCGCCGCACATAGATGTCGCTGATCTCCGCCGTCACGGTCCCGGCGTCATCGGTCAACACGATTCTGCCGAGCTTTCCCGCGCCGCCATCGTCGAGGCCGGACAGCTGGGCCCGGCAGCGGGCCCGCCGGCCGGGGTTGCCGTACACCCGCACCGACTCGAAGGACACCGGGAGATAGCTGGCTTCGGCGGATCCGGCGAGTTCGTCGTCGGGTATCGCGGCCGCCAGGCTCTGCAGGGCCGCGTCCAGCAGGACCGGATGGAGCCGAAAGCCGCTGTGCCACGGCGACTCGTCGGGAAGGACGATCTCGGTCTCGACGGCACCGCCGGGCAGCCGGTGGATCGCCGTCAAGGCGGCGAACGCGGGGCCGTGGAATTGACCGGCCTGCCGCAGCGCGGCGTACACCTCCGCCGGGCTGACGGCGGTCTCGCCGGCGCCGGTGGGTGCGGGCCGTTCGGCGGACGCTTCGACGGTCTCCGGCGTCCGCACCTCGGCCTTGGCTTCCACTTTGGCAGAAGCATGCCGGGTCCAGTCGTTGCCGGTTGAGCGGGAATAGATTTCGATCCGGATCTTGTCGTCGGCGCCGCGGGTCAGCTGGGTGGTCAGCTGCGTGTGGTCGTTCAGGGTGAGCATCCGCTCGACTTCGAGCTGGTTGACCGACACCGCGTGGGCCGGCACGCCCAACGCCTCGCTGGCCGCGGCCAAGGCGATTTCGGCGAAGCCGGCGCCGGGCATGGTCGCCTGGCCGAACACCTTGTGGTCGGCGAGCCAGGGGGACACCGCGGTGCCGACATCGGCCTGCCAGACGTGGTCCCGGCTGGACGGAACTTCGATGTGCACGCCGAGCAACGGGTGGGCGGCAACGGAATTCGCCACCCCCGATCGGTCGGCGATCCAGTAGTGGGTGTGCTCCCACGGGGTGACCGGGACGTCGGCCAGTCGACCTTCGGTGGTGTCCGCGTGTCCCACGGCGGCGAGCTGCGCGTGGAAGGTGACGGTGTCGTCGGTGTCGCGCTGCAGGGTGCCGAGGGTGTGTGCGCCGGCCTCGCCCAGGGTGTCGTCGATCGCATGAGTCAGCAATGGGTGCGGGCTGATCTCGATGAAGGTGTGGTGGGGCGCGTCGGCGCCGCTGCGGGCGTGGGTGATGGCCTGGTGGAAACGCACCGGGTTGCGCAGGTTGGCCGCCCAGTAGTCGGCGTCCAGGAGCGGTGCGGGGCACTCCATCGTGGTGGTGATCATCGGAATGGTCGGCGCCTTGGGCGCCAGATCGGCCAGGGCCGAACGCAGTTGCGGCAGTATCGGGTCGATGATCGGGTGATGGGAGGCCACGTCGACCTCGATGCGCCGGGCGAGCAGATTGCGGGCGGCCAGCTCGGCGATCACCGCGTCCACCTGGTCGGGTGGGCCCGCGATCACCGATTGGCTCGGTGAGGCGTGTACGGCGAGCGTGACGTCCGGGTGGTCGGTGATCAGCGCCTCGACGGCGGGGGCGTCGAGTTCGAGCAGGGCCATCGCGCCCTGGCCGGACAGCCGCGCCATCAGCTTGGAACGGGTGGCGATCACCCGCAGGCCTTCGGCGGGGGTCAGCGCGCCGGACACCACCGCCGCGGACACCTCGCCCATGGAGTGCCCGATGACCGCGTCGGGCGTCACGCCGTAGTGGCGCCACAGCGCGGTCAGCGCCAGCTGGATGGCCACCAGCAGGGGCTGGATCCTGTCGATGCCGGTGACCGGACTGCCGTCGGCCAGGGTCTGACGCAGCGAAAATCCGGTCTGCGCAACGAATTCGGGTTCCAGCTCGGCGACGGCGGCGGCGAAGGCGGGTTCGTCGGCCAACAGCCGGCGGCCCATGCCGGCCCATTGCGCGCCCTGGCCGGAGTAGACGAACACCGTGCCGGGGCCGGCCTTGATGGTTTCCGTGGGGCCCAGCACGCCGGGCGCCGGGGTGCCGGTGGCCAACGCGCGCAGGCCCGCCGCCGCGGCGGCGTGGTCGCGTGCGACGACGGTGCCCAGCCAGGTGTGGCGGGCCCGTCGGTGGTTCAGGGTGTGCACGGTGTCGGCCAGCGGCACCGCGGCCCCGGGGCCGGCGAGCCAGTCGGCCAGCGCGGCGGCCGTCGACGCCAGCCGCCGCGGCGTCTTGCCCGACACCACCAGCGTGAACACCGGTGCCGCGGCGGGCGGTGCCGCCGGCGCCGGGTCGGGCGCCTGCTCGATCACCACGTGGGCGTTGGTCCCGCTGAGGCCGAAGGACGACACGGCCGCGCGGCGGGGGCCGTCGGCGGGCCACGCGGTGCCCTCGGTCGGCACGAACAGGCGCGTCGACGACGCGTCGATGGCCGGATTCCACCGGGTGAAGTGCAGATTGGGCGGGATGTAGGACCGATTCACCGACAGGATCGCCTTGATGAATCCGGTGACGCCGGCCGAAGCCTCCAGGTGCCCGATGTTGGTCTTGACCGAGCCCAGCGCGCAGCGGCCCGCACCGCCGCCGTAGGTGGCCGCGAGCGCCTCGAACTCGATCGGGTCGCCCAGAATGGTTCCGGTGCCGTGGGTTTCGATGTAGTGCACGCTGTCCGCGGGGGCGTCGGCCATCCGCAGCGCGGCGGCGATGACGTCACGCTGCGCGGCCGCGTTCGGGGCGGTCATGCCGTTGGACCGGCCGTCCTGATTGATCGCCGAACCGCGGACCACACCCAGCACCCGATCGCCGTCGGCCAGGGCGTCGGCCAACCGCTTGAGCACCACCACCCCGCAGCCCTCGCCGCGCACGAACCCGTCGGCCAGGGCGTCGAAGGTCTTGCACCGGCCCGTCGGCGACAGGGCCGACCACTTGGACAACGCGATGCTGGTGAACGGTGACAGCGAGAGGTGCACGCCACCGGCCAGGGCCACGTCGCTTTCCCGCAGCCTCAGGTTTTGGCAGGCCAGATGGATGGCCACCAACGACGACGAACACGCGGTGTCCACGGCCACCGCCGGGCCACGAAGGCCCAACAGGTAGGAGATGCGCCCCACCGCGGCGCTGTGCGGATTTCCGGTGCTCATGTAGGCGTCGATCTCGGTGTTGCGTTCGAGGTTGAGGATCGTGTAGTCCCACGCCGACACCCCCATGATCGCGGAGGTCCGGCTGCCGCTCAGCGAATCCGGCGCGACGCCGGCGTGTTCGAGCGCCTCCCAGGCGACCTCGAGCAGGATCCGCTGCTGGGGGTCCATCGCCACCGCTTCGCGCGGGGTGATGCCGAAGAAGTCGGCATCGAACCCGGCGACGTCGTCGAGAAAACCCCCCCACTTGGTCGTCATCCGCCCCGGTGCCTGTGGATCGGGGTCGTAGAACGCGTCCCCGTCCCACCGGTCGGGTGGCACGTCGCCGACGGCGTCGCGGCCGTCGACCAGCAGCTGCCAAAAGCTTTCCGGCCCGGTCACTTTCCCGGGCAGCCGGCAGCCGATCCCGATCACCGCTATGGGTTCGGCGACCTCGGTCGGGAAAACCGTGCCCGCGCGGACGAGCTCACGCGCGAGCACCTCGCGCGCCTTGGGTGACATCTGTGCCGCGCGTTCGGCAAGACTCGTCATTACTCACTGCCCCCAGTTGCCGTCTCCAGTTCGCTCGCCGCAACGAGGTCGGACAGCAATTCCATTTCCTCGTCGGATAGCTCGGCCTCCGCGTCGGGCGCCTGCCCGGCCTCGGAAAGCGTTGCATAGCCCAGGCGTTCACACATGGCAGCGGCGAGATCGTGGATCGTCGGGTATGCCCAGACCAGCGCGGCCGGCAGCGTCGTGCCCAGGCTCGCTTCCAGCCTGTTCCGCAGTTCGAGCGCCATCAGCGAGTCCAGGCCGAGCGACTCCATGGGCCGATCGTGGTCGATCGGTTCGGTCGAGCGCAGCACCGCCCGGATTTCGTCGGCGATCGCGGCCGCCAGCCGGCCCGGGCGCTCGGCGGCGGCTTCACCTTCCAAGGCGTCCAGTTCCGCCCGGATCGCGCCGCCGCCGCGCCGCTCCAGTTTCGTCGAGTCATGCAGCTTCGCGAACAACGACGAACCCCCGGCGGCGGGGAAGGATTGGAACCACTGCCGGGCGTCGAGGTGTATCACACCGGTGCGGCCCCGGTCGGCCGAGAGCACCAGCTGCATCGCCGCCAGACCCTGCTCGACGGTGATCAGCGAGACGCCGAGGTCGGCGAAGAACTGGGCGCGGCCCACCTCCGCCCATGGGCCCCAGTTGATTCCGACGGCGGGAAGCCCACGGGAGCGTCGGTGGGCGACCAGGCCGTCGACCCACGAGTTGGCGGCGGCGTAGGTTCCCTGCCCGGGCGTACCGAGCAGCGAGGAGGCCGACGAGAAGGTGAGCCACCAGTCGACGTCCAGGTGCGCGGTGGCCTTATGCAGCCGCCAGCCGCCGGTGACTTTCGGGGCGAACACGCGCCGCGCGGCCGAATCCGAGATGTTGAGCACGGTCTCGTCGTCGAGAACCATCGCGCTGTGCAGAACCCCGGCCACCCGGAAGCCCGCGTCTTCGACCGCGTGGACGAGCCGATCGGCCGTGCCGGGCTCGGCGATGTCGCCGGTGACCACCTCGACCCGGTGGCCCGCGGCATTCAGTTCCGCCACTTCCGCGGCCACGTCAGCGCCGGGAGCCGAACGCCCGTTCAGGACAACCAATCCCGCACCCTGCCGCACGAGCCACTGCGCGACGACGAAGCCGAGGCCGCCCATGCCGCCGACGATGAGGTAGCCGCCGTCCGGGCTCACCAGTGGCTGCGGCGGCGGCGCCGCCAGCGCTTCGATGGTGCCGTGCGCCGGTATCGACACGGCGATCTTGCCGGTGTGCCGGCCGGATGCCATCAGGGCAAAGGCGTCCGCCGCGTTCTCGAGGGTGAACGTGGTGACGGGAAGCACCCGCAGGGTGCCGTCGGCGACGTGCCCGAGGATCTCGGTCAGCATCGTGCGGTACCGGGCCGGCTGCAGCTTCAGATTCAGGTCGAGGTCGACGACCGAGAAGGACGCGCTTTTGGTCAGTGCGGCCAATCCCAGGTTGGCGTTGGCGTAGACGTCCTTCTTGCCCAGCTCGATGAACCGGCCGCCGGGGGCGAGGATCTTGACTCCACGCTGAATAGCCTCGTCGGGAAGCGAATTGAGGATGACGTCCACGCCGTAACCGTCGGTGGCCTCGAGGATTTCGTCGGCGAAGTCCACGGTTCGCGAATCGCCGACGTACTCGACGCCGAGCCCGGCGAGCATCTCGCGCTTGGCGTCCGAACCGGCCGTGGTGTAGATGCGGGCGCCGATCATCGTGGCGATCGCCATCGCTGCCATGCCGACGCCGCCGGTCGCGGAATGGATGAGCACCCGTTCGCCGGGGGCCAGCCGTCCGACCTCGCACAGCGAGTGCCAGGCGGTCAGGTACGCGATGCCGAACGCGGCGGCCTCGGCGTCCGGCAGTGTGCCGGGGATCGGGGTGACCAGGTCGGCCACCGTCGTCATGTGGGTGCCGAAAGCGCCCGGGCCGATGGCGATCACGCGCTGCCCGACCTGAACGGAATCCACGTCGCTGCCGACGGCCGTGACGACGCCGGCGCATTCGCCACCGATGATGGGCGGGGCGCCGTCGAGGGTGGGGTAGATGCCCATCGCCTTGAGCACGTCGCTGAAGTTGAGGCCCGCGGCGGCGATGCGAACCTCGACCTGATCGGCCCCCGGCGGGGTCCGCTTCACCGCGTGCACGCGCAGCGCGTCCAGGCGTCCGGGCTCGTCGATCCGCAGCCGCACCGCCCCGCCGGCGTCGAGATCCACGACGGTGTGACGGGATTCCCCGGCGAGCTCACCGGCCGGCGTGGTGGGCGCCGGCAACAGCCGGCTCAGGTACCGCCGCCCGTCGCGCAACGCGATCTCGTCGGCGTCGGCGCCGGCCAGCAACTCGCTCGTCAGCGCGGCAAGCGAGCCGGCGCCGTCGGCGTCGATGTCGACGGTCGTGGCCTTCAGCTCCGGATGCTCGAATGTCAGCACCCGCGCGATGCCGCGAAGCCCGTTCTGGGCCAACGTGACTCGTTCGCCGGCCTCGACCTGCTGGGCGCCGCGGGTGACGATCCACAGCCGCGGGCTGTTGCGGGCGCCCCTGCGCGTCACCGCCTTGGCGATCTCCGCGATCAGCAGCGTGCGCGACAGCGCCAGATCGAGTTGGGCCGATTCGGGCAGCGACTCGTCGACGGCCTGCGGCGGGCAGAGCACCACGATGCTGTCCCACCCGATATCGGTCCGGGCGATCGACGCGCGCAGCCTCGCCGTGTCGGTCGGCGACACCACCTCGACCGCTGCGGCGCCGTCGCTCAGCGACGATTGCAGCGCGGGGAGCAGCGGGTCGCCCGCGTCGGGCTCGCCGATCACCAACACGCCGCCGACGCTCGCGGCCGGTGTGTCTAGCGGTGCGGGCTCCCACGCGAGGGCGAACAGCCGGCCGTCGAGTTCGGATGCGCCGCGTGCCGCCCCGAGTACCGCCATCTCGACCTCATCGATGACGAGCAGCGGCTGGCCCTGCGCATCGGTCAGCACGACGTGGCCCAGCATCCGGTCCGGGCTGTCGGTCGCGGTCAGCGTGCCGATCGAACAAACGCCCTCGGCCGCGTCGCCGTACACGTGGACGCCCGCGAAACGTATTGGCAGCACCAGAGTCTGGCGGGCGCTCTGGCCGCCGGCCAGGTCGGTCGCGGCCCGGGTGGCGCCGAGTGCCTGCACCGCGATGTCCATCATCACCGGATGCAGCGCGAAGTTGCGGGAACCCGCCTTGGCCGACGAGGGGAGGCACACCTCCGCGCGGGCGGCACCGGACTGCGTGACGCGCAGGCCGGTGATCCCGCGGAACGCCGGTCCGTGCTGTTGTCCGGCGTCGCGCAGCCGCTGATACAGATCGTCCGGGTTGAGCTCGGCCCCAACACCATTGGTGTCCTCGGCCGCCTGAGCGCCCGGTGACGTCTCGCGCGCCACCGTGGCGGTGGCATGCTTGACCCATCCGGAAGCAGCGCTGTGCGTGCGCATTTCGATCTGACAGGTCCGCTCGTTGCCGCTGAGCGTCGTGACCAGAACCGTGCCCTCGGCCACCTGCAGCATCTGATGCAGGCTCAGCTCGCGGATCATCCACCGCTGGTCTTCGGAGCCTTCTGCTCCGCCGAACGCGTCCGCCGCCGCGGCCAGCGCGACCTCGGCGTAGGCCGCACCGGGCAGCACGCACAGATCGTCGATCACGTGATCGCCCAGCCACAGCAGCCCGGGGCTGAGCTCGGCTTCCCAGATCCGGGTGCCGCTGGTCGGGTCGGTGACCCCGGAGCCCAACAGCGGGTGGGTGTTTGGCGCGTGGTGAGCGGAGGTGCTGGGGGAGAACCAGTGCGGCGCGTGCTGCCAGGGGGTGGTCGGCAGCACCGGGTGTGGGCCGCAGGCGTGCGGGGTTTCGGGTGGCCGGATGGTGTGCGCGGCGTTGAGGTTGGTGCGGAAGGTCAGGGTGTCGTGCCCATCGCGTTGCAGCGTGCCGATGCTGAGGTGGCCGGAACCGTCAGTGGCGGCCAGCGTTTCGCCGATGGCGTGGGTCAGCAGCGGGTGCGGGCTGATTTCGATGAAGGTGTGGCAGGGCCCACCGGCTTGGCTGAAGGCATGGGCGATGGCCTGCTGGAAGCGGACCGGGTTGCGCATGTTGGTGGCCCAGTGTTCGGCGTCGAAGACCGGGCGAGCGTCGAGATCCGCGTAGGTGGTGGAGATGATCGGGATGGTCGGCGGCCGCGGGGTGAGATCGGCCAGTTCCGAGCGCATCAGGGGCTGCAGCGGGTCCATGGCCGGGTTATGCGGGGCCACTTCGATGTTGACCCGGCCGGCGAGGCGGTCCTGCGCGCGCACCTTGGTGATGATGGTGTCGATCTGCTCGGTGGGTCCCGAGATGACCGTCTGGCGTGGTGAGGCATAGATCCCCAGGGTGACCTGTGGGTAGTCGGCGATCAGCTCCTCGGTGGCGGCGGCGTCGAGTTCGAGCATGGCCATGGTGCCCTGCCCCGACAACGGGGCCATCAGCCGCGACCGGATCGCGGTGATCCGCAGCCCCTCGGCGGGCGTCAGCGCGCCGGCCACCACCGCGGCCGCCACCTCGCCCATGGAATGGCCGATGACCAGATCGGGGGTGATCCCGTGGGAGCGCCACAGCGCGGTGAGCGCCAGCTGCATGCCGATCACACCCAGCTGGATCTGCTCGATGCCGACCAGTTCCTTGCCGCCGGCGATCACGTCGTGCAGCGAAAACCCGGCCTCGGCAACGAATGTCGGCTCGAGTTCGGTGACCGCGGCGGCGAAGGCGGGCTCGTCGGCCAGCAGCCGGCGCCCCATGCCGGCCCACTGCGATCCGCGGCCCGAGTAGACGAAGACCGTGCCGGGTCCGACGGGAGCCTCGGGGCAGCCCACCACGCCCGGGGCGGGCTCGCCGGCGGCCAGCGCGCGCAGGCCCGCCACGGCCTGGTCGCGGTCGACGGCGGCCACGGTGGCGAATTTGGGCTGCCGGGCCCGGTGGTGGTTGAGCGTGTGCGCCACATCGGCCAGCGGCACGCCGGCGCCGGGGCCGTCCATCCAGTCGGCCAGTGCCGACGCCGTCGCGGCCACCCGCCGCGCCGACTTGCCCGACACCACCAGGGTCGACACCGCGGGATCGGGTTCCCGCCGCGGCGCGGGCTCCGGTTGCGGCGCCTGCTCGATCACCACATGCGCGTTCGTCCCGCTCACACCGAACGACGACACCCCGGCGCGGCGCGGCTGCCCGGTCGCCGGCCATTCCATGTCCTCGGCGGCGATCCTCAGGCGCGAAACGCCTTCACCGGCACGGGGAGTGAGCTCGTTGAAGTTCAGGTTCTTCGGGATGCGGCCGCGCCCGACGGCCAGCACGGTCTTCATGAATCCGGCGATCCCGGCGGCCGCCTCCAGGTGGCCGAGGTTGGTCTTCACCGCGCCGAGCACCAGCGGCGCCCGGCCCTCCCGGTCGCCGAAAACCTTGCTCAGTGAGTCGAGTTCGATCGGGTCACCCAGCGGGGTGCCCGTTCCGTGCGCCTCGATGTAGTCGATGTCGGCCGGCGTCAGCTTCGCCGTCGACAGCGCCTGGCGAAGCAGCGCCTGCTGCGCCGGGCCGTTGGGCACCGTCACACCGCTGCTGGCGCCGTCCTGGTTGACCGCCGAACCGCGCACCACGGCCAGGATGCGGTTGCCGTCTTTCTGCGCGTCGGACAGCCGCTTGAGCACCACGACACCCGCGCCCTCGCTGCGCACGTAGCCGTCGGCGTCGGCGTCGAAGGTTTTGCACTGGCCGTCCGGCGACAGCATTCCCCACCGCGAGCACGCGATGGACGTCCCGGGGGACAGCAGCAGGTTGGTCCCACCGACCAGCGCCGTGTCGCTTTCGCGCCAGCGCAGGCTCTGGCAGGCCAGGTGGATCGCCACCAGCGACGAGGAGCACGCCGTGTCCAGCACCACCGCCGGACCGCGGGCGCCGAGCAGGTACGCCGTGCGGCCGGCGGCGAAGTTCGCCGAGTTTCCGGTCAGCACATAGGCGTCCAGCTCGTCGGGCCGCACCGCGCCGGACAGGTTCAGCATGTAGTCGTAGGCGGTGACCCCGACGAAGACGGAGGTCTGGGTGCCGCCGAGGGTGTGCGGCGGGATTCCCGCGTCCTCCAACGCCTCCCAGGCCACCTCGAGGAACAGCCGCTGTTGCGGGTCCATCGCCGCCGCCTCGCGCGGCGGTATCGCGAAGAACTCCGCGTCGAACTCCTGCGGCTCCCAGCCCGAGAGGAAGCCGCCCTCGCGGTTGCAGATCGTTCCCGGAACGGTGTGGTCCTCGGTGTAGAGGGCATCGGCGTCCCACCGCTCGGCGGGGACCGGCACGATGCCACTTCGCCCGTCGCTCAACAACTCCCAGAACTTCTCGGGGCTGTCCACCCCGCCGGGCAGCCGGCAGCCCATGCCGACCACCGCGATCGGCTCGGTGCCGGCCTTCTCGGCGATTTCCAGCCGCGCGGTGAGATCATCGATTTTGTGCAGCGCCTCGGTGATGATCGCCCGGCGGTCCGGTGTGGGGGCAGTCATCAAGAGCCTCGTAGTCTTTCCGAAAGTTCTTCTAGCAACGCATCCTCGTCGAGGTCGTCGTAGGCGTCGGCGACGGCTTCGGTATCGGTGCTGCCCGCCTCGACGAGCTCGGGCAGCACGGTGGCCAGATAGTCGGTGAGGCCGTAGACGGTCGGGTAATCGAACACCACGGATACCGGCAGCGCCTCACCGAGGTCGTCCGACAACGCCCGCCGCAGCATCGCGCTCATCAGCGAGTCCATGCCGAGCTGGAAGAAGCCGGTCGAGGGATCCAGCGACTCGCCCGCGGGTAGCCCCATGGCCTTGACGGCCAGCCTGGCGACCTGGTCGAACAGCATGGCGTGCCTGCGCTCCGGCTGGCACGCGCGCAACGCGATGCGGAATTCGCTTTCCGGCAGCGTCGTCTCGCCGGGCACCGGCAGCAGGTCGTCGACGATGTGCAGCGATCCGCGGGCCCGGTAGGCATCCGCCAGCAGCGGCCAATCCGCTTGCACCACAACGGAATGCACTCCGGCCGCCGGGCTCATCACGTACGGCAGCGCGCCGATGGCGACCTCGTCGTCCATGGGCAGCAACCCGGATCCCACGCTGACGTGACTGGCCTCGTCGGCGTCGGCCAGCGATTTCCACAATCCCCAGTTGACCGTGGTGGCCGGCAATCCCATGACGCGCCGGGCATACGCCAGCGCGTCCAGGTACCCACTGGTGGCGGCGTAGTGGCCGAGCCAGCGTGAACCGGTCAGCCCGGAGATGGAGGAGAACAAGACGAAGTGGCGCAGCGAGGTTGCCGCCGTGGTCAACGACAGCCGGTGCAGCAGCGCGGCGGCGTCGACTTTGGGTGCGAACATCGCGCGCACGTCGTCGTCGGTCATCTCGCTGAGCAGGACCGGCTGGCCGGCAAAGGCCGCCAGGTAGATTCCCTGCAGCGGCGGCAGGTCGCGACCGAACCGGTCGAGCAGCGCGCCCATCGCGGCTTCGTCGGTGGCATCGGCGGCCGCCGTGACGAGGTTTGTGCCCGCCGCGGCAAGGCTTTGCGTCAGTTCGTGCAGGCGCGAGCCCGGGTTGCGGGACACCGCGACGATGGTCTTGGCGCCCATGCGTGCGAGCTGACGGATCAGGTGCGGTCCGATGTTTCCGGTCGCTCCGATGACAAGCTGGCTGGTGTCGGCGTCCAGCGTGACCGGCGACGCGGCCGGCAGCGGACGCCGGTGCAGCCGGGCCACCCGGCGCGTGCCGCGCCGATAGACGACCTGGTCCTCGCCGTCGGTGTTGTTGGCTTCCTCGAGCAGCTGGCCGGCCACCAGCCGAGCCGGCACCGAGGCGTCGAAATCGACGATGCCGCCCCAGATTTCGGGATGTTCGAGGGCCAGGGTGCGGCCCAGGCCCCACAGCAGGCCGTGGGTGGGGTGGGCGCGATCGCCGTCGAAGACGGGTTGGGCGTTGCGGGTCACCACGATCAGCTTGGCCGGCGAGTCGCCGGTGACCATGGTCGCGGCGAGGCGGCGCAGCTGGTGGAACAGCCGATAGCCCGACTCGGCATCGAAGCAATCGCCGGCCACCGTCGGCGCGAACACCACCTGGTCGACGCCGCCGAGCGCCTCGGCCAGTTCCGCCGGGGCGGCATCCGTGGCCAACGCGTCCGCGCCCAGTTGGGTCGCGAGGTCGGAATCGCCGAGCACCAACCAGCGGCCCGGGGCCGCGGCGTCCGGCGTGGCGTCCGGGAAAGGCATCGCCGGCCAGGACAGCTGGTATGACCAGTCATCGAGCGGGCCCGGCGCGGAACCGTTGTGGTGTGGGGACTTTGGCGCTTGCCAGGAGATCGCCGCGGTGTCGATCCAGTGGCGGGTGTGATGCCACGGGGTGGTGGGGATCTGGATGTGCGGCTCCGGCGGATGCGGCGTCTGCGGCGGCCGGGTGGTCCGCACCGTGTTGAGGCTGGTGCGGAACGCGATGGTGTCGTCGGCGTTGCGCTGCAACGTGCCGACGCTCGTGTACTTGCTTCCGTGCTGGGCGATCTGCATGGTCTCGCTGATGGCCTGGGTCAGCAGGGGATGCGCACTGATTTCGATGAAGGTGTGATAGGGCCCACCGGCTGGGCTTCCGGCATGAGCGATGGCCTGCTGGAAGCGAACCGGGTTGCGCATGTTGGTGGCCCAGTGCTCGGCGTCGAACACCGCGCGGGTGTCGAGGTCTTCGTAGGTGGTGGAGATGATCGGGATGGTCGGTGGCTGCGGAACCAGGTCGGCCAGCTCCGCGCGCATCGCCGGCTGCAGCGCGTCCATCGCCGGATTATGCGGTGCCACTTCGATATTGACCCGGCTGGCGAACCGGTTCTGGCCACGCACCCGGGCGATCAACTCGTCGATCTGCCCGGTGGGTCCGGAGATCACGGTCTGGCGCGGCGAGTTGTAGATGCCCAACGTCACTTGCGGGTATTCGGCGATCAACGCCTCGGTCGCGGCCACGTCCAATCCGAGCAGGGCC
Source organism: Mycobacterium heidelbergense (assembly GCF_010730745.1). Lineage (NCBI taxonomy): Bacteria > Bacillati > Actinomycetota > Actinomycetes > Mycobacteriales > Mycobacteriaceae > Mycobacterium > Mycobacterium heidelbergense. The sequence continues at coordinate 440,595 of NZ_AP022615.1, read as the reverse complement.
ATTCCGCCCTGCCCGGACAGCGGCGCCATCAGCCGCGAGCGGGTTGCGGTCACCCGCAGTCCCTCGGCGGGCGTCAGTGCCCCGGCCACCACCGCGGCGGCCACCTCGCCCATCGAGTGCCCGATCACCACGTCGGGCTGCACGCCGTAGGAGCGCCACAACGCGGTCAGCGTCAGCTGCATGCCGATCAGGCCGAGCTGGATCTGCTCGATCCCGACCAGTTCCTTGCCGGTGGCCAGCACGTCGTGCAGCGAGAACCCGGCCTGCTCGACGAAGACCGGCTCCAACTCGGCGACGGCCGCGGCGAAAGCGGGCTCGTCGGCCAGCAATTGGCGACCCATGCCGGCCCACTGCGAGCCGCGGCCCGAGTAGACGAACACCGTTCCCGGTCCCGCTTCCTCGCTTTCCTGCGGGCCGACCACCCCGGGGGAGTGCTGGCCGGCCGCCAAGGCACGCAACCCGGCGACCGCCTGCGCGCGATCGCGGGCGACCACCGTGCCGAACTTGGACTGCCGCGCCCGGTGATGGTTGAGCGTGTGCGCCACCTCGGCCAGGGCCACCTCGGCCCCGGCGCCTTCCATCCACTCGGCCAGCGCCGTCGCCGTCGCGGCCACCCGTTGCGGGGTCTTGCCCGCCACGATCAACGTCGAGATGCCCGGATCGGGCGTCGGCCGCGGCGCCGGTGCGACCTCCTGGCCCTGCTCGAGCACCACATGCGCATTGGTTCCGCCGAATCCGAATGAGGACACCCCGGCCCGGCGTGGGTGCCGCGTCTGCGGCCAGTCAGCTTGGTTGTCAACAACTTTCATCCGCAAGTCGGCGAACGGAATGTGCGGGTTCGGGCTTTCGAAGCGCTGATTCGGCGGAATCTGGCCGCGCTGCAACGCCAGCACCGTCTTGATGAAGCCCGCGATCCCGGCCGCCGCCTCGGTGTGGCCGATGTTCGTCTTGACCGCGCCGAGAAGCAGGGGAGAGTCCGCGGGGCGGCCGCGGCCCAGCACCGTGCCCAGCGCGCGCGCTTCGATCGGATCGCCCAACAGCGTTCCGGTGCCGTGGGTTTCGACGTAGTCGACCTCGTTCGGCTGCATCCCCGCGTTGGTGTAGGCGGCGCGCAGCACCGCCATTTGCGCCGCCGGGTTGGGGGCCATCAGTCCGTTGGACCGGCCATCCTGATTGACGGCTGAGCCGCAGATCACCGCGAGGACGGGGTCGCCGTCGCGTTGGGCGTCGGTCAACCGCTTGAGCACCACCACGCCGGCGCCCTCGCCGCGGACGAACCCGTCGGCGGCGGCGTCGAACGCCCGGCACTTGCCGGTCGGCGACAACGCGCCGGCGTGATCGAACCCGTGAAATACCGCCGGGGTCAACAACACGTTCACCCCGGCGGCGATGGCCAGATGCGAATCCTGGGTGCGCAGGCTTTGGCAGGCCAGATGGATGGCCACCAGCGACGACGAACAGGCGGTGTCCACCGCCACCGACGGGCCCCGCAGGTCGAGGAAGTAGGAGAGGCGGTTGGCGATGATGCTCATCGCGCCGCCGGTGTTGTTCCAGGCGTCGAACTGGCACAGATCGCCGGAGGCGATGGCGCCGTATTCGCTCGAGCACGCCCCCGCGAACACCCCGGTCTGCGACCGGCGCAGCGAGCTCGGCGGAATGCCGGCGTGCTCCAAGGCTTCCCAGGCCACTTCCAGCAGCAGACGCTGCTGGGGGTCCATCTTGTTCGCTTCACTGGGAGAGATCTCGAAGAATTCCGCGTCGAAGGCGTCGACGTCGGGCAGGAACGAGCCCCACCGCGTGGTGCGGGCCAAGGCCGCCGCCACCTCGGGCGAGCCGTTTTCGAACGGCCGCCACCTTTCGTCCGGCACCTCCGAGATCGAGCATCCGCGGCCGACCAGGAACCGCCAGAACGCTTCCGGTCCCGAGATGCCCCCGGGGAAGCGGCATCCCATCCCGATGACGGCGATCGGTTCGTCGAGCGAGTTCTGCGCCGGGCGCTTGCCGTCGGCGTCGGCCTCGGGGTCGGGCGTGGGCGCGGTGAGGTAGGCGGCCAGCGCGTTGATCGTCGGGTGCTCCCAGAATTCGACCGGAGACACCTTCCTCCCCAGCAACTCCGACAATTCACCGGACAACACGACCGACTCGCGAGAGCTCACGCCAAGGTCGGACAGCGACAGTTCGGGGTCGACCTCGTCCGGCGTGCGGCCGATATTCGTCACCAGATAGTCGACCAGCCAGTGACGAAGGTCGGCTTCGCTCCGGATGCTGGACGTCATGCCACCACACCCCGCCGGTGGACCCGCGCAGCAAACCTCGCCGGGCACCGCTCGGGGCCGACGTACGTGGACGCCGCCGCATCGGGTCGCCGGTCGGCCAGCTTCTGCAGCAAACCCGGCATCGATGAGGGGCTCACCCGCATTGCGCTACCTTCCCGTTTCGCCGTCGGCGCTATCCGCGCGCGCTTGGCCGCCGCCCCGTGGAGCGGCTTTCGCGGGCCTTTATCGGAGCCCCCCCGGGCACACGGGCAGCTGCTGGTTGGAAACGTCGGCGCACAGGAGCCGGATGGCCACAAACTGCGACGATTGTTACCCCCGGACCACCCGTCTCTCGAAGCAACGTATGCAATTTTGGGTGGTCCCGTGGTGGTATTTGAAAAATCCACAGGTTTCGCGCGGCCGTTCGGCCCCCGGATGGCGGCGGATGCGGACGGCTGTGACCGGTGTCACGCGTTCCCGCAGGTCACGGGCGTCAGTACCCCGGGCGGACCGCAGGATCCCGGGGCGCGTCCGGTTCAGCTAACTATCTCCGCGTCGATCGAGGATTATCTCCTCGATCTCCTTCACCAGCTCTGGCAAATTGCTGTTGAGGTAGAAGTGGTCCCCGGGGAACACCCGGATGGAGAACTCCTTGGTGGTGCGCTCCGCCCAGGCCGCCATGTTCTCCTCGGCGACGATGATGTCGTTGTCCCCGACGAACGAGTGGATCGGGCACGAGACCGTCACCTCCGGCGGGCGGGTGTAGTTCGCGATGGCCCGGACGCTCTGCAGGGTGGGCAGGATGTTCGAGGCGAATGCATCATTTGCCAGGCGCTCGGGATTCGTCTCGGTCACCCGGGCGACCAGATTCAATATCTCGTGGTCGGATCCCCGCAATTCCTTGTATCGGATGTGGCCCGGCGCCGCGCACGACGAGATGAAGAGCGCGTCGACCGGGTATCCGGCCGATTGGAATTTCAGCGCCACTTCGAAGGCCACCAGCCCGCCCATGCTGTGACCGAAAAAGGCCACCCGACCTGTGGTTTTGACCGCCGGCGCCATCATGTCGAAGATTTCTTCGGCAAGTTCGGGAATGCTGTTGAGCTGCGTCAAGCCGCGATCGCTCTTGCCGGGATATTGGACGGCAATTCGCTTCATGTCCGGGGAAAGCGCCTTGGCAAAGGGGACGTAAAAACTCGCCGAGCCACCGGCGTGGGGAAAGATATATAGCGTCGGTGGAGTCACGTTGTCGTTGCCTCGGTCCGTGGGCCCGTTCACCGACCCAGGGTATCGCGGCGTTATCGACCGCCCGGCCGGCCTGCGCGGGCGCGGCGGTGGAAGTCCTGGAAGAATGCGTATTTGTGGTGCGGTTTGGGTGCGGTTTGCCACGATGCGTGGCCCAATGCCCGACACACCGGCCGTACCACCGCCGTCACAAAGGTAACACCAGGCACACTGGTAACAACAGGATTTTTGCAGACGCCAGGAGGGTATGGCCGTGTACCGAGTGTTTGAAGCGCTGGACGAATTGGGCGCCATCGTCGAAGAGGCCCGCGGCGTGCCGATGACGGCCGGCTGCGTCGTGCCCCGCGGCGACGTGCTGGAGCTGATCGACGACATCAAAGATGCCATCCCCGGCGAGCTGGACGACGCCCAGGACGTGCTCGACGCGCGCGATTCGATGCTGCAGGACGCCAAGACCCACGCCGAATCCATGGTCTCCTCGGCGACCACCGAGTCGGAGTCGATGCTCAACCACGCCCGCGCGGAGGCCGACAGGCTCCTCTCGGACGCGAAAGCGCAGGCGGACCGGATGGTGGCCGAGGCGCGCCAGCACAGCGAGCGGATGGTCGGCGAGGCCCGGGAGGAGTCGGTCCGGATCGCCACCGCCGCAAAGCGCGAGTATGAGGCCAGCGTCGGCCGCGCCCAGGCCGAGGCCGACCGGCTGATCGAAAACGGCAACATCTCCTACGAGAAGGCCGTCCAGGAGGGCATCAAGGAGCAGCAGCGCCTGGTGTCGCAGAACAGCGTGGTGGAGGCGGCCAACGCGGAATCCACGCGGCTCATCGACACCGCGCACGCCGAGGCCGACCGGCTGCGGGGCGAGTGCGACATCTACGTCGACAACAAGCTCGCCGAGTTCGAGGAGTTCCTCAACGGCACGCTGCGGTCCGTCGGGCGCGGTCGCCACCAGCTCCGGACGGCGGCCGGGACGCACGACTACGCGACGCGGTAGCTTCGAGCGGCCGGTCAACGCCCTGGCATTACGCGGCGTGCGCCGTAGGATTCCTTCTATGACGCGGCAGCACAGCAACACGGCGCAGCGCCGTTCCACCGCGCCGACGACGGTCGACCTCACCCGACTCGGGCGGCGCCCGGGCGCCATGGTCACCCTGCGGAACACCGTGCCCAGCCCCACGCGCATCGGCTTGGACATGATCGCGGTCGACCGGGGCGCCCCCCTGGAACTAGACTTGCGGGTCGAGTCCGTCTCCGAGGGCGTGTTGGTGACCGGGACGGTCGCCGCGCCCACCGTCGGCGAATGCGCCCGCTGCCTGACCGAGGTCAACGGGCGCGTCCACGTCGGGCTGACCGAACTCTTCGCCTATCCGGACAGCGCGACCGAGGCGACCACCGAGGACGACGAGGTGGGCCACATCGTCGACGACACGATCGACCTGGAGCAGTCCATCATCGACGCCGTCGGGCTGGACCTGCCGTTCTCGCCCGTGTGCAGGCCCGATTGCCCCGGATTGTGCCCCGAATGCGGCGTTTCGCTCGCGGCCGAGCCCGGGCATCACCACGACCGCGTCGACCCGCGGTGGGCCAAGTTGGCGGACATGCTGGCGCCGGACACCCCGCGGGACGAGCGGTGACCGCGCGACAGGCCCTGCTCGACGCGCTCGGGGTCGACCTGCCCGACGAGTTGCTGTCGCTGGCGTTGACGCACCGCAGCTACGCCTACGAGCACGGCGGGCTGCCGACCAACGAGCGGCTGGAATTCCTCGGCGACGCCGTCCTGGGCCTGACCATCACCGACGAGCTCTACCATCGCCACCCCGACCGGTCGGAGGGCGACCTGGCCAAGCTGCGGGCCAGCGTGGTCAACACCCAGGCGCTGGCCGACGTCGCCCGCAACCTGTCCGACCAGGGCCTCGGCGCCCACCTGTACCTGGGCCGTGGCGAGGCCAACACCGGCGGGGCCGACAAGTCGAGCATCCTGGCCGACGGCATGGAGTCGCTGCTCGGCGCCATCTATCTGCAGCACGGCATCGAGACGGCGCGTGCGGTGATCCTGCGGCTGTTCGGCCCGCTGCTGGACGCCGCGCCCACGCTCGGCGCCGGGCTGGACTGGAAGACCAGCCTGCAGGAGCTGACCGCCGCCCGTGGCCTGGGCGCGCCGTCCTACGTGGTGACCTCCACGGGCCCGGACCACGACAAGGAGTTCACCGCGATCGTCGTCGTCATGGACACCGAATACGGGTCGGGCGTGGGCCGCTCCAAGAAGGAGGCCGAGCAAAAGGCCGCGGCGGCGACCTGGAAGGCGCTCGACGTGCTCGACACCGCGGGGAAAACCCCCGTCTAAGTTGATGGTGATGACCCGCTTCGCCCGGCTTCGCCGCGCTTGCGATCATCACTAGATGCCCGAGCTGCCCGAAGTCGAGGTGGTGCGCCGCGGCTTGCAGGCCCACATCGTGGGCAAGACGATCGCCGCGGTGCGCGTGCATCATCCCCGCGCGGTGCGCCGCCATGAGGCCGGGCCCGCCGACCTCACCGCCCGGCTGCTCGACGCGCGGATTACCGGAACCGATCGGCGCGGCAAGTACCTGTGGCTGCTGCTCGACGGCGACACCGCGCTCGTCGTGCACCTCGGCATGAGCGGCCAGATGCTGCTGGGGGCGGTGCCGCGCGCCGACCACGTCCGCATCTCCGCGCTGCTCGACGACGGCACCGTGCTGAGCTTCGCCGACCAGCGCACCTTCGGCGGGTGGATGCTCGCCGACCTGGTGACCGTGGACGGCAGCGTGGTGCCTCTGCCCGTCGCCCACTTGGCGCGCGACCCGCTGGACCCCAGGTTCGACGCCGACGCGGTGGTAAAGGTGTTGCGGCGCAAGCATTCCGAGCTCAAGCGCCAGCTGCTGGACCAGACCGTCGTCTCCGGCATCGGCAACATCTACGCCGACGAGGCGCTGTGGCGGGCCAAGGTGCACGGCGCGCGGATCGCCGCCACGCTCAGCCGCGGTCGGCTGACCGCCGTCCTCGACGCCGCCGCCGACGTGATGCGCGACGCCCTGGCCAAGGGCGGCACCTCGTTCGACTCGCTGTACGTCAACGTCAACGGCGAGTCGGGCTACTTCGACCGCTCGCTGGACGCCTACGGCCGCGACGGCGAGGGCTGTCGGCGCTGCGGCGCGGTGATGCGCCGGGAGAAGTTCATGAACCGCTCGTCGTTCTACTGCCCGCGCTGCCAGCGGCGGCCCTAACTTTTTTGCGCCGAGCGTGCGTGTTTGCACACGACACGCCGGCGCAGCGTGACATTCTGCGCACGCTCACGGGGTCTCTGAGGGTCAGTCTGGGGGTCAAGTAGAAAGAAGGCATGACGCAACTGTGGGTGGAACGCACCGGATCGCGCCGCTACACGGGGCATAGCTCGCGCGGCGCGCAGGTGCTCGTCGGCTCCGAGGACGTCGACGGGGTGTTCACCCCCGGCGAGCTGCTCAAGATCGCACTCGCCGCGTGCAGCGGCATGTCCACCGACGAGCCGCTGGCCCGCCGGCTCGGCGACGACTACGGGGCGGTGGTCAGGGTATCCGGCGCCGCGGACCGCGAGCAGGAACGCTATCCACTGCTCGAGGAGACCCTCGAGGTCGACCTGTCCGGATTGTCCGAGGACGAGAAGCAACGCGTGCTGGTCGTCGTCAACCGGGCCGTCGACGCCGTGTGCACGGTAGGGCGCACGCTGAAGTCCGGCACCACCGTCGACTTCGAGGTCGCCTCCGAGACAAACCATGCCGGAGCCTGACGTCCGGCTGACCGCCTGGGTGCACGGCGCGGTCCAAGGCGTTGGTTTTCGCTGGTGGACCCGCTGCCGGGCGCTCGAGCTTGGCCTCACCGGGTACGCCGCCAACCGGCCCGACGGCCGCGTGCTGGTGGTGGCGCAGGGACCGCGCGAGGCCGGCGAGAAACTGTTGGAGCTGCTGCGGGGCGGCGCCTCGTGGCCTGCCAGGCCGGGCCGCGTCGACAACGTCGTCGCCGACTTTTCGCCGACAGCGGAGAGCTTCACCGGGTTCGTCGAGCGCTGAAAAGGCGGCGGCCCGCCGGGGCCGGGCGGCGCCGGGCGGCCCCGCCGCGCCGAGCGTCACGCCAGCGTGGCGCTCGGCGCGCACTGCCACGCTGGCGTGACGCTCGCGGGAGCCGCGGAGCGCGGCGCGCGGGCGCGCGGGCGCGCGGGAGCCGCGGCGCCCACCGCCCCGCCTTTCAGTGACTCGTGAGGCCGCTGTGGCCAGTGCGTCGACCCGCGGGCGGCGGGCCCGTTTAGGGGCCATCCGACACCCCTCGGTGAGCGGGGTCCGGGCAATTTGAGCGGTAGTCTGGCACGCCGTGTACCTCAAGAGTCTGACGCTGAAGGGCTTCAAGTCCTTCGCTTCGCCGACGACTCTGCGCTTCGAGCCGGGCATCACCGCGGTCGTCGGGCCCAACGGTTCCGGCAAGTCCAACGTCGTCGACGCCCTGGCGTGGGTCATGGGCGAGCAGGGGGCAAAGACGCTGCGCGGCGGAAAGATGGAGGACGTCATCTTCGCCGGCACCTCGTCGCGGGCCCCGCTGGGCCGCGCCGAGGTCACCGTCACCATCGACAACTCCGACAATGTGCTGCCGATCGAGTACTCCGAGGTGTCGATCACGCGGCGGATGTTCCGCGACGGCGCCAGCGAATACGAAATCAACGGCAGCAGTTGCCGTTTGATGGATGTCCAGGAGCTGCTGAGCGACTCGGGAATCGGCCGCGAGATGCACGTCATCGTCGGGCAGGGCAAGCTCGACCAGATCCTGCAGTCGCGACCCGAGGATCGCCGCGCGTTCATCGAAGAGGCGGCGGGCGTGCTCAAGCATCGCAAGCGCAAGGAGAAGGCGCTGCGCAAGCTCGACTCCATGTCGGCGAACCTGGCCCGGCTCACCGACCTGACCACCGAGCTGCGCCGCCAGCTCAAACCGCTCGGGCGTCAAGCCGAAATGGCCCAGCGGGCCGCGAAAATCCAGGCCGACCTGCGCGACGCCCGGCTGCGGCTGGCCGCCGACGACCTGGTCGGCCGGCAGACCGAGCGCGGCGCCATCTTCGAGGCCGAGGCCGCCATGCGCCGCGAGCACGACGAGGCCGCCTCCCGCCTGGCGGTCGCCACCGAGGAGCTGACCGCGCACGAGACCGCGCTGGCCGAGCTCTCGGTCCGGGCGGAGTCGGTCCAGCACACCTGGTTCGGGCTGTCCGCGCTCGCCGAGCGCGTGGCCGCCACCGTGCGCATCGCCAGCGAACGCGCCCAGCACCTCGACGTCGAGCCGGCGACGGCCGGCGATGCGGACGCCAGGAAACCCGAGGAGCTGGAAGCCGAGGCGCAACAGGTCGAGGCGGCCGAGCGTCAGCTGCTGGCGGAGCTGGCCGCGGCGCGCACCCGCCTGGACGCCGCGCGCGCCGAACTGGCCGAGCGCGAGCGCGAGGCCGCCGAGGCCGACCGGGCCCATCTGGCGGCGGTGCGGGCCGAGGCGGACCGCCGCGAGGGACTGGCGCGGCTGGCCGGTCAGGTGGAGACGATGCGGACGCGCATCGAATCGATCGACGACAGCGTCGCGCGGCTGTCCGACCGCATCGAACAGGCCGCCACCCGCGCGCAGCGGACCCGAGCCGAATACGAAACCGTGCAGGCGCGCGTGGGTGAACTGGACCAGGGCGAGATGGGCCTTGACGAGCACCACGAGCGGACCATCACCGCGCTGCGGCTGGCCGACGAACGCGTCGCCGAACTGCAATCGGCCGAGCGGGGCGCCGAACGGGAAGTGGCTTCGCTGCGGGCCCGCATCGACGCGCTCTCGGTGGGGCTCGAGCGCAAGGACGGCGCGGCCTGGCTTGCCCAAAACCGCGGCGGCACAGGCCTATTCGGCCCGATCGCCAAGTTGGTCAAGGTCCGGTCCGGCTACGAGGCGGCGCTGGCCGCGGTCCTCGGGTCGGCGGCCGACGCGCTGGCCGCTGAAAGCTTCGGCGCGGCCCGTTCCGCGGTGGCCGCGCTCAAGGAAGCCGACGGCGGCCGCGCCGCCCTGGTGTTGGGCGACTGGCCGGCCGATCCGCCCGCGTCGGCCGCCGCGCTGCCCCATGGCGCTTCGTGGGCGCTCGACCTGATCGACGCGCCCCCGCGGCTGCGCGGCGCGATGATTGCCATGCTGTCGGGCGTCGCGGTGGTCGACGACCTCGGCGAGGCGCTGGATCTGGTGGCGGCGCGTCCCGAGCTGCGCGCGGTCACGCTCGACGGTGACCTGGTGGGCGCCGGCTGGGTGAGCGGGGGTTCGGACCGCAAACTGTCCACGCTGGAGCTCACCTCCGAAATCGACCGGGCCGGCAGCGAACTCGCCGCCGCCGAGGCGCGGGTGGCTCAGCTGACCGCGGCGCTGTCCGGCGCGCTGGCCGAGCAGGCCGCCCGTCAGGACTCCGCCGAACAGGCGCTGGCCGCGCTCAACGAATCCGACACCACGATCTCGGCGATGTACGAGCAGCTGGGCCGGCTCGGACAGGAGGCCCGCACGGCCGAAGAGGACCGGACCAGGTTGCTGCGCCAGCGCGAGGAGTGGGAGGCCGGGCGCGCGCAGACCCTCGAGGAGGTCACCGAACTCGAAACCCGGCTGCGCAACGCCCAGCAGACCCAGCACGTGCACGCGACGGAGCCCAGCCATGCGGAGGTCCGGCAGCGCATCGCCGCCGCCGCCGAAAGCGCCCGCGGCGTCGAGGTGGAGGCGCGGCTTGCGGTGCGCACCGCCGAGGAACGAGCCAACGCGGTACGCGGGCGGGCGGATTCGTTGCGCCGCGCCGCCGCCGCCGAACGCGAGGCGCGGTTGCGCGCGGAGCAGGCGCGCGCGGCGCGACTGCGGGCGGCCGCCGTGGCGGCGGCGGTGGCCGACGCCGGCCGGCTGCTGGCGGGGCGGCTGCATCGGGTGGTGGACGCGGCGTCGGCGATCCGCGACGCGCTGGTCGCCGAACGCCAGCGGCGTTCGGCGGCGATGGCGGCGGTGCGCGAGGAGGTGAACGCGCTGGGCGCCCGGGTGGCCACCCTGACCGATGCGCTGCACCGCGACGAGGTGGCCAACGCCCAGGCGGCGCTGCGCATCGAGCAGCTCGAGCAGATGGTGCTCGAGCAGTTCGGAATGTCGCCCGACGACCTGATCGCCGAATACGGTCCGGAGAATCAGCTGCCGCCCACCGACCTGGAGATGGCCGAATACGAGCAGGCCCGCGAGCGCGGCGAGCAGGTTTTCGCGCCCGCTCCGATTCCCTACGACCGGGCCACCCAGGAGCGCCGGGCCAAACGGGCCGAGCGTGAGCTGGCCGAACTGGGCAGGGTCAACCCGCTGGCGCTGGAGGAGTTCGCCGCGCTGGAGGAGCGCTACAACTTCCTGTCCACCCAGCTAGAGGACGTCAAGGCCGCCCGCAAGGATCTGCTCGGCGTCGTCGCCGACGTCGATGCCCGCATCCTGCAGGTGTTCAGCGACGCATTCACCGATGTGGAACGCGAATTCGCCGACGTGTTCACCGTGCTGTTCCCCGGCGGGGAGGGCCGGCTGCGGCTGACCGACCCCGACGACATGCTCGCCACCGGCATCGAGGTGGAGGCCCGGCCGCCGGGCAAGAAGGTCACCCGGCTGTCGTTGCTGTCCGGGGGCGAGAAGGCGCTGACGGCGGTGGCGATGCTGGTGGCGATCTTCCGGGCCCGCCCGTCGCCGTTCTACATCATGGACGAGGTGGAGGCCGCGCTCGACGACACCAACCTGCGCCGCCTGATCGGCCTGTTCGAACTGCTGCGGGCCCGGTCGCAGATCATCATCATCACCCACCAGAAGCCGACGATGGAGGTCGCCGACGCGCTGTACGGCGTGACCATGCAGGGCGACGGCATCACCGCGGTGATCTCCCAGCGGATGCGCGGCCAGCAGGTGGAGCAGCTGGTCTCGAGCTCGACCTAGAGGCCCGGGACGTCCGAGACGTCCGGGACGTCCGGGAACGCTCGAATGTGAACTGACGGCTTTCGTTGTGAACTGACGGCGGGATTTCGGCGGGCGATTTCGTCGCCCTGGACGCACACCCGACGCCCAGGACGCACACCCAGCGCCCCCTGAGCGCGCCGAATAACCGCGGCTGGAAGGATTGTCGGCGTGTCGCAAGGTCTTTGGATCGCCATCGCGGTCATAGCCGTCCTGCTCGTCATCGCCGCGCTGGTCTTCGGCCTGGTGCGCTACCGCCGGCGGAAGATCAGCCTGGCCCGGCCGCAACGCGACGCCATCGACCGCTCCGGCGGCTACACCGCGTCCTCGGGCATCACGTTCACCCAGGGCGTCGACACCAGCGGGCTGCCCGCGGTGGGCGACCACGCGACCGTTCCCCGGGACGCCCCGCGGCGCACGATCTCCGACGTCGAACTCCCGGAACCCGCACCGCCCGCACCGGAGGCCCCCGAAATCGAGGCCATCGCGCCTCCCGAGGGCCGCCTGGAGCGACTCCGCGGGCGGCTGGCCAGGTCGCAGAACGCGTTCGGGCGCAGCGTGCTGGGCCTGCTCGGCGGCGGCGACCTGGACGAGGACTCGTGGCAGGACGTCGAGGACACGCTGCTGGTCGCCGACCTGGGCCCGGTCGTCACCGCGTCGGTGATCTCGCAGCTGCGCAGCCGGCTGGCCGGCGGCAACGTCCGCACCGAGGCCGACGCCAAGGCCGTGCTCCGCGACGTGCTGATCAACGAGCTGCGACCCGACATGGACCGCGCGATCCGCGCCCTGCCGCACGATGACCACCCGTCGGTGCTGCTGGTCGTCGGCGTCAACGGCACCGGGAAGACCACCACCGTCGGCAAGCTCGCGCGGGTGTTGGTCGCCGACGGGCGGCGCGTCGTGCTCGGCGCGGCCGACACCTTCCGGGCCGCGGCGGCCGACCAGCTGCAGACCTGGGCCTCCCGGGTGGGTGCGGAGGTGGTGCGCGGGGCCGAAGGCGCCGACCCGGCCTCGGTCGCGTTCGACGCCGTCGACGAGGGCATCGCCTCGGGGGCCGACGTGGTGGTCATCGACACCGCCGGGCGGCTACACACCAAGGTCGGGCTGATGGACGAACTCGACAAGGTTAAGCGCGTGGTGACCCGCCGCGCCGCGGTCGACGAGGTGCTGCTGGTGCTCGACGCCACCATCGGGCAGAACGGGCTGGCCCAGGCCCGGGTGTTCGCGGACGTCGTCGACATCACCGGCGCGGTGCTGACCAAGCTGGACGGAACGGCCAAGGGCGGCATCGTTTTCCGCGTCCAGCAGGAACTCGGGGTGCCGGTGAAGTTGGTCGGGCTCGGCGAAGGCCCCGACGATCTGGCGCCGTTCGAGCCCGCCGCGTTCGTGGACGCCCTGCTCGGCTGAAGCCCTTACACGGCGAGTGGGACGTTAATCCCACCGAAACACGGCGGCCCCATCGCCGAAACAACCATTGCGCAAGGTTCACAGATCAGGTCATCAGACGCGTGTCTGACGGCTAAGTGCGGGCCGACCGGAGGAGAGAGCGAGTGACATACCCGATGCTGGGCCAGCCCAATACCGGCGATACCGCCTGGATGCTGGCGAGTTCCGCGTTGGTGCTGTTGATGACGCCGGGTCTGGCGTTCTTCTACGGCGGCATGGTGCGCGCCAGGAGCGTGCTGAACATGCTCATGATGAGCATCAGCGCGATGGGCGTCGTCACCGTGCTGTGGGTGCTCTACGGTTACTCGATCGCGTTCGGCGACGACGTCGGCAACGTGATGGGCAAGCCCACAAGCTACTGGGGCCTAAAGGGTCTCATCGGCGTCAACGCCGTGGCCGCCGATCCGAGCAAGGGCACCGCGGCGACCGACATCCCGCTGGCGGGCACCCTCCCCGCGACGGTGTTCGTGGCATTCCAGCTGATGTTCGCGATCATCACGGTGGCGCTGATCTCCGGGGCGGTGTCCGACCGGCTGAAGTTCAGCGCCTGGCTGGTGTTCGCCGGGCTGTGGGCGACGTTCGTCTACTTCCCCGTCGCCCATTGGGTTTTCGCCTTCGACGGGTTCGCGTCCGAGCACGGCGGCTGGATCGCCAACAAGCTGCACGCGATCGACTTCGCCGGCGGGACCGCGGTTCACATCAATTCCGGTGTGGCCGGCCTGGTGCTCGCGATCGTCCTCGGCAAGCGCCGCGGCTGGCCCACGACGTTGTTCCGCCCGCACAACCTGCCGTTCGTCATGCTCGGCGCGGGATTGCTGTGGTTCGGCTGGTACGGGTTCAACGCCGGTTCGGCCACCAGCTCCAACGGTGTCGCCGGGTCGACCTTCATGACGACCACCGTCGCCACGGCCATGGCCATGCTCGCCTGGATGCTCACCGAGCGGATCCGCGACGGCAAGGCCACGACGCTGGGCGCGGCGTCGGGCATCGTGGCCGGGCTGGTCGCGATCACGCCGTCGTGCTCGTCGGTCAACGTGCTGGGCGCCCTGGTGGTCGGCGCGGTGGCCGGTGTGGTGTGCGCGCTGGCGGTCGGGCTGAAGTTCAGGCTCGGCTTCGATGACTCGCTCGACGTGGTCGGGGTACACCTGGTCGGCGGTCTGGCGGGCACGCTGCTGGTCGGTCTGCTCGCCGCTCCAGAGTCCCCGGCCATCAACGGCGTCGCGGGCGTCTCCAAGGGATTGTTCTACGGCGGCGGTTGGGCGCAGCTGGAACGCCAAGCGATCGGCGCGTTCGCCGTTCTCTTCTACTCCGGCATCGTCACCCTGATCATCGCCTTGGTCCTGAAATACACCATCGGGCTGCGGCTTGGCGCCGAGGAAGAGGCCTCGGGCATCGATGAGGCCGAGCACGCCGAGAGCGGATACGATTTCGCTGTGGTCACGGGGTCGGTGCTTCCTCCCCGGGTGACCGTGGAGGACACTCGTAATGGCGGGGAGTTAGTTGGCGAGAGAGTGGAGGCAGAGCAGAAATGAAGCTGATCACCGCGATCGTGAAGCCGTTCACCCTCGACGACGTCAAAACCAGCCTGGAGGACGCGGGCGTCCTGGGTATGACGGTCAGCGAAATACAAGGCTACGGACGGCAGAAGGGCCACACCGAGGTTTACCGGGGCGCCGAGTACTCGGTCGACTTCGTGCCGAAGGTTCGGATCGAGGTCGTCGTGGACGACTCCATCGTCGACAAGGTCGTGGACAGCATCGTTCGGGCCGCCCGCACCGGCAAGATCGGTGACGGCAAGGTCTGGGTCAGCCCGGTGGAAACCATCGTGCGGGTGCGCACCGGTGAACGCGGGACCGATGCCCTGTGACGCCAACCGCACATTGCTGATCCAACCCGGGCGGGCCGGGAGGTCATGAACCCGAGCCGGCCCGACCCGTCCGGAGTATCGAAGATAGGCTGCGCGGCAAGCGATTTGGCCGCCTCACGGCGCCAGCTGCTGTCGGACGGCCTTGGGCTGGACGCGGCCGGGCTGCGCCAAGCCTGGCTGGATCTGCACGAGTCGTGGCTGACCGCCAAGGCGGCGGAGATCGGGATCACCGACGACAGCGGCTTCGCGATCGTTGGAATCGGCGGTCTGGGCCGGCGTGAGCTGTTGCCGTATTCCGATCTGGATCTCATGCTGTTGCACGACGACAAGCCCGCGGATGAGTTGCAGCGGGTCGCGGATCGGCTGTGGTATCCGTTGTGGGACGCCAACGTTCGGCTCGACCACAGCGTGCGGACCGTGTCCGGGGCGCTGGGCGTCGCCAACACCGACATGGTGGTGGCCCTGGGCATGCTGGATGCGCGGCACATCGCCGGCGGCGCGCAGCTGTCGGCCGAGTTGATCGACGGGGCGCGACGGCAGTGGCGCAGCGCGATTCGATCCCGGATGGACGAGCTTGTCCAGCTGACGTATGGCCGCTGGCAGCGTTGCGGGCGGATCGCGCAACGGGCCGAGCCGGACCTGAAATCGGGGCGCGGCGGCCTTCGCGATGTGCAGCTGCTCGACGCGCTGGCGGTCGCTCAGCTCATCGACCGCCGCGGCATGGCCAACCCGGACATGCCGGCGGGCTCGCTGGACGCGGCGTACGTGACGCTGCTCGACGTGCGCACCGAGCTGCATCGGGTGTCTGGCCGCGGGCGTGATTTGTTGCTGGCCCAGTTCGCCGACGAGATCAGCGCGGCTTTGCATTTCGGCGACAGGTTCGACCTGGCGCGCATGCTGTCCGGCGCCGGCCGGACCATCGCCTACCACGCCGAAACGGGCCTGCGGACCGCCGAAAACGCGCTGCCGCGGCGCGGCGTGTCGGCCCTGGTGCGACGGCCCAAGCGGCGGCCCCTGGACGAGGGCGTCGTGGAGTATGCCGGAGAAATCGTGCTCGCCCGCGATGCCTCGCCCCAGACCGACGCCGGTCTGGTGCTGCGGGTTGCCGCCGCGTCGGCCCACACCGGATTGCCCATCGGGGCCGCCACTCTGAGCCGCCTGGCCGCCAGCCCCCCCGAGATGCCAATCCCTTGGCCCCGTGAGGCATTGGACGACTTTCTGGTTGTCCTCTCGGCCGGCCCCACCGCGGTGGCGACGATCGAGGCGCTCGACCGCACCGGCCTGTGGGGCCGGTTGATGCCGGAATGGGCCGCGATTCGCGATCTTCCGCCGCGCGACGTCGCGCACGTGTGGACGGTGGACCGTCATGTGGTCGAGACGGCCGTCAACGCGGCGCCGCTGGCCACCCGGGTGGCACGGCCCGATCTGCTTGCGCTGGGCGCGCTGCTGCACGACATCGGCAAGGGCAGGGGCGTCGATCACAGCGTGCTCGGGGCCGAGATGGCCCTGGAAGTCGGTGCCAGGCTTGGTGTTTCGCCCGCGGACACCGAGTTCGTGTCGAAGCTGGTCCGCCACCACCTGCTGCTGCCGGTGGTGGCCACCCGGAGCGATCTGAAGGACCCCAAAACGATTGAGGCCGTATCGGAAACGCTGGGTCGGGATCCGCTGCTGCTGGAGGTGCTGCACGCGCTGACCGAGGCCGACTCTAAGGCGACCGGCCCCGGCGTATGGAGCGAATGGAAGGCGTCCCTCATCGAGGACCTGGTGCGTCGCTGCCGGATGGTGATGGCCGGTGAGCCGCTGTCGCGGGTCGATCCCGCTGCGCCGCAATACCTTTCGCTGGCGGCCGATCGCGGCGTGCATGTGCAGATCACGCCGGGTGACAGCGCGCGCACGTATCACGCGGTCATGGTGGCCCCGGACCAGCGGGGATTGATGTCGAAAGCCGCCGCCGTGCTGGCGCTGAACTCGCTGGGAGTCCATTCGGCGACCGTGAATAGCCACGAGGGCGTCGCGATCACCGAATTCGTGGTGTCACCGCACTTCGGTTCCCCGCCCGGGGCCGAACTGCTGCGTCAGCAATTCGTGGGCGCCCTCGCCGGCGACATCGATGTGCTCGGCGCGCTGGAGAAGCGTGCCGTCGAGGCCGCCGGCCCGGCGTCCGCGCGGGCGGGGGAGGTGCTGGCGGGGGTACCCGTCACGCGCTCGACCGCCCCGCCCCGCATCGTGTGGCTCGATACCGCCGCCGAAGGCCAGCTGGTGGTGGAGGTACGCGCCATGGACCGGCCCGGCCTGCTCGCGCTGCTGACCCGGGCGCTGGAGAATGCGGGAGCCGACATCGTCTGGGCAAAGGTCAACACCTTCGGGTCGACCGCGGCCGATGTGTTCTGCGTCGTGTTGCCGGCCGGGGCCCCCGACGCGCAAGCGGCGGTGGAGAAGCAGCTGCTGGCGGTATTGGGCGCCCCCTGACGCCGACCTGTCTCTCAGCTCGTGTCGCCCTCGGGTGGGTTGGTGTTGTTGGTTATGCGAGTCGTCTGCCCCTGTATCTCCGGCGGACCTACAGCAGAGTGATCGCAACAGGTATACCGAGTTGATCAGTGGCGCTTGCCAACCGACTGTCGAGGGTGATCACGGCGGCGGAGTGTTCGGCGGCGACAGCGACATACAGGCCGTCGTAGATCGAGATGTTGTGCCGCCAGGCCCAGACGGTGCGCAGGAGCAGTGCATCGGGAAGCACGTACTCGATTGCGAGTGCGGCGACAGCCTCGGCGGCGGCCTCGGCGTCCTCTGGTTTCAATTGCTGGCGCAATACGGCCTTGTGCAGGGTGCGTAGCACCTCGCCCGGCATGTGGGCCGGCGCGAGCCAGCCGTCGTCGCCGTTCAGGACTGCGCGTGCCGCGTCGCCTTGGGGGGTGCCACTCGTGAGCGCCAACACCAGCACGCCTGCGTCCACCACGATCACAGCAGGAACCTCACCCGTCGCGGTCGGCGCGGATGACGGTCGCCACTTCCTCGGCTGTCATAGCGAGGCTGCGATGACCAGCCAACGCCTCCAAGAGCTGTCGGTTGCGCCCCGCCTGGTACTCCCGTTCCAACAGTGATCGCAGATACGTTTGGGTGGACTGGCCGCGCGCCTCGGCGCGGGCCGCCAGCGCGTCGCGAACTTCTTCGGGGACATCTTTGATCTGAATCGCAACTGCCATGGCCATAAACTATCACATGCGCATGGCATGCGCATGTTGTACTGCTTACGATCAATAACTCGAGTGTCACCGGACCCCAATCGGGTATCACCGATGCGAGTCACCTGACATGTTCCAAACCACACCCCTGGCTCAACCGATGACTTCTACCAGCTGTTTTGCCAGTGACGCACCGTCATAACGACAGAGCGATCTGACGTTGGTGACGTGGGTGTGTCAGTCGCCGCGGTTGACGGCTTTTCGGCTTCCCGGTCACGAGTGCTCGGAATTCAGCTGCCGCAACGCCTCGATGCGGGCCTGGATCTGCTCGCGGGTGGCGGCGGCGATCGGTGGGCCTCCGCAGCGACGGCGAAGTTCGCTATGGATCCAGCCGTGCGGTTTGCCGGTGCGGTGGTGGGTTGCCGAGACGAGGGTGTTGAGCTCGCGGCGCAGATCGCGGAGCTGGCCATGCATCGAGACCGGCGGCATAAGCGTCCCCTGCGCGGCGGCGGCGCGCCTCTGCAGCTGCTCGTCCTGGCGCCGGTGCAGCAGGGCGCGCATCTGCTCGGCGTCGAGCAAGCCGGGGATGCCGAGGTAGTCGGCCTCCTCGTCGCTGCCGGCCGGGGCGGCGGTGCCGAACGAGGACCCGTCGAAGATGACCTGATCCAGTTCGGCGTCGGCTCCCAATGAGGTGAAGCCCGTGTCCGTTTCGCTCTTCTCGGTCTGCGTCCGGACGGCGGGATCGCCATCGAGGGGATCGTCGGCTTCCCGGTGCGGCTGGCCGAGCACGTGGTTGCGCTGCGCCTCCAATTCGCTGGCCAGCTGCAGCAGGCTGGGTACCGACGGCACGAAGATGCTCGCGGTCTCGCCCGGCCGCCGCGACCGCACGAACCGACCGATGGCCTGGGCGAAGAACAACGGCGTCGAGGCACTGGTGGCGTAGATGCCCACCGACAGCCGGGGCACGTCGACGCCTTCGGAGACCATGCGCACCGCGACCAGCCACCGGCCGGTGCCCTCGGCGAATTCGGTGATGCGGGCCGACGATCCCGGGTCGTCGGAGAGCACGACCGTGGGCGCCTCCGAGGTCATCTTCGTCAGCAGGGCGGCGTAGGCGCGGGCGGCGGTGCGGTCCGACGCGATGATCATGCCGCCGGCGTCGGGCACGTGGGCCCGCTTGTGGCGCAGCCGTTCGTCGGCGGCCGCGATCACCGCGGGCATCCATTCGCCGGCCGGGTCCAGCGCGGTGCGCCACGCCCGCGCGGTCTGCTCGGCGGACAGCGGCTCGCCCAGCCGCGCCGCGTGCTCTTCGCCGGCGCTGTCCCGCCAGCGCGCCTGCCCTGAGTAGGCGAGGAACACCACCGGCCGGACCACGCCGTCGGCGAGGGCTTCGGCGTAGCCGTAGGTGTGGTCGGCCTGCGACCGGAGTATCCCGTCGGCGCCGGCCGTGTAGGTGACGAACGGGATGGGGCTGTCGTCGCTGCGAAAGGGAGTGCCCGTCAAGGCAACTCGGCGCGTGGCGTCGCCGAAGGCCTCGCGGATCGCCTCGCCCCAGGTCTTGGCGTCGCCGCCGTGGTGGATCTCGTCGAAGACGACCAGGGTCTTGCGCTGCTCGGTGCGCACCCGGTGCAGGGTCGGGTGCGAGGCGACCTGGGCGTAGGTGACCATCACGCCGTGATACTCCGGCGAGGTCTGCGGGCTGGTGTTGGAGAATCGCGGGTCCAGGGCAAGGCCGTGCCGCTGGGCGGCCTGCGCCCACTGGACCTTGAGGTGCTCGGTGGGCACCACGACGGTGACCTGGTCGACGGCGCGGTGGGCGAGCAGCTCGGCGGCCACCCGCAACGCGAACGTCGTCTTCCCAGAACCCGGGGTGGCGACGGCCAGGAAGTCTCGCGGCTGGGCGGCCAGGTACTTGACCAGCGCCCTGCGCTGCCAGCCCCGCAACGGCAAGCCGCCGTCGGCGTGGCTGGCCGGCTGCATCGACATGTCCCCCGTACATGGTTTGCCGCGCGTAGCGGTTCTTGCAATGCTGATGCCGCGTTAGTTCCATCGCGCCGGCGCTCACGACATGGCGCGGTTCGGCGGCGGCTGTGAAATTTAGCATGCCTGACTGTTTGGGGCTACGGGCGAGTTGCAGTGTTGTGTGAGTCGACGTGTCCGGTTGTTGAAGGTGTTGGTGTTGTTAGGGTTTCGCTGTTTTAGGTGGGTACGGCGATGGCGGGGTGTGCTGCGGTGATCGCGCGTTCCATGTCGGCGGTGCTGACCTGAAGAACACCAGGATCGATACGCACGAGTTGTCTGAGGTCGCGGCGGTTGGGTGCACACCGGTGCAGTCTGCGGACCCACGCCCGCTGACACACTCCGACCACCTCATGTACGTAGCGGGCGTTGCCGGCGGCATCGAGCAATGTGCCACTGCCGTACGGGATCGACTGCAACCGGGCCGCTTCGGTGCCCAGCAGCTCCCAGGCCGCGTCGTGGACCACGAGGCGTTCTCTAGCGGCGAAGCGACGCCCAATATCCACCATGTCTTCCGGGGTGTAGCTGGTGAAGGTCATGGTGAAGGGGAATCGGGCGGCCAGCCCGGCATGGACGGTTAAGAAGTCCTGCATGGGGCGGGGGTAGCCGGCGAGGATGACCACGAGTTCGTTGCGGTAGGCCGCCATGCAGGTCAATAGGGCGTAGATCGCTTCTACCCCTACAGAGGGGTCGTCGGTGTCGGGGGCCAGCTGGTGGGCCTCGTCGATAAACAGCACCCCGCCGCGGGCGCGGGTGCAGGCCTGCTGCACCCTGCGGGCCGGGCTGCCCAAGGGACCGTCCGTGGCGATGTCGGCGGCGCTGATCACGGTGACCTCGGGGCGGGTGATCATGCCCCAGCCGAACAACACCTCACCGATCACCCGGGCGAACGTCTTTTTCGCCATGCCGGGTGCGCCGAGGAACACCAGGTGGTTTTCCCTGACTGCGCCGCCGTCGCTCTCCAGTGCGGTGCGCCACATCCTGAAGTGTTCTTTGGCTTCGGCTAAACCGATCAATTCGTCGATACGCGCTTGCGCCCAGTCGAGCACCTCTCGACGCTCGCGGGCCAGGGCGGCACCCGCGTACGCACCTGGTGGGCACCAGTCTTCTGCCAGTGCCAGGCTCGCCATGCTGGTGATATTGCTCATCGGTACCTCCGCTACCGGATCTCCTGCGGGCCGGGTCAACCCGCCCAGCACCGGCGTGGTTGCCACCGGCGCTGGGCGAGCAGACCCGCACTGCAACTCAGAACAGCGACGTAAGGAGGTGAGCCGCCAGTGTCCCCAGCTGAGGCGCCAACGTCCCGGCAAGGTTCGTCGCCAGCGACGGAGCTATACCACCGATCTCAGCCGCGAGCGACGGAGCAATCCCCGAGAAATCGGCCGCGATCGACGGAGCCAGACCGGAGAGGTTGGCCGCGATCGACGGAGCAATCCCCACGACCCCGGCCGGAGCGGCAAACGCCGCGCTTGCGCCAGTGGCCGCACTAGCCAAACCACCGACACCGGCGTACGCCTGGAAGAGATTAATCAGCTGATTGAGGACTGTCTGCGGTGTCGGCCACGCCCAAACGACGTTACTGGGGATAGGATTGGTAATTGGGTTGTTAAAACCGAAAAGTGAGGACGCTTGGGCCAGAAATTGCTGGACCGTCGCCGCGAGATCTCCACCCTGCACGATATTGGGCGCACCGGGATAAACGATCGAGTTCGCCGTACCTTGGGGGACATACGTGGTGAAGAAATACAACAAGCCACCCCCGGTCCAACCCCCGGCGATGTTGGTGGACGGGCTGAGGAGACCGGGAACAAAACCGTCGGTGAAGGAGGATGTGAAACCGTTGAGGAACTGCCCGGCGAATGCGCCCGGAATATTGAGCAAGTTGGTCACCCCCGCGAGCAGGTCCCCAGAGGCAAACCCATCAGAAGCGAGCTGGACATCCGAGCCCAGAGCATACCCAAGATACCCCGGCCAGAAGAGACCGACTTGCCCGGTCAAATACACGTAAGCGTTGCCTAGCAGGAAATTCACGGCGTTCGGCAAATTCTCCAACTCCTGCGGAAGCAGAGGCAAAAGGTCTTGTAGCGGGAGACCAAACGAATTGAGAAACGCCGGGAGACCATCGTTGGCTATGTTAAAAAACCCGTCCGTGAAGTCCCCCTGCCCGACTTGGGAGATTCCCTGAAACAACCTCGGCCAGAAACCTCCAGCTCCCGCTCCGGTGTAGAGGTTAACTAGGCGTAGCGCGGATTCTTGGAAGCCGGGAATTACCAGGGTCCCGTAGTTGTGGGCCTGGTTCGCGAGGACTTGCTCTAGCACCGGGGCAAGACCATAAGCGGTCGCCGACGCGTAATCGGCTTGTAGGTTGGCGGCCGCGCCGGTGAAGACGTTGATCCAGGTTTGGATCGGGTTGACCACCCCGGGATCGTCGGTGCTCAGCAGCTGCACCGCCCGCTGCTGGATGTCTGCGGCGCTGCGGTGCAGGTCGGCGGCGACATTGTTGGAGACTGCCGGTGTCAGGGCGATCAGGCTGGCACCCACTGCCGCGGCACCCGCGGCGACCAGGGGCCGAAGGGCTGTTAGCTGTTGCATGTGTGTTGCTCCTTTACTGATTAGTGGTCTAGGTATTCGTGGACGTAAGGGGAGGCCATCACCCGCGGATCGTGCTGCCCGCCGCACCGTTTAGGCCCAAAAGCCCGGCGTAGCCGCCCTTACCACCAAAGATGGGGTTGCTGTAGACCTCAGGGCCGTTCCACGAGCTGCCGCCGTTACCCCCGTTGCCGGCCAGTACCCCCCCGAACCCGCCGTTGCCACCCGCGCTGCCCTGCCCGCTGGTTGGGCTGCTGCCAGCGCCGCTAGCGCCGCCAGCGCCGCCGTTGCCGACCAGCCAGGCCCCGTTACCGCCAACGCCGCCGTTGCCCCCCTTATTGTTTCCGTTGCCACCGACACCGCCGGCGCCCCCGTTGCCGAACAGGAGGCCGGCGGAACCGCCGTTACCGGCACTGCCGGGTATGCTGCCGCTGAAACCGGCGCCACCAGCACCGCCGTTGCCCATCAGCAAACCGCCGTTACCGCCGTTGCCGCCGGCGCCGACGCGGCTGAAAGCGGCGCCGCCTATACCGCCGTTGCCGATCAGCCCGGCCGAACCGCCCACACCGCCGGCGGGGCTGGTGGCGGTACCGGCCGCGCCGGCGCCGCCGTCGCCGAACAAGAACCCGCCAGAGCCGAGGTTGCCGACGGGCAGCCATTGCCCTAATGGTGAGGTGTTGGTGCCGGTGAATCCGTTGACGCCGTTACCGATCAGGTCGCGCCCGAACAGGGCGACGAACGGGGTGTTGATGACTCCGTCGATTTGTTGGCCGGTGGGGCTGGCTATCCAGGTTTGGCCGGCGGTGTAGACCGCGCCATAGAAGCTGTCGAACGTGTTGTAGACGAGGTTGTTCAGCGCGGCCTTAGGTGAGTTCGCCGCAGCGACCGCCGCGTCTAGCCCGCCACCACTAAGGGCCGCGGCCGCGCTGGCATGCATGCCTTCGATGGCCGCGTTCAGGCCGCCGGTGTTAAAGGCGGCGGCGCTGGCGTTAAGGCTGTTGGTGATGCTGGCCAGGGCAGCCGAATGCACACCCTGGAAGGCCGCCGCGCTGGCGTTGACGCTGTTAGTGAGGCCTTGGAGGGCACCGGTTTGCAGGCCCGCGAGTGCACCCGCGCCGAGGCCGTTCATGGCGGTGGTGCCCGCGTTAGCGGCGGTGCTGACGGTGCCGATGAGGGGTTGGATGATGGGGTTGATGATCATGTCCAGCACCCCCGCCTGCGCGGAAGGCGCAACCACCGGTGCCATGGTGGCGGTCAGCAACGCACCCGCGGCGGTACCTAGGCCGACCACACGACCACGACGAGCCGCCTTCACGTTGCGCGAGCGACGGTCTCGCCTCATGCTGTGCTGCTTACGCTTCATCTGCGCGCCTTCCTGTCATAACCGATAAAACGATGTGTCCGAGCCCGTACTTGAGAAAAAACCAGGTACTGGCCGTTGTTGATCTGGTTCACCCTGTGCTTCTGGCTGGTAACAGAGGTGAACATACCTAAGAATTACGTCGAGAAAATCGTGCAATACACTCGGCAATTGGTTGTGGTGGAAGGAAATTGGCAGCAAAAAATCCACTCAAAATAGCCCCGAAAATTATTGGCCTTTCGAAAATGCTTGATGGCGCTGTCGCACCCCGCGACTGGGGGGCATCGTGGAATGTCGATCCGAGGGCAGTGCGGCCGTGTTGTCGGTCACCCGCCGAGGCGCGCGGCGCGGGAAGCAAACGTCGCTATCGGGATGGGGGCCGCGATCGGGCGGGTCTGGTAGGCGGGTGCGGCCGGGTCGGCGGGCCGGCGAGGTGCGGCGATTTCGTCGGTGTTGACGAAGATACTTCTCGGCGATCACCTGCTGGGATTCGGCGATCGTCCTTGGTGACAGCGTAATTAAGGGTTCTTGCCCTGTTGCCCAGGTGAGTGGCTGCCGCTTCTCGGCGTCCCCCACTGGCCGGCGTGGGTAGTGGGTGTCTTGTCTTTGTGTGGGCCGGCGCAGCATGTTTGACGCGGGAATGTCTACCTGGACGGTGACATGGGGGTCGGGCGGGCAGAGGGTCGCGACGGTCGGGGCAATCCTGAGAAAAAGTGAGATTGCCTCCTGGTGGCATGAGGTCATCACGATGTGTCGGCTACATGCTGGCGAAGCCAGCAACAGCAAATTCAGTTATTCGCTGTATGACTTGCCAAACGGCCACATAGTAATGGGTGCAGCTATCGTGAGTGAGGAGCAGGCACGAGTCGGGCTTGTTACCGGCAGGTACTTTCAAACTGAACTATCGCAGCATCGAAGAGATGTTGCTGACGTACGCGTAGCAGCATGCTCACCAGTGTTTTCGCAACTTTTTAGGGATTGCCGTGCTGCGTGTTTCCGAAGTGATCGGCAAATGTCCACCGAAAACCCTGCAGGCTCAGGTTCTTCTTAGGTACGTACAGCTCGCCGGCCGGCAAGGACCGACACTCTCCTGACCGCTGTGACGGCATAACAGGCTGTGACGATGACCCCCAAGTCCGGCCGCACTGGTCACTAGCGATCTGATCAACCTGGTTAATACTCCTGGCGCGGTAGCTAACGGCTTCCTTAACGGGACGCCTACCGGTGGGCTGCTGGTTACGAATGGCCTGCTCAACCAGGTATTAAACACTATTTCCCCAACTCTCGCGACAAAGATCGTTGCTCCCGGTGCGGTGAACATCATGACCGCCAAGGGCAATGTCGGGTTCGCGGCCCTCCAAACCGCATTCCAGGGCCTCGCGAACGGGTTCACTAACGGCTGGCCGTCCCTGACTCCTATCGTCAACGACGTTAGCGCTGGATTGACGTCACTGTTGCAAAGCATCCCCTCTGTGGTGTCGAATCTTCCGTTGATATTGAGCAACTTCGGCGGGGCATTGGCAAGCAATATTGGATTGTTGATTTCCAACCTCCTCAGATTGCTCTGACTCCGTTGGTGGTTACCGATGCGAGCCGGTGACCGCTAACGGCACTCGGCCCCCTTCCGCAAGAAGGGGGCCGAGTCGATTAGTGGTGGCTTCCAAATGACACTCGAACGGTTTTTATCATGACCCGCTGGCCACACGGCTTCCTATAAATGCGCGGAATGCGCAAGGGCACGCAAGATCCTTCCTGCCCGCG
Source organism: Mycobacterium heidelbergense (assembly GCF_010730745.1). NCBI lineage: Bacteria > Bacillati > Actinomycetota > Actinomycetes > Mycobacteriales > Mycobacteriaceae > Mycobacterium > Mycobacterium heidelbergense. The sequence continues at coordinate 414,879 of NZ_AP022615.1, read as the reverse complement.
ACGGCTATAAAATCTGAAATGCCAACGCTTTTCGTCGCAGCAGCGACTCGAGTCTGGCTATGACGCGTGGCTTGCCAAGTTGCGCGTTTCCAGCCAGGCGTCGATTCGTTTGGCGACATCGGCCCATCCGGGTTCGAGCATCATGTTGTGGCCCATGGGAAAGAATTCCGGCTTGGTCCGGTAGGCGCGCGCCGTGGCGCGCACATCGCCGACGCTGACGAAGCCGTCGTGCACGGCGCCAAGGACCAGGATCGGGGTGTTCACCCGCCGGGTTCTGACGCGGCGGACCATCGGATCGGTCATGGCCGCGCGAATGCTCTCGGCTCCGGTGCGTTGCATGCAGGATTCGACGATCGCCTCGGGTGTGTCGGCGCAGAAGAGGTATTCGCGGGCCAGCGCCGGGGTGGCGAGGAATTTCAGCAGCGTGCGGTCGGCCCACGCTTCCATGGTCATCGACGGCCGGCGGCGCCAGACTCGCAACGCCAACCTGAGCACGCCCTGCGGTGGCACGGAGCCCACCAACACCGCAGCCGGTGCGCTGCGCTGTTCGAGGTAGCGCTGGATCACAAAGCCGCCCAGGGAATGGCCGATCAGCACCGGGGCGCCACCCAGGTCGCCGGCGACCGAACGGACGTCGTCGAGGTAGTCGGCGATGGAAACCTTGTGCAACGGCTTGGCCGTGGGGCTGGTGCCGTGCCCGCGCAGGCTGATCGCGACCGCGCGGTATCCCGCATCGGCGAAGAAGTCCAGGAACTGCTCCCAGCACCACGCGCCATGCCAGCCCCCGTGCACGAAGAGCAACGGCACCGGATGCGTGTCCGTGCAGGACCCCTTGTCGATCACCTCGAGCATAAGCTGGGCCCCTTTGCCGCGACGCCCTTTATAGTCCGCGAGCGTAACGCCACCGCGAAAAATCCGGCTTGGATTCGCAGCGGCGTTACGGCGGCGACGTCGCGCGTGCGCTCTGGCGAGCGAGACGACGGCTTAAATGATCAGCATTTGCGCCACGACGTGTCGCACGTCGTTTAGTTCGGCGGCGGAGAGCTGGATCTCTGGTGCGTAGCGGCGAAACCGCTCGGCGGATACGGTGCGGATCTGCTCGGTGATGACCCAGCCGCCACCGGAGCCGGCGTGGACCCGGTGTATCCAGCCGACGCGCTCCACGCTGGTCAGCGGCAGCACACAAATCAGCCGCCGCATCGTCAGGTCCAGGTGGAAACGGGATGAAACCACCAGCGCGGGCCGGTCCTTGCCCTGCTCGCGGCCGCGCACGGGATCGAAGTCGACAAACCACACTTGCCCCGACTCGATGCGCGGCGGGTGCCTCACCGCATCCACTCATCGGCAATCGGCGTCTCAGCACCCGCCCATTCCTCAGCCTCGCCGAGGTAGTCCGCCCACCCTTGGGGGTCGTCCTCACGGTAGCGGCGGACCGCGGCGATGGCAGTGGCCTGCCAGTGCTCATCGATCAGCCGGCGGATCGTCTCATCAGCCGATGCGCCGCCGAACTCCTCGCGACCGATCCGCAACACCTTTTCACGGGTCTCGTCACTCACGCGTAACACCCAGCCAGCGTACAGCTATGTAAACGAACTTGTTAACGACGTGGTGGCGTTGGAGTCAGGTCCTCGCACTGATCCGCAACAACTTTCGTGGTCAGACTCGTGGAAAATTTGTGGCCACCGCTCCGCGACGCCCTTTATAGTCCGCGAGCGTAACGCCACCGCGAAAAATCTGCCGCGCCGAAAGTCGCGGTGGCTCTCCGCTCGCCGGGAAGGAGGGGGCCGTGACATCGGCCTGCTGTATAGTTGATTTCGCCTGGGGCAGTAGCCGCAGGAAGTGAGCCCGAGACCCGGCCGGACGACCGCGGCGCTCGGGCTTCGCGCTTGTCCAGGGCGTTTAGACACTTTTGACCGAGATGACCGCGCGGATGTGGCTGCGCCAGCGGCCCCCTTTGGCCCAACACCAAGCAAACGCGTCGGGAATCCCGAGGAGACCTTCGGTCGCAGCGCGACGGTGTTCGTAGCGCAGTGTCGCCTCGCGGCCGGCGGCACGCACCGCTCGGTAGAGCAGCTGGCGATCAAAGTGGACGAGAGTTTCGTCTTGGTCGAGGACGATCAAGGTATCGGCATCACTGACAGCGAGGTCTGCAACGAGTGCTCGCAGGCACGCAGCCCGGGCCTGCAGTTGTGTGCGGTGCCGACGCCCCGCATCGTAAACGGTTGTCCGCAGACCAGCGGCCACCAGCACCTTAGCGATGCTCTCCTTTCGGCCGTCGGCCTCGTCCTTCATATGGAGGTGCTGTTGACCTGGCTTGAGGAGATCCTGGACCACAGCCCGCGCCGGACCGAGTTCATCGCCGACGATGATCGTGGCGGCCACCAGGTAACCGCCGTGCTTTGTTTCGTCGACGTAGATGTGCCGGGCCGCCATCGAAGTTCTCCAGTTCCAGTGCAAAAACCGGACAAACCCGAGAAGTCGCGCGCTATTCAACGGTTAGCAACGCCGACCCGCGTTTGGCCTCAATCATGCTTCCACACCCAGAAGCGTTTTGAACGTCGCCAGCCCGCCAGCGGAACGCCGCCGCTTGAATCCGCCCGCCGAAAGTCGCAGCGGCGTTCCGCTTGCCGGGAAGAAGGGGTGGATGGGGGCAATCGCCATTGGTTGGCGGCGTTGGCCACTTCCCGGTTGGTGATCACACGTCGACCTCAACGTTGACTGATAGTCCCCATCGCGAGGACCGGTGCCCCGACGCTGGCAGGGCCGGTTCGAGTCGCACGACACCCGACGTCGCGTGTTCTTGGCACTGCCGGATGAGCGGCTCGTCATGGATTCCTAGTCGCTCGACCAGGTAGCCCAACCTTTTGAACGCGGCGCCATTACAGAGTCGGCCGACGGAATTGGTGAGCGCCAACGAGTCGCCATCGCTCAGATACGTATCGAGAATTTCAGCAACATGCCTGATTCCACCGCCAAGAGCTGGGGAATCAAGCAGCTCGGCGACCGTGCGCGCAGGGTCGGTGACCAACACGCGCCGCTCGTGACGCCACTCTGGACGCAGTCCCCAAGTAAGGCGCTCGGCATCAACGTGGTGTACGAGATAGGCGTTGCCGGCCAGCGCCTGCTCGACCTGCCGGACACGCTGGGTCGTGGCAATGACGGTGGCGCGGAAAACTTGGTCGGTGAGTGACCAATGATTGGCCGCCGTCCAACCCGTCACATAGCAGGGCCCCCAGGCCAGATCGGCCAGATACCACGGGTCTTCCGACCAGCCGGCGGGGTCAGGTGCGTCCACCGGAACTGCCAGGTATAGACCGCGTTTCACCCGGCGTAACCATCCGCGCGACGCCCAGCCCGCGAGTCGCCTCGCCACCTGCTGCCGCGACGTGTTGAGCGCTACCGCGGCGTGCTCGACGCTGACCGTTCGCGCTCCTAGAGGTAACAAAGATGCCAGCTCACGGCGCCCAGACGCTGTCAGGCCCCCAGCCTCGCTCCGTGTCGACATGGTGACAGTCTAAGTCCAGAAATTACCCTCAGGAAGAAAATACTGGATCAGCATAGTCAGTGCGGAAGTCCTAGACCTTGGCAATCGCTGTCTGGATGTCAATCAAACGGTCTCGCACTGATCTGGTCACAAGGCGATGACCTGCGTGCGTGCCGACGCGGATACGCCGTGTTTAAGCAGGCCGTCATAGGCGACGTCGACTGGCATCTGGAGCAACTCTTCCAGTTCGAGCCGAATGCCGGACAGTCGCGACAGTCGGCTACCTGGCCCTCCGTCGGAGAGGTCCAGCAGGATGTCAACGTCGCTGCCTGGCCTGGCGGTGCCTTGGGCTACTGATCCGAACAGCCGCGGGTTGCTGGCACCGTATTTGGCGAGCACGTCGCCGATTTCTTTCCTGTGCTTGCGCACACGCTCCAGCGCTCGCTTGCTATACGTGCTGCTCACGTCCCGATTTTACGGGGTGAATCGGGTGGGCGGGGTATAGCGGCGACGGGAACTGGCTCAAGGACTGGCGTGGTGGCCCGCGCGAAGTTCCTCGATCGACTCGACCAGGAGGACGAACGGCCATCGACCAGAACCACTACGAGAAGCTCGCGGACTGGGCAGAGAGCGACGACCGCGAGATCCATCCCGAACGGGGGCGAAATCGGCCGCGTCGCGCAGGAAGCTAGCCGGGAACTCATCAGGCGCGCCGGGGGACGGCTGACACTTATCCCGCCGCGTTCATGCCTTGCCGAGGACGCGTAATAGACGCGTAGGAGAGATCCGACCGCGCCGTCAAGCCGTTCTCGCCCCCGGCGAGTGTCACGCCAGGGCAACTCCCGTCAACGAGCGTCACGCTAGCGTGACGCTCGCGCCGGTGAGGGCGGGCCGACCGATCACCATTAGGCTGGCGGCGTGTTTGAATCGCTGTCCGACCGGTTGACCGGTGCCCTTCAGGGGCTGCGCGGCAAGGGTCGACTGACCGACGCCGACATCGAGGCCACCACCCGCGAAATCCGGCTCGCGCTGCTGGAGGCCGATGTTTCGCTTCCCGTCGTGCGGGCGTTTGTGCACCGGATCAAGGAACGCGCCCGGGGCGCCGAGGTCTCCGGCGCCCTCAATCCGGCGCAGCAGGTCGTCAAGATCGTCAACGAAGAGCTCATCGGCATCCTGGGCGGGCAGACCCGCCGGCTCGCGTTCGCCAAGACGCCGCCGACCGTGATCATGCTGGCCGGCCTGCAGGGTTCCGGTAAAACATCGCTGGCCGGCAAGTTGGCGACATGGCTTCGCGGCCAGGGGCACACGCCGCTGCTGGTGGCGTGCGACCTGCAGCGGCCGGCCGCCGTCAATCAGCTGCAGGTCGTCGGCGAGCGCGCCGGCGTGCCGGCGTTCGCGCCGCATCCCGGGGAGTCGCCGGAGTCCGGCCCCGGTGATCCGGTCGCCGTCGCCGCCCAAGGGCTCGCCGAGGCCCGCGCCAAGCACTTCGACGTCGTCATTGTGGACACCGCCGGCCGGCTGGGCATCGACGACGAGCTGATGTCGCAGGCCGCGGCCATCCGGGACGCCATCGACCCCGACGAGGTGCTGTTCGTCCTGGACGCGATGATCGGCCAGGACGCCGTCACCACCGCCGAGGCGTTCCGCGAGGGCGTCGGCTTCACCGGCGTGGTGCTGACCAAGCTCGACGGCGACGCCCGCGGCGGCGCCGCGCTGTCGGTCCGCGAGGTGACCGGCGTCCCCATCCTTTTCGCCTCCACCGGCGAGAAGCTCGAGGACTTCGACGTCTTCCACCCCGACCGGATGGCCAGCCGCATCCTGGGCATGGGCGACGTGCTGAGCCTGATCGAACAGGCCGAGCAGGTCTTCGACGCCGAGCAGGCTGAGGCCGCCGCCGCCAAAATCGGCACCGGCGAGCTGACGCTGGAGGACTTCCTGGAGCAGATGCTCGCCATCCGCAAGATGGGCCCGATCGGCAACCTGCTGGGCATGCTGCCCGGCGCCGGCCAGATGAAGGAGGCGCTGGCCCAGGTCGACGACAGCCAACTCGACCGGCTGCAGGCCATCATCCGTGGCATGACGCCCGCGGAGCGGGCCGACCCGAAGATCATCAACGCCTCGCGGCGGTTGCGGATCGCCAACGGCTCGGGGGTGACGGTGTCGGAGGTCAACCAGCTGGTCGACCGCTTCTTCGAGGCCCGCAAGATGATGTCGTCGATGCTCGGCGGCATGGGCATCCCGGGCATGGGTCGCAGGTCGGCGACGCGAAAGGCCAAGGGCAGCAAGGGCAAGAAGGGCAAGAAGCGCGGCCCCACGCCGCCGAAGGTCAGGAGCCCGCTCGGCGCGGGAATGCCGGGCATGCCGAACATGCCGGCCGGGTTCCCCGACCTGTCGCAGATGCCCGACGGCCTCAACGAGCTGCCGCCCGGGCTGGCCGACTTCGACCTGTCCAAGCTGAAGTTCCCGGGCAACCCGGGAAGAAAGTAGCCGCGCGGGTGCGCATGCACGTGCGGGGTCTCTGGCTGCCCGACGAGACCGAGCTGCAGCTGTGGATCGTCGACGGCCGCCTCAGCACCGAACCGGTGGCCGGGGCCGACACCGTCTTCGGGGCCTCTGGAGGCGGCTGGATCCTGCCCGGCCTGGTCGACGCGCACTGCCACGTCGGGCTCGGCGACCACGGCGAGATCCCACTCGACGAGGCCGTCGCCCAGGCCGAGACCGAACGCGACGCCGGCGCGCTGCTGCTGCGCGACTGCGGCGCACCGACCGACACCCGCAGCCTCGACGACCGCGACGACCTGCCCCGCCTCATCCGGGCCGGCAAGCACCTGGCTCGACCCAAGCGCTACCAGGCCGGCTTCTCCGTCGAACTCGATGACGAATCCCAGCTGCCGGCGGCGGTGGCCGAGGAGGCCAGCCGCGGCGACGGCTGGGTCAAGCTCGTCGGCGACTGGATCGACCGCGGCGTCGGCGACCTCGCGCCCCTGTGGTCCGACGACGTGCTCAAGGCCGCCATCGACACCGCGCACGCTCACGGCGCCCGCGTCACCGCCCACGTCTTCGGCGAGGACGCGCTGCCCGGCCTCATCAACGCCGGCATCGACTGCATCGAACACGGCACCGGGCTCACCGACGACACCATCGCCCTGATGCTCGAGCACGGCACCGCGCTGGTTCCCACCCTGATCAACGTCGTCGAGAACTTCCCCGGCATCGCCGAGGCCGCCGTGCGCTACCCGTCCTACGCCGCCCACATGCGCGACCTGTACGCCCGCTGCCCCGGGCGGGTCGCGGCCGCGCTGGACGCGGGCGTGCCGGTGTACGCGGGCAGCGACGCCGGCAGCATGGTCGCGCACGGGCGGATCGCCGACGAGGTCGAGGCCCTCAAGGGCGTCGGGATGAGCCCGACCGACGCGCTGGGCGCGGCGTGCTGGGACGCGCGGCGCTGGCTGGGCAGGCCCGGCCTCGATCACGGGGCCTCGGCGGACCTGGTGTGCTATTCACAGGATCCGCGGCTGGGCCCCGCCGTGCTGAACCGGCCCGACCTTGTCATACTGCGCGGCAAGACGTTTCGGCCCCAAGACTAGGATCCTGTGAATGGCATTGGCCAGCGGCGCGACGTTCGCCGGATACACGGTCGCCCGCAGGCTCGGCGCTGGAGCGACCGGCGCGGTCTACCTTGTCCAGGACCTCCGATCGTCGCGCTGGCGCGCGCTGAAGGTCCTCTCGCCGGAGTTGTCGATGGACGCCGAATTCCGCGAGCGGTTTCGGGCGGAGACCCCGGCCGCGGTAAGCCTCCGTCACCCGCACCTCGTCGAGGTGCACGACCGCGGCGAGTTCGACGGCCAGCTGTACGTCGTGACGGAATACGTCGAGGGGATCAACGCCGCGCGGCTCATCGCCGATCGATTCCCGGCGGTCTCGCCGGCGGGCGAGGTGCTGGCCATCGTGACCGCCGTCGCCGGAGCCCTTGACCATGCCCACCAGCGCGGCCTGCAGCATCGCGATGTCAAACCCGCCAACATCCTGTTGACGGGCCGGGGCGACGGCGAACCGCGAATCCTGTTGTCCGACCTCGGAATAGCCGGGGGAGACGTTCCGGCCGGGACGGTCGGCTACACCGCCCCCGAACGGTTGACGGGCGCCTACCCCGACGGGCGCGCGGACCAGTACGCGTTGGCTGCCACCGCGTTTCACCTGCTGACCGGCGCACCGCCGGTGGCGTATTCCGATCCGGTCACCGCGGTCAACCACGCGCTCAACGCCGCGCCGCCCAGGCTCAGCGACCAGCGGCCGGAACTGGCGCGTCTCGATGGCGTGTTCTCCCGGGCACTCGCGAAAAGACACGCCGACCGGTTCGGGACCTGCCGCGAGTTCGCCGAAGCGGCGAACCGGCAGGCCGGCGTCTTCGCCCGCGACCGCAGCCCCGAAGCCGTTCTGGTGGCCGAGTATCCCGCCTATGCCCGGCCCGACGGCGGCACGGCGGTCGCCAATGTCCAATCCGCGGTCCGGCACCGCGCGACCCGGGCTCGCCGCCCGGGCGACCATTCCGCGGAACCCGCACACGGGCGGGAGCCGGCGGTGGGCGCCCCGGTCGGGCGCCGACGCAAGGTCGCGAGGGCCGCCGCGGCGGTGGCGCTCGCCGTGGGGCTGCTCGCCGCGGGCTTCGTCGTCGGGCGCAAGATGGGCACGACCGTCGCCCCAGCGACCAGCCCTGCCGCCAGCCCTACCGCCAACCCTTCCGCCAGCGCTCCGGCCGCGCCCGTCGCCCCGGTCGCCGCGCCCGTCCCATTCGACGGCACGTACCGCCTCGAGGTCCAGCGCACAAAGCAGACGTTCGACTACACGCCCGACCCCCAACCGCCCGACGCGAGCACGTGGTGGGCCTTTCGCTCGTCCTGCGCGCCGGGCGCGTGCACGGCCGTCGGCGTGCCGCTGGACGACGACGACCACAGCCAGGCGAAGTCGCCCGGCGGCGAGCCCGTCGTCCTGGACTTCCGCGACGGTCGCTGGCTGTCCCGGGCGGAGAGGTCGATGTTTCCCTGCGTCGGGTCGAACGGGGTGACGGCGACGCACGCCACGACGCAGGTGCTGTCGTTGCGTCCCCGGCCACAGGGCGGGTTGGCGGGCGAAATGACGGTCACGGTGCAAAGCGACGAGTGCGGCCAGCGGGGCGCCGTGCTGCGCGCGCCCGCGGTGGCCACGCGCGGGGGCGAGGTGCCGCCGGACGTGACGGTTCCCGACCCGGCCATGTTCCGTCGATAAAAGATTGCGAGTGCTTGCTATCTATGTTACGGTTCGTGGCGACCCGACGACCTGGAGGAAACCGTGGCCTACGACGTGATCATTCGCGAGGGATTGTGGTTCGACGGCACCGGTAGCGCGCCGCGGACCCGGACGCTCGGCATTCGCGACGGCGTGGTCGCCACGGTGGCCGAGGGGCCCTTGGACGAGACCGGTTGCCCCGAGGTGATCGACGCCGCCGGCAAGTGGATCGTGCCCGGGTTCATCGACGTGCACACCCACTATGACGCGGAGGTGCTGCTGAATCCCGGGCTGTCGGAGTCGGTGCGCCACGGTGTCACCACGGTGCTGCTGGGTAACTGTTCGCTCTCGACGGTCTACGCGGAGGCCGAGGACGCCGCCGACCTGTTCAGCCGGGTCGAGGCGGTGCCGCGCGAATACGTCTACGGCGCTTTGGATTCCGCCAAAACCTGGTCGACGGCCGCGGAGTACATCGCGGCGCTCGACGCCCTGCCGCTCGGGCCGAATGTCGGTTCGCTGCTTGGTCATTCGGACCTGCGGACCGCGGTGCTGGGGCTCGATCGCGCCACCGACGTGTCGGTCCGGCCCACCGACGCGGAGCTGGAGAAGATGGCGGCGCTGCTCGAGGCGGCGCTGGACGCCGGGATGCTCGGCATGTCGGGGATGGACGCCGCCATCGACAAGCTCGACGGCGACCGGTTCCGGTCGCGCGCGCTGCCGTCGACCTTCGCGACGTGGAGGGAGCGACGCAGGCTGATCAAGGTGTTGCGCGAGCGCGGCCGGCTGCTGCAGAGCGCCCCCGACGTCGAAAACCCGGTGTCGGCGCTGATGTTCTTCCTGACCGGCAGCCGGATCTTCGGGCGCGGCAAGGGAGTTCGGATGAGCATGCTGGTGTCCGCGGACGCCAAGTCGATGCCGCTGGCCGTGCACACGTTCGGGCTTGGCACCCGCGTGCTGAACAAGCTCCTGGGGGCCAGCGTGCGGTTCCAGCACCTGCCGGTCCCGTTCGAGCTGTACTCCGACGGCGTCGACCTGCCCGTCTTCGAGGAGTTCGGCGCCGGGACGGCGGCCCTGCACCTGCGCGACCAACTCGAACGCAACGAGCTGTTGGCCGACAAGGATTACCGCCGGAGGTTCCGGCGCGAATTCGACCGCATCAAGCTCGGGCCGTCGCTGTGGCACCGCGATTTCCACGACGCGGTGATCGTCGAATGTCCCGATACGTCGTTGATCGGCAAGAGCTTTGGCGCGATCGCTGTCGAGCGCGGGCTGCATCCGCTCGACGCGTTCCTCGACGTGCTCGTCGAAAACGGTGAGCGCAACGTGCGGTGGACCACCACCGTCGCCAACCACCGGCCCAGGCAGCTCAACAAGCTCGCCGCCGAACCCAGCGTCCACATGGGCTTCTCGGACGCCGGCGCGCACCTGCGCAACATGGCCTTCTACAACTTCCCGCTGAGGCTGCTCAAGCGCACCCGCGACGCCCACCGGGCCGGCGCGCCGTTCCTGTCCACGCAGCGGGCGGTGCATCGCCTGACCGGTGAGCTGGCGGAGTGGTTCGGCATCGACGCCGGCACCCTGCGCGAGGGCGACCGGGCGGACTTCGTCGTGATCGACCCGGCCGGCCTCGACGACTCGGTCGACGGCTACCACGAGGAGGCGGTGCCCTTCTACGGCGGCCTGCGCCGCATGGTCAACCGCAACGACGACGCCGTGATCGCGACCGGCGTGGGCGGCGCCGTCGTCTTCGAAAGGGGCCAATTCCGTGAGGGTTACGGCACGACCGTGAAGTCGGGCCGCTACCTGCGCGCGGGCGAGCGGCACGCGAGCGCCCTGAAGGTCGGAGCCTGACATGGCCAGGACCCAGCGGCAGCGCCGCGAGGAGACCGTCGGGCGGCTCCTCGACGCCTGCATCGACACCATCGTTGAGGTCGGCTACGCCCGCGCGTCGGCCGCCGTGATCACCAAGCGCGCGGGTGTGTCCGTCGGCGCCCTGTTCCGCCACTTCGACACCATGGGCGACTTCATGGCGGCCACGGCGTCCGAGGTGTTGCGCCGTCAGCTGGAGTCGTTCACCAAGCGGGTCGCCGAAATACCGGCCGACCGGCCGGCGCTGGAGGCGGCGCTGGCGATACTCCGCGACATCACCGGCGGCCCCACCAACGCCGTGCTCTACGAACTGTTGATCGCCGCCCGGACCGACGAAAAGCTCAGGGACACTTTGCAACACGAGCTTGGGCAGTACTCCGCGAAGATCCACGACGCCGCCCGCGCGCTGCCCGGCGCCGAAAACTTCCCGGAGGAAACGTTTCCGGTCGTCGTGGCGCTGCTGACGAACGTGTTCGACGGGGCCGCTGTGGTGGAAGGCGTTCTGCCGCAACCACACGTCGCGCAACAACGGATCCCGGTGCTGACGGCGCTGCTGACCGCGGCGCTGCCGAACGCGGCCCCATGACGGGCCGCTACAGCGAGCCGATGCCGGACTCCGGGTTGAGCGCGAAACCCCAGTCGAACAGGTTGCCCGCCTGGTCCCAATACGTCGGTCCGCCGGCCTTCACCAGCCCGTACATCATGGCGATCACCAGCCGGCGGCCACCGCGCGCGGCGGCGCCGACGAAGGTCTTGCGGGCCGCATTGGTGAAGCCGGTCTTGCCGCCGATGGCGCCGGGATAGCGCTGCAGCAGCTCGTCCTGGTTGTCGATCGGGTGATCGCCGTTGTCACCGGGGAACATCGCCGACGGCTCGGCGGTGATGTGCGCGAACATCGGGTTGGCCATCGCGGCGCGGAAGATGACGGCCAGGTCGTGCGCCGTCGACGCCCCGGAGCCGCCGGGCCCGTCCAGGCCCGACGGCGTCGCCGCGTGCGTGTCGGTCGCCCCCAGCGACGCGGCCTTGGCGTTCATCTTGGCCACCGTCGCGTCGGGCCCGCCCATCATGTGCGCCAGCGTGTTGGCGGCGTCGTTGCCCGAGACCAGCAGCAGGCCGTCCAGCAGCTGGCGCGCGGTATAGCTGCGGCCCGGTTTGATGCCGACGCAGTTGCACTCGACCTGCGTGTCCGCGGCGTCGGCGACGACGGTGGAGTCCAGGCTCAGCTGGTCCAGGGCGACCAGCGCGAGCAGCACCTTGATGGTGCTCGCGGGCGGGTGCGGCACGTTCTGGTCGCGGGCGGCCAGCACCTGGCCGCTGTCGAGGTCGGCCACGATCCAGGTCTGCGCCGGGCCGTCGGGGATCGGCACCGAGCCGACCGGCTGCGCGCTGTCGGCCCGCGACGTGGCGGTGGTGGCACCGACCGTGAGCAGCGCGGCAACCGCGGCCATGAGCTTCCGCATGGGCGCAAAGTTTAACCGCGCCCGCCACCACCCCCGCCGGCCACCACCCCCGCCGCGAGCGTGCGTGTTTGCACACGACACGCCGCGCGTAAGCGGCATTCTGCGCACGCTCGCGGCGAGGGGCGGTAGGGGCGGTGTTGAATCGAGGCATGTTGAGCCTGGCCGAGATTTCCGACCGCCTAGAGATCCAGCAGCTGCTGGTGGACTATTCCACCGCCATCGACCAGCGCCGGTTCGACGATCTGGACAGGGTGTTCACCGACGACGCGTACATCGACTACACGGCCCTGGGCGGCATCGAGGGGCGGTACCCGGACGTCAAGCGGTGGCTCTCGGAGGTGCTGCCGAACTTCCCGGTGTATGCCCACATGCTCGGCAACTTCTCGGTCCGCATCGACGGGGACACCGCGTCGTCGCGGGTGATCTGCTTCAACCCCATGGTGCTGCCCGGCGATAAGGACCAGGTGCTGTTTTGCGGCCTGTGGTACGACGACGAGTTCGTGCGCACCCCCGAGGGCTGGCGAATGACCCGCCGGGTCGAATCGAAAGTCTTCCAGAAAGTGATGTGAGCGCCGGCCGGGCGCATTTCTTGTCACGACCCTCGTTCTGGCACAATGGGCGGCTGTCCGCCGCGCGCGGCGGACGCGCACGCGAGGCAAAACCGGGTCCGGGCATCCCGCCCTGGCCGCCGAATTGCAGCGTGACACACACAGGAGAAGTCGCTTAACCATGGCTGTCAAGATCAAGCTCACCCGGCTTGGCAAAATCCGCAATCCTCAGTACCGCATCGCCGTCGCCGACGCCCGCACCCGGCGCGACGGCCGCTCGATCGAGGTCATCGGCCGCTATCACCCCAAGGAGGAGCCGAGCCTCATCGAGATCAACTCCGAGCGCGCCCAGTACTGGCTCTCGGTGGGGGCTCAGCCCACCGAGCCCGTCCTCAAGCTGCTGAAGATCACCGGCGACTGGCAGAAGTTCAAGGGTCTGCCCGGCGCCGAGGGCAGCCTGAAGGTCGCCCCGGCCAAGCCGTCCAAGCTGGAGCTGTTCAACGCCGCGCTGGCCGCCGCCGACGGCGCGCCCACCACCGAGGCCGCCAAGCCGAAGAAGAAGGCACCGGCGAAGAAGGCCGCCAAAGCGGCCGAAGCCAGCGCCGAAGCCGGGGCCGAAGCCGCCGATGAGGCGGCCGGTGAGGCCGCGACGGTCGGGGGCGGCGAGCAGCCCGAACAGACGACCGAAGGCTGACTCCGATGAGCACCGTCGTCGTTGACGCCGTCGAGCATCTGGTCCGCGGGATCGTCGACAACCCCGACGATGTCCGGGTCGACATGGTGACCAATCGGCGCGGGCGCACCGTGGAGGTGCATGTCCACCCCGACGACCTGGGCAAGGTGATCGGTCGGGGCGGACGCACTGCGACCGCGCTGCGCACGCTGGTCGCCGGGATCGGTGGCCGGGGCATCCGCGTCGACGTGGTGGACACCGACCAGTAGCGGGAACTCCCTTGGAGTTGACGGTCGGGCGCGTCGTCAAAGCCCACGGCATCGGCGGCGAGGTGGTCGTGGAGATCCGCACCGACGATCCCGCCGCCCGGTTCGCCCCGGGTAACACGTTGCGCGCCAAGAACTCTCGTAGCGGTGAGGAACGCAGCTTCGTCGTCGACCAGGCGCGCGAGCACGGTGGGCGGCTGCTGCTGCGACTGGCCGGGGTCAACGACCGCGAGAGCGCCGACGCCCTGCGGGGCAGCCTGTTCGTCGTGGACTCCGACGACCTGCCGCCGATCGACGAGCCGGACACCTACTACGACCACCAGCTCGAGGGCCTTCGCGTCCGGACGACGACGGGGTGCGACATCGGCGTCGTCGCCGAGGTGCTGCACACCGCGGCCGGTGAGCTGTTGGCGGTGCGGCGTGATTCGAGTGAGGTGCTGGTGCCTTTCGTCGGCGCGATCGTGACGTCGGTGTCGCTGGACGAGGGCCTGATCGAGATCGATCCGCCCGACGGCCTGCTGGACCTGGCATGAGAATCGACGTCGTCACGATCTTCCCGGCCTACCTCGACCCGCTGCGGCAATCGTTGCCGGGCAAGGCGATTGCGTCGGGCCTGGTCGATCTGCGCGTGCACGACCTGCGCCGGTGGACCCACGACGTGCACCACTCGGTGGACGACGCACCCTACGGCGGCGGCCCCGGGATGGTGATGAAGGCGCCCGTATGGGGTGAGGCGCTGGATGAGATCTGTTCCGGCGAGACGCTTTTGGTCGTTCCCACCCCGGCCGGCGCGCCGTTCACCCAGGCGACCGCGCAGCGCTGGACCGCCGAGACGCACCTGGTGTTCGCGTGCGGGCGCTACGAGGGCATCGACCAGCGGGTCGTCGAGGACGCCGCGCGGCGGATGCGGATCGAGGAGGTCTCGATCGGCGACTACGTGTTGCCGGGCGGGGAGTCGGCCGCGCTGGTGATGATCGAAGCGGTGCTGCGGCTGCTCGACGGGGTTCTCGGCAATCCCGCGTCGCATCAACATGATTCGCACTCGCCGGGCCTGGACCGGCTGCTGGAGGGGCCCAGCTATACGCGGCCGCCGAGCTGGCGTGGGCTCGACGTCCCCGACGTCCTGCTGTCCGGTGATCACGCGCGGATCGCCGCCTGGCGCCGGGAGGTGTCGCTGCGGCGCACCCGGGAACGCCGCCCCGACCTGACGGACTGACGCCGAGCAGACGCAGAATCGCACGCCGCTACGCGGATTCGTGCGATTCTGCGTCTCACTCGAAAATGTGGTGACCCGAAGCGGGTGAGTCGCTGGCCCCTGGTGTTAGGCGACTTCGGTGAGTGGTTCGAGGATGACGTTGTATCCCAGGGCTTCGAGCTGCTTGATGGCGTTGGCCTTGGTCTTGCTGGGGTGGTGGCGGGTGTAGTAGCCGGGGCCGGGGTCGCGGTAGAAAGCGCCGTTGATCAGCATGTTGTAGGCGTCGGTGAGCATCTTGTGTTCCAGGGCGACCAGGGCGATCATGCCCGCTGGTGAGCTGTGCTGGGCTTTGGTTCTGTTCCTGCGTTTTGGCTGGGGTGGGCGGCTGCCGGCGATGCGTCGGTAGCGGGCGTTGTAGTAGGTGTCTTTGCTGCGGGCCGCCGAGAGGGCCGCGACCCCGAGGGCGGCTTTGAGGTAGCGGTTGCCCGCTCGGGTGGCCGCTGATTTGACCCGGCCCGCTGATTCGTTGCAACCGGGCACCACCCCAGCCCACGACGCCAGGTGCGCCGCAGTGGGAAACACGCTCATGTCCGCGCCGGTCTCGGCGATGAACACATCGGCCACGATCGTCGAAAAGCCCGGGATGCTCATGAGTAACTCCCGGATGGCTTGAAAGGGTTGGATCGCCTCCTCGATGCGTTCATCTAGGCGGGCGACGTCGGCGTCGTGGGCGTCGATGCGATCCAGATACAACCGCGTCATGAACGCGTGATGGTCGTTAAACCGCCCGCGCAGCTCCTCGGTGAGCGCGGGGATCTTCTCCCGCAGCCGTTGTTTGGCCAGATCAGCCAGCACCGCCGGATCGCGCTGCCCGGCGATCAGCGCCTCGAGCATCGCCCGCCCGGAGACCCCGACGATGTCAGAGGCCACCGCCGACAGTTTGATCCCGGCGTCTTCGAGCAGTTTCTCTAGCCGCTGAATCTCCTTGGTACGCGCCCGGGTGATCATGGTGCGCGCCCGCGTCAGATCGCGTAACTCCCGAATCGGCTGCGGCGGCACGAACGAGGCGCGTACCAGCCCGTGTGCGCCCAGGTCAGCCAGCCACATCGCATCCGAGACATCGGTCTTGCGGCCAGGCACATTACGCACCGCCTTAGCGTTGGCCAAGATCACCGGCAGCGCATCTTCAAGCAGGTAGTAAAACGGCTTCCAATAATCCGACGTCGATTCGATCACCACACAGCTGACCTGCTCAGCCAGCAGATGCTCGCGCAACGCCAGGATCTGGCTGGTGGTCGAACCCACGTGCTCACCGTCGTCGTGGTGGCGCGCCGACCCTGACCCTGAACCCGGACACAGACCTTGGCGTCCTTCTTGGAAACATCAAGGCCTGCACACCGCCGATGGACCACCTCCATGATCAATCACCTCATCATCTAGAACCTGTTGTTAATCAGCGTGTTCCGGGAAGAGTGAAAACAAACAGGAGTCTCACTCGCGTGCTCACAGGCAACAAACCACGGCCCCCGCACAACCACGGGGTACCCTTCGTCCCAAGCTGCTCGGCGTGCTCACGACAACACAGACGCAACGGGATCCACCGAAACACCCCTCCAGCGTCAACCCCGCCAGCACGCCAAGCAACCACCTAGCCACGCCGAACGACACCACCAAATTTTCATCCCCCACGGCGGGGCCTCAGCCCCCCAGATAGCTGCTCGCGGGGAACTGGCGCGGGGAACTCGCGCCCCGTCAGATTCGGCCGCTGGGGAATATCGTCTTGACGGCCTGGGTGATCGTCTGGCGCGCGGTGGCGTCGTCGGAGGGCTGAAGCGACTGGACCACCATGACGTAGCGGTGGTCGGCGCCGATCACGCCGGTCGACAGGTGCATCCAGTCGCTGCCGATGCAGCACATCCAGCCCTGCTTCACGGCCACCGGCTCGGCGAACAGGCCCTCGGGAATGCCGAACCGCTGCGGATAGCCGTCGACCCCGGTCGGGGTGGACTGGGCCAGGTCGTTGACGATGATCGTGGCCCGCTCCGCGGGCAGCCCGCCCGACCCGGCGAGCAGCATGTCGTAGTAGTGGACCAGGTCGGTCAGCGAGCTCGTCGTGTTCCACCAGCGGCCGTCGCTGGGCGGGGTGGTGGAGGACAGCCCGTACCGGGCCGCGACCTGGGTGATGATGGTGTCGCCGCCGCCCTGACTCCAGAACCTCTCGGCGGCGCCGTCGTCGGATGACTGCAACATGACGTCCAGGGCCTGGCGGTCGTCGGGGGACAGGGTGGTCTTGCCCTCGGATTCCTGCAGGAGCAGGTCGTCGGCGATGAAGAGCTTGGCCACCGATGCGGTGCCGACGATCTGGGTGTTGCCGCTGGAGACCAACTCGCGCGTCTTGCGGTCGAGGACGGCCACCGAGAGGGTGGCCCCGCCGGCGGCGGCTTCGTCGACCGCCTGCTGGATGCGTGCCTGCAGGCCGCCGATCCCTGCGCCGGACATCCCGGAGACCTTGATGGTGTCGAGCAGCAGTTGGATGGTCTCCTGTTGCGCCGGCAACAGGCGGGCGGGCGCGCTGCGCACCGGCTTGCCGGATCCCCGGGCCTGCGTCTCGAGCAGCGCCTCGTCGCACCCGGCCAACACCAGCGTCACCGCCGCCATCGCGGCGAGCACGCTGAGCGGGCGGACGCGCATGCTCGATCACCTCCGACGCTCCGACGTGCACCTGTTTCGACCCGAGTCATATGTACCATTCACCAGCGCCGTCGGCCGGGACGAACCGCGACGTTTACACGTGATTTTCAAAGCGCACGGGCCGTCTGGCACAATTGGTCAGTTGTCTCGAAGCTGTCAGCGGGCCGGGCTTGTTCTCGCCTGCTGCGAGACGCCCACGGAAGCCAGAAAACCCATCGGCTCGATGACCGCCCCACGCCCGCGTGTGGGCAGCCGTCGCAAGCCGCGACCGCAAGGAAGTGTCTTCTCAGATGAACAGGCTGGACTTCGTCGACCAGGCGTCGCTGCGCGACGACATCCCGGCCTTCAGCCCGGGCGACACCATCAACGTGCACGTCAAGGTCATCGAGGGCGCCAAGGAGCGCATCCAGGTGTTCAAGGGTGCGGTGATCCGCCGACAGGGCGGGGGCATCCGCGAGACGTTCACCGTGCGCAAGGAGAGCTACGGGGTTGGCGTCGAGCGGACCTTCCCGGTGCATTCGCCGAACATCGACCATATCGAGGTGGTGACCCGTGGCGATGTCCGCCGCGCCAAGCTGTACTACCTGCGTGAACTCCGCGGCAAGAAGGCCAAGATCAAGGAGAAGCGCTGACCGGCGTTCCCGGTCGGCGGGGCCGCGAACTGTGCTGGCTACCCTGATCTCGTGACCGATACCCCGGAGTCACCCGAGCCCCGGCCCGACGCCGGTGAATCGGAGCCGAAGGTCTCCACCCGCGACCCCGACGCGCCCCCCGAAGCGGTCGAGCCGGAGCCCAAGAAGAAGTCCGCGCTGCGGGAATTCGCGATCCTGGCGGTGATCGCGGTGGTCCTCTACTACGTGATGCTGACGTTCGTCGCGCGCCCCTACCTGATCCCGTCGGAATCCATGGAGCCGACGCTGCACGGGTGCCCGGGCTGCGTCGGCGACCGGATCATGGTGGACAAGCTCACCTACCGCTTCGGCTCGCCGCGGCCCGGCGATGTGGTCGTCTTCAAGGGGCCGCCGTCGTGGAACGCCGGATACAAGTCGATCCGCTCGAACAACACCGCGCTGCGCTGGGTGCAGAACACGCTGTCCTTCGTCGGTTTCGTGCCGCCCGACGAGAACGACCTGGTCAAGCGGGTGATCGCGGTCGGCGGACAGACGGTGCAGTGCCGGGCGGATACCGGGTTGACGGTCAACGGCAGGGCGCTCAAGGAGCCGTACCTGAACGCGGGCACCATGATGGCCGACCCGTCGAAGTACCCGTGCCTGGGCAGCGAGTTCGGGCCGGTCGCCGTCCCGCCCGGGCGGCTGTGGGTGATGGGCGACAACCGCACGCATTCCGCGGACTCGCGGGCCCACTGCACCAGCACCCCGCCCGACGCGCTCAAGGGCATCCTGTGCACGGGCGACCCGACGTCGGGGACCGTGCCGGTGTCCAACGTCATCGGCAAGGCGAGGTTCATCGTGTGGCCGCCGTCGCGGTGGGGCGGCGTGGGATCGGTGAACCCCCAGCAGAGCCAGTAGCCATGGCGACCGCCTGGCCGCCGCGGACGGTGATCCGCAAGTCGTCCGGATTGCGCACCCTGGAATCCGCGCTGCACCGCAGTGGCCTGGGGCCGGTGGCCGGGGTGGACGAGGTGGGCCGCGGCGCCTGCGCGGGCCCGCTGGTGGTGGCGGCCTGCGTGCTGAGTCCGAACCGGCTGGAAAGCCTTGCGGAGCTTGACGATTCGAAAAAGCTCACGGAAAAGGCCCGGGAGAAGCTGTTCCCGCTGATCCGTCGCTACGCGGTGGCCTATCACGTGGTGTTCATCCCGTCGCACGAGGTCGACCGGCGCGGGGTGCACGTGGCCAACATCGAGGGCATGCGCCGCGCGGTGGCCGGCCTGGCCGTGCGCCCGGGCTACGTGCTGAGCGACGGCTTCCGCGTGCCCGGCCTGCCGATGCCGTCGCTGCCGGTGGTCGGGGGAGACGCCGTGGCCGCCTGCATCGCCGCGGCCAGCGTGCTGGCGAAGGTCAGCCGCGACCGGCTGATGGTCGCGATGGACGCCGACCATCCCGGCTACGGCTTCGCCGACCACAAGGGCTACAGCACCCCGGCGCATTCGAGGGCGCTGACCCGGCTGGGCCCGTGCTCCCAGCACCGCTATTCGTTCATCAACGTCCGGCGGGTGGCGACCGGGTCGGGCGCGCGGGTGGTGGCCGAGTGTAAACCCGACCCTCCGGCTGAGCGCGACGGATACCGGTGAGGAAAGATGGCCAGTAGCAGTCAGGGAGAAGGACGTCTGAGCAGATGAGTGCAGAAGATCTCGAAAAGTACGAAACCGAGATGGAGCTCTCGCTGTACCGCGAATACAAGGACATCGTCGGCCAGTTCAGCTACGTCGTGGAAACCGAGCGGCGCTTCTACCTGGCCAACAGCGTGGAGATGATGCCACGCAACGCCGACGGCGAGGTGTACTTCGAGCTGCGGCTGTCCGACGCCTGGGTGTGGGACATGTACCGTCCGGCGCGGTTCGTCAAGCAGGTGCGGGTGGTCACCTTCAAGGACGTCAACATCGAAGAGGTCGAGAAGCCCGAGCTGCGGCTGCCGGAATAGCGCCGGTCACCGGCTCGTCAGGGGCTGGTTCTCGTCGTTGGATGGCAGCTGACCGCGATTCTCGATGACCGCCCGCGCCACCTCGGCCAGCTTGACGTTGACGTCCTGGGAGTGCCGGCGCAGCAGATCGAACGCCTGATCCTCGGTCAACTCGTGCAGCAGCATCAACATGCCGACGGCCTTGCCGATCTCGCGGTTGCTGAGCAGCCCCTGGCGCAGGGTGCTGGCGTCTTCCCCCTTGGCGACGGCGTTGATGGCCACGCTGGCGAACGCGGCCAGCACCGCCGCCCGCCCGGCGGACTCGGCGTCGAACAGGTTGGGGCTGTCGCTGAAGAGGTTGAGAGCGGCCCCCTTGCGTTTGTCGACCAGGAGCCGAAAGCCCATGGCCCCGCGCACCGGCGTCTCCTCGACCAGGACGGACGCCAGCCTGGGCCACAGGGACGGCGACGTCAGGTCCGTGTCGATCTGCGGAGTCTCTTCCTCGATCGCGTCGATGCACGGGCCGTCGCCGGCCCGCCGCTCGAGTTCGTCGACCGCCTGCGCGATCCGATCGCTCGCGCCGACGGTGACGTACCGGTCGCCTTCACGCACCAGCAGGCTGGCGTGATCGCAGCCGCGGATGCTCAGGGTCGCCGCGACGCAGATGGCCGCGTACATCTCCCTGGCGTCGGAGCCCCGATAGATGATCTCGGCGAGGGCGGCGAAGACGGTCGCCGGGTCGGCCTTCCCGCCGCCCGGGTCCGCATTCGATTCGTCTGCCACGTTGTGCCCCGTTCCCGCGGTGTCGCCCGCGCCGTATGGCCAGCGGCGGCGCCGGCCGCTCACGCCCCTTCTATCCGAGAGTATCGACTCGCGAATTTCGCCACCCCTGGTTTCGGGACGGCGCGGCCCGCCAGGCCGAGGAATCCGGGATAACGCTGGTGGCCTTCCTGCGGGAGGACTCGATGAACATCTACACCAGGGCGGACCGCATCACGTAAGCATCCCTGTTGATAGATCCGCGACTGGGGATAACTGGTCGCATCGGTGGCCATTCGGCGCCTCGGAGCCTCGCCATGTCGCCGATCCCGGGCACCCTGGCCGCCATGACCACCGAAACGACGATGACCCGGATCCAGCTGGGAGCGATGGGCGAGGCGCTCGCCGTGGACCACCTGACGAGGATGGGGTTGCGGATCTTGAGCCGCAACTGGCGCTGCCGCTACGGCGAGCTGGACGTGATCGCCGCCGACGAGGCCACCGGAACGGTGGTGTTCGTCGAGGTGAAAACCCGCACCGGCGACGGCTATGGCGGGCTGGCGCACGCGGTGACGCCCCGCAAGGTCGCGCGGTTGCGCCGGCTGGCCGCGCTGTGGCTGGCGGGACAAGACCGGCGGTGGGCGGCGCTGCGCATCGACGTGATCGGGGTGCGGGTCGGGCCTAAAAATTCAGGCCGCACCCCGGAGCTCACGCACCTGCAGGGGATCGGCTGATGGCGCTGGGGCGCGCGTTCTCGGTCGCGGTCCGCGGGCTGGACGGCGCGATCGTGGAAATCGAGGCCGACATCACCTCCGGGCTGCCCGGTGTGCACCTGGTCGGGCTGCCCGATGCGGCCCTGCAGGAGTCGCGGGACCGGGTCCGCGCGGCGGTCACCAACTGCGGCAACAGCTGGCCCCAGGCCCGGCTCACGCTCGCGCTCTCGCCCGCGACGCTGCCGAAGATGGGATCGGTCTACGACATCGCGCTGGCCGCCGCGGTGCTTTCGGCGCAGCGCAAGCACCCGTGGGAACGCCTGGAAAAGACGGTGCTGCTCGGCGAGCTCTCGCTGGACGGGCGGGTCCGGCCGGTGCGCGGGGTGCTGCCCGCCGTGCTGGCCGCCAAACGCGACGGCTGGCCGGCCGTCGTCGTCCCGGCCGACAACTTGGCCGAGGCCAGCCTCGTCGACGGGATCGACGTCTGGGGCGTGCGCACGCTGCGGCAACTGCAGGGCTGGCTCGGCGGCTCCGGCGGGTTGCACCACAGGATCAGCGCGGGCGTCACGGAGCCGGAGCCGACGGCGGATCTGGCCGACGTGGTCGGGCAGGCGCAGGCGCGGTTCGCGGTGGAGGTCGCCGCCGCCGGGGCGCATCACCTCATGCTGACCGGGCCGCCCGGAGTGGGCAAAACGATGCTGGCGCAACGTCTTCCGGGATTGCTGCCGCCGCTGTCGGAAAGCGAGTCCCTGGAGGTCACCGCGATCCACTCGGTGGCGGGGCTGCTGTCGGCGGATACTCCGTTGATCACCCTGCCGCCGTTCGTGGCGCCACACCACAGTTCCACCGTGGCGGCGCTCGTCGGCGGGGGTTCGGGGATGGCCCGCCCCGGCGCCGTCAGCCGGGCGCATCGCGGCGTGCTGTTCCTCGACGAATGCGCCGAGATCCGCGTCAGCGCGCTGGAAGCCCTGCGAACACCGTTGGAGGACGGGGAAATTCGCCTTGCCCGCCGCGACGGCGTGGCCCGCTACCCGGCCCGCTTCCAGCTCGTGCTGGCGGCCAACCCGTGCCCGTGCGCGCCGGCCGATCCGCAGGACTGCGTCTGCGCCGGGGCGGCCAAACGCCGCTATCTGGGCAAGCTGTCCGGGCCGCTGATGGACCGGGTGGACCTGCGGGTGCAGATGCATCCGGTGCGCGCCGGGGCATTCGCGGTCACCGACGGCGAATCGACGGCGCAGGTGCGCCGGCGGGTGGCGGCGGCGCGCGACGCGGCCGCCGAGCGTTGGCGACCCTACGGGTTCCGCACCAACGCCGAAGTCAGCGGGACGCTGCTGCGGCGAAAGTTTCGCCCCGGCGACGCCGCGATGGACCCGCTGAAAAGGGCGCTGGACCGCGGGCTGCTCAGCATCCGCGGCCTGGATCGCACGTTGCGGGTCGCGTGGAGCCTGGCCGACCTGGCCGGCCTGGCATCGCCCGGGCTCGACGAGGTCGCCGCCGCGCTCAGCTTCCGGCAAGCGGGGGCGCGGCGATGAGCGATCCGGTGTCGCGGGCATGGGCCTACCTGTCGCGGGTGGCCGAACCGCCGTGCGCGGAGCTGGCCGCCCTGGTGAACCGCGCCGGCGCGGTGGAGGCGGCCGACCGCGTCCGGCGTGGGCTGGTCGACGACGGCGTGGCACGGCACACCGAGGCGAGGCGCGAAATAGACCGGGCCGCAGCGGATCTCGAATTGCTCGCCCGTCGCGGCGGGCGACTGATCACGCCCGGCTGCGACGAGTGGCCGCTGCTCGCGTTCGCCGCGTTCGACGGCGCCGAAGTCCGGTCCCGCGGCGGGCCGCCGCTGGTGTTGTGGGCACTGGGACCCGCCCGCCTCGACGAGGTGGCGCAGCGCGCGGCCGCGGTGGTCGGAACCCGCGCCTCGACCGGCTACGGCGAGCAGGTGGCCGCCGACCTGGCGGCCGGGCTGGTTGAGCGCGACGTCGCGGTGGTGTCCGGGGGCGCCTACGGCATCGACGGCGCCGCGCACCGCGCGGCGCTCGACTGCGACGGGATCACCGTCGCCGTGCTCGCCGGCGGGCTCGACATCCCCTATCCGTCCGGTCATTCGACGCTGCTGCATCGCATCGGCCGGCACGGGCTGCTGTTCACCGAATACCCGCCGGGTGTCCGCCCGGCCCGGCACCGGTTCCTGACCCGCAACCGGCTGGTCGCCGCCGCCGCGGGGGCGGCCGTGGTGGTGGAAGCGGGCCTGCGCAGCGGCGCGGCGAGCACCGCCGCCTGGGCGCGGGCCTTGGGCCGGGTGGTGGCCGCGGTGCCCGGGCCCGTGACGTCGTCGGCGTCGGCGGGGTGTCATGCGCTGCTGCGCAACGGAGCCGAACTGGTCACCCGCGCCGACGACGTCGTCGAGCTCGTCGGCCGCATCGGCGAGCTGGCACCCGAGGAACCGCACCCGGCCACGGCGCTCGACGGGCTGAGCGACGCCGAGCGCCGGGTGTACGAGGCATTGCCCGGCCGCGGCGCCGCCAGCGTCGACGAGATCGCGGTCGCGTCGGGACTGCCGCCTGAGCGGGTGCTGGGGCCGCTGGCGATCCTCGAGGTGGCCGGGCTGGCGCTGCGCGACGACGGGCGATGGCGAATTGTCCGTGGCGCCGCTCGTATAGTCGACGGGGGTCGGGTCTGGACAGGAGGATAAGTGGCAGGTCGACCTCTGCAGAGCTTCGAAGTTGTCCGCACTCACCAGCTCACGCCCCACATGGTCCGGGTGGTGCTTGGGAGCGGTCATTTCGACGCCTTCGTGCCGAGCAAATTCACCGACTCGTACGTCAAGCTGGTGTTCGTCCCGGACGATGTCGACGTGGCCGGGTTGCCCCGGCCGTTGACCCTGGACAGCTTCGCCGGCCTGCCCCCCGACAAAAGGCCTTCGGTGCGGACCATGACGGTCCGCCATGTCGACGCCGCCGCCCGCGAGCTCACGATCGACATCGTCGTGCACGGCGAGCACGGGGTCGCGGGCATGTGGGCCGCGGCGGCCCAACCCGGCCAGCCGATCTACCTGATGGGGCCCGGCGGCGCCTACACCCCCGACCCGGCCGCCGACTGGCACCTGCTGGCCGGCGACGAGTCGGCGCTGCCGGCCATCGCCGCGGCGCTGGAGGCCCTGCCCCCCAACGCCGTCGGCCAGGCGTTCATCGAAGTCGCCGGCCAGGAAGACGAGATCCCCTTGACCGCACCGGAATCCGTCGAGGTCAGCTGGATCTATCGCGGCGGCCGCGCCGATCTGGTTCCCGAGGACCGCGCCGGCGACTTCGCGCCGCTGATCGACGCCGTCACCAACGCCCCGTGGCTGCCCGGGCAGGTGCACGTCTTCATCCACGGCGAAGCGCAAGCCGTCATGCACAACCTGCGGCCCTACATCCGCAACGAGCGCGGCGTGGACGCCAAATGGGCGTCGTCGATCTCGGGCTACTGGCGGCGCGGCCGCACCGAAGAGACGTTCCGGCAGTGGAAGAAAGAACTGGCCGAGGCGGAGGCCGGCTGACATGGCAGTGCCGCCCCATTTCGGGGACTACCAGAACGAGATCTACCTGCGGGGCCTGGGCGGGGTGGTGCCGTCGCTGCCGATGGCCTTCGCGGAGCTCGAGGGCAAGGCCGAGGCGGCGCTGCCGCCGTCCGTGTGGTCCTACGTCGCCGGGGGAGCGGGCGACGAGCGCACGCAGCAGGCCAACTGCACGGCCTTCGAGCGGTGGGGGCTCATCCCGCGGATGTTCGTCGGCGCCGCTCAACGCGACCTGTCCGTCGAGCTGTTCGGGATGACCCTGCCGTCGCCGCTCTTCATGGCGCCGATCGGCGTCATCGGCCTCTGCGCGCAGGACGGCCACGGCGACCTGGCCACCGCCCACGCGGCCGCGGTCACCGGCGTCCCGATGGTGGCCTCGACGCTGACCGTCGACCCGATGGAAGACGTCGCCGCCGCGCTGGGCGACACGCCCGGGTTCTTCCAGCTGTACACCCCGACCGACCGGGACCTGGCCGCGAGCCTGGTGCACCGCGCCGAGGCGGCCGGCTTCAAGGGCATCGTCGTCACCCTCGACACCTGGGTCACGGGCTGGCGCCCGCGGGACCTGAGCACGTCGAACTTTCCGCAGCTGCGCGGGCACTGCCTGGCCAACTACACCAGCGACCCGGTGTTTCGCGCCGGCCTGCAGCGCCCGCCGGAGGAGGATCCGCAAGGCGCGGTGCTGCGCTGGGTGCAGGTCTTCGGATCGCCGCTGACCTGGGACGACCTCCCGTGGCTGCGGTCACTGACCGACCTGCCGCTGCTCGTGAAGGGGATCTGCCACCCCGACGACGCCCGGCGCGCCAGGGACGGCGGCGTCGACGGCATCTACTGCTCCAACCACGGCGGCCGGCAGGCCAACGGCGGCCTGCCCGCGATCGATTGCCTGCCCGGGGTGGTGGAGGCCGCCGACGGGCTGCCCGTGCTCTTCGATTCGGGCATCCGCAGCGGCGCCGACGTCATCAAGGCGCTCGCGCTGGGCGCGACCGCGGTGGGCGTCGGCCGCCCGTACGCCTACGGCCTGGCGCTCGGGGGCGTCGACGGCGTCGTGCACGTCCTGCGCGCGCTGCTCGCCGAGGCGGACCTGATCATGGCCGTCGACGGATATCGGACGCTCAAAGATCTCACCCCGGACACGCTTCGGCGCGTCGACTGAGGCTGCGCGGGCGGTGCCTGCGACCGTGGGGGCGTGGAGGCGATCCTCGAGGAGTTCGACGAGTACCTGGCCCTGCAATGCGGCCGCTCGGCGCACACCCGCCGCGCATACCTCGGCGACGTGCGCTCGCTGTTCGCGTTTCTGGACGGGCGCGGCCTGGACGCGTTGAGCCTGCCGCTGCTGCGGGCGTGGCTGGCCGGCGCGGCCGGCGCCGGCGCGGCCCGCACGACCCTGGCCCGTCGCACCTCGTCGGTCAAGGCGTTCACCGCGTGGGCGTCGCGTCGCGGCCTGCTCACCGGCGATCCGGCGGCTCGGCTGCAGGTGCCCAAGGCCCACCGCACCCTGCCGGCGGTGCTGCGCCAGGACCAGGCGTTGGAGGCCATGACGGCCGCGAAATCCGTTGCGGCGCAAGGTGATCCGATGGCTTTGCGGGACCGGCTGATCGTCGAGATGCTCTACGCCACCGGCATCCGGGTGAGCGAGCTGTGCGGCCTCGACGTCGACGACATGGACGCTCGGCATCGGCTGGTGCGTGTCCTCGGCAAGGGCAACAAGCAGCGCGCCGCACCGTTCGGGGTGCCGGCCGCCGACGCGCTTCGCGCCTGGCTGGCCGACGGGCGTCCCGCCCTGGCGACCGCGGACTCGGGGCCGGCGCTGCTGCTGGGCGCCCGCGGCCGGCGGCTCGACGTGCGCCAGGCGCGCACCGTCGTGCACCAGACCGTCGCCGCGGTCGACGGCGCGCCCGACATGGGGCCGCACGGGCTGCGGCACAGCGCGGCCACGCACCTGCTCGAGGGCGGGGCCGACCTGCGGGTTGTCCAGGAGCTGCTCGGCCACTCCAGCCTGGCGACCACCCAGCTCTACACCCACGTCGCGGTGTCCCGGCTGCGGGCGGTGCACGACCAGGCCCACCCGCGGGCCTAAGTGTGGCCTAAGTGGCGCCTAGGTGGCGCGAGCAGCTATCTGGGGGGCTGAGGCCCCGCCGTGGGGGATGAAAATTTGGTGGTGTCGTTCGGCGTGGCTAGGTGGTTGCTTGGCGTGCTGGCGGGGTTGACGCTGGAGGGGTGTTTCGGTGGATCCCGTTGCGTCTGTGTTGTCGTGAGCACGCCGAGCAGCTTGGGACGAAGGGTACCCCGTGGTTGTGCGGGGGCCGTGGTTTGTTGCCTGTGAGCACGCGAGTGAGACTCCTGTTTGTTTTCACTCTTCCCGGAACACGCTGATTAACAACAGGTTCTAGATGATGAGGTGATTGATCATGGAGGTGGTCCATCGGCGGTGTGCAGGCCTTGATGTTTCCAAGAAGGACGCCAAGGTCTGTGTCCGGGTTCAGGGTCAGGGTCGGCGCGCCACCACGACGACGGTGAGCACGTGGGTTCGACCACCAGCCAGATCCTGGCGTTGCGCGAGCATCTGCTGGCTGAGCAGGTCAGCTGTGTGGTGATCGAATCGACGTCGGATTATTGGAAGCCGTTTTACTACCTGCTTGAAGATGCGCTGCCGGTGATCTTGGCCAACGCTAAGGCGGTGCGTAATGTGCCTGGCCGCAAGACCGATGTCTCGGATGCGATGTGGCTGGCTGACCTGGGCGCACACGGGCTGGTACGCGCCTCGTTCGTGCCGCCGCAGCCGATTCGGGAGTTACGCGATCTGACGCGGGCGCGCACCATGATCACCCGGGCGCGTACCAAGGAGATTCAGCGGCTAGAGAAACTGCTCGAAGACGCCGGGATCAAACTGTCGGCGGTGGCCTCTGACATCGTCGGGGTCTCCGGGCGGGCGATGCTCGAGGCGCTGATCGCCGGGCAGCGCGATCCGGCGGTGCTGGCTGATCTGGCCAAACAACGGCTGCGGGAGAAGATCCCCGCGCTCACCGAGAGCTGCGCGGGCGGTTTAACGACCATCACGCGTTCATGACGCGGTTGTATCTGGATCGCATCGACGCCCACGACGCCGACGTCGCCCGCCTAGATGAACGCATCGAGGAGGCGATCCAACCTTTCAAGCCATCCGGGAGTTACTCATGAGCATCCCGGGCTTTTCGACGATCGTGGCCGATGTGTTCATCGCCGAGACCGGCGCGGACATGAGCGTGTTTCCCACTGCGGCGCACCTGGCGTCGTGGGCTGGGGTGGTGCCCGGTTGCAACGAATCAGCGGGCCGGGTCAAATCAGCGGCCACCCGAGCGGGCAACCGCTACCTCAAAGCCGCCTCGGGGTCGCGGCCCTCTCGGCGGCCCGCAGCAAAGACACCTACTACAACGCCCGCTACCGACGCATCGCCGGCAGCCGCCCACCCCAGCCAAAACGCAGGAACAGAACCAAAGCCCAGCACAGCTCACCAGCGGGCATGATCGCCCTGGTCGCCCTGGAACACAAGATGCTCACCGACGCCTACAACATGCTGATCAACGGCGCTTTCTACCGCGACCCCGGCCCCGGCTACTACACCCGCCACCACCCCAGCAAGACCAAGGCCAACGCCATCAAGCAGCTCGAAGCCCTGGGATACAACGTCATCCTCGAACCACTCACCGAAGTCGCCTAACACCAGGGGCCAGCGACTCACCCGCTTCGGGTCACCACATTTTCGAGTGAGACGCAGACTCGCACGTCCGGGCCCCGGATCGTGCGAGTCTGCGTCTGCTCGGCGCCGCAAAGCGCTAGCCGCCAAGTGGCTTGAGCCGGATCGGGGTGGACTTCAGCAGGCCCAGCGGATCGACGTAGTCGGCCCCCGACGCCGGGCCCCACATCGCGCCCCAGTGCAGGCACGCCGCGGCCGCGCAACCGGCATGCCCGGCCACCAACTCGCCGATCACGGTCCGCGCCGTCACGGCCTGACCTGCCCGGACGGCGGCCCGGACCGGCTCGTAGCTGGTCCGCAACCCGCCGGGATGGGCCAGCGACACCACCGGCCGCCCCGCCAGCAGCCCGGCGAACACCACCGTCGCGGCGCCGGCGGCGTACACCGGCTGGCCGGGACTGCCGGCCAGGTCCACGCCGCGATGCCCGGGGTTCCAGTCGGGCGACGGCGCGTCGAAACCCCGGACGACGGTCGGCGGCGGCCGCAGCGGCCAGTCCAGCCGGGCGTCGTCGGCAACCGCCGGCGCCGCGCCGACCAGCGCCCAGCACAGGGCAAGCGCCGCCCATCGCATCGGCTCAGTTCAGCGCAGCACGCAGCGGGCCGGCCAGTCACCGCGGCCAACCCTGTGGAATACGGCGTGTAAACTTCTCGGCGCAGCTCGCGTCAGCGGGCTGACTTCACGCGCCCGCAGCCAACCGATTGCCGTGCGGTCCCGTCCAGGACGTTCAGGACGGGTGCGGCATTCCGCGGGCGCCAGGGCCCGGCCTCACCCGAAGCCGGGCGACAACCGACACACGTAAGGCACGAGCATGGCCGTAGTCACCATGAAGCAGCTGCTGGACAGCGGCACCCACTTCGGGCATCAGACCCGTCGCTGGAATCCCAAGATGAAGCGGTTCATCTTCACCGACCGCAACGGCATCTACATCATCGACCTGCAGCAGACGCTGACCTTCATCGACAAGGCGTACGAGTTCGTCAAGGAGACCGTCGCCCACGGTGGCAGCGTGCTGTTCGTCGGCACCAAGAAGCAGGCGCAGGAGTCGGTCGCGGCCGAGGCCACCCGCGTCGGCATGCCGTACGTGAACCAGCGCTGGCTGGGCGGCATGCTCACCAACTTCTCCACCGTGCACAAGCGGCTGCAGCGCCTCAAGGAGCTCGAGGCGATGGAGCAGACCGGCGGCTTCGAGGGCCGCACCAAGAAGGAAATCCTGGGCCTGACCCGCGAGAAGAACAAGCTGGAGCGCAGCCTCGGCGGCATCCGGGACATGAACAAGGTGCCGTCGGCGATCTGGGTCGTCGACACCAACAAGGAGCACATCGCCGTCGGCGAGGCCCGCAAGCTGGGCATCCCGGTCATCGCGATCCTGGACACCAACTGCGACCCCGACGAGGTCGACTACCCGATCCCGGGCAACGACGACGCGATCCGCTCGGCCGCGCTGCTGACCAAGGTGATCGCCTCCGCGGTCGCCGAGGGGCTGCAGGCCCGCGCCGGCGTGGGACGCGGCGACGGCAAGCCCGAGGCGGAGTCCGCCGAGCCGCTCGCCGAGTGGGAGCAGGAGCTGCTGGCCTCGGCGACAACGACGGCCGCCCCCACCGAAGCCGCTGCGGGCGCCACCGAATCGACCACCGACCCCTCATAGGAAGGCTGAGATGGCGAACTTCACCGCCGCCGACGTCAAGCGGCTTCGGGAACTCACCGGCGCCGGCATGCTCGATTGCAAGAACGCGCTGGCCGAGACCGACGGCGACTTCGACAAGGCCGTCGAGGCGCTGCGCATCAAGGGCGCCAAGGACGTCGGCAAGCGCGCCGAGCGGGCCACCGCCGAGGGCCTGGTCGCGGCCAAGGGTGGCGCGCTGGTCGAGTTGAACTCCGAGACCGACTTCGTCGCCAAGAACGCCGAGTTCCAGGCCCTGGCCGACCAGATCGTCGACGCCGCGCTGGCGGCCAAGGCCACCGACGTCGACACCCTGAAGGCGGCCAGCATCGGCGACAAGACCGTCGAACAGGCCATCGCCGACCTGTCGGCCAAGATCGGCGAGAAGCTCGAATTGCGCCGCGTGCAGTACTTCGACGGCAACGTCGAAACCTACCTGCACAAGCGCGCCGCCGACCTGCCGCCCGCCGTGGGCGTGCTGGTCGAGTTCGAGGGCTCGGACAACGACGCCGCCCACGCGGCCGCCCTGCAAATCGCCGCGCTCAAGGCCCGCTACCTGTCCCGCGGCGACGTGCCGGAGGACGTGGTCTCCAGCGAACGCCGCATCGCCGAGGAGACCGCCAAGGCCGAGGGCAAGCCGGAGCAGGCGCTGCCCAAGATCGTCGAGGGCCGGCTGAACGGCTTCTTCAAGGACGCCGTGCTGCTCGAGCAGCCGTCGGTGTCCGACAACAAGAAGACCGTCAAGGCCCTGCTCGACGAGGCCGGCGTGACCGTGACCCGGTTCGTCCGCTTCGAGGTGGGCCAGGCTTAAGCCGGTCGGCCGCGAGGGCTAGCGTCGCTGCTATGCGACGCGTGCACGCTTTCGGTGACGACGCCCTCGCCGACCTCGACGCGGTCGGGCTGGCCGACGCCCTACGGGCCGGCTCGGTCGGCAGGGCCGACGTCGTCGAGGCCGCGATCGCCCGCGCCGAGGCCGTCAACCCGGCCCTCAACGGCCTGGCGTACGAGGCGTTTGAGCGGGCCCGGGAAACCGCCAAAGCCGATCCCGCGGGCGGCTTCTTTGGTGGCGTGCCGACGTTCGTCAAGGACAACGTCGACGTCGCGGGCCAGCCGACGATGCGGGGCACCGACGCGTGGACCCCGCGCGACGCCGCCGCCGACGGCGAGTTCACCCGGCTGTACCTGGGAACCGGGCTCACCTCGCTGGGCAAGACGCAGATGTCGGAATTCGGGTTCAGCGCGTCGGCCGAACACCCCCGGCTCGGTCCGGTCCGCAACCCGTGGGACACCGACCACACCGCGGGCGCCTCGTCCTCGGGTTCCGGCGCGTTCGTCGCCGCCGGCGTGGTGCCCATCGCCCACGCCAACGACGGCGGCGGCTCGATCCGCATCCCGGCCTCCTGCAACGGCCTGGTCGGGCTCAAGCCGTCGCGGGGCCGGTTGCCGCTGGACCCGGAGCTGCGCCGGATGCCGGTGGGCATCGTCGCCAACGGCGTGCTGACCCGCTCGGTGCGGGACACCGCCGCCTTCTACCGCGAGGCCGAGCGGATCTTCCGCAACCCGAAGCTGGCGCCTATCGGGGACGTCACGCGCCCGGGCCGGCAGCGATTGACCATCGCCGTGTTGACCCGATCGATCCAGCGCGAACCCAGCCCCGAGGTGCGCGAGCTGACGCTGAAGTCCGCGGCGGCGCTCGAGGAACTGGGCCACCGCGTCGAACACCTGGCCGAGCCCCCGGCGCCGGCCAGCTTCGTCGACGACTTCGTGCTGTATTGGGGCTTCCTGGCGCTGGCCCAGGTGCGCAGCGGACGCCGCGTGTTCGGCGACACGTTCGACCGCGCCCGGCTGGACGGCCTGACGCTCGGCCTGGACCGGCACACCAGCCGCAACCTCCACCGGCTGCCGCTGGCGATCGTGCGGCTGCGCCGGCTGCGGCGGCGCACCGCGGCGCTCTTTCGCACCTACGACGCGGTGCTCACGCCGACCGTCGCCGACGAGACGCCGCGGATCGGCTACCTGGCCCCCACCGACTACGACCAGGTGATGGACCGGCTCATCGACTGGGTCGCGTTCACGCCGCTGCAGAACGTCACCGGCGAGCCGGCGATTTCCCTGCCCCTGGGGCAATCCGCCGATGGCATGCCGGTGGGCGTGATGCTGTCGGCCGACCTCGGGCAGGAAGCGCTCCTGCTGGAGCTGGCCTATGAATTCGAGGAGGCCCGGCCGTGGGCCCGCATCCAGGCCGCCGGGTGATGCGTCAGTCGGACCCGAGCCTGTCGAGCGTCCGCTTGAACTCGCGCTGTTGCGCCGCGGTCAGCTTGCTCAGGATGCGGCCGTCGGCGGTGCGCACCGCGCCTTCCGCGCGCTTCAGCAGGGCGCGCCCCTGACCGGTCAGCGTGGCCGGTAACGCGCGGCCGGAGGACACCGACGTCGGTCGTTCCACCGCGCCGACGTCTTCCAGCTTGCGCAGCACCGTGTTCATCGCCTGCGGTGTGACGCCCACGTGCCGGGACAATTCGGCGCTGGACAGCCCCGGGGACATCGACAGAATGCGCAAGCAAACGAATTCGGGCAGCGTCAGGCCCAGCGGGTTCAAGACGGCGGAAACCTCCGGCCGCAGAACGGCTCCCACCCGGTAGAGCAGGTAACCGAGCGGCGCGTCTTCGGCCTGGACCATGTCAACGATATTGACATACCCCGAGCGCTTGTTCACCGAGGGGGGTTTAGGCATGCCGCGACGGGCTATGCGGGCCTTTGTGCGGTTGTCGCCCTCGGGGCGAGCGACTGTTCGACACGAAAGGAATGAGCATGAAGGTCACCACAACCGCTGTGAAGAGTGCCATCGCGGCCGGGGGAATCGCGGCCGCAGGCGTTTTGACCGCAGCTGCCGCGTTTGCCGCGCCGCCCAACATTCAGGGGTTCGGGACCAGCGAACAACTCGTCGACGGGGCGTTGGTCACCGACTACACGGTGAGCAACCTGCAGCCCAGCAGCGCCGCGATTCCCGGCTACACGCCCAAGGGGACGCTCTACCAGGCGGACGTCACCGCCAGGTCGGACGGCGGGCTGGTCACGCCGATGGTCAACGATTTCATCGCCCGCGGGCCCAACGGCCAGAACTACCGGGTGATCGACAAGGTCGGGGCGCCCAACGGCCTCAACCCGGCGCCGATCCCGCAGGGCAGCGAGTCGACCGGCACGCTGTACTTCGACGTGACCGGCGCGCCCCCGAACGGCGTCGTCTACAACGACGGGATGCAGGACATCCTGATCTGGACGTCGAACGTGCCGGGGGGTTCGGCGCCCGGCGCCCCGAACTCAAGTCCGGCACCGGGTGCCCCGCCCGCCCCGGCGGCGCACGCCTGATCCGATAGCTGCGTTGTCTCCCCGCGCTACGGCGATCCATACCTTCGTCGGGGGTTTATGACCAGACGCCGCTGGCGCCGAGTCTGCGCTGGCGGCATCGAGCCTGCGTCCACGGCTAGCTTTTCGCCCTGGGCGCCGCAACCACCGCAGTCTCGACGCGCCGGCGGAGGCGCGCGCAGGCGCGCGCCGGTGCGCCTTGTGACTAGATCGGCGACAGCATCGGCTCGGTCAGGACCCATTCCGGTTGCGGCGGCGTGGGCGCCATGTAGCCCACGCTGCGGACGGTGTCGATCATCGATCCGTGCCTGGCCCCGAGTTTGGCGCGCAGCCGCCGCACGTGAACGTCGACCGTGCGGACACGACCCTTGCAGTCATAACCCCACACCTCGTGCATCAGCCGGGTGCGCGTGAACGCCCGACCGGCATGCTGCACAAGGAAATTCAACAACCTGAACTCGGTGAGCGTCAGGCCCAGGTCCTTGCCGTCGAGTGACGCCGTGAAGCTGGCCGGGTGAAGGAGGAGGTCGCCGAACTTCAGCGTGCCGTCCATCGCGCTTCGCCGGCGTGCGATCGCCATCCGCAGGCGTGCCTGCAGCTCGTCGGTCCCGGCCGCGGGCAGCAGCACGTCGTCGAAGTGCCAGTCGACGTCCACCGCCACGAAGTCCGCCGGGGCGACCACGGCCACCACCGCGATGGCCGGCGCGTCGGCGGTCAATCGGCGGCATACCGTCCGGGCCGTGTCGAGGTCGGTCCGCGCGTCGATGATCGCCACGTCGGTGTTATCGCCATGCCCGCCAACCTCCTCGGTGAGGGGGGCGTGCCGCACGGTGTGGGTGAATGACCTCAGAGTCGGTAGCGCCGATCCGAAATCGTCCTGATCGGTAAGCAGTAAAACGTCCAAGGACATCTCCAAACTCATGAGGGTCTGCTATCGCCCCCGACCCGTAGGCACCTCGCGGGGAGATGCCTGCAGCGCAGCGCTGAATACCCTATTCAGAGCGAAACTATGCAAAGTTTAGTGCGTTCGGTCGGCCCGACCCGACGGGTCCCACCGGTTGGCCTCCCGCCGTTGCCGGGACCCAGGATTCGCGCAAACCGGCGACCGCGCAGATAATGCACCCCGCCCACGCCACGGCGCGCCGCGATGAGGCAGGATGTGAGGTGCCGTTCCGGATGGGGATCACCCGGGATGGCACTCTCATGCGAGGAGTCTGATGACGGAGCCCAGGGAGTCCCCAGTCGCCGGCGCGGCGGCCGCGAAGCCGGAGCCGCCGAACAGCACCAACGGCGTACCGGCATCGTCACCGGAGAAGGGACTGGCTTCCGGCCCGCCCGGGGGCCGGGCCAAGTATTCCAGGGTGTTGCTCAAGCTCGGTGGCGAAATGTTCGGCGGCGGCCAGGTCGGGTTGGATCCCGACGTCGTGGCGCAGGTCGCCCGCCAGATCGCCGAGGTGGTCCGCGACGGCGTGCAGGTCGCCGTCGTCATCGGCGGCGGCAACTTCTTCCGCGGCGCGCAGCTGCAGCAGCGCGGCATGGAGCGCACGCGTTCGGACTACATGGGGATGCTGGGCACGGTCATGAACAGCCTCGCGCTGCAGGACTTCCTGGAGAAGGAAGGCATCGTCACCCGGGTGCAGACCGCGATCACCATGGGCCAGGTGGCCGAGCCCTACCTGCCGTTGCGCGCCGTGCGCCACCTGGAGAAGGGCCGGGTGGTCATCTTCGGGGCGGGCATGGGGCTGCCGTACTTCTCCACCGACACCACCGCCGCGCAGCGGGCGTTGGAGATCGGCGCGGAGGTGGTGCTGATGGCCAAGGCGGTCGACGGCGTGTTTTCCGAGGATCCGCGGAAGAATCCGGAGGCCGAGCTGCTCACCGCGATCAGCCACCGCGAGGTCATCGATCGGGGGCTGCGGGTGGCCGACGCCACCGCGTTCAGCCTGTGCATGGACAATGGCATGCCGATCCTGGTGTTCAACCTGCTGACCAATGGCAATATCGCCCGTGCGGTCGCCGGTGAGAAGATCGGGACGCTGGTCACCACCTGAGGGGAAGACGATGATTGACGAGGCTCTCTTCGATGCGGAAGAGAAGATGGAGAAGGCCGTATCGGTGGCCCGCGACGACTTGTCCACCATCCGGACCGGCCGCGCCAACCCGGGCATGTTCTCCCGGATCGTGATCGACTACTACGGCACCAACACCCCGATCACCCAGCTGGCCAGCATCAACGTCCCCGAGGCGCGGCTCGTCGTCATCAAGCCGTACGAGGCCAGTCAGCTGCACGCCATCGAGACGGCCATCCGCAACTCCGACCTCGGGGTGAATCCCACCAACGACGGCACCCTGATCCGGGTGGCGGTGCCGCAGCTCACCGAGGAGCGTCGGCGCGAGCTGGTCAAGCAGGCCAAACACAAGGGGGAGGACGCCAGGGTTTCGGTGCGCAACATCCGCCGCAAGGCGATGGAGGAGCTGCACCGCATCCGCAAGGACGGCGAGGCCGGCGAGGACGAGGTCGGCCGGGCGGAAAAGGATTTGGACAAGACCACCCACCAGTACGTCACTCAGATCGATGAGCTGGTCAAGCACAAAGAAGGCGAGCTGCTGGAGGTCTAGCGGCCGCTCAGCAACCGAATCCGTGGCGACCCCCGATGCCGGCGCAGGCACCCCGCCGGCCAGGAAGACGTCCCGGGCCGGCCGCGACCTGCCCGCCGCGATCGCCGTCGGCGTCGCCATCGGCGGCGTCCTCGTCGTGACGCTGCTTTTCGCCCCGCGCTTCTGGGTCCTCATCGTGGCGATCGCCATCGTGGTGGCCACCCACGAGGTGGTGCGCCGGCTGCGCGAAGCCGGATACCTCATTCCGGTCATCCCGCTGCTGGTCGGCGGCCAGGTCACCGTCTGGCTGACCTGGCCATTTCATGCCGCCGGCGCCCTGGCCGGCTTCGGCGCCACGGTCGTGGTCTGCATGATCTGGCGGCTGTTGATGCAGGACAACCGCGGACACGAGGGCGCCTCGGAGTCATCGAAAAACTACCTGCGGGACGCGTCGGCCACGATCTTCCTGGCCGCCTGGGTCCCGCTGTTCGCCTCCTTCGGTGCGATGCTGGTCTACCCGAAGGATGGCGCGGGACGGGTGTTCTGCCTGATGATCGCCGTGGTCGCGTCCGACGTGGGCGGCTATGCCGTGGGCGTGCTGTGGGGCAAGCATCCGATGGTCCCGACAATCAGCCCGAAGAAGTCCTGGGAGGGATTCGCCGGTTCGCTGGTGTGCGGGATCACCGCGACCATCCTGACCGCGACCTTCCTGGCCGGCAAACCGCCATGGGTCGGCGCGCTGCTGGGTGTCGTCCTGGTGCTCACCTGCACGCTGGGCGACCTGGTGGAGTCCCAGATCAAGCGTGACCTCGGCATCAAGGACATGGGCCGCCTGCTTCCGGGCCACGGCGGTCTGATGGACCGGCTCGACGGCGTGCTGCCGTCGGCGGTCGCGGCGTGGACGGTGCTCACGCTGGTGCCCTGAGGCCCGCGCCGTGACCGATACTGGACACGTCATGGTCCAACAATTGGTTTTCTCCGAGCCGCGCCGCGGCAGGCCGCCGCGGCACCTGGCCGATCTCGACGAGGCCGGCCGCGCGTCGGCCGTCGCGGAGCTGGGCCTCCCGCCGTTTCGCGCCAAGCAGCTCGCGCACCAGTATTACGCCCGGCTGATCGCCGACCCGCAACAGATGACCGACCTTCCCGCGGCCCTTCGGGCCCCGATCGCCGAGGCGATGTTCCCGAACCTGCTCACCGCGGCCACAGAAGTCAGCTGCGACGCCGGCCAGACCCGAAAGACGTTGTGGCGGGCCGTTAACGACCCGGCTGGTGCCACCGTCGAGTCGGTGCTGATGCGCTACCCGGACCGCAACACGGTGTGCATCTCGTCGCAGGCCGGCTGCGGCATGGCCTGCCCGTTCTGCGCGACCGGCCAGGGCGGACTGACCCGCAACCTGTCGACGGCCGAGATCCTCGAACAGGTGCGCGCCGCCGCCGCGGCCCTACGCGACGACTTCGGCGACCGGCTCTCGAACGTCGTCTTCATGGGCATGGGGGAGCCGCTGGCCAACTACGTGAAGGTGCTGGCCGCGGTGAGGCGCATCACCGAACCGAACCCCCACGGCTTCGGGATTTCGGCCCGCTCGGTGACGGTGTCCACGGTGGGTCTGGTGCCCGCGATCCGGAAGTTGGCCGACGAGCGGCTCGGGGTGACCCTGGCGCTATCTCTACACGCGCCCGACGATGAGCTCCGCGACACGCTGGTCCCGGTGAACACCCGCTGGAAGATTGCCGAGGCCCTCGATGCCGCGCGGTATTACGCCGACGTGACCGGTCGGCGGGTCTCGGTCGAGTACGCGCTGATCCGCGACGTCAACGACCAGGAATGGCGGGCGGATCTGCTGGGTAAGCGGCTGCATCGCGCGTTGGGGCCGCTGGTCCACGTGAATTTGATCCCGCTCAACCCGACCCCGGGCAGCGATTGGGACGCCAGCCCGAAGGCAGTGGAGCGGGAGTTCGTCCGTCGGGTCCGGGCGAATGGGGTCTCGTGCACGGTGCGAGACACCCGCGGTCGTGAGATCAGCGCCGCCTGCGGACAGCTGGCCGCCGACTCCCGCCATTGACTCTGCGTCCACCAGGCGAAAGTGCGAGTAGGGCCCCTGGTGGCCGCAGAGTCAATATCCCAGGCGCATGAACCGCGAATATCCCAGGCGCATGAACCGCGAAGACGGCCCACACGTTTCTCGCGCATGAGCATCTTTCGCGTGTTATTAGCCATCGTGGCCGCGCTGACAGTCGGGCTGGCCGACGCGTCGCGGGTGGAGGCCGAGGATCGTCTGCAATTCACCGGGACCACCCTCGCCGGCGCGCCATTCAACGGCGCCAGCCTGGAAGGTAAGCCGGCGGTGCTGTGGTTCTGGACGCCATGGTGTCCGTTCTGCAACGCCGAGGCCCCATCCGTCAGTCAGGTCGCCGCCGCCAATCCGGGTGTGACGTTCGTCGGCATCGCGGCGCACTCGGACGTTGGCGCCATGCAGAACTTCGTCTCCAAGTACAACCTGCATTTCACCACCCTCAACGACGCCGATGGCTCGATCTGGGCCCGCTACAACGTCCCCTGGCAGCCGGCGTGGGTGTTCTAC
Source organism: Mycobacterium heidelbergense (assembly GCF_010730745.1). Taxonomy (NCBI): domain Bacteria; kingdom Bacillati; phylum Actinomycetota; class Actinomycetes; order Mycobacteriales; family Mycobacteriaceae; genus Mycobacterium; species Mycobacterium heidelbergense. The sequence continues at coordinate 375,883 of NZ_AP022615.1, read as the reverse complement.
CGGGCGGACGGCAGCTCGACCTTCATCAACAACCCGACCTCGGCGATGTCCCAGCAGGAGCTGTCCGGCCGGGTCGCCGCGCTGACGTCCTAATGGACCAGGGTCTCGCCGGCCTGGCCTTCGCCGCCGGACTGGTCGCGGTCCTGAACCCGTGCGGGTTCGCCATGCTGCCCGCGTACCTGCTTCTCGTTGTCCGCGGGCAGCAACCCGAACGGCGCGGGTGGGCCCCGATAGGCCGCGCGCTGGCGGCCACAGTCGGGATGGCGCTCGGCTTCCTCACGGTCTTCGGGTCGTTCGGCGCGCTGACCATCTCGGCGGCCGCGACCGTGCAGCGCTACCTGCCGTACGGGACCGTGGTCATCGGCAGTGTGCTTGTCGCGCTGGGGGTTTGGCTGTTGGCGGGCCGGGAGCTCACCGCGCTGACGCCCCGGCCGCTCGGCCCGCGCTGGGCGCCGGGCGCGCGGGGGCTCATAGGCATGTATGGGTACGGCGTCAGCTATGCGATCGCCTCGCTGTCGTGCACCATCGGGCCGTTCCTGGCGGTCACCGCCGCCGGCCTCCGGGCCGGATCGGTCCTCACGGGAGCCGTGGTCTACCTCGCCTACGTCGCGGGTTTGACCCTGGTCGTGGGCGTGCTCGCCATCGCCGCAGCGATGGCGAGCACGGCCCTGGCCGATCGCTTGCGGCGAGTCCTGCCCTTCGTCAACCGGATCGGCGGCGCGCTGCTGGTCCTGGTCGGGCTGTATGTCGCCTACTACGGCGTCTACGAGCTGCGCCTGTTCACCACCAACGCGAACCCCCAGGATGCGGTCATCGCGTCGGCCGGTCGGCTGCAGGGAGCGCTGGCCGGCTGGGCGCACCAACATGGCGTGGTGCCGTGGCTGGTGGCGCTATCCGCGCTGGTCATCGGCGCATTCGCAGGCACCTGGCGCCGACGGAGACGGCGCTAGCACCATCGCGACACTTGCAATGACATCAAAGTAGTGTCACCATGACACCATGGATTTGCAACCGTATGTCGACGCCGTCCGCCACGAGCTGAACGTGGCCGCGGCAACCGCCGGCGCGGAGGCGCGGGACCTGGCCGACCGGCTGAGCGCCCCGCTGGAGTCGGCGATGCGACTGGCGCTGCTGGAAGCGCTGGCGGCCGCCGCCGAAGAGATCACCGGGGAGCTCGCGCCCCGATCCGTGGAGGTGCGGCTGCGCGGCCGAGACCCCGAGTTCATCGTCAGCGCGCCGCTCGACGAAGCACCCGACGAGGATGCGTTCGTCGCCCAGTACGACGACGCCGGCGGCGGCACCTGGCGGGTCACCCTGCGGCTTCCCGAGGCGCTGAGGTCAACGGTCGAGGCCGCCGCCCGCCGCGACGGCGCGTCGTTGAACTCCTGGCTGGTGCGCGCGGCGGCCGCGGCGAGCGGTCACGCCGCCGGGCCCGAGTCCGGCCGCGCTTCCGGGCACCGGGTTACCGGCTGGGTGCGCTGACACCACCGAAAACACCATCAACAAAAACGAAGGAGAACGAACATGCCGACCTTTGCGACCCCCGAGCCGATCGCCGTGCGAATCGAAGCCGGCGACGGCTCGATCCGGCTCGCGGCCACCGACCGCGCCGACACCGTCGTGGAAGTCCGCCCGCGCGACGGATCACGGGATTCCGACGTCCGGGCCGCCGAGCGCACCCGCGTCGACTTCCGCGACGGCAAGCTCGTCGTCTCCTGCACCAGACGCGGCTTCCGGGGCGGCGCCATCGACGTCGACATCGCCCTGCCGTCACTCTCGCGGCTGCACGCGTCGCTGGCGTCGGCCGACCTGCGCGCCGAGGGCGAACTCGCCGACTTCAGGCTCGGGTCGGCCGGTGGAAAGGTCGAGGTCGACTCCGTCAAGGGAAAGATCAAGGCGGCCAACGCGTCTGGTTCATTCACCGTGCACGCCGTGCAGGGCAGCGCCCTGGTGGGCACGGCCTCGGGCGACGTGACGGTCGGGGACCTCGACGGCGAATTGAAGTTCAAGGCCGCCAGCGGCTCGCTGACCGTCGACCGGTTGCGCGGCCACGTGAGGGCGCGGACCGCGTCGGGATCGGTGGACGTCGCGGCGGCCGTCCGTGGCGGCGTGTCGGCCCACACCAGCAGCGGCGACGTCGCGGTCGGGATCGCCGAGGGCACCGCGGCCCGGCTGGACATCGTCACCGCATCCGGAGACGTCAGCAACGACCTGCGGCCGTCGGACGGCCCGCAGCAGGGCGACGAGACCTTCGTCCTGAACGTGCGCAGCGGCTCCGGAGACGTCAACATCCGCCGGGCGAACCCGGCGACGGCTACCTGATCCAGCCGCGCCGGCGACCCCACCAATCGCGCACCAGCACGAACAGCGTCAGCGCGGCGAATCCGATCAGGAACCAGTTCTCGACGTGGCCGACGTGGTTGCCGCGCAGCATCGCCAGCAGAAATATGAAGATGACCACCCCGGTGGTGTGCCAGGTGCGGATGTTGATCCTGCTCCACCCCCAGGCCGCCGACGGCACCTCGGCGACGTCGACGCCGTTGAAGTGCTCCACCTCGGTACTGGCCACGGCGAATCCCCTTCGGATCGGATCGGCTTCTGCACACAGATTCTGGCACACCCGCCGCGCGGCGCCGCACGGCACAATGGGTGAGTGACCAACCCGACCGCCGACGGCCGCCTGCGCGTGCTGGTGCTGGGCAGCACCGGCTCGATCGGCACCCAGGCGCTGGAGGTCATCGCGGCCAACCCGGACCGCTTCGAGGTGGTAGGCCTGGCCGCCGGGGGCGCGAACCCGGACACGCTGGCCCGCCAGCGCGCCGAGACCGGCGTCACCAACGTCGCCATCGCCGACGAGCGCGCGGCGGCCAAGCTCGGCGACGTCCCCTTCACCGGGCCCGACGCGGTCACCCGGCTGGTCGAGGAGACCGACGCCGACGTCGTGCTCAACGCGCTGGTCGGGGCGCTGGGCCTGCGACCGACCCTGGCCGCGCTCGCCTCCGGGGCCCGGCTGGCGCTGGCCAACAAGGAATCGCTGATCGCCGGCGGTCCGCTGGTGTTGCGGGCGGCGCGGCCGGGCCAGATCGTGCCCGTCGACTCCGAACACTCCGCGCTGGCCCAGTGCCTGCGTTGTGGCGCGCCCGACGAGGTCGCCAGGCTGGTGCTGACCGCCTCCGGCGGGCCGTTTCGCGGCTGGACCGCCGCCGACCTCGAGGCCGTCACCCCCGAGCAGGCCGGCGCCCACCCGACCTGGTCGATGGGCCCGATGAACACGCTGAACTCGGCGTCGCTGGTCAACAAGGGGCTCGAGCTCATCGAAACCCACCTGCTGTTCGGCGTTCCCTACGACCGCATCGACGTCGTCGTGCACCCCCAGTCGATTGTTCATTCGATGGTCACCTTCGTCGACGGCTCGACGATCGCCCAGGCCAGCCCCCCGGACATGAGGCTGCCGATTTCGCTGGCGCTCGGGTGGCCGCACCGGGTGCCCGGGGCGGCCATAAGCTGCGACTTCACGACCGCCTCTAGCTGGGAATTCGAGCCGCTGGACCGCGACGTTTTCCCCGCGGTCGAGTTGGCCCGGCACGCCGGGCAGACCGGCGGCTGCATGACCGCCGTCTACAACGCCGCCAACGAGGAGGCGGCGGAGGCGTTCCTGCAAGGCCGCATCCGTTTCCCCGCGATCGTCAGGACCATCGCCGACGTGCTGCACGCCGCCGACCAATGGGCCGCTTCACCGGCTACCGTGGATGACGTACTCGACGCGCAACGCTGGGCCCGCGAGCGCGCGCAGCGGGCGGTCACACAGGAGGTCCTACCAACCCGATGATGTTCGCTATCGGCATTGTGCTGTTCGCGCTCGCCATCCTGATCTCGGTGGCCCTGCATGAGTGCGGCCACATGTGGGTCGCCCGCGCCACCGGCATGAAGGTGCGCCGCTATTTCGTCGGCTTCGGCCCCACGCTGTGGTCGACACGGCGCGGCGAAACCGAGTACGGCGTCAAGGCCGTTCCCCTGGGCGGGTTCTGCGACATCGCCGGCATGACGCCGGTCGAGGACCTGGCGCCCGAGGAAGCCGACCGCGCGATGTACAAGCAGAAGACCTGGAAGCGCGTCGCGACGCTGTTCGCGGGCCCGGGCATGAACTTCGTCATCTGCCTGGCGCTGATCTATGGCATCGCGCTGGTCTGGGGCCTGCCCAACCTGCACGCGCCCAGCAGGGCCGTCGTCGGCGAAACCGCTTGTGTGGCACCGGAAGTCTCCCCGGGCAAGGTCGGGAACTGCACCGGGCCCGGTCCGGCGGCGCTCGCCGGGATCCGCGCCGGCGACGTCGTCGTCAAGGTCGGCGACACCCCGGTGTCCAGCTTCGACGACATGGCTGCCGCGGTGCGCAAGTTGCGCGGCACCGTGCCGATCGTCGTCGAGCGCGACGGCACCCCGATCACCACCTACGTCGACGTCACGCCCACCCAGCGCTTTCTCGCCAACGGGGCCAATGGGCAGGGTCAGCCCCAGCCCGCCACCGTCGGCGCCATCGGCGTCGGCGCCGTCCGGCAGGGGCCCGCGCACTACGGGGTCCTCTCGGCGATACCGGCCACCTTCGCCTTCACCGGCGACCTGACCGTCGAGGTGGGCAAGTCGCTGGTCACGATCCCGACCAAGGTCGGCGCGCTGGTGCACGCCATCGGCGGCGGGCAGCGCGACCCGCAGACGCCGATGAGCGTGGTCGGGGCGAGCATCATCGGCGGCGACACCGTCGACCACGGGCTGTGGGTGGCGTTCTGGTTCTTCCTGGCCCAGCTGAACCTCATCCTGGGCGCGATCAACCTGGTGCCGCTGCTGCCCTTCGACGGCGGCCACATCGCCATCGCGGTGTTCGAGAAGGTCCGCAACCTCATCCGGTCGGCCCGCGGCATGGTCGCGGCCGCGCCGGTGAACTACCTGAAGCTCATGCCCGCCACGTACGTGGTGTTGGTGTTCGTGGTCGGCTACATGCTGCTGACCGTGACCGCCGACCTGGTCAACCCGATCAGGCTCTTCCAGTGACCCGCGCCGGCGACGATGCAGAGCGAAGCGATGAGGAGGAGCGGCGCACATGACCATTGGCCTGGGCATGCCGGAGGCGCCGGCGCCGACGCTGGCCCCCCGGCGCCCCACGCGCCAGCTGATGGTCCGCGACGTCGGGGTCGGCAGCGACCACCCGATCTCGGTGCAGTCGATGTGCACCACCAAGACCCATGACGTCAACACGACGCTGCAGCAGATCGCGGAATTGACTGCGGCTGGTTGTGATCTCGTACGGGTGGCCTGCCCGCGCCAGGAGGACGCCGACGCGCTGGCCGAGATCGCCCGGCACAGCCAGATCCCGGTGATCGCCGACATCCACTTCCAGCCGAAGTACATCTTCGCCGCCATCGACGCCGGGTGCGCGGCGGTGCGGGTGAACCCGGGCAACATCAAGGAGTTCGACGGCCGGGTCGGCGAGGTGGCCAAGGCCGCGGGTGAGGCCGGCATCCCGATCCGCATCGGCGTCAACGCCGGCTCGCTGGACAAGCGATTCATGGCCAAGTACGGCAAGGCCACGCCCGAGGCGCTGGTCGAGTCGGCGCTGTGGGAGGCCTCGCTGTTCGAGGAGCACGGCTTTTCCGACATCAAGATCAGCGTCAAGCACAACGATCCCGTCGTGATGGTCGCCGCCTACGAGCAGCTGGCCGCCCAGTGCGACTACCCGCTGCACCTCGGCGTCACCGAGGCCGGTCCGGCCTTCCAGGGCACCATCAAGTCGGCGGTCGCCTTCGGGGCGCTGCTGTCGCGGGGGATCGGCGACACCATTCGGGTGTCGCTGAGCGCGCCGCCGGTGGAGGAGGTCAAGGTCGGCAGCCAGATCCTCGAGTCGCTGAACCTGCGGCCGCGGTCGCTCGAGATCGTGTCCTGCCCGTCGTGCGGTCGCGCCCAGGTCGACGTCTACACCCTGGCCAACGCCGTGACCGCCGGCCTGGACGGCCTCGACGTTCCGCTGCGGGTCGCGGTGATGGGCTGCGTCGTCAACGGCCCGGGCGAGGCCCGCGAGGCCGATCTGGGCGTCGCGTCGGGAAATGGCAAGGGGCAGATCTTCGTTCGCGGCGAGGTGATCAAAACCGTGCCCGAAGCCCAGATCGTCGAGACGCTGATCGAGGAGGCCATGCGGCTGGCCTCGAAAATGGGAACCGATCCTGGAGCAGAAACGAGCGGTTCGCCGATTGTGACCGTAAGCTGATAGGGCCAATGCCTTTTCACTGATCCTCGGTTCGCAGCACAGAGAGTTCGCCCGATGTCGGCTCCGCCCATCTTTCGCCTTGTCGGCGAGCGACGGGTGTCCGTGGTGCGTGACGCCGCGGCCGTCTGGCGGGTGCTCGACGACGACCCGATCGGCTCGTGCATGGTCGCGGCGCGCGTCGCGGACCACGGCATCGACCCCAACTCGATCGGCGGGGAATTGTGGACCCGCCGCGGCCCGGACGAGTCGCTGTGCTTCGCCGGCGCCAACCTCATTCCGCTGCGCGGCGCGCCGGCCGACCTGAGCGCCTTCGCCGAGGAGGCGATGAGCGGGACGCGGCGCTGTTCGTCGCTGGTCGGCAGGGCCGACCTGGTGATGCCTATGTGGGAGCGGCTCGAATCGGCCTGGGGCCCGGCGCGCGACGTGCGCGACGACCAGCCGCTGATGGCGCTCACCAAGCACCCGAACTGCGACATCGATCCCGGGGTGCGGCAGGTGCGGCCCGACGAGCTGGACGCCTACCTGGTGGCCGCCGTGGACATGTTCATCGGCGAGGTGGGTGTCGACCCGCGGCTCGGCGACGGCGGGCGCGGTTACCGCCGACGGGTGGGCAACCTCATCGCGGCCGGGCGGGCGTGGGCCCGCTTCGAGCACGGCCAGGTCGTCTTCAAGGCCGAAGTGGGGTCCCAGTCCCCGAGGGTCGGCCAGATCCAGGGGGTGTGGGTGCACCCGGAGTGGCGCGGCCTGGGCCTGGGCACCGGCGGCACCGCGACGGTCGCCGCCGTGATCGTCGGCAGCGGACGCATCGCCAGCCTGTATGTGAACAACTTCAACACCGTCGCCCGCGCCGCGTACGCCCGGGTGGGGTTCGCCGAAGTCGGCACCTTCGCGACGGTGCTGCTGGACTGAGCCGCCGCTCGCTACGCCTCGCCACGCCTCATCCCGCCGAGTGTCACGCTAGCGTGACGTTGGGCGGAAAGCGCCACGCTGGCGTGACGTTCGGTGGAGCAGCCACCCCGCCGAGCACCCTCATCGGCGGTAGACATCGGCGCGGTGATCAACGCGAAGGATCCATACGGTCGTGCGTTCGTCGTCGATGCGGTACAGGATGCGGTACGGCCCGCGACGTGCGCTGAACGCGCCGGTCAACTCGCGCCGAAGCGGCTTGCCCACCCGACGAGGTTCACGCGACAGATCGCCGAACGCGAATTCGACCACCGCGGAGCGGACTCGCGGTGGCAGCTTATGCAGGTCTCGGCGCGCTGTTGCAGTGAATCGGACGGCGTGAGGCACCGCTTAGCTGGGGCGCCGCGGGAGGCCGAATTCGGCGCGGATCTCGTCTTCGCCGTAGCCGCGGCCGGCCGCGATGTCGGCGTCGGCTTCGGCGAGCGACTCCTTGATTCCCGGTTGTGCAAGCCAATACAGCGTCTCCTGCAACGATTCCCACTCATCGGCGCCGATCAGGACGGCCGCCGGCGCACCGTTCTTGGTGATGGTGATCTGGTCCTGCGTCAACGCGACAGCGTCGACGAACTCATTGAGCTTGTCCTTGACCTTCGAGATCGGCAGTGTCCGCATATTCACGATGATAGGCCGTTATATAGGCTTTCGCACGACCGAAATTAAGGCCTGTCGCCTTGGCTGCCACTCGCCGAGCGTCACGCTGGCGTGACGTTCGGCGGAAAGCGTCACGCTGGCGTGACGTTCGGTGGAGCAGCCACGCCGCCGAGCGCCCACCCCCGCTGTGCCACGCTGGCGTGACGTTCGGCGGAAAGCGTCACGCTGGCGTGACGCTCGGCAAGGTGGCCCGCGCGATAACGGTTCGGTCTCGGTGTGTCTGCGCCGGTGTCGACGCCACAGTTCTTAACATCAGCAACGATGGCAACAAAAACAACAGTGGCCTCAGCGGCCTCAGGTCTGCTGCTCGTCGCGGTGATCGCCCTGTCCGGATGCACCCCGCGGCCCGACGGCCCGGGGCCCGCCGCCGCGAAGTTCTTCGGCGCCCTGGCCATCGGCGACACCGCGACGGCCGCCCAGCTCAGCGACAACCCCAACGAGGCCCGCGAGGCGCTCAACGCGGCGTGGTCCGGGCTGCAGGCCACCCACCTGGACGCGCAGATCCTCAGCGCCAAGTACGCCGAGGACACCGGCACGGTCAACTATCGCTTCACCTGGCATCTGCCCAAGAACCGGACGTGGAGCTATGACGGCCAGCTGAAGATGGCCCGCGACGAGGGGCGCTGGGAGGTGCGGTGGGCCACCACGGGGCTGCATCCCAGGCTGGGCGAGCACCAGACGTTCGCGTTGCGCGCCGACCGACCGCGGCGCGCCTCGGTGAACGAGCTCGGCGGCAGCGACGTGCTCGCTCCCGGCTACGTGTATCACTACACGCTGGACGCCACTCAGGCCGGGCCGGCGCTGATCGGAACGGCCCACGCGGTGGTCGACGTGCTCCGCCCCTTCAACGACACGCTCGCCGACCCGCAGCTGCTCGCCGAAGAGGCCACCTCGGCGACCCGGCCGCTGGATCTGGTGACGCTGCATCCCGACGACAACGACAAGGTCTTCCCGGCGATCGGCAGACTGCCCGGCATCGTGATCACACCGCAGGCCGAGATGCTGCCGACCGACCCGCATTTCGCGCCGGCCGTCATCAGCGCCGTCAAGAAGGCCGTCATGGACCAACTCGACGGCCAGGCGGGCTGGCGGGTGGTCAGCGTCAACCAGAACGGCGTCGATGTCGCCGTACTGCACGAGGTCGAAGGCTCGCCGGCGCCGTCGGTGTCGATCACCCTGGACCGGGCCGTGCAGAACGCCGCGCAGCACGCGGTGGACACCCGCGGCGGCAAGGCGATGATCGTCGTGATCAAGCCGTCGACGGGGGAGATCCTCGCGATCGCGCAGAACGGCGGCGCCGACGCCGACGGCCTGCCCGCCACCAACGGCCTGTTTCCACCCGGGTCGACCTTCAAAATGATCACGGCCGGCGCGGCCATCGAACGCGACATGGCCACGCCCAACACCATGCTGGGCTGCCCGGGCCACATAGACATCGGACACCGCAGCATCCCCAATTACGGTGGGTTCGATCTCGGCGTGGTGTCGATGTCCCGCGCGTTCGCCAGCTCCTGCAACACCACGTTCGCCGAGTTGGGCAGCAGGATGCCGCCCCGCGGCCTGACGCAGGCGGCCACCCGCTACGGGATCGGGCTGGACTACACGGTGGACGGCATCACCACGGTCACCGGGTCGGTGCCACCGACGGTGGACCTGGCCGAGCGCACCGAAGACGGCTTCGGGCAGGGCAAGGTGCTGGCCAGCCCGTTCGGCATGGCCCTGGTCGCGGCCACCGTTGCCGCCGGCAAAACCCCGGTGCCGCAGCTGATCGCCGGGCGGCCGACGACGGTCGAGGGCGACGACACGCCGATCTCACCGAAGATGGTCGACGCGCTGCGGCCCATGATGCGGCTGGTGGTGACCAACGGGACCGCCAAGGAGATCGCCGGCTGCTGCGGCGAGGTGTACGGGAAGACCGGTGAGGCCGAGTTCCCGGGCGGCTCGCATTCCTGGTTCGCCGGATACCGCGGCGACCTGGCGTTCGCGGCGCTGATCGTCGGGGGTGGCAGCTCGGAATACGCGGTTCGGATGACGAAGGTGATGTTCGAATCGCTGCCGCGGGACTACCTGGCCTAGGGGCATTGCCGGGGCCGCTCTGCTGGCGAGCGAGGCGAGTTCGTTCTCCGCACCGGCGAACGGATAACGGATGGTGGACATGCTGCCCCTCGAGGGCTGGCGGCCCAGGCGATGGTGAGGAGGTTGCTGGGCCCTCGGACCTGCGACTACTAGGCTCTGGACCATGTCCTTTGTCAGTTTCTACAGGCCGACGGGCTGGACGTAAACAGGAAGAACCGAGGCTGACCACCGGCGAGCTGCCCGACACCCACGCCGTCGTCTTGCCGACGGCCCGGCGCCGCCACATCTTGCCGGCCGCGCGCTGGGGACACCTGGCCACCGACGGCCTGGTCGTGCGCTGGGACGCCGGCGCGGCATCCAAGCTGACCAGCCTCGCCTGGCTGCGCACCACCGTCGGCGCGACCTGGCCGCAACTGAGCCGCTCGGCGCCACCGCCGCGGCTGCTGGCCACCCAACCCGCCGCGTACACGTCGCGGATCAGGACCGCGTGGTCACTGCTGGCTCGTTGGCGCTGCGTTCCTCCGCTGTGGACAGCCGCCCGCGTCCTCACCAACACACCCACAACAATGGACAACACCCCAGCGCTTCTCGAAACCGATCCCAGCGCTCCCGAACATCAGACCGGCACCTAACGCCCTAATTTGCGGTGCCTGTGTGCACGACCCACCGGCAGGGCTGGCCGGCCCCTTTGGCGCCGCTCCTCGAGTGTGGGCTGACGGCGTCGAGCGTGCTCTGAGGGCGGGAAAACTGACGAATCGCCGCCCCACGTTCACGCTCGACGCCCAACCCGACGACCGTCGCCGCGAAGGAAGCGCGATTAAGCTAGCGGCATGCCTGCCCGCACCGCGCTTTCCCCCGGAGTGATCTCCCCGACCCTGCCGGTGCCCGCCCGCATCCCGCGCCCGGAATACGTCGGCAAGTCGACCGCCCGGGAGGGCAGCGAGCCGTGGGTGCAGACGCCGGAGGTCATCGAGAAGATGCGCGTCGCCGGCCGGATCGCGGCCGGCGCGCTGGCGGAGGCGGGCAAGGCCGTCGCGCCCGGGGTGACGACCGACGAGCTGGACCGGATCGCCCACGAGTACATGATCGACCACGGGGCCTATCCGTCGACCCTGGGCTACAAGGGTTTCCCGAAGTCGTGCTGCACATCGCTCAACGAGGTCATCTGCCACGGCATCCCCGACTCGACGGTGATCGAAGACGGCGACATCGTCAACATCGATGTCACCGCCTACATCGACGGGGTGCACGGCGACACCAACGCGACCTTCCTGGCCGGCGACGTCGCCGAGGAGCACCGGCTGCTCGTGGAGCGCACCCGCGAGGCGACGATGCGCGCGATCAACGCCGTCAAGCCCGGGCGCGCGCTGTCGGTCGTCGGCCGCGTGATCGAGTCGTATGCAAACCGGTTCGGGTACAACGTGGTTCGCGACTTCACCGGTCACGGCATCGGCACCACGTTTCACAACGGTCTGGTCGTGCTGCACTACGACCAGCCTTCGGTGTCGACGATCATCCAGCCGGGAATGACGTTCACCATCGAGCCGATGATCAACCTCGGCGCGCTGGACTACGAAATCTGGGACGACGGCTGGACGGTGGTCACCCGGGACCGCAAGTGGACCGCGCAGTTCGAGCACACCCTGCTGGTCACCGACACCGGCGTCGAGATCCTGACATGCCTCTAGCGCGACACGTGCCCCTAGCGCGAGCAGACACAGAATCGCACTGCGCGGGCCGCAATCATGCGATTCTGCGTCTGCTCGCCGCGAGGCTCGGCCCCGCGAGGCAGCTCGCCGCGAGGCCCGGCCCCGCGAGGCTGGGCCCCGCGAACACCGCTGGATGGTGAGCGGGGCCCTGCTGGTCGCGGGCACCAGCTCCGACGCGGGGAAGTCCGTGGTGGTCGCGGGGCTGTGCCGGTTGTTGGCGCGCCGCGGCGTCAAGGTCGCGCCGTTCAAGGCGCAGAACATGTCGAACAACTCGGTGGTCACCATCGAGGGCGGCGAGATCGGCCGCGCCCAGGCGATCCAGGCGCGCGCGGCGGGGCTGGAGCCCAGCGTGCGATTCAACCCGATCCTGCTCAAACCGGGCAGCGACCGGACCTCGCAGCTGGTGATCAAGGGCCGGGTCGCCGAATCGGTGACGGCGACAAACTACATAGCGCATCGCGACCGGCTCGCCCGCATCGTCGGAGACGAATTAGCTTGCCTGCGCGAGGAATTCGACGCGGTGATCTGCGAGGGAGCCGGTTCGCCGGCCGAGATCAACCTGCGCGCCACCGATCTGGCCAACATGGGGCTGGCCCGGGCCGCGGACCTGCCGGTGATCCTGGTCGGCGACATCGACCGCGGCGGCCTGCTCGCCCACCTGTTCGGCACGGTCGCGGTGCTCGAGCCCGACGACCAGGCGCTCATCGCCGGCTTCGTCGTCAACAAATTCCGCGGCGACCCCGCGCTGCTGGAACCCGGGCTGCGACAGCTACGCGAAATGACCGGCCGCCCCACCTACGGGGTGCTGCCCTACGCCGACGAGCTCTGGCTGGACGCCGAGGACTCGCTCCAGGTGGTCGCGCACCGCGTCGTCGGCACCCCGGCACCACCGCGCGGCACCGAGTGGCTCAAGGTCGCGGCCGTCCGGCCGCCCCGGATCTCCAACTCCACCGACGTCGAGGCCCTGGCGTGCGAGCCCGGCGTGCTGGTGCGCTGGGTCACCGACCCCGCCGAGCTGGCTGACGCCGACCTGATCGTGCTCCCCGGCAGCAAGGCCACCGTCGCCGACCTGCGCTGGCTGTGCGACCGGGGACTGGCCGACGCGATCGCCGAGCACGCCGCTGCCGGCAAGCCGGTGCTGGGCATCTGCGGCGGGTTCCAGATGCTGTGCCGGCGCATCGACGACCCGGTGGAATCCAAGACCGGGGAGGTCGCCGGGCTCGGGCTGCTCGACGCGGACATCGCCTTCACCGAACCCAAGACGCTGCGCCGCTGGCGGCAACCGCTGACCGGATACGAAATCCACCACGGGCGGCTCTCCCGGTGCGCCGAGGAGGCCTGGTTCGACGCCGACCACCAAACGCAGGGCATCGCGCGCGGCGCGGTGTTCGGCACGCACTGGCACGGCCTGCTCGACAACGACGACTTCCGTCGCGCCTGGCTCACCCGCGTCGCCGGGGCGGCCGGCCGGCGCGGGTTCGTCGTCGCCGACGACGTCAACGTGGCCGCGCGACGCGACGCCCAACTGGACAGGATCGCGGACCTGCTGGCGGCCCACCTCGACCTCGACGCCGTCCTCGGCCTGCTCGACGGCCCCCCGCCGCGGCGCCCGCGCGTCGCAATCGGTCTGCAGCCCTAGGGGATGTGTCGCGACCGGCGGCATAATCGTCTGGTACGCGATGAGACCGGTGCGTCGGTGGGGGTGGAGTTGTGGAGGAAACCTCGCACACGCTGGCGGTTCGCTGTAGCGTGCGTGGGTGTCTTCGATGATGACCACGCTCGACGGGTTTCCCGTCCCGGTGGCCGTGGCGGGGCCGGAGAAGGGCGCCGTCGTCGTCATCATCGGCGACGAGCGGCGCGCGCCCATCGCGTACGACGCGGTGTGCGAGCGCCTGCATACCGCGTCGTTTCGGACCGTCGTCGTCGGCCTCGACCAGCGGCTGACCCCCAAGTCGGTGGTCGGCATCCTCGATGCGCTGGGGGTCAGCTGGGCCGTGGTGGTCGGCGACCGCGCCGGCGGCGAGCTCGCCTGGGAACTGGCGGCGACCAGGCTGGGCCGGTTTGTCGGGCTGGTGGTGATCGACCGTGGACATCCGCGGGTGGCCGACCTCAACGGGGCGGTCCGCGACGAGCATTGCCCCCCGGTGGAGATCGGCACCACCGTGCTGGTCAGCTCGGCGGCCGCCCGGGCGGTGGCCAGCGCCAGCCAGCGGTTCGTCTACGCCGAGTACCGCGTGGTGGACCTGGGCCGGCGCACCGTGCAGGAGTCGACCGCGCAGTTGGCCGCCGAGATCGTGTTGCGCACCAGCACCTGGTAGCGCGCCTGGTTGACTAGCGGCCATGGTGGGCGAACAGAGCGCTGCGACCGGTCCGGATTCTCCGATGCTGTCGCTGGCCGCGCTGGAACAACTGGCGCAACGCGGCGCGGTGGACACCGTCATCGTGGCGTTCGCCGACATGCAGGGCAGGCTCGTCGGCAAGCGGGTGGCGGCCGGGCTGTTCGTCGAGGACGTGGCCGCGCACGGCGCCGAGTGCTGCGCCTATCTGCTCGCCGTCGACGTGGAGATGAACACCGTCGCCGGCTACGCGATGTCGAGCTGGGACACCGGCTACGGCGACATGGTGATGCGGCCGGACCTGTCCACCCTGCGGCTCATCCCGTGGCTGCCCCACACCGCCCTGGTGATCGCCGACCTGGGCCGGGCCGACGGCGGCGAGGTCACCGTCGCGCCCCGGGCCGTCCTGCGCCGCCAGCTCGACCGGTTGCGCGGGCGCGGGCTGGTCGCCGACGTCGCGACCGAGCTGGAGTTCATCGTGTTCGACGAGTCGTATCGGCAGGCCTGGGCCGGCGGGTATCGCGGGCTGACGCCGGCCAGCGACTACAACATCGACTACGCGATCCTGGCGTCGTCGCGGATGGAACCGCTGCTGCGCGACATCCAGCAGGGCATGATCGGCGCGGGCCTGCGGTTCGAGGCCGTGAAGGGCGAATGCAACAGGGGCCAGCAGGAGATCGGGTTCCGCTACGACGAGGCGCTGGTCACCTGCGATAACCACGCGATCTACAAGAACGGCGCCAAGGAGATCGCCGACCGGCACGGCAAGAGCCTGACGTTCATGGCGAAATACGATGAGCGCGAAGGCAATAGCTGCCACATTCACCTTTCGCTGCGCGACGACGGCGGCGCGGTGTTCGCCGACGCCGACGGCCCGCACGGCATGTCGCCGACGTGTCGCGGTTTCGTCGCGGGCCTGCTGGCCACGCTGCGCGAGTTCACGCTGTTCTATGCGCCGAACATCAACTCCTACAAGCGATTCGCCGACGGCAGCTTCGCGCCCACGGCGGTGGCGTGGGGCCTGGACAACCGCACCTGCGCGCTGCGGGTCGTCGGCCACGGCCGCAACCTGCGGGTCGAATGCCGGGTCCCCGGCGGCGACGTCAACCCCTACCTCGCGGTCGCGGCGCTGATCGCGGGCGGGCTGCACGGCATCGAACGGGGCCTCGAGCCGCCAAAGCCCCACGCGGGGAACGCGTATGAGGCGACCGGCGTCGAGCGGCTGCCCGCCACGCTGGCCGAGGCGGCCGCGCTGTTCGGCGCGTCGGCGCTGGCGCGGGAGGCGTTCGGCGACGACGTCGTCGCCCATTACCTGAACAACGCCCGCGTGGAGCTGGCGGCGTTCAACGCGGCCGTCACCGACTGGGAGAGGACGCGCGGTTTTGAACGCCTCTGAATCGAGACCGGTCGTGGGCCTGACGGCGTATCTGGAGCGGGTGCGGACCGGGATCTGGGACGTCGCCGCCGGCTATCTGCCGGCCGACTACTTCCAGGGCGTCACCATGGCCGGCGGCGTCGCGGTGCTGCTGCCGCCGCAGCCGGTCGACGCCGTCGGCGCGGTGCTCGACAGGCTCGACGCCCTGGTCATCACCGGGGGCTACGACCTCGACCCCGCGGCCTACGGCCAGCGGCCGCACCCGGAGACCGACCGCCCGCGCACCGACCGCGACGCCTGGGAATTCGCGCTGCTGCGCGGCGCGCTGGACCGTGGGCTTCCGGTGCTGGGCGTCTGCCGCGGCGCGCAGGTGCTCAACGTCGCGCTCGGTGGCACGCTGCACCAGCACCTGCCCGACGTCCTCGGCCACGGCGGCCATCGCGCGGGCAACGGCGTGTTCGCCAGGCTGCCGGTGCGCACCGTGCCGGGCACCCGGCTCGCCGGGTTGATCGGCGAGGGCGCCGAGGCTCCGTGCTACCACCATCAGGCGATCGACGAGGTCGGCGAGGGCCTGGTGGTCAGCGCGGTGGACGCCGACGGCGTGGTCGAGGCGGTGGAGCTGCCCGGCGAAAGCTTCGTGCTCGCCGTGCAGTGGCACCCGGAGAAGTCGCTCGACGACCTACGGCTGTTCACCGCGGTGGTGGACGCCGCGCGGACGTACGCGGGGCGCCGATGCGGCTGATCAATCCCGCGACCGAGGACGCGCTGGCCTCGGTCGAGTTACTGGATGCCGCCGCGGTCGACGACGCGGTGGCGCGGGCGCGCGCGGCCCAGCGGCGCTGGGCGGCGTTGTCGCCGGCGCAACGCGCGGCCGGCCTGCGGGCGTTCGCCGCCGCCGTCGACGCCCACACCGACGAGCTGGCCGCCCTGGAGGTCGCCAACTCGGGGCACCCGATCGCGTCGGCCGAAGGGGAGGCCGCCCACGTCCGCGACGTGCTGACGTTCTATGCCGGCAGCCCGGAACGCCTGTCCGGCAGGCAGATTCCCGTCGCCGGCGGGCTCGACGTCACCTTCAACGAACCGCTGGGCGTGGTCGGCGTGATCACGCCGTGGAACTTCCCGATGATGATCGCGTCCTGGGGCATCGCGCCCGCCCTGGCCGCGGGCAACGCGGTCCTGGTCAAACCCGCCGAATGGACGCCGCTGACCACGATCCGGCTCGGCGAGCTGGCCGCGGAAGCCGGGCTGGACGCGGACCTGCTGCAGGTGCTGCCCGGACAGGGCGCGGTGGTGGGGGAGCGGCTCGTCACCCACCCGGACGTCCGCAAGGTCGTGTTCACCGGCTCCACCGACGTGGGCAAGAGGGTGATGGCCGGGGCGGCCGCACACGTCAAGCGGGTGACGCTGGAACTGGGCGGCAAGAGCGCCAACATCGTCTTCGCCGACTGCGACCTGGAGCGCGCCGCGGCGACCGCGCCCGCCGGGGTGTTCGACAACGCCGGGCAGGATTGCTGCGCGCGCAGCCGGATCCTGGTGCAGCGCAGCGTCTATGACCGGTTCATGGAACTGCTCGAGCCCGCGGTCAAGGGCGTCGTCGTCGGCGACCCCACGTCCCGCGACACCGGGATGGGTCCGCTGGTGTCGGCCGCGCACCGCGACAAGGTGGCCTCCTACGTGCCCGACGACGCGCCCGTCGCGTTTCGCGGCACGGCGCCGTCCGGGCCCGGGTTCTGGTTTCCGCCAACCGTTCTCACGCCGCGCCGCACCGACCGCACCGTCACCGATGAGATCTTCGGCCCCGTCGTCACCGTGCTGGCCTTCGACGACGAGGACGACGCCATCACGCTGGCCAACGACACCGCCTACGGCCTGTCCGGGTCGATCTGGACCGATGACCTGTCCCGCGCGCTGCGGGTGTCGCGGGCGGTCGAATCCGGCAACCTATCGGTGAATTCGCACTCGTCGGTCCGCTACAACACGCCGTTCGGCGGTTTCAAGCAGTCGGGCCTGGGCCGCGAGCTCGGCCCCGACGCGCCACTGCATTTCACCGAGACCAAGAACGTGTTCATCGCGATCGGCGAGGAGGGTTAGATGGTGGATCTCACCCGACGGCTGGCGGGCCGGGTGGCCGTCATCACCGGCGGCAGCAGCGGCATCGGGCTGGCCGCCGGGCGGCGGATGCACGCCGAGGGCGCGGCCGTCGTCGTCGGCGACGTCGACCGCGACGCCGGCGCCGCGGCGGCCGAGGAGCTGTCCGGATTGTTCGTGCCGACCGACGTTTCCGACGAGGACGCGGTGAACGCGCTGTTCGACGCCGCGACCCAGACCTACGGCTGGATCGACATCGCGTTCAACAACGCCGGCATCTCTCCCCCCGAGGACGACCTGATCGAAAGCACGGAACTGGCGGCGTGGCAACGGGTCCAGGACGTCAACCTCAAATCGGTGTACCTGTGTTGCCGGGCGGCGCTGCGGCACATGGTGCCCGCCGGGAAGGGCTCGATCATCAACACGGCCTCGTTCGTCGCGGTGCTGGGATCGGCGACGTCGCAGATCTCCTACACCGCCTCCAAGGGCGGGGTGCTGGCCATGTCCCGGGAGCTGGGGGTGCAGTACGCCCGGCGGGGGATCCGGGTCAACGCGCTGTGCCCGGGACCGGTCAACACCCCACTGCTGCAAGAGCTTTTCGCCAAGGACCCCGAGCGGGCCGCGCGACGGCTGGTGCACGTGCCGCTGGGCCGCTTCGCCGAGCCCGACGAAATCGCCGCTGCCGTAGCATTTTTGGCCAGTGACGACGCGTCGTTCATCACCGCGTCGACGTTCCTGGTGGACGGCGGCATCAGCTCGGCCTACGTCACACCCCTCTGACCGCCCGCCGCTACGCGACGGTCCCGCGGTAGACGGGAATTGGCGCCGTGGCCGTCGACCAGGCCCGCGGCACCGACAGGGTCCCGATCGACGTCCCGCGGCCCATCCTCGCGATGATCCGCGGGCCGAGGGCGCCACCCTGATCCGGTAGCAGCCAGCGCAGCGCGGCGGCCTTGTTGAGCGCATTCAGGTGGCCGATCGCGCGGCCCGACGGCGCGCTGAGCGAGCTCAGCTTCGACAGCGCCGGCGTCACCGGCGAAAGGGTCGCGTCGAACGTCGCCAGCGGCGACCGGGAAAGCGCGCGCAGCGCTTCGGGGATGGCTGAGATCACCCGGCGGCCAACCGATACCATCTCCGGCGCCGACCTGACGACCCAGCCCGCGGCCGCATTCCGGGGAACCGGCCCCGCGGTCACGGGCGGCAGCGTGAACGGTGTCACCGTCGACGCGTCGGCCGCGGCCCGCGCGTAGGCGCGCATTGCGTCGACGTCCTGGGCCCACATCCGTTCGTAGTCGGCGTCGGTGTCCGCGATCGCCGGGCCGTTGTGCCCCAGGCAGTTCGCCGCGGCGAGCGACCTGCGCCGCGCGCGGTTGGCGTCGATGGCCGGTGGGGGCACCGTCGCCGCCACCGCCGACCGATGGGCGCTCGCCGCCGCGCCGGCCCGGGCGGCCGCATGCCCGGCTTGCGCGGCGGTGGCGTCGAGCCACCTCAGGTAGGGCGCCGCGGCGTCGATCATTTCCGTTGCCGCCGAGCCGTTCCGGCCCGCCGCCAGCTTGGCGGTCACCGCCGCGTAGTCCGCCGCCGCGGTGGACAGCCGGACCGCCAGCCGGTCCCAGGCCATCGCCGCCTCGGTCATCGGTCCCGATCCGGGACCCCCATACATTCGCCCGGAGTTGATCTCCGGGGCAAGCATCGCGAAATTCATGGCCGCCTCCGCCTCGCCGCGGCGGCATGGGTCGTATTCGAAACCATGGGTTCTTCTTTCGGGACAGAGAAGCTTGGGTCACCCGCGCTATGACGGCGTGCGCCGGGCGATCAGCGGCGTGCGCAATCGGCCCGGCGCCGACCCGTCAGCGACGGGCTACGCAGAGCTGGGTCAAGATGTCCCGGTCGGCGCGAACGGCCGCGGGCGCGCGGGGTTGGGCGCCGCACGGCTGAAACCCCAACGCGGCGAACGACGGTGCCAGCGGCGACCGGACCGATTGTGGTGACAGGCGGCTCCACGTCGGCGGCCGGTCCTTCGTCATCCACATGCTGTGAAACGGCTTCTTGTGGGCCGGTGCGGAGCCCCGCCAGGCGGCGTGGGGGAGCTGGGCCACGGTTTGGCGCTCGTGAAGGTGCGCGTGCCCGCCGACGTCCGGGGTCTGGGACCACGCCGCCGGCTCGGGCAGCGCCGCCGCGGCAAACTGGGGCCGCAACGCCGAGCCGGCGACCAGGGCAACGAACAGGCTGAGCGCGGCGACGATCGCGATGGACGACTGCCATCGTCGGGTTCTGCCGGCGCCCCCAGGTCTCACAGTGCACCGACTGTACCTGTCCAAAAACCGGAGCGAGCTGTGAAAACGGTCAAAGTCCGGTGTGTGTTCGGGGCCCACCGCGCCTAGCCGAAGGAGTTGAAGACGATGAGCGGGATCGCCATTTCGGCCGGGGTGGCCGCGCCGTGGAAACCTATGAGGCGCGCCGATTCCGGGGGCTCGTGGCCGGTCGCCAGCACGGCCGCGTCGCCTGTGCAGACGGCGACGACGTCGCCGATCCGCGCCAGGTTCGCCGGATTGACCGGCCCGAACATCCCGGTGGCCACGGCCTGTTCGCGGCTGTAGACCCGGGCCCAGCCGTCGAGCACCTCGGCCCAGGCGGCCCGCACGTCCGCCGCGGCGCCCGGCTCGGTGTGCAGGTAGCGCACCCGGGGCTCGCCGGCGACCACCCGCACCCCCGCCGCCAGCCGCGGGTCGGTGTCGATGTCGACGCGGGCCTCCGGCGGCACGTTGAGGCCGCCGTGGTCGGCCGTCACCAGCATCGCCGAGTTCGCGGGCAGCGATTCGACCAGCCGGGCCAGCAGCGCGTCGACGTGGGCCGCCGCCTCGTGCCACTGCGGCGAGCCGATGCCGAACGCGTGGGCCGCGGTGTCCAGGCCGGCGGTGTAGCCGTAGACCAGGCCGGGCCCCGCGTTCAGCTCGTCGGTCACCTGCCGGGCGTAGTCGTCGGCCGGCTGCGTCGGGCGAAAGCGGGCGCCGCGATACGCCGCCTCGGTCAGCCCGCTGCCCAGGAACGACGCGGGCAGCACGGCGCGCGCGCTGATGCCGGTTTGCGCGAGCCGCTCGAACCAGGTGGGCAGCGGCTGCCACACGGTGTGCGGCGGGTCGTCGCGCCACCGGATGTGGTTGAGCACCCTGTCGGTGCCGGGCACGTTGAGGGTGAACCCCAGGATGCCGTGCTCGCCGGGCTGGGCCCCGGTGCCCAGGGACACCAGGCTGGTGGGCGTGGTCGACGGAAACGTGCAGGCGAGTTCGCCGAGGCGCCCGGTGCCGCCGGCCAGCACGGACGCGAGCAGCGGCGCGCTGCGGGCCAGTTCGGGCAGCAGGTGCCAGCCCATCCCGTCCACCAGCACGATCGCGACGCGATCGACCCGGTCTCCGACGCAATCTGCCAGGCCCAGCGTGTCGACCGCGCCCGGGGCGCCGAGCAGTGCGGCCGCGGCGGGCAGCACGTCGCAGATGGAACCGGGCACGCCGGTCAGTCTCGCACGATCAGGCGTGCGCGAGCCGTTGACTCGTCGCCCGCAGCTGACAATCGGTGCTGTCAGCGAGCGCGCGGACCTGCTCCGCGGACAGCCGGCCGCACAGCCGGCCCCAGTGCACCGCGACCTCGTCGCCGACGGCGACGTCGGGCACCGCGCTGTATCCGTCGGCCCAGACGTCGAGCACGCGCGCCGAGGGCTCGGCCAGCGCGAGCACCCGACCGTCGTACACGAGCCGCCGGCGCCTCACCTCGACGCGCTCGCCGTCGCGGGAAACGACTGTGCCCCACGAGATCCGGCAATTATCCAGCACGCCGAGCGGGTGCTCGTCCATGCCCCGGCCCAGAAACCGCGTCCACGGGTACACGCCGAACACGTGGAAGCAGTGGTTGGCGGCCGCCTCGCGGGCCAGGTCCGCCGTGAGGTGCGACCAGTAGCGGCCCGCCTGCGGGCCGATGATATCCAGCAGCGCGTCGAGGAAGTCCCGCGGGTCCAGGCCGGCGCCGACGCCGCCGCCGAGCCAATACGATTTGACCAGACGGTGATCCAGCGGGTCGGCGATGCCGGTCAGCGCCGACAGCACCCGCAGGTACGGCCACGCCCCGGAGAACGCGGTCGCCGCGCGGCGCACCTCGTCCACCGAACCGCCGCGCAGGGTGGCCCCCAGCGGGGGACCGCAGTAGCCCAGCGCGTTGGGCGCGCAGGCGTACCGGGCGAACATCTCGACGCCGCGGGTATCGGTCAAGTGCGCGCCACCAGCTTGACCGCATCGCGGTGCATGCGGCCGAAATTGTAGTACGCCGCGCACGCACCCTCGGGGGACACCATGCACGTCCCGATCGGGGTCTCGGGCGTGCAGGCGGTGCCGAAAACCTTGCATTCCCAAGGCTTGAGCACGCCCTTGAGCACCTCGCCGCACTGGCAGGCCTTCGGGTCGGCGACCCGCACGCCCGGCATCGCGAACCGCAGCTCGGCGTCGAAGTCCGCGAAATCGTCGTGCAGCCGCAGCGCGCTCTGCGAGATGAAACCCAGCCCACGCCATTCGAAGTGCGGCCGCAGCGCGAACACCTTGCCCATCAGCGCCAGCGCGGCCGGGTTGCCGCGCTCGGGCACCACCCGCTTGTACTGGTTCTCCACCTCGCAGCGGCCCTCGCGGATCTGGCGCAGCAGCATCGCGACCGCCGCCAGGATGTCCAGCGGCTCGAAACCGGCCACCACCAACGGCTTTCGATACACCTCCGGCACGAACCGGTAGGGGCGGTTGCCCACCACGGTCGACACGTGCCCGGGCCCGATGAAACCCGACAGCCGCAGGTCCGGTGACTCCAGGATGGCCTTGATCGGCGGCACGATCGTGACGTGGTTGCAGAACACGCTGAAATTGGGCAGGCCCAGGTCGCGGGCCCGCACCAGCGTCACCGCGGTCGACGGCGCGGTGGTCTCGAAACCGATGGCGAAGAACACCACGTGCTTGTCCGGGTTGTCGACCGCGATCTTCAGCGCGTCCAGCGGGGAGTAGACGAACCGCACGTCGGCGCCGCGGGCCTTGGCGTTCAGCAGGCTGCCATCGGAGCCGGGCACCCGCATCATGTCGCCGAAGCAGGTGAAGATCACGTCGGGCTGGCCGGCCAGCCACATCGCGTCGTCGATGCGGCCCATGGGGATCACGCAGACCGGGCAGCCCGGGCCGTGCACCAGTTCGACGTTGCCGGGCAGCAGGTGTTCGATGCCGTGCCGGTAAATGGTGTGCGTGTGCCCGCCGCACACCTCCATGAACTTGAAGTGTTCGCGTTCCCCGGCCAGGCGCTCGATGGCGGTGATCAATTTGCGGGCCGCCGCCGGGTCGCGGAACTCGTCAACGAATTTCATTGCGGGCCTTTCTGGTTAGACGATCGCCGAGGAGTCGAAGGCCGCCATCTCGGTGGCATACGCGTCGCCGAGCTTCTGGATGGCGGCCAGGGTGAGCAGCGCCTCGGTCTCGTCGATCGTGGCCATCGCGAACCCGACGTGGACCAGCACCCAGTCGTCGGGCGCGGGCATGTCGTCCTCGAGCAGCCGCACGCTGATGGTGCGCTGCACGCCGCCGACGTCGACCTTCGCCAAATAGTTCGCGGGGTCGGTGATCTCGACGATCCGGCCCGGAATCCCCAGACACATAACAGCTCCCTTCAGCAGAACTCAGCAGATTCGGGGCAGCGGGTCGCCGACGAGCATGTCGACGATCCGCGTCCCGCCGAATCCGGTACGCAGCACCACGCTTTCGGCCGGTTCGGCCACGATCTCCCCGACCTCGGCCGCGTCGGCGCCCAGGGGATGGGACCGCACCGCGGCCAGCCCGGCCTCGGCCTCCTCCGGCGCGACGACGGCGACGAACTTGCCCTCGTTGGCGACGTAGAGCGGGTCGATGCCGAGCAGCTCGCACGCGCCGTTGACCATGGGCCGCACCGGCAGTCGCTCCTCCTCGAGCAGCACCCCCAGGCCGCAGGCCTGGGCGAGTTCGTTGCACACGGTGCCGACCCCGCCCCGGGTGGGGTCCCGCAGCCAGCGGGTGGACGGGGCGGCCGCCATCAACAGCTCCACCAGTGGGCTCAGGGAGGCGGTGTCGGAATGAATATCGGCCTCGATGGCCAGGTCACCCCGGGCGAGCATGACGGCCATGCCGTGATCGCCCATCGACCCCGACAGCAGCACCCGGTCGCCGGCGCGCACCGACGCGGGCGACAGCGCGCGCCCCGCGGGAACGACGCCGGCCCCGGTGGTGGTGACGAACACGCCGTCGGCCGCGCCCTTGGGCACCACCTTGGTGTCGCCGGTGACGATCTGCACGCCCGCGCCCGCGGCCGCGACCGCCATGTCGGCGACGATCTCCTTCAATTCCGCGACGGGAAAGCCCTCTTCGAGCACGAACGCCGCCGAGATCCAGGACGGCACCGCGCCGGTCATCGCCAGGTCGTTGCAGGTGCCGTGCACGGCGAGCTCCCCGAGCGAACCGCCGGGAAAACGCCTGGGCTGCACCACGAATGAATCGGTGGACATCGCCAGGCGCTCGCCGCTGGGCAGCGTGAGCACCGCGCCGTCGCCCAGCGACTCGAGCGCCGGGTTGCGGAACGCCTCCATGAACACCGCGTCCACCAGCGCCGCCGACGCCTTCCCGCCGGCCCCGTGCGCCAGCGTCACGTGGTCGTCGAGCAACCGGGGGCGGCGCCTGCGGAACGACTCGATCCGCTCGATCACCTCGCCCTCGGCGAACCGCGGGCCCGACGACAGGTATTCGCGCGCCGAGTTGTTCATGCGGCCCCCTCGTCGCGGAGGCGTTCGTGCACCGTCGACCACAGCCGATAGCCCAGCAGCGCCTGGGATTCCTGAATGCGGTGCACGCTTTGCGAACGAACGACGAAGCAGGCGTCCACGTTGGGGTCGTTGGCGAAGGCGCCGCCGTCGTAGCCGGCGAAACCGACGGTGTACAGGCCGCGCCGCCGCGCCTCGGCCAGCGCGGCGAGCAGGTTCGGCGAGCTGCCGCTGGTCGACATCGCGATCGCGATGTCGCCGTCCTTCGCGCGCGCGATCAGTTGGCGGGCGAACACCAGCTCGAACCCGACGTCGTTGCCCAGCGCGGTCACGATCGCCTGATCGGCGGTCAACGACCACGCGGGCAGGGGGCTGCCCAGCGGCGGCCGGGCGAACAGCCGGGCCAGCGTGGTGGAATCGGTGCAGCTGCCGCCGTTTCCGAACGTGAACAGCCGGCCGCCCGCCGCGAAGCGGCGCGCCATCTCGGCGGCGGCCCGCTCCAGCAGGTCGGCGTTGGCGTCCAGCGTGGAGCGCCGCAGCGCCAGGCTCTCGGCCGCCTTCGCCTGCGCCGACGCGGCCAGGTCGGCGAGCAGCGACTCGGGGTCGTCCTCCTCGGCGTCGATGAACGGGTACAGGAAGTTGGTGGGTTCGCTCATGAAAGATTGCCCTCCTCGTCGACGCGGCCGATGGCCGTGCCGGCGTGCACCAGGATCAGCTCCCCGGCGGCGACCGGGTCGACGAGCGTGGTCACCACGCTCTCGACGCCCAGCGCGGTGCGCACCGGGGCCTGCCCGCCCTCCGACGCGCCCACCACCTCGCCCAGGCGCCCCTCGTCGCCGCACGTGACGCAAACCGCCTCGGCGCGTGCGGGTTTCAGCAGGCCGGGGTGCTCGAAGCACACGTGGGTCAGCTCCCACAGCAGGTGGTAGAACAGCACGAAGCCGCCCGTCGCCGGGACCCGCGGATCCGGGTCGTCGAGCCACAGCACGTGATCCGCCATCCCGGCCGGGGGGCGGTCGCCGCTGCCGATCCAGATCGTGGTGGCCCCCCAGGCCGGGCCGCGCCGCATCACCGAACGCACCCGCGCGTCGTCGGCGCCGGAGACCGCGACCACGATGTCGCCGGGCCGCACCGACACCCGCACCAGGTCCACCAGGTCGGGCCCGGTCAGCGCCACCGCGGGCAGGGCCCGCTTGCCCATGATCACCGGGTGCACGAACTCGACCGCGATGTGCAGCGCGTGCGGTTCCCACGACGGCGCGATCGACCACATGGTCGCCCCGGCGGCGAACCGCCTGGCCAGCGTGAACGCGGTGGCGGCCAGGTCCGAGGCCAACTCGGCGCCCAGCCCGCGATCGATGGCGGTGGTCATCCGCCGGCCCCCTTCTCTTCCAGCCCGGTCAGCGTCGAGATCGCGGCCTGGCCCAGCGCCAGCCCGCCGTCGTTCGGCGGCACCGTGTGGTGGGTCAGCACCTCAAACCCGGCTTGCCGCAACCGCGTACGGCACGCGCGCAGCAACAGCACGTTTTGGAACACCCCGCCGGTGAGGCCCACCAGCCGGACCCCGCCGGCCACCCGGCCGACCACCTTGGCGACGGCGTCCGCGACCGCCTCGTGGAACTCCGCGGCCAGCAGCGCGGGCCGGGTTCCGGCGTAGAGGGCCGCCACCATCGTCTGCACCATGGTGGCGGGGTCGATCACCCCGTCGGCGCGCACCGTCAGCGGCAGCGACGGCCCGGGCGCCCCGGCGGCCGACTCCGCGAGCGCCTCGAGCTCGATGGCGGCCTGACCCTCGTAGTCGATCCGGTGCCGCACCCCGAGCAGGGAGGCGACGGCGTCGAACAGCCGGCCCATGCTCGAACACGGCACACACCCGGCGCCGGACTCCAATTGCGAACGGACCAAGCGCAATTCGTCCGGTGTCGCGGCGGCGACCGGCGCCAGGTCCGGGGTCCAGTCGATGTCGGCCATCCACAGCTGGGACAGCGCCATCCGCCACGGGTTGCGCACCGCGGCGTCACCGCCGGGCAGCGGCGCCGGCAGCAGGTGGCCGGCGCGGGCGAATCGGTGGCTGTCGGCCCCGAGGGCGAGGATCTCGCCGCCCCAGATGGTGTGGTCGGGGCCGTAACCGGTTCCGTCGAAGGAGACCCCGACAATGGGTTCGCCGACGCGCCCGTGCTCGGCGAGCAGCGAGACGACGTGCGCGTGGTGGTGCTGGACCAGGTCCAGCGGCCGATCGCCCGCGTGGCCTTCCGCCCAGCTCCGGGTGTGATATCCCGGATGCAGGTCCGCGGCCAACCGCGTTGGCGCCCCGCGTATTTCGCTGAGCTGTCCCACCGCCCGCTCGAACGCGCGCAGCGTCTCCCACGTGCCCATGTCGCCGATGTGGCCGGACAGGTAGGCGCGCGAGCCGTCGGTGAGGCAGAAGGTGTTCTTCAGCTCCCCGCCCACGGCGAGCACGGCCGGGCCCGCAAGCCCGAGGTCGACGGGCAGCGGCGCGAAGCCGCGGGAACGCCGGATCGGCAGTTCCGATGCCCCGTCCCGGTCCCTGACGACCCGCACCACCGAGTCATCGCACGGGACGTGGATCGGCCGGTCGTGGTCGAGGACCGCGTCACAGAGCACCGAAAGCCGTTCGGCGGCATCGTCGTCGGTGAAGCAGATGGGTTCGTCGGAACGGTTGGCGCTCGTCAGCACCAGCGCCTCCGGCACCGGCCCGGCGGAGCCGGGCACGGGGGCCAGCAGCAGGTGATGGAGGGGGGAGTAGGGCAGCATCAGCCCGAGCAGCGGGCTGCCGGGCGCGACGGCCGCGGCGACCGGCGCGCCGCTGTTCCGGGGCAGCCGCCTTAGCAGCACGATCGGGCGGGCGGGGCTCGACAGCACCGCGGCCTCGGCCGCGTCCACCCGCGCGTAGCGGCGCGCGACGCCGAGGTCGCGGACCAGTATGGCGAAGGGCTTGGCGCCCCGCGCCTTTCGCGCCCGCAGCGCGGTCACCGCCGCGTCGTCGTCGACGGCGCAGGCCAGGTGGTAGCCGCCGATGCCCTTGATGGCGACCACCGGGCCTCCTGGGCCCCCCGCCAGCGCGCGCTGCGTGGCCGCCAGCGCGGCGTCCGACCCGGTCATCCGGCCGGCCGGCGACGAGAACCACAGCGAGGGCCCGCAATCGGGGCAGGCGATCGGCTGGGCGTGGAACCGGCGATCGGCCGGATCGTGGTATTCGGCGGCGCATCGTTCGCACATGGCGAAGGCCGACATGGTGGTGGCCGGGCGGTCGTAGGGCAGCGCGCGGATGATGGTGAACCGCGGCCCGCAGTTGGTGCACGTCACGAACGGGTGCCGGTACCGGCGGTCGCGCGGATCGAACAGCTCGGCGACGCAGTCGTCGCACACCGCGATGTCGGGCGGAATGGGTGTGCTCGCACCGGCGACCGTCCGGCTCGCCACGATGAGGAACTCGCGACCGCCGGTGGTGTCGGCGGCGAGGTCGGTGACCGTGACCGCGGCGATCCGGGCCAGCGGCGGGGCCTCGGCGCGCAGCCGGCGGCCGAATTCGTCGATGCGCGCACGCTCGCCCTGCACCTCGAGAAAGACCGCGCCCGAATCGTTTCCGACGAACCCGGCCAGGCCCAGCTCGGTGGCGACGCGGTGGACGAAGGGACGAAAGCCGACCCCCTGAACGACACCGGTCACGGTGAAGCGCCGCCGAACGTCCCGCGACCGCACCATCAGGGGCGACTCGATCATCTCAACCGCCCCCCGGGTCGGTACGGCCCCTGCCCATCAGCTCGAGGCCGGCCATGGCCTGCTCGGCGCCGGCGCGGTCCGTCTTCTCCACCGCGAAGCCCATGTGGATGATGATCCAGTCACCGGGCGCGAACGTTTCCTCGGGCAGCATGCCGACGTTCACCTTGCGCCGCTCGCCGGTGACGTCGACCAGCGCGAGCTGCCCCTCGTAACCGTCCAGCATCCCGATCACCTGGCCGGGTATCCCCAGGCACATGGCTCAGCCGTCCTCTCGCGCGGTCGCGGCCGCGCGGGTTTGCAGCGCCGCGACGATCTCCTCGACGGCGCGGGCGGCGCGGGGGACGGCCTTGGCCACGGGCTCGGTGAGGCCGATGCCCTCCTCGACGCTGCCGGCCTCGCACCCGACGACGACCGTGTAGGGCGGGCGGCCGCCCAGCGCCCGCAGGCTGGCGAACACGGCGGCCGGGTCCATGCCGTGACCGTCGAGACCGGTTGCGCCGGGCCCGGATTCGTGGTCGGCCTGGAAGACGTGCAAGGTGCCGGGGTTGCCGCGGCTGGGCACGGCGTCGACCAGGACCAGCGTGTCCCATTCCTCGAGTAGGTCGTAGGCCAGGTGCATGCCGCTGATGCCGTAGTCGGTGACGCGGACGGCCGAATCGTCCTGTGCGATCTCGGCGTTGCGGACCACCTCCGAGCCGAATCCGTCGTCGCCCAGGAAGATGTTGCCGATCCCGGCCACCAGGATGCGCGCTGTCATCGGGCTGTTCCGGCTGGCTACATCCGCCTCAGTTTCAGGTAGCGGCGGGCGTCGGGCAGCGACACCAGCCCGAGCACCAGGGCCACCCCGACCACCAGCGCCATGATGGCGATGAATATCCAACCCAAGACTTCCATGTCGAACTCCTTTCACGGGTTGACGGGCTGTTCGGCTTCCAGCGGCTCAATTTCGTCGGGGGAGAAGTATAGGTAGCGGCCGTACCAGTCGTGCAGGTCGGCGGCCGGGTCGTCGTCGACGACGACCCCGACATGCCTGTCGCCGTCCACGTCCTCGTGCACCGACGTCACGCGGGCCGTCCTGCCGGCGACGAAGATGTCCTGCGCGTCGGCGTTGCGCCGCGGCCGCAGCCGGACCCGGCTGCCGCGCGCGATCCGGACCCCGTTCACCAGCACCGCGTCGATCTCGGGGCGGACGGCGTTGTCGGCCAGCGGATCCCACCAGTCGATGCCCTCGGGGATCTCGGGGACCAGCCCGGAGATCGCGTGCGGATCGCGCAGCACACCGTGCAGGCGCGCCATGGCCTCGGGCGACATGGCGTCACACCGGTCGATGATCCGCGCGGCCCGCGGGTCGGTGGCCCGGGCCTGCCCCTTCTCCTCGTCGGTCATCGTCATCACGCGCAGGGTGAGGATCTCGTCGATCTCCGTGCAGTCGTACAGGGCGGTGTCGCTCTGTTCGGCGACCTCGGGGCGGTCGTAGAGGATGATCGGCGAGATCAGCAGGAGGTCGTCGGTGCCGGGCGGGCCGGCCAGCACCGGGAAGCAGCGGTGTTGGCCGCACCGGGACGCCGCGCCGGCGGCGCGCGGCGGCGGTTCGAGCAGCGAAACAAACCGCCCGCCAACGGCTTCGGCGATGAGGTGGGTCCCGATCATGGACCGCGCGATCGCATCGGCCTTGTCGCCCGCGGCGTCGCCGACGTTGCTGACCCGCACCGACACGCGGCGCAGGTCGCCGTCGGGCTCGCTGGTGACCGTCAGCGCGCCGCGCACCTCCCGCCGTCGGCGCACCAGGCGTCCGCCGTCGAGGAATTCGATGTCGGTCGCCGCGTCCGCCACGACCGGCATCGTCCGCCGCCGGCCGTCCAACGCGATAGGGCCGAAGGACCTTTCGCAGTCGACCGCCTCGTCCCAGGTGAGCCACGACCCGGCCGGGGTGGTCAGCTCGCCGACGGGTTCGAACTCGCCGTGGGTGAACTCGCGCTCGGCCAGGCGGTGCTGCAACTGCAGGAACCGCACCATCAGGGTGATCGCCTCGGCCCCGTCGACCAGGAACTGCGCCGCCAGCGTGTCGTCCTCGCCCAGGCCCGCGTCGGCGGCGCCGGGCGGCCCCAAAACGCCGAACTGCCACCGCGATTGGTTCTTGCTCGACGTCCCGCGGTACGGGTAGAGCAGATAGCCCTCGTAGAGCACCGCGTCGGCGACGGCGCGGGCCCGGTCCCAGCTCGAGGTCCTGGATGTCATAGGGCCGTCTCCCGGTCGGCGTCCAGCAGCGAGGTGACGGCGTGGTCGAGGTCGAGCAGGCCGCGCGCCGACTTGTAGGCGGCCAGCGCCGCGATGGTGTCGTGGGATAGCCGCACCCAGCCGGCGTTCGGGTAGTGCTGCGCGATCAGGTCCCGCCACACCGCGACCGGCATGTCGTAGCGATACTCGCAGTCCCACGGCACCTGCTGCACCGAGAACCCGCGTTCGGACTTGACGAAAATCGTTCCGCTGAACAGGAACTGGAGGGGCAGCGCGCCGTCGCGCAGCGCGTGCAGGTATTTGGCCGCGGCGACCTCGAAGTCGTAGGTGCAGTCCAGCGCGAGCGCGACCGTCGTGTTGTGCGCGAAGCCCGGCACCATCGCGGCGCAGTGCTGCCAGAGGAAGGTGCGCTGGGTGCTCGCCCAGCGTTCGCGGGGCCCGAACAAGTCCGTCAGCCCGGCCGCTTCGGCGTCGGAGTAGGCCCGCCGCAGCGGCTCGATGCGGACCTGGCAGCGCAGGGCGATGGCGTGCACCGGATCGTCGCCGCCGGTGGCGACGCCGACGCGGGCGGTCAGCACCGGGCTGACGGCGTACGGCTCGGGCGCCACGTCGAGGACGGCGAAGTTGATGTCCAGCTGCTCCGGGGTCATGGTGGCGTCCCGGGCGGCGTTTTCACGGCGCGCGCCTCGATCCGCGCGAAGAAGCCGTCGATGAACGCCCGCGCCTGCTGGCCCCCGTCGAAGCCCCGCCACAGCGTGCGCAGGCGCCCGACGAACTCGTAGCAGGCGTCGATCGGGACGAGATAGCTTTGCGGCGCGGCACCTTCGGTCTCGGGGACCCGCACCAGCAGCGCCTCCACGTCGTCGGCCAGCAGGCCCGTCCGCGGGTCGGCGCCGCCGATCGCGTCCCACGCGTCCAGGTCCAGCTCGGATTGGGTCGCCCCGGCCGGGCCGGGGTAGAACGCGACGGTGCGCCCGAGCGCGGAGTTGACGAAGAAGAACGCGACGCCGACCGGGATCTGCAGCGCCTCCCAGCCGTGTCGGTCCAGCGCGAAATCCGGAAACGCCAGGTACCGGTCGGGCACCGCGCGGTAGCGCAGCTCGGCGTCGCTGTCGGTGAACAGCAGATAGCAGGCCCGGCAGACGCACATCAGCTGCCGCCCGGCCACATTCACCACGTGCTGGTGCTCGTCGGCAATCGCTTCCGAGCACATCTCGCAGCGCTCGCCCACCGGCTCGGGGGCCCGCCGGTTGGCGGTGATGCGCGTCAGTACGTCGTACGGGCCGGTCATGCCGGGGCCCCCGCCGGTTCGCCCCGCAGCGCCACCGACGGCACCCCGTCGCGGGTCAGCAGCGGAAGGGGTTCGAGATGGGTCCCGTTCGCCGCGGCGCCCGCGTGCACGACATCGAAAGCCGTTGCGCAGCACGGACATCGCAATTGTTCGCCGCTCAGCCGCGCGCCGGCCAGCGAGTCGTCACACACCGGACAGTGGTCGCGATAGGCGAACGTCTGGCCGTCGACGCGGCACGCCAGCATCGTGGCGCCGCCCACCAGGAAGCCGGCCACCTCGCCGGGCGACAGCTCGGCCAGCTCGGGCACCGGGTGCCACGACGCCGGGCCGTTCGAATGCACGCGGGCCAGCAGCGATTCGGCGGGGATCGCCGCGCCCGTGGGTTCGGCCGTGACGACCTCGATCGACGCGACTTCCGGCGCGGCCGCGCGGATCGCGTCCTGCACGGCCAGCTCCAGCGTCACCGCCGACGACGGGCAGCTCTTGCAGCTGCCTTTAAAAGAGAGGAGCACGCCAGCACCGTCGGGTCCGTCAGTGACCCCGATCAGGTCGACGTCGCCGCCGTGGGAGCCCAGGTAGGGCCGCACCCGGTCCAGCGCGTCGGACACCCGTCGGCGCACGTCGTGCGGGTGCAGGCCGTGGACCAGGAGCAGGCTGGCCACCAGGTCGTCGGTGGCCAGCCGCTCGGCTAGGGGAATATCGGAGCCGGGGTCCTCGACCAGCCCCATGATCCGTTCCAGCCCGGCCCCGTAGAGCCCGACGACCTCGCGGACCAGCCGCTGGGCGCGTTCCTGCGCGGCGGCCCCGCTCGCCGCGCAGGAATCCAGCAGCGTCTGGATCCGATCGCCCGCGGTGCGCCACTGCGCGTCGTTCTCGGTGATCGGGCGATCCGCCATGTCATTCCCCGGCGGGTGACTGCGTCGGCGTGTGCAGTCTCTCCAGGGTCTTGCCCTTCCCCAGGTACATGTGCACGCCGCAGGGCAGGCAGGGGTCGAAGCTGCGCACGGTGCGCATGACGTCGATGCCCTTGAAGTTCTCCCGGCCGTTCTCCTCGAAGATCGGCTGGCCCTGCACCGCGTCCTCGTAAGGCCCCGGCGTGCCGTAGCTGTCGCGCGGGTTGGCGTTCCACGGGGTGGGCGGGTAGGGGTGGTAGTTGGCGATCTTGCCGTCCCGGATCACCAGGTGGTGGCTCAGCACCCCGCGGACCGCCTCGGTGAAGCCGCAGCCGATGGCCTCGTCGGGCACGTCGAACTTCTCCCAGGTCTTGGTGCGCCCGGCGCGGATCTCCGCTAAAGCCTTCTCGGCGAAGTGCAGCGCGCACGCCGCGGCGTAGGCCTGGAAGTAGGTGCGGGCGCGGTCGCGTTCGATCGTGTTGCTGCCGTACTGCGGCACCTTCCACTCGAATTCGACCGGGGCCTTCAGCGCGGTCTTGGGGAAGTTGATCTTCACGCTGGTACCGGTGGCCTTGACGTAGTCGATGTCGACCAGGCCGGCCAGCGCCGTCGCCCACAGCCGGGCCAGCGGCCCGCCGCCGGTGTCCAGCGCCAGGTGGTCGGTGCCGTCGAACCAGCGCGGCGACATCACCCAGCTGTACTTGCCGCCCGCTTCCATGTCGCGTTTCTGCGGGTGCGGGTTGGTGTGCTGGTTCCACGGGTGGCGCCGGTCCACCGCGTTGCCCAGCGGATCGGTCTTGACGAACATCTCCTGGTCGGTCCAGTCGTCGTAATACGAACTGCCCAACAGGATCCGGATGCCCAGGTTGATGTCCACCAGCGAGTGGGTGACCAGCTTGCCGTCCACCACCACGCCGGGCGTGACGAACATCGCGTTGCCCCAGCGCTCCATGTCCTTGTACTCGAAGTTGCACACCTCCGGGTCCTGGAAGGAGCCCCAACAGCCGAGCAGCGTGCGGCGCAGCCCGACCTTGTCGTAGCCGGGCAGCGCCTCGTAGAAGAAGTCGAACAGGTCGTCGTGCATCGGCACGACCTTCTTCATGAACTCGACGTAGCGCATCAGCCGGGTCATGTAGTCGGTCATCAGCTGGATGGTCGCGACCGTGCCGACCCCGCCGGGATACAGCGTGGAGGGATGCACGTGGCGGCCCTCCATGAGGCAGAACATCTCTCGCGTCCAGCGGCTGACCTGCAGCGCCTCCCGGTAGAACTCGCCGCTGAACGGGTTGAGCGAGCGCATGATGTCGGCGATCGTCTTGTACCCGTGCGCGTCGGCGTGCGGCGCCGGGGTCTTCTCGGCCAGCGACAGCACGCTCGGGTTGGTCTCGGAGACCATCTTCTCGCAGAAGTCCACCCCGACCAGGTTCTCCTGGAAGATGTTGTGGTCGAACATGTATTCCGCGGCCTCGCCGAGGTTGACGATCCACTCGCCGAGGTGCGGCGGCTTGACCCCGTAGGCCATGTTCTGCGCGTAGCACGAACAGGTGGCGTGGTTGTCGCCGCAGATGCCGCAGATGCGGCTGGTGATGAAGTGGGCGTCGCGCGGGTCCTTGCCTTTCATGAAGATCGAGTAGCCGCGGAAGATCGACGAGGTGCTGTGGCACTCGACGACCTCCCGGTTCTCGAAGTCGATCTTGGTGTAGATGCCGAGGCTGCCCACGATCCTGGTGATCGGGTCCCAGGCCATCTCGACGAGCTGGCCGGGTTCCCGCTTGGCGGTGGTGGGCTCGGGCACGATAGTTGTCATCGAAGTCTCTCCGTCTGAGCTGAAGGGAGCGTGCTGACCTACCAGGTTCTGCGGGCTCCGGTGGTCAGTTTGTCGCCGTTGTGGCGCCAGCGCGGCTCCTTGTCCAGGGTGTGCTCGGTGATGCCCCGCAGGCTGCGGATCACGGTCCCGTACAGACCCGACGCGGTGCTGGACAGTTTGCCGCCGGGCGGCTCGTCCATGAACGGCATGAACTTGTCCGGGAAGCCCGGCATGGTGCACCCGATGCAGATGCCGCCGACGTTCGGGCACCCGCCGACGCCGTTGATCCACCCACGCTTGGGCACGTTGCATTTCACCACCGGGCCCCAACAGCCAAGCTTGACAATGCATTTCGGCGACCCGTACTCGGTGGCGAAGTCGCCCTGCTCGTAGTAGCCGGCCCGGTCACACCCCTCGTGCACGGTGTTGCCGAACAACCACGTGGGGCGCAGCGCGTCGTCGAGCGGGATCATCGGCGCCTGGCCGGTCGCCATGTAGAGCAGGTAGGTCAGCGTCTCGGACAGGTTGTCCGGCTGGATCGGGCAGCCCGGAACGCACACGATCGGGATGCCGGCCTTGCTCTTCCACTCCCAGCCGAGGTAGTCGGGCACGCCCATCGCCCCCGTCGGGTTGCCGGCCATCGCGTGGATGCCGCCGTAGGTGGCGCAGGTCCCCACCGCGACGACCGCGGTGGCCTTGGGCGCCAGCCGGTCGAGCCACTCGCTGGTGGTCATCGGCTGGCCGGTGGCCGGGTCGTTGCCGAACCCGCACCAGTAGCCCTCGTCCTTGATCTTTTCGTTGGGGATGGATCCCTCGACGACGAGCACGAAGGGCTCCAATTCGCCGCGATCGGCCTTGAAGAACCACGCGAGGAAGTCGTCCGCCCCGCCGGCGGGTCCGCACTCGAAGTCGATCAGGGGCCAGTGCACGGCGACCTTCGGGAGGCCGGGAAGCGCGCCGAGGGCGATCTCCTCGACGCTGGGCTGGGTGGCGGCAGTCAACGCCACCGAATCGCCATCACAACTGAGCCCCGCATTAATCCATAGAACATGGATCAATGTTTCCTCTGCTTTGACTGCCGCTTCTGTTGGCATGCTGCAGCTTTCCGGAGCCGGGCTGGAGGCTCCTACGCTGCCGGAGTCGACCGTCGGCCCACTTGCACAGCGCTGTTTTTGGGTCTACGCCTGCCGCCCAGAGTTGTCAACGGTTCGCTCCTTTCACCGCGGCTAAACGGCCGTCGTACAGTCTTGCTTATGTGGCCCGCTTGCGCTGCGCGCCAACGGATCTCGGGGGGCTCACCGGCGACCGCGACGAACCGGTGGGCCGGCCCGGAGCGCCGGGCCGTCCCGGGGTTTGATGCAAATCGATTGCAGGAGCGCCCGACCAGACCGCTAGGCGTTGTGGGCGAACCGTCGCAGCCAGCCGAACCACGCGCCCATGCCGGCGCCGGTGCGCGCGCTGACCGGCAGGATCGTCGCGGCCGCGTTGACCTGACGGACGTGCGTGATGTACGTGTCGACGTCGACGTCGAGGTGGGGGACCAAATCGATCTTGTTGAGGAGCACCACGTCGACCGATCGAAACATCACCGGGTACTTCAGCGGCTTGTCCTCGCCCTCGGTCACGGAGTACACCATGGCCTTGGCGTGCTCGCCGACGTCGAACTCGGCCGGGCAGACCAGGTTGCCGACGTTTTCGATGATCACCAGGTCCAGGCCGGGCAGGTCGAGGCCGGGCAGCGCGCGGTTGACCATGGGCGCGTCGAGGTGGCATTCGCCGCCAAACCCGTTGCTGGTGTTGAGCAGCGACACCTGGGCGCCGCGACCGCTGAGCTTGGCCGCGTCCAGGTCCGTGGCGATGTCGCCCTCGATCACCCCGAGCGCGAACTCGCCGGCGAGCTCGTCGAGCGTGGCCTGCAGGATCGTCGTCTTCCCCGATCCCGGTGAGCTCATCAGGTTCAGCGCGCGGATCCCGTTGCTCTCGAACGCGGCCCGGTTGGCGTCGGCGAGAACGTCGTTTTCGGCGAAGATCGCCTCCAGCACGTCGATGCGCTGCCCGCCCGTCCGGTAGCGACTGTGGTCCCCGTGCTCGTGCTCGTGGGTGTGCACGGTGCCGTCGTCGTGCCGATGAAATCTGCCCATGGTCAAATCCGTTCGACGAGCGCGTCTTTCACGAGACGTCCAAGGACGTCACCAAAAATTCGTTGCCGCGCAGCACCTCGACGTCGGGGCTGTCGCATTGCGGACACCAGATCGACCACGCCGACGTGATCTCCGACCGGCGGCCGCACGAACGGCATTTCACCTCGGCGCCGACGCACTCGAGCTCCAGCTCGGCGCCCGGCATCTCCTCGGAGTCCCGGACGAGTGTCCAGCAGAACGCCAGCGACTCCGGCACCACCTGGCGCAGGGCGCCGATCCGGACGCGCACCACGTCGACGCGCCGGCCGTCGGCGTGCGTCTTGGCCACGCCGGCGATCGCTTCGCACAGGGACAGCTCATGCATTAGGGATCACCGGCGTCCGCTCGCGCGGGCTCATGAGCACTGTTCTACACCCGAATCGGCGCTTTCGGCGAACCCCAGCGGTCCCCCGGGGCTTCACCGGACTGGCGATCCGGGGTCTCCGGCGCGACACTGGACGGGTGACGCCTAAGCCGTCGGCCTTGGACCCCGCCGTCACGGAGCGGATCGGGGGCTTCCTCCGCGCCCGCGGGCTGCGGCGGATGGCGTCGCGGATCCAGGTGCTGGCGGTGCTCGAGCCGGTCAACGGGCACCTGCCGGTGGCGGAGATCCACCG
The DNA here is from genome assembly GCF_010730745.1 of Mycobacterium heidelbergense. Taxonomy (NCBI): domain Bacteria; kingdom Bacillati; phylum Actinomycetota; class Actinomycetes; order Mycobacteriales; family Mycobacteriaceae; genus Mycobacterium; species Mycobacterium heidelbergense. The sequence continues at coordinate 338,851 of NZ_AP022615.1, read as the reverse complement.
GCGGGTGCGCGCGTGCCTGCCGCCCGGCGCCCAGCCGCCCGACGTGGCGACCATCTACCGCACGGTGACCACGCTGGTGGACCAGGGCCTGCTGCACGCGCTGACCCTCGACGGCGGCGTCACCACCTACGGGCTGGCCGCCGCGCCCCACCACCATGCGGTGTGCACGCAATGCGGCGCGATCATCGAGGTGCCTGCCCGGCAGCTGAGCTCGGCGCTCGAGCAGGCGATGGCGGGCAGTTCCTTCGCGCTGTCGGAGGCGGCCGGCCTGACGCTGCACGGCCTGTGCCCGCGGTGCCAGGACGCCGAGTCAGCGCAGGCCCAGTAGCGCGTTTTCGACCACCTCGGGCAGCGCCGGGTGAATCCAGTACTGCCCGCGCGCCATCTCGGCGGCGGTCAGCCCGAAGCTCATCGCCTGGACCAGCGGCTGGATGATCGACGACGCCTGGTGACCCAGGATGTGGGCGCCCAGCAGGCAGCCGCTGTTGCGCTCGGCGATGAGCTTGACGATCCCGGTGGTGTCCTCCATCGCCCAGCCGTAGGCGACGTCGCCGTAGTCCTGTATGGCCACCGAGATGTCGAATCCGCGTGCGACGGCCTGGTTTTCGGTCAGCCCGACGGTGGCCAGCTGGGGGTCGGTGAAGACCGCCGACGGCACGAAGCGGTGGTCGGTCACGGCCATCGACGCGGTGTCGTCCCAGTCGCACAGCAGGTTGTGCTGCACGACGCGGGCCTCGTGGTTGGCGACGTGCTTGAGCTGATACGGCGACGACACGTCGCCGAGCGCGAAAACGCCGCGCGCCGAGGTCCGTTGGTATTCGTCGACGACGACCCGGCCGTTCTCGACGTCGATCCCGGCCTGCTCGGCGTCCAGCAGGTCGGCGTTGGACAGCCGGCCGGTCGCCACCAGCAGCAGGTCGGCGTGCACCGTGCTGCCGTCGTCGAGCTCCAGCGCGACGCCGGAGCCGCGGTTGGCGGCGCGGGCGACGTTGCGGTGGGTGCGCAGTTCCCACTTGCTGGACGCGATGCGGGTGAACCGTTCGCAGATGGTGTCGTCGCAATGCCGCAGCATGCAGCCGCCGCGGATCACGATGGTGACCCGCGCGCCGAGGGCGGAGAAGACGTGCGCGAATTCCGCTGCCACGAAGCCACTTCCGACGATCACGACGTGCTCGGGCAGCTCGGGGATCCGCATGACGGTGTCGCTGGTGTGATACGCGACGCCCGACGCCAGGATGGCCGGCGGGATCACCGGCCGCGAGCCCGCCGCGATCACCACCTGATCGGCGGCGAACTCCTCGCCCGCGTCGGTGCGCAACAGGTAGCGCCCGTCGGGCTGGACCGGCCCGAAGCGGGTGTGCCGGCGATACACGTCGATGTTCGGGGCCGAGCGCCGGTAGTCCTCGCCGCTGAGCGCGATGGGATCGATGCGCCCGAAGACGCGGGAGACGATGTCGTCCCAGCGCACCCGGTCGATGTGCGCGTCGACGCCGTACCGCGCCGCGCCGCGGATGGTCGCGGCGACCTCGGCGGCGTAGACGAACATCTTGGTCGGGATGCAGCCGACGTTCAGGCAGGTGCCGCCGAAGGTGCCCTGCTCGCAGATCGCCGCCCGCTTGTCGGCGTAGCGATCGTCGAGAATGCTGTTGCCCGAACCGGTTCCGATGATCGCGATGTCGTAGGTTTCCACGCTGTCAGCCCTTCTCGGACGGCGCCGGCGCGTCGGCGCTGAGGTAGTCGTCCAGCCAGCGGTCCAGTTGGCGATACGCCGCCTCGCGCGGCCCGGGCAGCGACAGGAACACGTCGTGCTTGGCGTCGGCCACCGGGACGATGGTGCTGCGGTTCCCGATGCAGCCGGCCCACCTGGCGACCTGGGCGACGTCGAGGACCGCGTCGCCGCGCTGCATGGCCGCCGCGTCGCCGCTTTCCGGCACGGTGTGGTCCGAACGCAGGATCAGGTTGGGCACGCCGACGTCGAGCCCGCGATGCAGCCGGCGCTGGCCGCGGCGGATGGCGTGCAGCCAGCCCAGGGTGATCGGGAAGCCGCCCACCGGTTTCCACTGCAGGTTGTAGTCGAACTCGCCGTGGTAGTCGCGGTGCAGCGTGGTGCCGTAGCCGCCCTCGGTGGGTCCGCGGACCACGCCCTTGGACCGCACCCGCGACAGGCCGGCGATCAGCGCCGAGGTCACCGGGAGCCGCAGCAGCGCCGGGCCGTGCAGGTCCAGGAACGGGCTGTTGAGCACCAGGCCGCCGACGCCGGCGTGCGCCGCCGGATCGCGCCGGCGCAGCCGGTCCAGCCACAGCGACACGATGAGCCCGCCGGAGGAATGGCCGTACACCAGGACCTTCACCGGGCGGGCCCGCTCGCGGACGGCCGACAGCGCGCGCTCGAGCTCGGCGTCGTAGTGGGCGAGGTCTGTGATGAAGTGCGGGGTGTGGCCGTCGCGGCGGGATCGGCCGCACTTCTGCAGGTCCAGCGCGTAGAAGGCGAAGCCGCGCTCGGCGAAGTGATCGGCCAGCGCGGTGTTGAAGAAGTAGTCGGTGTAGCCGTGCACGGCCAGCACCGCGTGGTCGGCCCCGGTGGGCTCGCCGCGCCGGACCAGGGTTGCGACGATGTCGCCCTCGCCGGCGGGATCGGATCCGAGCGGCAGGGTGCGCTGCCAATAGCCGGGCAGCACGTCGGGCACCCAGCCAGTCACGGGGCAAGCTTAGAGCCTTTGCTGGTGACGGGCGGGCCGTAGGCCGTCGGCGCCGCGTCGCGTCGGGATAACCTGGGACGGTGCCAGGGCTAGCCAGGACCGACGTCGCGCTGATCGGCGCCGGCATCATGAGCGCGACGCTCGGCGCGTTGCTGCGGCGGCTCGAGCCGGGGTGGTCGATCACCGTGATCGAGCGGCTGGACGCCGTCGCCGCCGAGAGCAGCGGCCCCTGGAACAACGCCGGCACCGGGCACTCGGCGCTGTGCGAGCTGAACTACACCCCGCAGAACCCCGACGGCTCGATCGACATCACCAAGGCGGTCCGCGTCAACGAGCAGTTCCAGGTGACTCGCCAATTCTGGGCCTACGCCGTCGAGAACGGCGTCCTGACCGACCGCGGCTTCCTCAACCCGGTCCCGCACGTCAGCTTCGTGCGCGGGGCGGCCCGTGTGGACTATCTGTGGCGGCGCCGGCGCGCGCTGGCCGGCAACCCGCTGTTCGCGCGCACCGAATTGATCGACGACCCGGACGAGTTCGCCCGCCGGCTGCCGCTGATGGCCGCCGAGCGCGACTTCTCCGAGCCGACCGCGCTCAACTGGGCCGCCGACGGCACCGACGTCGACTTCGGCTCGCTGACACGACAGCTCATCGGCTTCTGCGTGCGGGGCGGCGCCACCGCGCTGTTCGGCCACGAGGTCCGCGGCCTGACCCGCCGGCCCGACGGCTGGACGCTGCTGATCGCCAACCGCCGCACCGGTGAAAAGCGCCGGCTGAACGCCGGATTCGTGTTCGTCGGCGCCGGCGGTGACGCGCTGCCGCTGCTGCAGAGGTCCGGCATCAAGGAGGTCAGGGGCTTCGCCGGCTTCCCGATCGGCGGCCGGTTCCTGCGCTCGCGCAACCCGGCGCTGGTCGCCGGGCACCGGGCGAAGGTGTACGGCGTGCCGGCGCCGGGCGCCCCGCCGCTCGGGGCGCTGCATCTGGACCTTCGGCTCGTCAACGGCGCGTCGTGGCTCGTGTTCGGCCCGTTCGCCGGCTGGTCGCCGAAGTTCTTGAAGCACGGCCGCATCAGCGACCTGCCCCGCTCGATCAGGCCGGACAACCTGATGTCGATGCTCGGCGTCGGGGCCACCCAGGCGGCGCTGGTCAGGTATCTGATCGGCCAGCTGCGGCTCTCCGAACCCGACCGGGTGCGCGCCCTGCGCGAATTCGCTCCCGGCGCAACCGATTCCGACTGGGAGCCAACGGTGGCCGGGCAGCGGGTGCAGGTGATCCGCCGGGGCGGGGTGCTCGACTTCGACACCACCGTGCTGGGCGCCGCCGACGGCAGCATCGCCGGCCTGCTGGGCGGCTCCCCGGGCGCGTCGACCGCCGTGCCGGCCATGCTCGACGTGCTGCGGCGGTGCTTCCCCGACAGGTATGGCTCCTGGCTGCCCACGCTCAAGGAGATGGTGCCGTCGCTGGGATGTGAGCTGTCGCGCGAGCCCGCGCTGTTCGACGAGGTGTGGTCGTGGGGCACGAAAGCATTGGGGCTGGCCGCATGAGTGAAGCGCTGCGCCGCGCCTGGGCCAAAGACCTCGACGCCCCAACGCTTTACGAGCTGCTCAAGCTGCGGGTCGAAGTGTTCGTCGTCGAACAGGCCTGCCCGTACCCCGAGCTGGACGGGCGCGACCTGCTCGCCGAAACCCGGCACTTCTGGCTGGAAACGGCCGACGGCGACGTGATCTGCACGCTGCGGCTGATGGAGGAGCACGCCGGCGGCGAGAAGGCGTTCCGGATCGGGCGGCTGTGCACCCAGCGCAGCGCGCGCGGCCAGGGCCACACCACGCGGCTGCTGCGCGCCGCGCTGGCCGAGGTCGGCGACTACCCCTGCCGGATCGACGCGCAGACCTACCTGGCCGACATGTACGCCCAGCACGGATTCGTCCGCGACGGAGACGATTTCCTCGACGACGGTGTCCCGCACGTGCCGATGCTGCGGCCCCCACGCCCACCTCCACCTCAGGCGGAGCAGCCGTGAAGCCCTATCCGTTCAGCGCCATCGTCGGGCACGACCAGCTGCGGCTCGCCCTGCTGTTGTGCGCGGTGCGCCCCGAGATCGGCGGCGCGCTCGTCCGCGGCGAGAAGGGCACCGCCAAGTCGACCGCCGTGCGGGGGCTGGCGGCGCTGCTGGCTGCCGCGACCGGCAACTCCGACGCCGGACTGGTCGAAATGCCTTTGGGCGCAACCGAAGACCGCGTGATCGGCTCGTTGGACCTGCAGCGGGTGCTGCGCGACGGCGAGCACGCCTTTTCGCCGGGGCTGCTGGCCCGCGCGCACGGCGGCGTGCTCTACGTCGACGAGGTCAACCTGCTGCACGACCACCTGGTTGACGTGCTGCTCGACGCCGCGGCGATGGGCCGGGTCCACGTCGAACGCGACGGCATCTCCCATTCGCACGAGGCCCGGTTCGTGCTGATCGGCACGATGAATCCGGAGGAGGGCGAGCTGCGCCCGCAACTGCTGGACCGCTTCGGCCTCACCGTCGACGTGCACGCGTCGCGCGACGTCGACGTGCGGGTGCGGGTGATCCGGCAGCGACTGGCCTACGAGGCCGACCCGGACGCGTTCGCGCAGCGCTACGTCGACGCCGACGCCGAGCTGGCCCGCCGGATCGCCGCGGCGCGCGCCCTCGTCGACCAGGTGGTGTTGCCGGACAACGAGTTACGCCGCATCGCGGCGCTGTGCGCGGCGTTCGACGTCGACGGCATGCGGGCCGATCTGGTGGTGGCCCGCGCGGCCACCGCGCACGCCGCCTGGCGCGGCGCGCACACCGTCGAGGAGCAGGACATCCGGGTGGCGGCCGAACTGGCGTTGCCGCACCGGCGCCGCCGCGACCCGTTCGACGACCCCGGCATCGATCGCGAGCAGCTGGACGAGGCCCTGGCGCGGGCCGGGGCCGAAGACCCGCCACCCGAGCCGCCGGGCGGCGGCGGCCAGGCCGCCGATGCGCCTGCGCCGCAACCCAACTCACGGTCGTCGTCCAAGCCCAGCGCGCCGCCGTCGCAAACGTTTCGCGCCCGGGCGCTGAGCGTCCCGGGGGTCGGCGAGGGCGCACCGGGACGGCGGTCGCGTGCCCGCAACGCCTCCGGCCGGGCGGTGGCCGCCGCCGACCCGGGCGACACCGGCCCCGGCGCGCACGGGCTGCACCTGTTCGCCACGCTGCTGTCGGCCGCCGAGCGGGCCGGGGCGGGGCCGTTGCGGCCGATGGCGGAGGACGTGCGCCGGGCCATCCGCGAAGGGCGCGAAGGCAACCTGGTGATCTTCGTGGTCGACGCGTCGGGTTCGATGGCCGCCCGGGACCGCATGGCCGCGGTCGGCGGGGCCACCCTGTCGCTGCTGCGCGACGCCTACCAGCGCCGCGACAAGGTCGCGGTCATCACGTTCCGCCAACAGGCGGCGCGGCTGCTGCTCCCGCCGACGTCGTCGGCGCACATCGCCGGCCGGCGACTGGCCCGATTCGACACCGGTGGCAAGACCCCGCTGGCCGAGGGCCTGCTGGCCGCCCGCGAGCTGATCGTCCGCGAAAGGGCGCGCGACCGGGCGCGGCGCCCCCTGGTGGTGGTGCTCACCGACGGCCGCGCCACCGCCGGACCGGACCCGTTGGGCCGCAGCCGAATCGCGGCGTCCAGGCTGCGCGCCGAGGGCGCCGCCGCCGTGGTGGTGGACTGCGAGACGTCCTACGTGCGGCTCGGGTTGGCCCGCCGGCTCGCCGAGCAGCTCGGCGCGCCGGCCATCCGGCTGGAGCAGCTGCACGCCGACCACCTGACGCGGGCCGTGCGCGGCGTCGCCTGAGGTATCCTCATATGCCACAGGGCAATCCGCTGCAAGTTCCCGACGACGGCCTGACCACCCGCGCCCGGCGCCACACGCCGGTGCTCGCGGTGCACACCGGCGCGGGCAAGGGGAAGTCGACGGCGGCGTTCGGAATGGCGTTGCGCGCGTGGAACGCCGGCCTCAACGTGGCGGTCTTCCAGTTCGTCAAGAGCGCCAAGTGGAAGGTGGGCGAGGAGGCGGCCTTCGCCCAACTCGGCGAGTCGCACGACGAGCGGGGCATCGGCGGGCCGGTCGAGTGGCACAAGATGGGCGCGGGCTGGTCCTGGACGCGCAAGGCGGGCAGCGAGGTCGACCACGCCGCGGCCGCGGCCGACGGTTGGGCCGAGATCGCGCGCCGCCTGGCCGCCCAACGCCACGACTTCTACGTGCTCGACGAATTCACCTACCCGATGAAGTGGGGCTGGGTGGACGTCGACGACGTGGTCGACGTGCTGTTGGCGCGGCCCGGCCTCCAGCACGTCGTCATCACCGGACGCGATGCCCCGCCGCGGCTGGTCGAGGCCGCCGACCTGGTCACCGAGATGACCAAGGTCAAGCACCCGATGGACGCGGGCCGCAAGGGCCAGAAGGGCATCGAGTGGTGACTTCCTCCCGCGAGCGTGCGTGTCTGTACGGCGACACGCCGCCCAGCCTGTCATTCTGCGCACGCTCGCGGTACAGGGTGGGGCAGTGACCCAGGTTCCCGCGGTGGTTGTGGGTGCGCCCGCGTCGGGGAGCGGGAAGACCACGGTCGCAACGGGTTTGATCGGGGCCCTGCGCGGCGCCGGCCACACGGTGGCGCCGTTCAAGGTCGGCCCCGACTTCATCGACCCCGGCTACCACGCCCTGGCCGCCGGGCGGCCAGGGCGCAACCTCGACCCGGTGCTGGTGGGGGAACGGCTCGTCGGCCCGCTGTACGCCCACGGCGCCCGCGGCGCGGACATCGCCGTGATCGAGGGCGTGATGGGCCTGTTCGACGGGCGCATCGGGCCCACCCCGGCCGGCCCCGCGGCGGGTTCGACCGCGCACGTCGCCGGCCTGCTGGGCGCCCCGGTCATCCTGGTGGTCGACGCGCGCGGCCAGAGCCACAGCATCGCCGCGCTGCTGCACGGCTTTTCGACGTTCGACGCCGCGACCCGGATCTCCGGCGTGATCCTCAACCGGGTCGGGTCGCCCAGGCACGAGCAGGTGCTGCGCCAGGCCTGCGAACGGGCCGGTGTCCCGGTGCTGGGCGCCATCCCGCGCACCGCCGAATTGGAGCTGCCGACAAGGCATCTCGGGCTCGTCACGGCCGTCGAGCACGGTCGCCGCGCGCACGCCGCGGTCACCGCGATGACCGCCCTGGTCGCCCGCCACGTCGACCTGTCCGCCGTGATGGCAGCCGCCGCGAGCCGGCTCGCCGCGACGCCGTGGGACCCCGCGGCCGCCGTGGGGGAGGCGCCGGGCGCGCGCACCACCGTCGCGATGGCGGCCGGAAAGGCGTTCAGCTTCGGCTACGCCGAACACGCGGAGCTGCTGCGCGCCGCCGGCGCCGACGTGGCCGAATTCGACCCGCTCGCCGACCCGTTGCCCGACGGCACCGACGCGGTGCTGCTGCCCGGCGGCTTCCCCGAACAGTTCGCCGCGGAGCTCTCGGCCAACGACGTCGTCCGCCGCCAGATCAACGGCCTGGCCGCCGCCGGCGCGCCGGTGCACGCCGAATGCGCCGGGCTGGTCTACCTGGTCGACGACCTAGACGGGCACCCGATGTGCGGCGCGCTGGCCGGGTCGGCGCGGTTCACGCCGCACCTCACGCTGGCCTATCGCGACGCGGTCGCCGTCGCCGACTCGGCGCTGCATCCCGCCGGCCGGCGCGTGGCCGGGCACGAATTCCATCGGACTGCAATAACTTTCACCGAGAACTACCCGCCGGCGTGGGTGTACCGCGGCGACGACGGCACCGTGCGGGACGGCGCCGTGCGCGCGGGCGTGCACGCGTCGTACCTGCACACCCACCCGGCCGCGACGCCCGATGCGGTGGCGCGCTTCGTCGCCCACGCCCGCGGGGCGAGGATCGGCAGACATTAGGCTTGCCCGGTGACCGAGAGCGCCTACCTCGCCGGACTGCGGCTGGCCGGCAAGAAGGTCATCGTCGTCGGCGGGGGGACCGTCGCCCAGCGCCGGCTGCCCCTGCTGATCGCCAGCGGCGCCGAGGTGCACGTCATCTCGCGCACCGCCACCCGTGCCGTCGAGGCGATGAGCGGAATCATCCTGTCGGTGCGCGAATACCGCGACGGTGACCTCGAGGGCGCCTGGTACGCCATCGCCGCCACCGACGACGCGCGGGTGAACGCGGCCGTGGTCGCCGAGGCCGAACGCCGCCGCATCTTTTGCGTCCGCGCCGACATCGCCGTCGAGGGGACCGCGGTCACCCCGGCGACCTTCAGCTACGCCGGGCTGTCGGTGGGGGTGCTGGCTGGCGGCGAGCACCGCCGGTCGGCGGCGATCCGCTCGGCCATCCGCGAGGCGCTGCAGACGGGCGTCATCACCGGGGGCAGCGAGAGCGACGACGTCGTCAAGGGCGGGGTGGCGCTGGTCGGCGGCGGCCCCGGCGACCCCGAACTGATCACCGTGCGCGGGCGCCGCCTGCTCGCCCAGGCCGACGTCGTCGTCGCCGACCGGCTCGCGCCGCCCGAACTGCTCGCCGAGCTGCCACCGCACGTGGAAGTCATTGACGCCGCGAAGATCCCGTACGGGCGGGCCATGGCCCAGGACGCGATCAACGACGCCATGATCGAGCGGGCCCGGGCCGGGCGCTTCGTGGTCCGCCTCAAGGGCGGGGACCCCTTCGTCTTCGCGCGCGGCTACGAGGAGGTGTTGGCATGCGCCGAGGCCGGAATCCCGGTGACCGTGGTGCCCGGTGTGACGAGCGCCATAGGCGTGCCGGCCCTGGCCGGCGTCCCGGTCACGCATCGGGCGATCAATCACGAATTCGTGGTGGTCAGCGGCCACGTCGCGCCCGGCCACCCCGAATCGTTAGTGAATTGGGACGCATTGGCCGCGATGACCGGCACCATCGTCTTGCTGATGGCCGTCGAACGCATCGAGCTTTTCGTCGAGGTGCTGCTGAGAGGCGGCCGACCTGCGGATACGCCGGTGTTGGTGGTCCAGCACGGAACGACGGCGGCCCAGCAGACGGTGCGGGCCACCCTCGCCGACACGCCGGAGAAGATCCGCGGCGAGGGGATCCGACCACCCGCGATCATCGTCATCGGCGCCGTCGCGGGCCTCGAAAGGGCCCAAGTGGCGTTCGGCGTTTAAACAATTCTTAAGATTACTGTAAGGTAACCCGTTATGACGGCTCTCAACGACACAGAGCGCGCGGTCCACAACTGGACCTCCGCGCGCCCCGATCGTCCGGCCCCGATGCGCCAGGCGCGCCCGGCGGAGACCGCCTCATCACGCATCAGCAAGTACTACCCCACCTGGCTGCCGTCCCAGCGCTTCATCGCGGCCGTGGTCGCCATCGGCGGGATGCAACTGCTGGCGACCATGGACAGCACCGTCGCCATCGTCGCGCTCCCCAAGATCCAGAACGAGCTGAGCCTGTCGGACGCCGGCCGCAGCTGGGTCATCACCGCGTACGTGCTCACCTTCGGCGGCCTGATGCTGCTCGGCGGGCGGCTCGGCGACACCATCGGGCGCAAGCGCACCTTCATCGTCGGCGTCGCGCTGTTCACCATCTCCTCGGTGCTGTGCGCGGTCGCCTGGGACGAGGTGACGATGGTCATCGCCCGGCTCTTGCAGGGCATCGGATCGGCCATCGCGTCGCCGACGGGCCTGGCGCTGGTGGCGACCACCTTCCCGAAGGGCCCGGCGCGCAACGCCGCGACGGCGGTGTTCGCCGCGATGACCGCCGTCGGCTCGGTGGTGGGCCTGGTGGTCGGCGGGGCGCTCACCGAGGTGTCCTGGCGGCTGGCGTTCCTGGTGAACGTGCCGATCGGGCTGGTGATGATCTACCTGGCCCGCACCGCGCTGCGGGAGACCAACAGGGAGCGGATGAAGCTCGACGCCACCGGGGCCATGCTGGCCACGCTGGCGTGCACCGCGGCGGTCTTCGCCTTCTCGATGGGCCCGGAGAAGGGCTGGATCTCGGTCACCACCCTCGGCTCGGCCGGCGTGGCGCTGGCGGCCACCATTGCTTTCGCCATCGTGGAGCGCACCGCCGAAAACCCCGTCGTGCCGTTCGACCTGTTCCGCGACCGCAACCGGCTGGTGACGTTCGCCGCGATCTTCTTGGCCGGCGGCGTCATGTTCAGCCTGACGGTGTGCATGGGCCTGTACGTGCAGGACATCCTGGGCTACAGCGCGCTGCGCGCGGGCGTCAGCTTCATCCCGTTCGTCATCGCGATGGGGATCGGCCTGGGCGTGTCCTCGCAGCTGGTGTCGCGGTTCTCGCCGCGGGTGTTGACCATCGGCGGCGGGATCCTGCTGCTGGGGGCGATGTTGTACGGCTCGGCGTTCGTGCACCGCGGCATCCCGTATTTCCCCGGCCTGGCGGTGCTCATCGTGGTCGGCAGCGTCGGTATCGGCATGGTCGTCGTCCCGCTGACGCTGTCGGCGATCGCCGGCGTCGGCTTCGACCAGATCGGCCCGGTGTCGGCCATCGCGCTGATGGCGCAGAGCCTCGGCGGGCCGCTGGTGCTGGCCGTCATCCAGGCCGTGATCACCTCGCGCACGCTGTACCTGGGCGGCACCACCGGCCCGGTGAAGTTCATGAACGACCTGCAGCTGCATGCGCTCGACCACGGCTACACCTACGGCCTGCTCTGGGTGGCCGGCGCGGCCGTCCTGGTCGGCGGTGCGGCGCTGTTCATCGGCTACACCCCCGCGCAGGTCGCCCACGCGCAAGAGGTCAAGGACGCGATCGACTCCGGCGAGCTGTAGCCGCCGTCAGGCCCGCCCGGCCTGAGCCGCGCGCGACCGCAGCGGCCACACGAGCTGCCGCAGGTACCCGGCGGGTTCGCCGTCGTCGACGCCGTACTGCGCGGGCCACCGGTCGGCGGGCAGGTACAGGGTGCCGAACAGCGCATCCACGGCCGGGAACTCCCCGGCGTAGTTGGAGTTGTAGGCCCGCGGTTCGCGGGCGTGATGCCAGTGGTGGAACTGCGGGGTGGCGATCACCCATCTCAGCGGCCCGAACATGAGCCGCACGTTGGCGTGGATGAAAATCGCCTGCAGCGTGGTCAGGACGACGAAGGCGCCCAAGCTGACCCGGCCGAAGCCGAGCGCGTACAGCGGCAGCACCGCGGCGGAGCGGATGAAGATCTGATCGAGCGGATGCAGGTGGTTCGCGGCCAGCCAGTCCAGCTCCCGGACGCTGTGGTGGACGCGGTGGAACCGCCACAACAGCGGAACCTCGTGCGCGGCACGGTGTCCCGCGTACCCGCCGACGGTGGCGATCGCCAGCGCGGCGACGATCTGCGCCCAGCCCGGGCTCGCGGCGATCGCGGCGCGACACGGTGCGGGGACGAAGGCGCGCAGGACGGTGCCGACCACCGCCACCGCGGCGACGACGCCGACCTTGAGCGCGGCCCCGTTGATCAGGTAATGGACCACGTCGGTGCGCCATCCCGCCCGCAGTATCCGGCGCGGGCGCAGCGCGAACAGCTGCTCCAGCGGTACGAAGATGATCGCCAAAACCACCAGGCCGACGACGATTCCGCCGCGCACGCTGAGCGCGCCCAGCACCAGCGCCGCGGTGAGCAGCACCACGACGACGCCGGACGGGCGGCGCCCCTCCGGCAACGGCGTGACGGGCGACGCGGCCGCCGGTTCGGCCGACCGGTCCGGCGCGGCCAGCCGGCCCCACCCCGCCAGCACGCCGGCGGCCACGACGATCCCCGCCGCGCCGGCCCACGGCCGCTGAGTGGCCAACGCTATGGCGGCGATCAGCACGACCGACTGGATGGCCAACCCCTGCACGCTCAACCTGCGAGCGTGCAGACGGAGCAGAGCTACCGCATGCCAGCCCACCAAAGCCGCGGCCGCGACCAACGACAACGCGGGCAGTCCCGCCCCTAGGTTCGCGACAACCACTGCGGCCCAAAGGATCCCGATCACTTCGATCGAATACAGAACGGTCAAAATCACGACGACGGGCCGACGCCGATCACCCATGCGCGTTAACGTAGCGCGCCTAGCTGAGGAACGCCTGAGGTGCGAGCCTGCGGTGGCGGCATCGAGTCTGCGCCCAGAGCGGGTTTTCGCAAATTTGCGCGCCCTAGGCGCAGGCTCGATCGGCGAGCAGAACCGCTAGGCTTGCCCGCTGTGATCACCCGGATGTCCGAGCTGTTTTTGCGCACCCTGCGCGACGATCCCGCCGACGCCGAAGTGCCCAGCCACCGGCTTCTGATCCGCGCCGGCTACATCCGGCCCGTCGCGCCCGGGCTGTACAGCTGGCTGCCGCTGGGGCTGCGGGTGCTGCGCAAGATCGAACGCGTCGTCCGCGAGGAGATGAACGCCATCGGCGGGCAGGAGATCCTGTTCCCCGCCCTGCTGCCGCGCGCCCCGTACGAGACGACGAACCGGTGGACCGAATACGGCGAGAGCGTGTTTCGGCTGCAGGACCGCCGCGGCAACGACTACCTGCTGGGCCCCACCCACGAGGAGCTCTTCGCCCTCGCCGTCAAGGGAGAATACAGCTCCTACAAGGACTTCCCGCTGCTGCTGTTCCAGATCCAGAACAAGTACCGCGACGAGGCCCGGCCGCGGGCCGGCATCCTGCGCGTGCGGGAGTTCCTGATGAAGGACTCCTACTCCTTCGACGTCGACGACGCCGGGCTCAAGGCCGCCTATCACGCCCACCGCGAGGCCTATCAGCGCATCTTCTCCCGGCTGCGGGTGCGCTACGTCATCGTGTCCGCGGTGTCGGGGGCGATGGGCGGCAGTGCCTCCGAGGAGTTTTTGGCCGAGAGCCCGGTCGGCGAGGACACCTTCGTGCGCTGCCTCGAGTCCGGGTACGCCGCCAACGTCGAGGCGGTCGTCACCGCGCGCCCCGAGGCCCGGCCGACCGATGGGCTGCCCGAGGCGAAGGTCCACGACACCGGCGACACCCCGACGATCGCCACCCTGGTGGACTGGGCCAACGCCGCCGGCGGGGCCGGTCTTGGCCGCGCCGTCACCGCCGCCGACACCCTGAAGAACGTCCTGCTCAAGGTCCGCCAGCCCGACGGGGACTGGGAGCTGCTGGCCATCGGGCTGCCGGGGGACCGCGAGGTCGACGACAAGCGGCTGGGCGCGGCGCTGGAGCCGTCCGAGTACGCCTTCCTCGACGACGCCGACTTCGCCGGGCATCCGTTCCTGGTGAAGGGCTACATCGGGCCGAAGGCGTTGCGCGACAACGGCGTTCGCTATCTGGTCGACCCGCGGGTGGTGGACGGCACCAGCTGGATCACCGGGGCGGATGAGCCCGGCCGGCACGTCGTCGGGCTGGTGGCCGGCCGGGACTTCACCGCCGACGGCACCATCGAGGCGGCCGAGGTACGCGACGGCGATTTGTCGCCGGACCGTGCTGGTCCATTAGTGTCGGCGCGCGGCATCGAGATCGGGCACATCTTCCAGCTGGGCCGCAAATACACCGACGCCTTCGCCGTCGACGTGCTCGGCGAGGACGGCAAGCCGGTGCGGCTGACCATGGGCTCCTACGGCCTGGGGGTGTCGCGGATGGTGGCCGTCATCGCCGAACAGCACCACGACGAGCTGGGCCTGCGCTGGCCGCCGGCGGTCGCGCCGTTCGACGTCCACCTGGTGATCGCCAACAAGGACGCCGAGGCCCGCGCCGGGGCCGTCGCGCTGGCCGGCGAGCTGGACCGGCTGGGCGTCGAGGTGCTGCTCGACGACCGGTCGGCCTCGCCCGGGGTGAAGTTCAAGGACGCCGAGCTGCTGGGCGTGCCGTGGATCGTCGTGGTGGGGCGCGGCTGGGCGGACGGCGTGGTCGAGCTGCGCGACCGCTACGGCGGGGAAACCCGCCAGCTGACCGCCGGGGCCTCGCTGTCCGCCGACATCGCGGCGGTGCTGACCGGTTAGCGGGCTACTCGTTGCCGCCCGGGAAGCTCGTCGTGATCGGCCAGGCGCCCAGCACCCGGTTCCACCTGGCGGCCATGACCGCGCTCTGCGTCAGAGCCGTCGAGGCGAACGCCCGGTCGTCCGCCGTCTCGGCGTGCTCGATCACGGCGCGCCACGCCGTCGCGCCGTCGTTCTCCATCCGCGCCGCCAGGCGCGCCGCGTCCGCCGCGCTGCCGATCAGCATGGGCAGCTGGTAGCCGGCGGCGGCGACCGGCGCGTTGACCTTGCGGGCGGCCAGCATCGCGATGACGTCGTCGCGGCGCTGGCGGTGCTGGCCCAGGGCCTCCACCACCAGGTCGTTGACGCTGGGGGGCGACAGCGCGGACACGATGCCGTAGCCGTAGATGGTCGAGTGCTCGATGGCCAGCGCGTCGCACAGGGCCGCGTTGTCGGCGTCCTTGCCGGAGCTCATATCGAGGGACCCCCGGGCACCAGCGCCACTGTGGACGACGCGGTGCAGGAGGCGGCGATGGAGGCGAGCAGCCCCGCCCGATAGCCCGACGAGGTGGCCACCAGGCGGCCGGCGCTCTCGGCCGATGCCTTCAGCGAATCGATGACGTCGGAGACCGGCGGCGGCGGGGGTGGCGGGCCCGCCGGTTCGGCCGGGCTGGGACTGGTCGTCTCGCTCGCCGAGGTGGCGAGCTTGCCGGCCGCCCGGGAGATCTCGGTGGACAGTGCGCGGGCGTGCGCGGCGCGCTGGGTGGCGACCACCGTCAGCGCCGCCGCGATCTGGGGCGGGTTACCGACGGCCGCGGCGGCGGCGCCCGCGAGCGCGCTGTCCTTGCGGGCCTGGTCCAACGGCCCCAACAGGTCCTCGACGGGCGGCGGCTTGGGCGGGGATTCGCCGCAGGCGGCCGTCACCAGCCCGAGCGCGGCGAGGGCCGCGCCGCCGGCGAGTACGCCCCGCCTGTTGGTGACGGGTCCTGCGCTGGGCACAGCAACATCCTGCCATCAGCGGGCCGGGCCCCGGGGCCGTGGCCACCCGGCCGTCACGCCGTGCCCCGCCGGTCCTGGCGTATCGTTGATAGCTGACTCTCGCGGAACGGCAGCGGCTGCGTTCCGCCGGGACCCGGAAGCCGCCCCGCAGGCCACGCGGGCGGCGACATCCGCCAGATGACCGGACAACTCAAGATGAGGAGCTCGCCGTGACCACCGGGCTACCGTCGCAGACGCAGGTGATCGAGCTACTCGGTGGCGAATTCGCGCGTGCCGGCTACGAAATCGACGACGTGGTCCTCGACACCCGGACGAGCCCGCCGCGGATCACGGTGATCGCCGACGGCGACAACCCCCTGGACCTCGACACGATCGCGGACCTGTCGCGCTCGGCATCGGCTCTACTGGACGGCCTGGACGGCGTTCACGACAGCTACGTGCTCGAGATCAGCTCGCCCGGCGTGGACCGCCCGCTGACCGGCGAGAAACACTTCCGCCGCGCCCGCGGTCGCAAGGTCGAGATCGCGCTGTCGGACGGGTCGCGGCTGACCGGCCGCGTCGGCGAGACGCGCGATCACGCGGTCGCGCTGGTGGTCCGCGACGGCCGGGGCTGGGCGGTGCGCGAGATCCCGCTCGGCGAAATCGCGAAAGCGGTTGTCCAGGTTGAGTTTTCGCCGCCAACCCAGGCCGAGCTGGATCTGGCGACCGCCGACAGCGCCGACAGGACGGAGGCCGGAGCATGAACATCGACATGGCCGCGCTGCACGCGATCGAGGTCGATCGGGGCATCTCCGTCAATGAACTGCTGGAGACGATCAAATCGGCGCTGCTCACCGCCTACCGGCACACCCAGGGCCATCAGACGGACGCGCGCATCGAGATCGACCGCAAGACCGGCGTCGTCCGCGTGATCGCCAGCGAGGTCGACGAGGACGGCAACGTCATCAGCGAATGGGACGACACCCCCGAGGGTTTCGGCCGCATCGCCGCCACCACCGCCCGCCAGGTGATGCTGCAGCGATTCCGGGACGCCGAAAACGAGCGCACCTACGGCGAGTTCTCCACCCGCGAGGGGGAGATCGTCGCCGGGGTGATTCAGCGCGACAGCCGGGCCAACGCCCGCGGCCTGGTCGTCGTCCGGATGGGCACCGAGACCAAGGCCTCCGAGGGCGTCATCCCCGCGGCCGAGCAGGTTCCCGGTGAGAACTACGAGCACGGCAACCGCGTCCGGTGCTACGTCGTCGGCGTCACCCGCGGGTCCCGCGAGCCGGTGATCACCCTGTCCCGCACCCACCCCAACCTGGTCCGCAAGCTGTTCTCGCTGGAGGTCCCCGAAATCGCCGACGGATCGGTCGAGATCGTCGCGGTGGCCCGCGAGGCCGGCCACCGCTCCAAGATCGCGGTGCGGTCCAACGTTCCCGGCCTCAACGCCAAGGGCGCCTGCATCGGCCCGATGGGGCAGCGGGTCCGCAACGTGATGAGCGAGCTCTCCGGCGAGAAGATCGACATCATCGACTACGACGAGGACCCGGCCCGCTTCGTCGCCAACGCCCTGTCGCCCGCGAAGGTGGTCTCCGTGTCGATCATCGACGAGACCGCCCGGGCCGCCCGCGTGGTGGTGCCCGACTTCCAGCTATCGCTGGCCATCGGCAAGGAGGGCCAGAACGCCCGGCTGGCCGCCCGGCTCACCGGGTGGCGCATCGACATTCACGGGGATTCGCCGGGCGGCTCGGAGGCCCATTCCCAGGCCCATTCCCAGGCCCATTCCGAGGGCCGGCCCGAACACGGTGCCACGCACGGGATGGCGCACGAGCGTTAGCGGACGTCGCGGCGCATCCTTGGGCGGTTCTGACCTCCGGTGAAGTGACGCTAGACTGAGCCGTGATCCAGCGCGAACTTCCGGTTCCCCGAACCAGCAGGGCGCACAGACACACCGGTGGACCGGTGCGGACGTGCGTGGGGTGCCGAAAGCGAGAGCTGGCCGTCGAACTGCTTCGAGTGGTGGCTGTGGCAACCGGGAACGGCGAGTGCGCCGCGACCGTTGACACGGGGAGTAGCCTGCCGGGGCGGGGTGCGTGGCTGCATCCCTCGCCGCAGTGCGCCCGAGAGGCGATTCGGCGGCGGGCTTTCACCAAAGCGTTGCGCATCGCCGGTCCACTGGACACCTCCGCGGTGGTCGAGCACATTGAGTTTCTCAGTGCGCCCGATCGCCCCGGCAACAGAACAGGTAGCAAAGAACATGAGCACACCGTGAAGTCCCGATGACCATGTGTCATAGCTAAACCCGAGGCGCGGCCGGCCCACGACTGTCGCCTCATAGACAGGAGATGTAGTGGCAGGTAAGGCCCGCGTACACGAGTTGGCAAAGGAACTCGGTGTCACCAGCAAGGAAGTCCTCGCCCGGCTGAACGAACAGGGCGAATTCGTCAAATCCGCGTCCTCGACGGTGGAGGCGCCGGTCGCCCGCCGGCTGCGTGAGTCCTTCGGGGGCGGCAAGCCGGCCGCCGAGGCCCCGGCAAAGGCCGCCGCAAAGGCGCCCGCCAAGGGGCCCGACAAATCGCTCGACAAGGCCCTCGACAAGGCGATCAGCAAGGCCGCCGGCAACGGCGAGGCGACCGCCGCGCCGGCCCCGCCCGCGGCGGGCTCCACGACCGTGGAGGCGCCCGCCCCGCCGGCACCCGGGCGCCCGTCGGCGCCTCCCGACCACCCGCAGCCCCGGCAGCCGGGAGCGCCGACCCCCGGCATGACGCCGGGCCCGCGTCCCGGCCCGATGCCGAAGCCGGGCGTCCGCACCCCGCGCGTCGGCAACAACCCGTTCTCGTCGGCGCAACCCGTCGACCGGCCCATCCCGCGCCCGATGGCGCCGCGCCCCGGCGCGCCCCGGCCCGGAGCGCCGCGCCCCGGCGCGTCGCCCGGCAGCATGCCGCCCCGCCCCGGCGGCGCCGGTGGACCCGCCCGCACCGGCGCGCCGCGACCCGGCGGAGGCCGTCCCGGCGGCGGCCGTCCTGGCGGGCCCGGCGGTGGTCGCGACGGCGGCGGCGGTAACTACCGCGGCGGCGGTGGCGTCGGCGCGGCACCCGGAGCCGGTGCCGGCGGTTCGGGAGGTTTTCGAGGCCGCCCCGGCGGCGGTGGTGGCCCCGGTGGCGGTGGTGGCCGCCCCGGTCAGCGCGGTGGGGCCGCCGGCGCGTTCGGCCGTCCCGGCGGCGCGCCCCGGCGCGGCCGCAAGTCCAAGCGGGCGAAACGCGCCGAGTACGAGAACATGCAGGCCCCGGTCGTCGGTGGGGTGCGGCTGCCGCACGGCAACGGCGAGACGATCCGGCTGGCCCGCGGCGCCTCCCTGTCCGACTTCGCCGACAAGATCAACGCCAACCCGGCCGCGCTGGTGCAGGCGCTGTTCAACCTCGGCGAGATGGTGACGGCCACCCAGTCGGTCGGCGACGAGACGCTCGAGCTGCTGGGCGGCGAGATGAACTACGTCGTCCAGGTCGTCAGCCCGGAGGACGAGGACCGCGAGCTGCTGGAGTCGTTCGACCTCACCTACGGCGAGGACGAGGGCGGCGAGGAAGACCTGCAGACCCGCCCACCGGTCGTGACCGTGATGGGCCACGTCGACCACGGCAAGACCCGGCTGCTGGACACCATCCGCAAGGCCAACGTCCGCGAGGAAGAGGCCGGCGGCATCACCCAGCACATCGGCGCCTACCAGGTCGGGGTCGACCTGGACGGCGACGAGCGGCTGATCACCTTCATCGACACCCCGGGCCACGAGGCGTTCACCGCCATGCGGGCCCGCGGTGCCAAGGCCACCGACATCGCCGTCCTGGTGGTCGCCGCCGACGACGGCGTGATGCCGCAGACGGTGGAGGCCATCAACCACGCGCAGGCGGCCGACGTGCCGATCGTGGTGGCGGTGAACAAGATCGACAAGGAGGGCGCCGACCCGGCCAAGATCCGCGGGCAGCTCACCGAATTCGGTTTGGTGGCAGAGGATTTCGGCGGCGACACGATGTTCGTCGACATCTCCGCCAAGCAGGGCACCAACATCGAGGCGCTGCTCGAGGCGGTCGTGCTGACCGCCGACGCGGCCCTGGACCTGCGGGCCAACCCAGACATGGAGGCCCAGGGCGTGGCGATCGAGGCGCACCTGGACCGCGGCCGCGGCCCGGTGGCCACCGTGCTGATCCAGCGCGGCACGCTGCACGTCGGCGACTCGGTGGTCGCCGGCGACGCCTACGGCCGGGTGCGACGGATGGTCGACGAGCACGGCGAGGATATCGAGGCGGCGCTGCCGTCGCGTCCGGTGCAGGTCATCGGCTTCACGTCGGTGCCCGGCGCCGGTGACAACTTCCTCGTCGTCGACGAGGACCGCATCGCCCGCCAGATCGCCGACCGGCGCAGCGCGCGCAAGCGCAACGCCCTGGCGGCGCGTTCCCGCAAGCGGATCAGCCTGGAGGACCTGGACTCGGCGCTGAAGGAAACCAGCCAGCTGAACCTGATCCTCAAGGGAGACAACGCCGGTACCGTCGAGGCCCTGGAAGAGGCCCTGATGGGCATCGAGATCGACGACGAGGTGGCGCTGCGCGTCATCGACCGTGGCGTTGGCGGTATCACCGAGACCAACGTCAACCTGGCGTCGGCCTCGGACGCGATCATCATCGGCTTCAACGTGCGGGCCGAGGGCAAGGCGACGGAGCTGGCCAACCGCGAGGGTGTGGAGATCCGCTACTACTCGGTGATCTACCAGGCGATCGACGAGATCGAGAAGGCCCTGCGCGGCATGCTCAAGCCGATCTACGAGGAGAATCAGCTGGGCCGCGCCGAGATCCGGGCGCTGTTCCGGTCCTCGAAGGTCGGCCTGATCGCGGGTTGCCTGGTGACCGGGGGCATCATGCGGCGCAATGCCAAGGCCCGGTTGCTGCGCGACAACATCGTGGTCGCCGAGAACATCACCATCGCGTCGCTGCGACGGGAGAAGGACGACGTGACCGAGGTCCGCGAGGGCTTCGAGTGCGGCATGACGCTGGGCTACTCCGACATCAAGGAAGGTGACGTCATCGAGTCCTACGAGCTGGTGCAGAAAGAGCGCGTCTGATGCCTGACCCCGCCCGGGCGCGCCGGCTGGCGAAGCGGATCTTCACGATCGTCGCCTCGGCGATCGAATTCGAGATCAAGGATCCCGGGCTGGACGGGGTGACCATCGTCGACGCGAAGGTGACCGCCGACCTGCACGACGCGACCGTGTTCTACACGGTGATGGGGCCCACGCTGGACGCCGAGCCCGATTACGCCGCCGCCGCGGCGGCGCTGGAGCGGGCCAAGGGCACGCTGCGCACCAAGGTCGGGGCCGGCACCGGCGTCCGCTTCACTCCCACGCTGACGTTCACCCGGGACACCACGTCCGACAACGTGCAGCGGATGGACGAGCTGCTCGCCCGCGCCCGCGCCGCCGACGCCGACCTGGCGCGGGTTCGCTCGGGCGCCAGGCCGGCCGGGGAGGCCGATCCGTATCGTGTCAGGGGGGGCGGGGACGCGTTCGACGGGAGCACCGGTGACGACGACCGACCCGAACACTGAACTGGCCGGCCCCTCGCGGGTGGGCACACGCGTGGACGCACTCGGCGCCGTCGAACTGCTGTCGGGCGCCGCGACGATCGGGGTGATCGCCCACGTGCACCCCGACGCCGACACCATCGGCGCCGGGCTGGCCCTGGCCCTGGTGCTGGACGGCTGCGGCAAGCGCGTCGAGGTCAGTTTCGCCGCGCCGGCGACCCTGCCCGAGTCGCTGGCGTCGCTGCCCGGCCGTCACCTGCTGGTCGGCCCGGACGCGATGCGCCGCGACGTCGATCTGGTTGTGACCGTTGACGTTCCGAGTTTCAAACGGCTCGGGGCCCTGGGCGACCTGGTCGAGGACCGGCGGCTGCTGGTCATCGACCACCACGCCTCCAACGACCTGTTCGGCACCGCCAACTTCGTCGACGTGTCGGCGGATTCCACCACGATGATGGTCGCCGACATCCTCGACGCGTGGGGCAAGCCGATCGACCGCGACGTCGCGCACTGCATCTACGCCGGGCTGACCACCGACACCGGGTCGTTCCGCTGGGCCAGCGCCCGCGCCCTGCGGCTGGCCGCCCGGCTGGTCGACGTCGGCGTGGACAACGCCGCCGTCAGCCGGACCCTGATGGACACCCACCCGTTCGCGTGGCTGCCGCTGTTGTCGCGCGTGCTGGGCTCGGCGCGCCTGCTGCCCGACGCGGCCGGCGGCCGCGGGCTGGTCTACGCGGTCGTCGGGAACCAGGACTGGGTCAGTTCCCGCCCGGAGGAAGTCGAGAGCATCGTCGACATCGTGCGCACCACCCAGCAGGCCGAGGTGGCGGCGGTCTTCAAGGAGGTCGACCCGCGGCAGTGGTCGGTGTCGATGCGGGCCAAGGCCGACATTGACCTGGCGACGATCGCGTCCGGGTTCGGCGGCGGCGGGCACCGGCTGGCCGCCGGCTACTCGACCGCCGGCTCGATCGACGACGCCGTGGCGTCGCTGCGCGCGGCGCTCGGCTAGAACGCCGAGCTTCCCGAGCGCTGCAGGACGAACCCGTGGCTGCCGCTGGTGGTGTCCAGGCAGGCGACGAGGCTGTCGGCGCCCACGGCGCAGGTCACGTTGAGGTACGACAGCTTCTGGCCCGCGCCCAACGGTTTGCCGGTTGACGTCAGCGTCGGCGCGTTGCCGTCGCACCCCCCGTAGGACATCCGGCTCAATTCGTAGCCGGGCCCCCTGAAATTGACCGCGCCCACGACGCAATCGCCCGGTTTGGGATGGCCCCCGCCGGGAAACGGGACGTCGTCCATCCCGGGAATGTCCCCGCTGCACTTGATGTCCTGCGACGGTTGCGCCGGGGGCGCGGTCCCGCCGTAGAAGTCGCACACCAGGGTGGGCGCGGCGGAGAAGCTGATCCGGGGCGAGGCGCCCGGGCGGGGGGTCGTGAGGTAGCCGTCGGCGGGGACGGCGGTGAAACCGTCGAGATTGGGAAATCCCGGTGGCGGCTGCGCGGCCGCCCGCGGCGCGACCGCCGCGACCGCTAATGCCGCCGCCAAGGCCAGGCCGCCGAGGGTCCGCATGGCGACGGCCCCCGTGGTGAGGCGGCCGACGCGCATCGATTCCTCCTGCGGCGAGTTTATGTCTCGTTGTTGGGATCGTATTGGCTATCGCCGCGCCGCCCTAACGCACCCGGGCCCGCCCGCGCTGCGCCACCGCCTCGGTCACCCACTCGCCGCGCTTATCGTTGAGGCATGTGCCGGAACATCACCGTCCCGCCGCTGCGTCGGCCCGAGGTGGTGGCCCGGCTGGCCGGAGCGAAATGACGCCGACCGCGACCGTGCCCGCGCTCAAGGAATGGGGCGCGGTCGTGCACGCGCTGCTGGACGGCCGGCAGCGCGTGCTGCTGCGCAAGGGCGGCATCGGGGAGAAGCGGTTCGAGGTCGCGGCCCGGGAGTTTCTGCTGTTCCCGACGGTCGCGCACAGCCACGCGCCGCGCGTGCGGCCCGAGCATCGCGACCTGCTGCAAGCCGGGGCCGCCGACAGCACCGACGATCGGCTGGTGGTGCGGGCCGCGGCGAAAGTTGTTGCCGCGGTGCAGGTTAACCGGCCGGAGAACCTGCCGGCGATCGAGGATCTGCACATCTGGACCGCCGAGTCGGTGCGCGCCGACCGGCTCGACTTCCGGCCCAAGCACAGGCTGGCGGCGCTGGTGGTGTCGGTGATCCCGCTGGTCGAGCCGGTGCCGCTGGCCCGCGTCCCGGAGTATGCGGGCTGCAGGAGCTGGGTGCGGCTGCCCGTGCGGCCGCGGTTGGCCGCGCCGGTATGCGAGGCCGCCGCGTTAAACGAGGTCGCCGCCCGGGTCCGCGACGCGGTCGGCTGACGGGCCGACGGGAAGCAGCAGCCGGGATCGCCCGTAGCGCACGGCGTGGGTGGCCGGCCTGGACTGCCGGCCCGTCAACACCGGTTCGCCGGTGCCGAGGTTGCGCGCGTAGCGGGGAAACCAGCCGCCGGCGATCAGGACGCGGATGCGTGAGCCCGCACGGAAGCGGTGGGCGATGCCATCGAGCTCGACGCTGACGGTCCCGGTCGCTTTCCGGGCGGCGCCCAGCCTCCGGTAGCCGTCGCTGACATTCCGGGACCGGCCCTTGGCGCTGACCTCGCTCACCCGGACGAACAGGTCGACGTGCGGATTGTCCGAGCTGTGCGCCAGCTCGACGACCGGATTTCCGTAGACGTACACATCGCGGGTGAGGGTGAGGCTGGTGAAGGCGAGCACGTCGTCGCGCACGGCGAGCCGGCCGTCGTCGCGGTAGCCGCCGTTGGAGGACAGCAGGGGGCCGCCGGTGGTGGGCGTCGGGTCGGCGGGGTCATAGCGAAAGGTCGCCGGCGCCAGGCCCGCCAGGTCCGTCGGCGCGGTCTCGCCCAGGTGGCCGCCGGGCCACAGGTACAGCGCGCGTTCGGCGGTGGCGGGCGGCCAGTCGGGCAGGTCGCGCCAGGCTTGACCGTTGTCCACGCCGGTGACGTAGACGCGGACCCGGCTCGGCCGGCGGGGGGCGGCGCCGCCCAGGTGGGTGTCGAGCCAGTCCAGCGTTTCCCGGGCGCCGGTGGCCAGCCCCTTGGTCAGCATCTGGGTGTGCGTCCAGGGCCCGATGGTGAGCGCGACGTCCGCGGCGTCTGGGCCCCGGCCGCGCAGGTGCGCGTACTGCTGCAGCGTCTGCCGCAGGAAGATGTCCTGCCAGCCCCCGATGAGCAGCACGGGCACCCGCACCCGGTCCAGCGCCTCGGTGAACCGCAGCGCATCCCAGAACGGATCGTCGGCGTCGGTGTGCTCGACCCAGGATTCGAACCACGGCGCGCCCGCGCCGAGCAGCGTCCGCGCGGCAGCGCCCATCGGCGCCTGGCCGACGGCGCGGGCAACCTTCCGTGGGGCGCTCAACTGGCGCAGCGCCACCCGGACGCGCACCGGGTCCTCCTGGTGGGAAACCAGGTCGCTCCAACCCAGGAAGTCGTTGGCGGCGAACGAGCCGGTGCCCCACACGGAGGCGTTGAAATCGTGCGGGCCCACGGTGACGACGGCCGCGGCCAGCTCCGGAGGCGGATCCCGCAACATCGCCCACTGGGTGAATCCCAGGTACGACAGCCCGATGGTGGCGAACCGGCCCGTGAACCAGGGTTGCTCACGCAGCCAGGCGACCGTGTCGGCGCCGTCGGCGGCCTCGTTGACCATCGGCTCGAACGCCCCGCCCGACCCGAACGTTCCGCGCACGCTCTGCAGCACGACGTGGTAGCCGCGCGCCGCGTACAGCCTGGCGAACGCCAGCGAGAACGGAAACCCGCGCCCATAGGGCCCGCGGACCAGCACGGTGCCGACCGGGTTGGGGGTGATCGGCGCGTAGTGGTCGGCGACCAGCCGGACCCCGTCGCGCATCGGCACGCCGACGCGGTCCACGGCGTAATCGGTGGTCGCCGGCGGCAGGCCCAACAGCCGTCCGAGGCCGTTGGCGCCCGCTTTCCTCACGATCCCCAGGCTAGGACGCCCGCGTGGCCCCTAGAACTTGTAGTAGGGCGCGAGGTCGTTGGCCCGCTGCAGATTGGTCGACATGCAGTCGACCTCGGGGTTGGAGTAGACGGTCGAGAAGAACAGGGACTGCTGGATCACGCCGTAGCTGGTCTTGAACGCAACCATGCAGGAGAAATACCAGTAGCTGTTGTGATAGGTCGGCTTCAGAACCCAGTACTGCGCGGCGCGGTGGCCCTGGATCGTGGTCTCGACGGCGTCCGCGGGCAGGGTTTCCGCGTAGGTGCGCCAGATGATGGGTTCCACCGCCATCTGATAGTTGCCCGCGTCGAAGTGGCAGCGGAGCCCGTCCTCGTGTTCGGGGGGCGTGAACGCCAGCCCCAGGCGCTGCACGGCGTCGAACGGGATGTCCTCGCACGCGTCGAAGGGGCGCGGGTCGGTCGTCGCGACGATGGGGCTCTTCATCGTGGTTTCCATCGGCGCGGCCGTCGACCGCAGCTCCACGGGCCCACCCCCGCCGGGGCCCGGCGCGACGCCCTGCCAACCCACCGTGCCCCCGACGATCGCTGTGATCAGCGCACCCAGCGCTCCGATCAGACGCACCTTGATCAACGCGACACCCCTTGTGCTTCGGCGGTCCCTTGCCGGGCAGTGTACAAGTCGCGTGCTCGCAGTCACAGTGAAACCTGAACTTGTTCTAATTCGGCCGGCAGCACGCGCCGCCGGCGGGCCGCGCGGAGGCCGCGAAACGGCCCACCCGAACGCGAGTCACTAGGCTGGTTACTCGTGACAACCCAGGGCTCGGCCAACGGCGGAAAGCCGACGCTGTGGGCGGTCTCCGACCTGCACACCGGTCACCTGGGCAACAAGCCGGTCGCCGAATCGCTGCACCCGTCGTCGCCGGACGACTGGCTGATCGTCGCCGGCGACGTCGCCGAACGCACCGACGAGATCCGCTGGACGCTTGACCTGCTGCGACGCCGGTTCGCCAAGGTCATCTGGGTGCCGGGCAACCACGAGCTGTGGACCACCAACCGCGACCCCGCGCAGGTCTTCGGCCGGGCGCGCTACGACTACCTGGTCGCCCTGTGCGACGAGCTGGGCGTGGTCACGCCCGAGCATCCGTTCCCGGTGTGGACCGAGCGCGGCGGCCCGGCCACGATCGTGCCGATGTTCCTGCTCTACGACTACACCTTCTTGCCCGAGGGGGCGACGAGCAAAGCCGAGGGCCTGGCCATCGCGCGGCAGCGCAGCGTGGTGGCCACCGACGAGTTTCTGCTCTCGCCCGAGCCGTACCCCACCCGCGACGAGTGGTGCCGCGAGCGGCTGGCCGCCACCCGCGCCCGCCTCGAACAGCTCGACTGGATGACGCCGACGGTCCTGGTGAACCACTTCCCGCTGGTGCGCGAGCCGTGCGACGCGCTGTTCTACCCGGAGTTCTCGCTGTGGTGCGGGACCACTCGTACCGCCGACTGGCACACCCGCTACAACGCCGTCTGCTCGGTGTACGGCCACCTGCACATCCCGCGCACCACCTGGTACGACGGGGTGCGCTTCGAGGAGGTGTCGGTGGGCTACCCGCGGGAGTGGCGGCGCCGCAAGCCGTACAGCTGGCTGCGCCAGGTGCTGCCGGACCCGCAGTACGCGCCCGGCTACCTCAACGACTTCGGCGGGCACTTCGTGATCACCCCCGAGATGCGCCGGCAGTCCGAGCAGTTCCGGGAGCGATTGCGGCAGCGGCAGTCGCGATGACCGGACGGCCGCTGGTGTCGTCGGTACTGCCCGACACGGTGTCCGGGGACCTGGCGTATGCGGAGGTGTATTCCGACCCGCCGGGCCTGAGTCCGCTGCCCGACGAGGAGCCGCTGATCGCCAAGTCGGTGGCCAAGCGGCGCAACGAGTTCGTCACCGTCCGGCACTGCGCCCGGGTCGCGCTGGGCGAGCTCGGCGTGCCGCCGGTGCCGATCCTCAAGGGCGACAAGGGCGAGCCGCGCTGGCCCGACGGCGTGGTGGGCAGCCTCACGCACTGCACCGGCTACCGCGGCGCGGTGGTGGGACGCGCCGGCCCCGTGCGCTCGGTGGGCATCGACGCCGAGCCGCACGACGTGCTGCCGAACGGCGTGCTGGGCGCGATCGCCCTCGACGAGGAACGCCACGAGATCACCGCCCTGCCCGCGGGCCTGCATTGGGACCGAATCCTGTTCTGCGCCAAGGAGGCAACGTACAAGGCCTGGTTCCCGCTGACCAGGCGGTGGCTGGGTTTCGAGGACGCCCACGTCGTGTTCGACGTCGATCCGTCCGGCGCGGGCACCGCCGGGGCGTTCGTCTCCAAGATCCTGATCGACGGCGAGGCGCTGTCGGGCCCGCCGCTGACCGCGCTGCGGGGACGGTGGTCGGTCGACCGTAGGCTGGTGCTGACCGCGATCGTGCTATGAGCGGTTTGGTGGTCGTCGACAAGCCGGCCGGAATGACCAGTCACGACGTCGTGGCGCGCTGCCGCCGCGTCTTTTCCACCCGCCGGGTCGGCCACGCCGGCACGCTGGACCCGATGGCCACCGGCGTGCTGGTGATCGGCGTCAACCGTGCCACCAAGATCCTCGGCCTGCTGAGCGGGGCCTCGAAGTCGTACGCCGCGACCGTCCGCCTGGGCCAGACCACGTCCACCGACGACGCCGAAGGTGAACTGCTGCAATCTGTTTCGGCGTCGGGTGTGACGGGCGAGGCGATCGCCGCCGCGGTGGACGGGCTGCGCGGCGACATCGAGCAGGTGCCGTCGGCGGTCAGCGCGATCAAGGTGGGCGGCCGCCGCGCGTATCGGTTGGTCCGCGAGGGCCACGCCGTCGAGCTGGCGGCCCGGCCGGTGCGCATCGACCGCTTCGACGTGCTGGATGTCCGCGCCCACGACCGGCTCGTGGACGTCGACGTCGAGGTCGACTGCTCGTCGGGGACCTACATCCGCGCGCTGGCCCGCGATCTCGGCGCCGCGCTCGGGGTGGGCGGGCACCTGACGTCGTTGCGGCGCACCCGCGTCGGCCGCTTCGGGCTGGACCGGGCGCGCTCGCTCGACGACCTGGCCGCGGAGCCCCGGCTGACCTGGACCCTGGACGAGGCGTGCCTGCTGATGTTCCCCCGCCGCGACCTGACCGCCGACGAGGCGCAGGCGACCAGCCACGGCCGGTCCCTTTCCGCGGCGGGCATCGACGGCGTCTACGCGGCCGCCGACGCCGACGGCCGGGTGATCGCGCTGCTGCGCGACGAGGGTTCGCTGACCAAGCCGGTGGTGGTGATCCGCCCGGCGACGCTGTAGCGGGCCGCGCGCCCTTCGCCGAGCCTGTAAATCTGCAGACAAAGTCCGAGTCGAGACCTGCAAAATTACAGGCTCGGCGGCTATGCAAAGGCTATGCAAGGGGCCCCGGCCGACGGTCCCACACGGCCAAGTTGCACACTGGGGGCCGGGTCTAATTGCGGCCTGGGCAATCGCCAGCGGGCCGCTCCTCCAAGCCGTTCGGAAGGGGCCAAAGATGTCCAACAAGGTTTACGTCGTCGGCGTCGGCATGACGAAGTTCGAGAAGCCCGGCCGCCGCGAGGGCTGGGACTACCCGGACATGGCCAGGGAGTCGGGCACCAACGCGCTGGCCGACGCCGGCATCGACTACCGCGAGGTGCAGCAGGGCTACGTCGGATATGTCGCCGGCGATTCCACGTCCGGGCAGCGCGCGCTCTACGAGCTGGGCATGACCGGGATCCCGATCGTCAACGTCAACAACAACTGCTCCACCGGCTCGACGGCGCTGTTCCTGGCGGCCCAGGCCGTCCGCGGCGGGATCGTCGACTGCGCCCTCGCGCTCGGCTTCGAGAAGATGCAGCCCGGCTCGCTGGGCGGCGGCTTCCAGGACCGCGAATCGCCGATGGGCAAGCACGTCAAGGCGATGGCCGAGATCGACGAGTTCGCGATGCCCGTCGCGCCGTGGATGTTCGGCGCCGCCGGCCGCGAGCACATGAGGCAATACGGCAGCACCGCAGAGCATTTCGCCAAGATCGGCTACAAGAATCACAAGCACTCCGTCAACAACCCCTACGCGCAGTTCCAGGAGCCCTACACCCTCGACGACATCCTGGCGGCGAAGATGATCTCCGACCCGCTGACCAAGCTGCAGTGTTCGCCGACGTCGGACGGGTCGGGCGCGGCGATCGTGGCCTCGGAGGGCTTCGTCGACCGCCACGGGCTGGCCGGTCAGGCGGTGGAGATCGTCGGCCAGGCCATGACGACCGATTTCGCGTCGACGTTCGACGGCAGCGCCAAGAGCCTCATCGGCCACGACATGAATGTCCAAGCGGCGCAACGGGTCTACGACCAGTCCGGGCTGGGTCCCGAGGACTTCCAGGTGATCGAGCTGCACGACTGCTTCTCGGCCAACGAGCTGCTGCTCTACGAGGCCCTCGGCCTGTGCGGCCCAGGCGAGGCCCCCAAGCTGATCGACAACGGCGACACCACCTACGGCGGGCGCTGGGTCGTCAACCCGTCCGGCGGCCTGATCTCCAAGGGCCACCCGTTGGGCGCGACCGGGCTGGCGCAGTGCGCCGAACTGACCTGGCAGCTGCGGGGGACCGCCGACAAGCGCCAGGTCGCGGGCGTCACCGCCGCGCTGCAGCACAACATCGGGCTGGGCGGCGCCGCCGTCGTGACCGCGTACCAGCGGGCCGAGCGCTAAGGGCGCCATGTTCGAATGGTCCGACACCGACCTGATGGTTCGGGACGCGGTTCGCCAGTTCGTCGACAAGGAGATCCGTCCGCACCTGGACGAACTGGAAACCGGTGCGCTGTCGCCCTATCCGATCGTCCGCAAGCTGTTCGCCCAGTTCGGTCTCGACGCGCTGGCCGCCGAGTCGGTCGCAAAGATGCTCGACCGCGAACGAAGTGGGCAGAACGAAAAGCAAGGAGAAACAGGCGATTTCGGAGGCATGGGCGCCCAGGCGTCGATGGTCGCGGTGCTGGTGTCCGAAATCGCCGCCGTCAGCATCGGGTTGCTGAGCACCGCGTCGGTCAGCCTCGGCCTGGGCGCGGCGACCATCGCGAGCCGCGGCACGCTGGCCCAGAAGGAGCGCTGGCTGCCCGAGCTGATGACGCTGAAAAAGATTGCGGCGTGGGCCATCACCGAACCGGACTCGGGCTCGGACGCGTTCGGCGGCATGAAGACCCACGTCAAGCGCGACGGTGCGGACTACATCCTCAACGGGCAGAAGACGTTCATCACCAACGGGCCCGACGCCGACGTGCTGGTGGTCTACGCCAAACTCGCCGACGACGGGGACCCCGCTTCGGACCCCCGCAACCGCCCGGTGCTGGTCTTCGTGCTGGACGCCGGCATGCCGGGCCTGACGCAGGGCAAGCCGTTCAAGAAGATGGGCATGATGTCCTCGCCGACGGGCGAACTGTTCTTCGACAACGTGCGGCTGACCCCCGACCGGCTGCTCGGCGAGAACGAACGGCACGCCGACGGCGACGGCCGCGACAGCGCCCGGGCCAATTTCGCGGCCGAGCGGATCGGGATCGCGATGATGGCGCTGGGCATCATCAACGAATGCCACCGGCTGTGCGTGGATTACGCGAAGACCCGCACGCTGTGGGGCCGCAACATCGGGCAGTTCCAGCTGATCCAGCTCAAGCTGGCCAAGATGGAAATCGCGCGAATGAACGTGCAGAACATGGTGTTTGCGACCATCGAACGTCAGCGGGCCGGTAAACCGCTGACGCTGGCCGAGGCCTCGGCGATCAAGCTGTACTCCTCGGAGGCGGCCACCGAGGTGGCGATGGAGGCCGTGCAGCTGTTCGGCGGCAACGGCTACATGGCCGAGTACCGGGTGGAGCAGCTGGCCCGCGACGCCAAGTCGCTGATGATCTACGCCGGCAGCAACGAGGTTCAGGTCACCCACATCGCCAAGGGCCTGCTGGGCTAGACACCAAGCGGCGGCGCCGAGCGTGCTCTCAGGGCGAAAAATCGCGCGAAATCTCGCCCTGACGTCACGCTCGGCGAAGGAAAGCGGCGAAAGAAAGCGGCGAAGGAAAGCGGCGAACGAAAGCTACGCCACCACCCAGATCGCCCGCGCCGCGGGACTACCCAGGTCGACGGTGCTCTCGGCGCCGTCGGCGGACTCGATCGCCACCGAGATCATGCCGGCGAACTCCCGGCGGGTCAGCACCCGCAGCCGCGAATCGAGGTTGATCCCGACGTCGGTGAAATAGCGCAGCATCTCCGGATCGGCGTCGGAGATGCGGGCCACCGTCCCGGTTTCCCCGTCGCCGCACGCCCACAGCTGGCGGGCCGGCGGCGTGGGCACCTGCCCGTCGGAGGCCGGGATCGGGTCGCCGTGCGGGTCGCGCCGCGGGAACCCCAGCTTCGCGTCGATGCGGGCCACCAGCCGATCCGACACCGCGTGCTCGAGCACCTCGGCCTCGTCGTGAACCTCGTCCCAGCCGTAGCCGAGCTCCTCAACCAAAAACGTCTCCAGCAGCCGGTGCCGGCGCACCACCTCGAGCGCCGCGCGCCGCCCGGCCGCGGTCAGGGTCACCGCGCCATACTTCTCGTGATCGACCAGGCCCTGCTCGGCCAGCTTGCGGATCGACTCCGACGCCGTGCTGGCCGACACCCCGATCTTCGAGGCCAGCATCTTGGTGCTCACCTTCGCGGGCCCCCCGTCCGGGGACCACTCCTGGGCATTCCAGATGACCTTCAGGTAGTCCTGACCGACCGCGGTGATACCGCCAGGCTCGTCGTCAGCCCTCACAAGCAGAAGTTTAGGTTCTCGGTGCGCCCGGCGCAGGCGCGATGCCGCCACGCCATCGACCGTGTCGGCGCCGTAGGCTTGCGGTCGTGCAGCGGTGGCGTGGCCAGGAGGAGATCCCCACGGACTGGGGCAGATGCGTGCTCACCATCGGGGTGTTCGACGGCGTGCATCGCGGCCACGCCGAACTGATCGCGCACGCGGTGAAAGCCGGGCGGGCGCGCAACGTGCCGGCCGTGCTGATGACGTTCGACCCGCACCCGATGGAAGTGGTCTATCCCGGCAGCCACCCGGCGCAGCTGACGACGCTGACCCGGCGCGCCGAACTCGTCGAAGAGCTGGGCATCGACGTCTTCCTGGTGATGCCGTTCACCAGCGATTTCATGAAGCTCACCCCCGACCGCTATGTCCACGAGCTGCTGGTGGAAAACCTGCACGTGGTGGAGGTGGTGGTGGGGGAGAACTTCACCTTCGGCAAGAAGGCGGCCGGCAACGTCGACACCCTGCGCCGCGCCGGCGAGCGGTTCGGGTTCGCGGTCGAGGCGATGTCGCTGCTGTCCGAACACCACAGCAATGAGACCGTGACGTTCTCCTCCACCTACATCCGGTCCTGCGTGGACGCCGGCGACATGGTGGCGGCCACGGAGGCGCTCGGCCGCCCGCACCGCGTCGAGGGCGTCGTGGTCCGGGGCCACGGGCGGGGCGCCGAGCTGGGCTTTCCCACCGCGAACGTCGCGCCGCCGATGTATTCGGCCATCCCGGCCGACGGCGTGTACGCCGCCTGGTTCACCGTGCTCGGGCACGGTCAGGGGGCGGGGGCCCCCGGGGCGATGGTCCCGGGCGAGCGCTACCAGGCCGCCGTGTCCGTCGGCACCAACCCGACCTTTTCCGGGCGCACCCGCACCGTCGAGGCTTTCGTCCTCGACACCGCCGCCGACCTGTACGGCCAGCACGTCGCCCTGGACTTCGTCGCCCGCATCCGCGGCCAGCGCAAGTTCGACTCGGTGAAAGATCTCGTCGCCGCGATGGGCGGGGACACCGAGCGGGCGCGCGCCCTGCTGCCCGGCTGCTAGACTCCCGGGCGACATCGGCGCGTGCTGCGGTTCGCGGTGGCCGCGCTCTGAATTGACATCGCGGACCGATTGATGGAGATGCTTCGTGGCGCTGACAGCCGAGCAGAAAAAGGAAATCCTGGGCTCCTACGGCCTGCACGAGACCGACACCGGTTCCCCGGAGGCGCAGGTCGCGCTGCTGACCAAGCGGATCGCCGACCTGACCGAGCACCTCAAGGTGCACAAGCACGACCACCACTCGCGGCGGGGATTGCTGCTGCTGGTGGGGCGGCGGCGCCGGCTGCTCAAATACGTGTCCCAGATCGACGTGGAGCGGTACCGCTCGCTGGTCGAGCGGCTAGGCCTGCGTCGCTGACGCCCGGCGAGTCTCGAGCCCCCAGAGCGGGCGAAGTTCGCCCGTGTAGAGTGGGGGCGTTCTGGGCCGGTTAGGCCCGAGCAGACGGTGCGGTCCGCGCAGATCCGCGCGTGCCGTTCCAGCGTGTCACGCGCATGTCGCACGGGAGCAGCCCGGTCTGCATCGGGCGGTCTTCGGTAGTGGCTGCCGGGCTCCCCGGATCTGGGGTGGGTCGGCCGCTTCGATCGATGGCCGTAGCCGCATTCAGACTTTGCTCGTGGGGTTGCCCCTGTTCTGCGCGTGACGACGCGAAAAAGCTGAATAACGTGAGAGAGGCAGTACGGACGGCTATGTCTGTCGCTGAAATTGAAGAGGGCGTGTTCGAGGCAACCGCCACCATCGACAACGGGAGCTTCGGCACCCGCACCGTGCGTTTCGAGACCGGCCGGCTGGCCCAGCAGGCCGCCGGCGCGGTGGTCGCCTACCTGGACGACGAGAACATGCTGCTGTCGGCGACCACCGCCAGCAAGAGCCCCAAGGAGCACTTCGACTTCTTCCCGCTGACCGTCGACGTCGAGGAGCGGATGTATGCCGCCGGCCGCATCCCCGGCTCGTTCTTCCGCCGCGAGGGGCGCCCGTCCACCGACGCCATCCTGACCTGCCGGCTCATCGACCGCCCGCTGCGCCCGTCGTTCGTCGACGGCCTGCGCAACGAGATCCAGGTCGTGGTCACGATCCTGAGCCTGGACCCCAACGACCTGTACGACGTGCTGGCCATCAACGCCGCGTCGGCGTCCACCCAGCTGAGCGGGCTACCGTTCTCCGGCCCCATCGGCGCCGTCCGGGTGGCGCTCATCGACGGCACCTGGGTCGCCTTCCCGACCGTCGAGCAGCTCGAGCGGGCCGTGTTCGACATGGTGGTGGCGGGCCGCTTAGTAGACACAGCCGATGGTTCCGATGTCGCGATCATGATGGTCGAGGCCGAGGCCACCGAGAACGTCATCGAGCTCGTCGAGGGCGGCGCCCAGGCACCGACGGAAACCGTTGTGGCCCAAGGCCTGGAGGCGGCCAAGCCGTTCATCGCCGCGCTGTGCGCCGCGCAGCAGGAGCTCGCCAACGCGGCCGCGAAGCCGACCGCGGACTACCCGACGTTCCCCGACTACGGCGACGACGTCTACTACTCGGTGTCCTCGGTGGCCACCGACGAGCTGGCCGCTGCGCTGACCATCAGCGGCAAGGCCGAACGCAACGAGCGCACCGACGAGCTCAAGGCCCAGGTGCTGCAGCGGCTCACTGGGGACTCTGCAACCTTCGCGGGCCGCGAAAAGGAGGTCGGCGCCGCGTTCCGGTCGCTGACCAAGAAGCTGGTCCGGCAGCGCATCCTGACCGACCACTTCCGCATCGACGGCCGCGGCATCACCGACATCCGCGCCCTGTCGGCCGAGGTCGCCGTCGTTCCGCGCGCGCACGGCAGCGCGCTGTTCGAGCGCGGCGAGACCCAGATCCTCGGGGTCACCACGCTCGACATGGTCAAGATGGCCCAGCAGATCGACTCGCTCGGGCCCGAGACGTCCAAGCGGTACATGCACCACTACAACTTCCCGCCGTTCTCCACCGGCGAGACCGGCCGGGTCGGCTCGCCCAAGCGGCGCGAGATCGGGCACGGCGCGCTGGCCGAGCGGGCCCTGATCCCGGTGCTGCCCAGCGTCGAGGAATTCCCGTACGCCATCCGCCAGGTGTCCGAGGCGCTGGGCTCCAACGGCTCCACCTCGATGGGCTCGGTGTGCGCGTCCACGCTGGCCCTGTTCAACGCCGGGGTGCCGCTCAAGGCGCCGGTGGCGGGTATCGCGATGGGTTTGGTCTCCGACGACATAGAAGTTGACGGCAAGACCGAGCGCCGCTTCGTCACCCTGACCGACATCCTCGGCGCCGAGGACGCGTTCGGCGACATGGACTTCAAGGTCGCCGGCACCAAGGACTTCGTCACCGCGCTGCAGCTGGACACCAAGCTCGACGGCATCCCCTCCCAGGTCCTGGCGGGCGCCCTCGCGCAGGCCAAGGACGCGCGCCTGACGATCCTCGAGGTCATGGCCGAGGCCATCGACGCACCCGACGAGATGAGCCCGTACGCCCCGCGGGTGACCACCATCAAGGTCCCGGTGGACAAGATCGGTGAGGTCATCGGCCCCAAGGGCAAGGTCATCAACTCGATCACCGAGGAGACCGGCGCGCAGATCTCCATCGAGGACGACGGCACCGTGTTCGTCGGCGCCACCGACGGGCCCTCGGCGCAGGCCGCGATCGACCGGATCAACGCGATCGCCAACCCGCAGCTGCCGACGGTGGGCGAGAGATTCCTCGGAACCGTGGTCAAGACAACGGATTTCGGCGCTTTCGTGTCGCTGCTGCCCGGGCGTGACGGCCTGGTGCACATCTCCAAACTGGGCAGGGGCAAGCGCATCGCGAAGGTCGAGGACGTCGTGCACGTCGGCGACAAGCTGCGGGTCGAGATCGCCGACATCGACAAGCGGGGCAAGATCTCGTTGGTCCTGGTGGCCGACGAGGATTCAGCGGATGCTGCCCCCGCCGATGCCGGGGCTCCTCAGGAGACCGCGCCCGCCGATGCCGTTAGCTGATCCTCGGGGGCCAGCAGCGGATCCCGCGCTGCGGCGGGGCAAGTACGTCGCCGCGGCAAAACCCGAACATCAGGCCGCACTGCGCCGCACCACGCTGCCGGGCGGCCTGCGGGTGGTCACCGAGTACCTGCCCGCGGTGCGCTCCGCGTCGGTCGGGGTCTGGGTGGGCGTCGGATCGCGCGACGAGGGCGCCACCGTGGCGGGGGCGGCGCACTTCCTGGAGCACCTGCTGTTCAAGTCGACCCCGACCCGCACGGCCGTGGGCATCGCGCAGGCGATGGACGCCGTCGGCGGGGAGCTGAACGCGTTCACCGCCAAGGAGCACACCTGCTACTACGCGCACGTGCTCGACAGCGACCTGGAACTGGCCATCGACCTGGTCGCCGACGTGGTGCTCAACGGCCGCTGCGCCGCCGGGGATGTCGAGCTGGAACGCGACGTCGTCCTCGAGGAGATCGCGATGCGCGACGACGACCCCGAGGACGCGCTGGGCGACATGTTCCTGGCGGCGCTGTTCGGCGACCACCCGGTGGGCCGCCCGGTGATCGGCACCGCGCGGTCGGTGTCGGCGATGACGCGGGCGCAGCTGCACTCGTTTCACGTGCGGCGCTACACCCCGGAGCGGATGGTCGTCGCGGTGGCCGGCAACGTCGACCACGACGAGGTGGTCGCGTTGGTGCGCGAGCATTTCGGGCCGCACCTGGTGCGCGGCCGGCAGCCCGTCGCCCCCCGCAAGGGCGCCGGGCGGGTGCCCGGCCGGCCCGGGCTGGCGCTGGTCAACCGGGACGCCGAGCAGACCCACGTGTCGCTGGGGGTGCGCACCCCCGGGCGCGGCTGGGAGCACCGCTGGGCGCTGTCGGTGCTGCACACCGCGCTGGGCGGCGGCCTGAGTTCGCGGCTGTTCCAGGAGGTTCGGGAGCTGCGCGGGCTGGCCTATTCGGTCTACTCGGCGCTGGACATCTTCGCCGACGGCGGCGCGCTGTCGGTGTATGCGGCGTGCCTGCCGGAGCGTTTCGCCGACGTGATGCGGGTGACCGGTGAGGTGCTCGAATCGGTGGCGCGCGAGGGCCTCACCGAGGCCGAATGCCGCATCGCCAAGGGCTCGTTGCGCGGCGGGCTGGTCCTCGGGCTGGAGGATTCCAGCTCCCGGATGAGCCGCCTCGGGCGCAGCGAGCTGAACTACGGCAAGCACCGCAGCATCGAGCACACCCTGCGACAGATCGACGAGGTGACCGTCGAGGAGGTCAACGCGGTGGCCCGCCGCCTGCTCGGCAAGCGCTACGCCGCCGCCGTTCTGGGGCCGTACGCCTCGAAACGATCGCTGCCCCAACAACTTCGGGCGATGGTAGGGTAGCTCAAATGTCCGCCTCCTCACTCGCGCCGTGCCGGCGCTCGCCGTTGGCGGACTAGCCGAATGGTACTCGGCTTTTGGGATATCGCGGTGCCCATCGTGGGTGCGCCGATGGCCGGCGGCCCCGGCACGCCGGCGTTGGCCGCGGCGGTCTCCAACGCCGGCGGGCTCGGCTTCATCCCCGGCGGGTACCTGAGCGCGGACCGGTTCGCCGCCGACATCGCCGCCGCGCGCGCGTTGACCACCGGCCCGCTGGGCGTCAACCTCTTCGTGCCCCAGCCCAGCGTCGCCGACTGGGTGGCGCTGGACTACTACGCGGACGAACTCGAGGGGATCGCCGAGCACTACCAGGTGGAGGTGGGCCGGCCCGAGTACGGTGACGACGACGACTGGGGGCGCAAGCTCGAGGTGGTCGCGGACGTGCGCCCCGAGCTGGTGTCCTTCACCTTCGGCGTGCCGCCGCCGGACGTGATCCGCTGGCTGGGCGCGCTGGGCCTGTTGGTGATGATCACGGTGACGTCGGCCTACGAGGCCGGGGTGGCCGTCGCCGCCGGGGCGGACAGCCTGGTGGTGCAGGGCCCGGGCGCCGGCGGGCACCGCGGCACCTTCGCGCCGGACATGGAGCCCGGCGCCGAGTCGCTGCGCGACCTGATCGACCGGATCCACCGGGCGCACCGCGACGTCCCGATCATCGCGGCGGGCGGGCTGGGCACCGCCGAGGACGTCGCCGGCGTGCTGCGCCGGGGGGCCGTGGCCGTCCAGGTCGGCACCGCGCTGCTGCTCAGCGACGAGGCCGGCACCAGCCAGGCGCATCGCACCGCGATGAAGAATCAGCTCTTCGGCAAGACCATCGTCACGCGCGCGTTCTCGGGCCGATACGCGCGCGGCCTGGAGAACGAATTCATCCGCCTGCTCGACAACGTGGCCCCGCTGGGCTATCCCGAGGTCAACCAGATGACGCTGCCCATCCGGGAGGCGGCGGCCGCCTGGGAGGACCCGAACGGGATGGCCCTCTGGGCGGGCACGGCGTTCCGGGACGCGCGCCCCGGGCCGGTGGCCGACATCGTCGCCGGCCTCGCCGGTTAGGCCAACACGCTCGCCGGGTCGGCGCACGGCAGGCCGAGGTCGGCGGCCACCCGCTCGGACAGCAGCGCCCCGTCGTGCGTCGAAAGCCCGTGGGCCAGCGCGTGATCCGACCGGCACGCCGCCCGCCACCCGCGGTCGGCGAGCCTGAGCGCGTACGGCATGGTCGCGTTGGTCAGCGCGAAGGTCGACGTCTTCGGCACCGCGCTGGGCATGTTCGCCACGCAGTAGAACAGCGTGTCGTGCACGGCGAACGTCGGCCGGTCGTGGGTGGTGGGCCGCGAATCCTCGAAACAGCCGCCCTGGTCGATGGAGATATCCACCAGCACCGCGCCCGGCTTCATCTGCGCGACAAGGGAATTCGAGACGAGCGTGGGGGCCTTGGCGCCGGGCACCAGGACGGCACCGATCACCAGGTCGGCGCGCTTGACGGCGCCTTCGAGCTCGTACGCCGACGAGTAGCGGGTGCCGATGTGGCCGCCGAACTCCGCGTCGAGCAGCCGCAGCTTGTTGATGTTGACGTCGAAGACCATGACGGATGCCCCCATGCCGCCGGCGATCCGGGCCGCGTTGTAGCCGGCCGTGCCGGCGCCGATCACCACCACGTCGGCGGCCTTGACGCCCGGCACCCCGCCCATCAGCACGCCGCGCCCGCCCTGCGTCCGCATCAGGTGGTAGGCCCCGACCTGGGCGGAGAGCCGGCCGGCGACCTCGCTCATCGGGGCCAGCAGCGGCAGCGTCCCGTCGGCGGCCTGGACCGTCTCGTACGCGATCGACGTTGCGCCGGAAGCCAACAGCGCGTCGGTGCACGCCCGCGAAGCGGCCAGATGCAGAAACGTGAACAGCACCTGGCCGCGCCGCAGCAGGCCGTACTCGGCCGGTATCGGTTCCTTGACCTTGAGCAGCAGGTCGGCGCCGGCCCACACCTGTTCGGCGGTGCCGGCCAGTTGGGCGCCCGCCGCCTTGAACTCCGTGTCGGGAATCGCCGACCCCTCCCCGGCGCCGGCCTGGACGAGCACCTCATGGCCGCGGCGGGTCAGTTCGGCGACGCCGGCGGGCGTGATGGCGACCCTGAATTCGCTGTTCTTGGTCTCGGTGGGGACGCCGACGCGCATCCCTCAAGTGTGAAGAACACTCGAAGGCGCCGCAAACGGCGCGTTGACCGATCAGTCCTATACTGGCCAGCGGTGGAAGGGTAGGGGGCCACGATGTTCACCGTCGACGATCAGGCAGCGGGTCCGCACGACGCGTCGCTGGACCACGAGCGTCTCGTCCTCGAGGTGCGCGACGTCGAGTTCGACTGGGCGGCGTTGCCGTTTCACTACGTGCCCAACGAGCCGTTTGCCACTCACATGCTCAACGTCCTGCACCTGCTGCTGCCCGCGGGCGAAGAGTTTTTCGTCGACGTGTTCAAGAAGGCGCTGCCGCTGATCAGGGACGATCAGCTGCGGCTGGACGTGCAGGGTTTCATCGGCCAGGAGGCCCTGCATTCCCAGGCGCACTCGAGGGTGCTCGCCCACTTCGCCGCCCAGGGCGTCGACCTGACCCCGTACACCGACCAGATCGCGTGGCTGTTCGGGAGGCTGCTGGGCCCCAGGCCCGGATGGGGGCCGCGGCGGCGGCACAGCTGGCTGCTGGAGCAGGTGTCGTTCGTCTCGGCGATCGAGCATTACACCGCCATCCTGGGCGAGTGGGTGCTGGACTCGCCGGCGCACGACGCCATCGGCACCGATCCGGTGATGCTGGACATGCTGCGCTGGCACGGCGCCGAGGAGGTCGAGCACAAGGCGGTCGCCTTCGACACCATGAAGCACCTGCGGGCCGGGTATTGGCGGCGGGCGCGCGCCCAGCTGGTCGTGGGGCCGGCCATGCTGCTGCTGTGGATCCGCGGGGTGCGGTTCCTGTACTCGGTGGACCCGTGCCTGCCGCCCGGGACCAGGCCGCGCTGGCGCGACTACTTCAGGGCGGCGCGCCGGGGCCTGGTGCCCGGGCCGATGAAATTCGTGCGGGGCGTCGGCGCCTACTACCGGCCGGGCTTCCACCCGTCGCAGCTGGGCGGGCTGGGGCTGGCGGTCGACTACCTGGCGGTCTCGCCCGCCGCCCGCGCGTCGCGCTGAGCCGATGGCCATGCGGCAGACGTGAGGATTTCCCAAAGGATTTCGTGGTGGACGAGAGCATCTGGGCCTCCAGGCCGGCCGACCTCTACGGTCGCCGCGACCGCGACCGCTTCGGCGCCCTGCTGTGCGGCATCCGCGCGGTGTTCGAGGGATTCGCGTCGGCGTCGCGGTGGGAGCCGTCGCGGGTAAAGCCGGTGCGGCGCAAGCAATGTGCGGTGATCACCAAGCGCGAGCTCGTCGCCCCCGACGTGGTCGCGTTGACGCTGGCCGACCCCGACGGCGGGTTGCTGCCGTCCTGGACGCCCGGCGGGCACATCGACGTCCAGCTGCCCTCCGGCCGGCGCCGGCAGTACTCGCTGTGCGGACCGCCCGGGCGCCGCACGGACTACCGCATCGCCGTGCGCCGGATCGCCGACGGCGGCGGCGGTTCCGTCGAGATGCATGACGCCTACCGCGCCGGCGACCCGCTGGTCTTCGAGGGCCCGCGCAACGCGTTCTATCTCGGCACGGCCGAGCGCGACGTGCTGTTCGTCATCGGCGGCATCGGGGTGACGCCCATCCTGCCGATGATGCGGGCGGCCGCGCAGCGCGGAATCGGTTGGCGCGCGGTCTATGCCGGTCGGGGCCGGGAGTACATGCCGTTCCTGGACGAGGTGGTGTCGGTGGCGCCGGACCGGGTGACCGTGTGGGCCGACGACGAGCGCGGCCGCGTCGCCACCGTGGACGAACTGCTGGCCGGCGCCGGCCCGACGACGGCCGTCTACGTGTGCGGGCCGACCGCCATGCTGGAGGCGGTGCGGGTGGCCCGGAACGAACACGCCGACGCGCCACTGCATTACGAGCGGTTCAGCCCGCCGCCGGTGGTCGACGGGGTTCGGTTCGAGCTGGAACTCGCGCGCTCGCGGCGAGTGCTGAGCGTCCCGGCGAATCGGTCGGCGCTCGATGT
This sequence comes from Mycobacterium heidelbergense, assembly GCF_010730745.1. Lineage (NCBI taxonomy): Bacteria > Bacillati > Actinomycetota > Actinomycetes > Mycobacteriales > Mycobacteriaceae > Mycobacterium > Mycobacterium heidelbergense. The sequence continues at coordinate 297,384 of NZ_AP022615.1, read as the reverse complement.
CATGCGCGATCGGGACCCGACGACCCCCTACTCGTGCCAGCAGGGCTTCTGCGGGACCTGCAAGGTGAAAGTCCTTGCGGGGCAGGTCGATCACCGGGGCCGCGCGGCGGTGGGCGCCGACGAGATGCTGGTCTGCGTGTCGCGCGCGGACGGCGACCGGGTGGTCATCGACGCCTGAGCCGGTAGCCGAGGTGGGGCACCTTCAGCCCGGGAAGCGGCTCCCAATCGAGCCTGCGGCCGTCGACTTCGAAGTTCTTCTTCTCGTAGAAGCGGCGCGCCTTGCCGTTCTTCTCCGCGCACCACAGGGTCACGTCGCCGGACGGATGTGAGCCCATCACCTCGTCGAGGAGGCGACCGCCGATGCCGTGCCGCTGGCTTTCCTCCGCGACGTACAGGGCGTCGATGTGAAGGTCATCGGGAGCCTCGTCGGCCGGCCCGAAGATGGCCACGCCGAGCGTCCGGGCGCCGGCCTCGGCGATCCACATGCCCCAGCCGCGGCGGCTCAGGGTCTGCGGGTAGACCTCGGCGACCCAGCGTCTCGGCGGCCCGAGCAGGTCGAGCACGGGCGGCGCCAGTATCCCGGTCCAGGATCGCCGCCACACCGGATAGTGCATCGCCGCGACCGCGGCGAAATCGTCCGGCGTGGCCGCACGGACCAGGATGCTGCTGGATTCCACGTGTCAAGGCTAAGGCCGTCGCTCCAGGTAGGCGGCCAAAGCGTTGGTCAGCCCCCGCCGGGCCATGTCGAGGTCGGCGTAGGAGCCCAGCTGGCGCTCCGAGACCAGGCCGCGCATCGCGCCCGGGATCAGGGCGGCGACCTCGCGCACCCGGTCCGGGTCGACGTCCAGGCCGGCGAAGGCGTGCTGGCACGTCTCGAGCCAGCTCTTGCCCCAGGAGAACAGCTCGGCGGCGGTGCGCGGGTAGAGGCGCTCGAGCTCGCGGGGGTCGCGGGGCAGCGCGGCCCGCAGGTTTTCGATGGCGCGGGAATCGGGTGCCGCCAGGCCGCGGTAGAGGGTGTCGATGATGGCGCCGACCCGCTCCCGCAACGGCGCGTCCGGCCGCACCGGCGACAGCATGGAGAACGTGGCGGCGCGCCGCTCGGCGGTGCGGTGCAGCACCGCGGCCCAGAAGCCGTCGGTGTCGCCGAACTGGTATTGCACCGCGCCCCAGGTGGCGCCGATCTCCTTGGCGATGCGATTGGCCGACACCGACCCCGGCTCGCCCGAGGCCAGCGACTTCAGCGCGGCCTCGAGCATGCTTTCGCGCGTCGCGTGGCCACGCCGGTTGGGGCGCCGCCCGGCGACGTTGGCTTCGGTCACCCGCCGAGCCTAGCATTTTCATAGAGGGTACTGTGATTTTATTCCGACGCGGCCTATCATTCCTACGCGAGGAGGACAGCTCAGATGGCAGGGCTCGATGGCTAAGCCGCCGTTGTCGATGAAACCGACCGGATGGTTTCAGGTCGCCTGGTCCGACGAGATCGGCGTCGGCGACGTGCACAGGATGACCTACTTCGGCGAGGAGATGGTCGCCTGGCGGGCCGAATCCGGCGGGCTCACCGTGATGAACGCCTACTGCGAACACCTCGGCGCGCACCTGGGTTACGGCGGCAAGGTCGTCGGCGAGGTGCTGCAGTGCCCGTTCCACGGGTGGCAGTGGAGCCAGCAGGGCCGCAACGTCTGCATCCCGTATCAGGATCGGCCCAACCGCGGCCGGCGCATCCGCACCTACCCCGTGGTGGAGCGCAACGAGTCGGTCTACGTCTGGCACGACGTGCAGCGCCGCGAGCCGTTCTTCGACCCGCCCGACGTGTTCGCCTCGTTCGGCGACGGCAGCGGTGCCGACGGCTACTACCCGCAGCAGCGGCTGTTCCGCGTGGGCCTGGAGCTGCACCCGCAGTACGTGCTCGAAAACGGCGTGGACTTCGCGCATTTCAAGTACGTGCACAACACCCCGATCGTGCCGGTGTTCACCCGCCACGACTTCGCCGAGCCGGTGTCCTTCGTCGACTTCACCATCACGTTCGAGGGCGACGACGGCCAGCGGATCGAGGACGTCAACAGCGGCGTGGAGGCCATCAACGGCGGCCTGGGGATCGCGGTGACCAAGAGCTGGGGCATGGTCGACAACCGCACCATCTCGGCGATCACCCCGGTCGACGAGTCCACCTCCGACGTCCGGTTCATGGTCTACATCGGGCGGAGGCCGGGCAAGGATCCGGCCCGCGCGGCGACCAAGGCGGCCGAATTCGGGCGCGAAGTGATCCGGCAGTTCGAGCAGGACATCGAAATCTGGGCGCACCAGCGCTATTCGGACCCGCCCGCGCTGGCCACCTCCGAGTACGAGGGCTTCACCGCGATTCGCGCGTGGGCCACGCAGTTTTATCCCGAGGCATTCGCATCGCAGAAAGGCTGACCCGCAATGAATGCACCCGCTCGACCCGTCCGCGTCTTCCAGGTCGCCACCGGAAACGTCGGCAAGGAGATGATCAAGCGGATCGCCGCGCGGCCAGATCTGGAACTCGTTGGCGTGCACTGCTATTCGCCGGAAAAGATCGGCCGCGACGCCGGCGAGTTGGCCGGTCTGGGGCCCAACGGGGTGACCGCGACCGGCACCGTCGAGGAGATCATCGCGGCCCGGCCGGACGTGCTGACGTTTCACGGCGTGTTTCCCGACGAGGACCTCTACGTCAAAGTGCTTGAGGCCGGCATCAATATCGTCACGACCGCCGACTGGATCACCGGCTGGCACCGCGACAGGAACCACCCGCACCCGTCGGGCAAGTCGGTGACCCGGCTGCTGGCCGAGGCCTGTGAAAAGGGCCGCGCGACCTTCTACGGCACCGGCATGAACCCGGGGCTGAACCAGATCCTCGGCGTGGTGTGCTCGGCCGACGTCGCCGAGATCGAGAACGTCACCACCATCGAGTCCGTCGACGTGTCGTGTCACCACTCGCGCGACACCTGGATCGAGGTGGGCTACGGCCAGCCCGTCGACGACCCGGAGATCCCGTTGAAGCTGGAGAAGTACACCCGCGTCTTCGCCGACAGCGTGCTGATGATGGCCGACTGCTTCGACCTGCCCCTCGATGAGGTCACGTTCAGCTATGAGCTGGGCGCCTGCACCAAGGACGTCGACCTGGGCTGGTACACGCTGCCCAAGGGCTCGCTGGGCGGCAACTACATCAAGTATCAGGGCATGGTCGACGGCGTTCCGCGCGTCGAGACGCACCTGGAGTGGCAGATGACCCCGCACACCGACCCGAGCTGGAACATCAAGGGCTGCTACATCACCCAGATCAAGGGCGATCCGTGCGTCTACAACAAGCACATGATCTTCCCCAAGCCCGGCGTGGACCTGTCGAATCCCGACAATTTCGCCTCGATCGGCATGACCGTGACCGGTCTGCCCGCCCTCAACGCGATCACGTCGGTGGTGGCGGCGCCCCCGGGACTCATCACCAGCGCCGACCTGCCGCTGCGCGGCTTCGCCGGGCGGTTCAAAAAGTAGGCGCGGGTCAAGGTCAGCTCCTGCGTGGTCGACACGATGACGGTCACCGGCAATCCGTTGTGCCGGCCCAATTTCGGATCGCCTAACTGACCGCGGACTAAGGCGTTGGCCGAAAGGTCAGAAATTGCACACCTGCGGCGCGATCAATCCCTGCGGCCGGGGGCAACGCAGCCTCGAGCCCGACAAGGAGGATCTCGACTAGGGATCCGGCTGTTCGCCCGGATAGTGATCGTGAGGGCCGATAGAGACGATCTGTATCGAGCCGTCGTCGCAACGCACCCAGTACATGCGCCAAGCCTGCGGCGTCTTGTTTTCCACATACGAGTTCCAGATCGTGGCCCCGCCGGGGCCCGGTAAGTGCTCCATCTGATGGGTGCAGAAAGACGGGTATGACGGCCCGGCCTGGCGCATAATGCGGATGGCCCGCTGCGCCTTCTTGAACTTATCCTTCAGCCGCCGAGTGTCATGGGCGTGATGCAACCAGGCATCCACGGACGGGCTCAGCCATACGGTCTCGGCCTCGTTTTCGTTCACTCGTCGCTGAGTAGCCAGTCGCTAGATACCCGTTCGCCTCTGCTGAACTCCTGTAGGCCCGCTCTGGTGTCGGCGTATAGCTGCGGGTTGAGAAGAATCGCTCGTTCTGACTCGTGCAATTGGTCTAACGGCACCAAGCGAATCGTGCCGTTTTCCTCAACAATGCGCACGTATTTTTGATGCGGTTCCCTGGCGGTCAGGTGCAACCGCGAGTCCGAGTCGGACTCCACGATCTCGGACTCCGACTCGTAGCTGATCACTGCAGCCATCGAAGCACTCACCTCTCGCAAAACCTGCAGTTCTGTCACCGTCAACTGTAGATGTAACGGCAGCTCTTAGAGACCCACCGGCCCGTAGGATTTGCAAAAACAATATGGCCGCTGCAAATCTGCTGGTCAGAGGCCATTCCGCGTGCTATTCGTTCCCGTCTCTCATCGTTACATTGTGACGATGAGCCTTCTCTTCGCTGGTGAGGGGGCCGGAGTTGCCGCGGCAGCCCTACTACCGGCCCGGCTCTGCGGGATCGAACCATGCCCGAAATTCTATTGTCGGCCACCGACACCGGCCACGGGATATGGGGCCGCTGTGGATGAACACTGAACTGTGGACAACCGGCATCCCACCGGGCGTGGATCCCTCGTTACCGTTGTGTCATGGGTGAGTGGGACGCAAACGCGGTGGAGACTCTACGGAGGGCGGTGTTTAGCAGCGACGGGTCCATCGTCGAGGTGGTGCGCGGCCGGCTGAACGATGAGGTCCTTCAGCTGGCAGGGGATGGGCTCCTGGATGCGGTTGCTCAGGGCGTGGGCGGAGCGGCCGAACTTGCGGCAGAATGCGCGGCGGCGCTGAGGGAGCGCGGCTGGGAGGGTGACGAGGAGTTGGCCGACCAACTCGTGGCATCCCTGGGACAGGGGGCGACGCCGATGCTTCGGTCGCTCCCAGTCGATCTTGAGGAACTGGCGTCATTGCTGGAAGGCGACCCGGTGTGGGGCGGCGGCCGGATGGACCTCAAGACCGGCGAGTGCTGGCCCGGAAGCCCGGACTTCGAAAACTTCGACGACGACGGTCTGGACGACGATGAGGACCGCTGGCTGTATGTGGAATGCGTAGGGTCGCGCGACGGCTATCGCGACATGGAGCGGTTCATCGACACGGTGGGCGATCCTGCGATCGCCGACCGCCTCGAGATCGCGATAAGCGGAAAGGGTGCGTTCCGCCGGTTCAAAGACGTGCTTTCGCGCTGGCCCGACGAGCTGGAGCGCTACTACCAGTTCTCCGGCGAGCGTCAGCGTGGCCGCGCCCGGGCCTGGCTCGCGGAGGCGGGCTATCGACCGGCCGGTGCTGCTCGGCCCTGAACAGGGTTGGCCGAGCGTGCTCGGCCCTGAACAGGGTTGGCCGAGCGTGCTCGACCCTGAACCGGGTTGGCCGAGCGTGCGCAAAATGCCAGCCGTACCGGCGTGTCGGCGTACAAACACGCACGCTCGCGCGGGAGGGGGGCCGCAGTAGGCTTCACGAATGCGGGTAGGCGTGCTGGGAGCCAAGGGCAAGGTGGGGTCGACGATGGTCGCGGCGGTGCAGGCCGCCGAGGATCTGACGCTGTCCGCGGAGGTGGACGCCGGCGATCCGCTGAGCCTGCTGACCGAGGCCGACACGGAGGCGGTCATCGACTTCACCCACCCCGACGTGGTGATGGACAACCTAAAGTTCTTGATAGACAACGGAATTCACGCTGTCATCGGCACCACCGGCTTCACCGAAGAGCGCCTCGACCAGGTTCGCTCGTGGCTGGCCGGTAGGAACGTCGGTGTGCTGATCGCGCCGAACTTCGCCATCGGCGCGGTGCTGTCGATGCGCTTCGCCAAGCAGGCGGCGCCCTTCTTCGACTCGGCCGAGGTCATCGAGCTGCATCACCCACACAAGGCCGACGCCCCGTCGGGCACCGCGGCCCGCACCGCGAAGCTGATCGCCGAGGCCCGAAAAGGCTTGCCACCCAACCCCGATGCCACCAGCACCAGCCTGCCCGGCGCCCGTGGCGCCGACGTCGACGGCATCCCGGTGCATTCGGTGCGACTGGCCGGGCTGGTCGCCCACCAGGAGATCCTGTTCGGGACCGAGGGCGAGACCCTGACCATCCGCCACGACAGCCTCGACCGCACGTCGTTCGTGCCGGGCGTGTTGTTGGCCGTGCGCCGCATCAAGGAACGCCCCGGCCTCACGGTGGGTCTGGAGCCCCTGCTCGACCTGCGATGAAAGGCACCGCGCGAACCGTCCGCATCCAGCTGCTGATCGCCTTCATGTGCGTGGCGATGCTGGCGTACATGGCGCTGCTGGGCCGGGCGGCCATTGCGATGATCGGCTCGGGCCGGGCCGCCGCCGTGGGCCTGGGGCTTGCGCTGCTGATCATGCCGATCATCGGGCTGTGGGCGATGATCGCCACCCTGCGGGCCGGATTCGCTCACCAGAGGCTGGCCCGACTCATCGCCGACGACGGAATGGAACTCGACACCAGCGCGTTGCCGCGGCGGCCGTCGGGGCGCATTCGGCGGGACGCGGCCGACGCGCTGTTCGCGACGGTGCGCACCGAGGTGGAGGCCGACCCCGACGACTGGCGACGCTGGTACCGGCTGGCCCGAGCCTACGACTACGCGGGCGATCGCCGGCGCGCGCGGGAAGCCATGCGGACCGCCGTCGAGATGCAGGGCCGCCAATGAGCAAGACGCTGCTGATCATTCACCACACGCCGAGCCCGCACTGTCAGGAGCTGTTCGAGGCGGTCGTGGCCGGGGCGACTGATCCCGAGATCGAGGGCGTGGAGGTCGTGCGGCGGCCGGCGCTCACCGTGTCGCCCGTCGAAATGCTCGAAGCTGATGGCTATCTGCTGGGCAGCCCGGCCAACCTGGGCTATATCAGCGGTGCCCTCAAGCACGCGTTCGACCAGTCGTATTACCAGATCCTTGACTCCACCCGGGGCCGACCGTATGGGCTGTGGCTGCACGGCAACGAGGGCACCGAGGGAGCCGAGCGCGCCGTCGACGGAATCACGGCGGGGCTGGGTTGGGTGAAAGCCGCGGAGACCGTGGTGGTTTCGGGCAAACCAGACAAAAGCGATATCGAGGCGTGCTGGAATCTCGGCGCGACGGTCGCCGCTCAGTTGATGGGGTGATCGCGTGGACGCTATGGAGGAGACTCGGGCACGATCTCGTCGTTGATGGTCAACCGCTGGCCAACACAGGGGTCATTCTCGTGAGTATGCCGGAACCAACTCTCGTCGAGACTGACGAACGCAGCCAAGTGGTGCTGCCCGGTCACCCGAACCGCCGCTACTTGCTGTACGTCAAATCGGACGGCAGTCTCATACTTCGACCCACATTGGTCGTCCAGTGAGGCCGAAGCGCAGTACGAATACGACACGACTCCCGAACTGCAAGACCTTTTGGCGCGAGCCGAGGCGTCCCCAGAGTCCGCTGCAAGCAGACTGCGGGGACTCTAAAACGGGCCAGAGGCGTGAGGTCGGGTAACGGGTTCACCGGTAAATACCGGAACCGCGATAATCGTTGGCTCCGAGGCGATTTCGTTGTAGAACGTCGATGACAGGACGACGACGGTGCGGCCGTCATCGAGGCGCCAGGCGTCGCCGCGGCGTGGGGTCATCGGCGGGACAGCGCCTCAAGGTTTTGGTCAGCCAACGTTTCTGCGAAGGTGACTGCCTCGGGGTTGTTCGACATCCACTGGTCATGGGCGGTGCAGCGTCGCCTCATGTCCTCAACGGCGACCAACGCCTCGATCCAGGCGTTCATCGACTGGCCGTCGTTCCCGGCGTACCGCTTGATGAGGTCGTATTGGTGATCCGAGAGACGTAGTGTGATCGTCTTTGCCATCGCTGGACGATAGCGTGGACCGCCAGCATCGTGTGGTTGCGGACACGCATAAAGTGGCGGCTGACCTGGTCAGCCCTATCCGCTCAGGTGTCCCGACGAGGTGAGGTTCTGAGTTGGTCTGGCGTGCGATGCGAGCCCGGTGCGGAGTCGAGGTCGGGCAGGTCGGTGAGCTGGACGTACCCGTGGAGAACTTAAGCCCGCGGCGTTTTCGAGGGGCTTTGGGGGATCGCTTCAGGGACACGTGACTCCGCAACTGTTTTGATCTTGAAAATCCACTGGTAGACGGCTGCTAAGGCCTATCATGGCAAACGACAGCCGCCGGTATAATACTTGAAATTGAAATTACCTGTCGGTCGCGTAAGGCCTGCATTCGCACGCGCAGCTAAGATAGCTATCGATCCGGCAATACAATTGTTCGCCAGGTCGTACAGGATACTCGCATATTTGCTGAGCGATAGCGCTTCACCGTCTCCGCCGACGCAGCCAGGCCGTGCTCGTCGCCGAGCCGCTGTGGTCTACAGCGGCACGCAGCGCACGATGACCCTCGCGATGCCCCCCGATTGGCTGCCCACGTCGTCCACGCCCGGTATCGGCTGGCGAGGAAAACCCCTCCCGCACCCGCTGGGCCCACCGCTGCTTTGAGGTGGTCGACCCATTCGGTGATTACCCCGCCATCACCGCCGGGGCCCACCTCCATGTGCACTGCTTTACGGTGCGCCCAAGGTGGCCGGCGGGGTGTGGTATGCCCGGCCTTGCCCGATCGGAGCGCTTGTGGGGAGTCGCCGGGCGTGATCGGTATTGGCTTGTGCCACAAGCGTACCGGCGCTTCTTGGGCTAGTGTGCGCTGCTGCTTGTTGGTTGTGTCTCACTTTACCGACGGTTACCTTCTCGTGCCGCGGCGGTACGGACAAGCCGGACGACTGTTTTTCCCGCCCGCTCGCGTCAGCACGCTGTGGTGCCGCTCGGTGAAATCCACCGGCACGTTGAGAGGGAGTGACCTGCCTGGTTTGTGAGCCGATCGAGACGCTCACGCCATGGCGCTGTCAACACCCGGCAACGACACCGTGTCACAGTGTGCTGACTGATTCGGAAGCTGCCCATAAATAATTTTGGTGAGCCGTCAATGTTGGTCTGAGTCAGTAATAGCTTTCGATACATTTCATGCTGGTTTTGCTGCATGGATATATCACCACAGTTAATTGCCTATTTTGTTATCGCAATTCGTCCAACATATTCCACGGGTACATTCAATTCGTCATTATCCAGAATGTCGTAAAGGAGATGGTCGTGGACCTCGCAGCCCGCCCCCACATCACCGCTGGAATTGCCCTGGCCAGCATCGCTGTCCTCGCCGCCGGTCCCATGGCCCAGCACCTACCCGACCTTCGTTCCGCCGCCCACCTGTCCGAAGTGAGTGTGTCCGCGATCCAGCTCACCGACGCCAGTGGCGTGCTGGACCTGTTCGCCGGTGTTGAAAACGAACTCGCCTCCCTTGTGGGCGGGGCCAGTGCGGCCGCTGTTCCCGCGGCCGCCCTCAGCGACGTCTTCAGCCCCATCACCCAAAGCCTGATCGTTCAGACGTGGGCCAACACCTTTACGCATGCGGGCGCCAATCTGCAGTTCATTCTCAACCAGTGGAGCGCGACTCCTTTCCCCGTCTTGCAGCAGCTCGCCGCCAACGGGGTGCAATACGCGAGCGATTATGTGGGGCCCTACCAAATCGCTGCGAACGCCTTGGTCAAGCTCATTCCCACTCTTGGGCCGGCGGTTCACACGGGGCTTGCCGATATCGCGGCAGGTAAGGTCTCAACTGGAATATCTGCCCTCTTCAACAGTCTGTTGGGCGGTCCGATCGTAAACGTTGGGCTTCCGCTCGTAAACATTTTGAGTATCCCCGGATACATCACGCAAAACTTCGCCAACGCCACCAACTATCTCCTGACTACAGGTGTACCGAATATCGCGACCTATGCCCTCGATGCCGTGGGCGTATCGACCCAGGGGCTTGGTGCAAGTCTTCAAGCGACCTATAACGCCTGGAGTGCAGGGGATACGCTGGGGGCGCTGACCAATCTGCTCAATACACCCGGCGCAGTGACGAACGCCGTCATCAATGGGTTCCAGGCGAATGTTCGCATAGGTATCACCAATGGCTTGCTCAGCAGTGGGGCGTTTCCGGGAACATCGAGTATCCCCACTGGCCTTCTCAACGAGATGTTGAACACTCTCGACCCGGGCCTCGCGAAGGCAATCGTGGCTCCCAACGCCCAGAACATCGTCAGCGGCGGCAGTTTCGTGACCGCAATCCAGAACTTCGCCAACCAGCTGATCAATGGCTGGCCCTCCCTAAATAGCGCCATCGGTGCCATTACTGGCGACATTAGTGGTTCAGTGACGTCACTGCTGCGAGGCCTCCCATCGACCCTGTCGAGCCTCCCGTCGATATTGGGCAACATCGCAACCCATCTGGGGACGTTGGTCATCCAACTCCTAAGTTTGCTCTGAGTCCGGTGGTGGTCGCCGATGCGAGCCGGTGACCGCCAACGGCGATTGGCCCCCTTCCCAAAGAAGGGGGCCAATCGTACATTTGGGTGCTTCTACGCTGGGCGCGCAGCGCCCACGACGGCCTGACCAATGCCACATTGGTATGAAATGGGTTCTTGCCGCCGAGCTTTCGGTGACCTACTTGCGAACTTCTTCGTTCTTGTGGGTCGCATAGTTGGCCAAGTCCCGGTGGACGTCGTCACAGTCGTGTCCGTCGAAGAGAATGTTCAAGGCACGCCACTGCCAGCGTTCGTACCAGCTAACGCCCCCCAGCGGCCAATGAAGCGGTCAACGTGTCGGGCTGCGCAACGCCCGGCCCACCGGATTCGTTAAACCTCGCCATGCGCCAGCCCGACCCTCCCGGGCCCGGATCACCAGGCTCCCGGGAGGCTGAGGGCCGGAACGTTATCCGTGACCGGAGCCGCAACCGACGCCCGGCAGACAGCCCTGGCCGCCCGGCACGCCGCCGGGACCGGCGAACTGCCCGCCGGAGCCGCAGCCGACGCCGGGGACGCAGCCTTGGCCGCCCGGGCCGCCGCCGGGCCCGTTGTTCTGGCCTCCGGAGCCGCAGTTGCCGTTGTTGTCGCAACCGCCGCCGCTCGGGTCGTCCTTGAAGATGACATGGGTGGGCGCGGGTACCGTCATCGCTGGCCCGGCGGCGAAAGCGTCAGCCGCGGCCATGGGAGCGGCGGCGATCGCCGCGGCGACAGCCCCGGCCACGACCAGTGGTTTCATGAGGGTTAATTTCACTAACATGCGTGTCGCATACCACGGACACACGTGTGCAAAACATCCCGCGCGAGATCGTGCGCAAGGCGCACCCCGCTGGCCCCTCGAGCAGTAACCCAACCCAAACAGAAGGCACACCACGATGACCTCACTTGACTTGACGGGCCGCACCGCGATCATCACCGGCGCCTCGCGCGGGATCGGGCTGGCGATCGCCCAGCAATTGGCCGCCGCGGGCGCCAACGTGGTGCTCACCGCGCGCAAGCAGGAAGCCGCCGACGAGGCCGCGGCGCAGGTCGGTGAGAACGCGCTCGGCGTCGGCGCCCACGCGGTCGACGAGGATGCCGCGCGGCGCTGCGTGGACCTCACGCTGGAGCGCTTCGGCAGCGTCGACATCCTGATCAACAACGCGGGAACCAACCCCGCGTACGGCCCGCTGATCGATCAGGACCACGCCCGCTTCGCCAAGATCTTCGACGTCAACCTGTGGGCGCCGCTGCTGTGGACCTCGCTCGTCGTCAAATCCTGGATGGGCGAGCACGGCGGTGCGATCGTCAACACCGCCTCCATCGGCGGCCTGCACCAGTCCCCGGCGATGGGTTTGTACAACGCCACCAAGGCCGCGCTGATCCACGTCACCAAGCAACTGGCGCTGGAACTTTCACCACGCGTCCGGGTCAACGCCATCGCCCCGGGGGTGGTGCGCACTCGGCTGGCCGAGGCGCTGTGGAAGGACCACGAGGATCCGCTGGCGTCGTCGATCGCGCTCGGGCGCATCGGTGAGCCGGTCGACGTGGCGGGCGCGGTCGCCTTCCTGGTCTCCGACGCGGCGAGCTGGATCACCGGCGAGACGATGGTCATCGACGGCGGCCTGCTACTCGGCCCCGCGCAGGGATTTCGGCAATGAGCCCCGACCTGGACGCGCGGGTGCAGGCGCTGCTGGACGAGCACGACCCGGCGACCACCGACCCGCGGGATTTCCTTGGCGCGCAATACGACTCGGGCCTGGCCTGGGTGTACCTGCCGCAGGGCTTCGGCGGGCTTGGCCTGCCGCGGAAGGCCCAGGAGCGCGTCGACGCCCGGCTGACCGCCGCCGGCGCGCCGGTGGGCGGCACCGTCAAGAACTTCATCGGGATGGGCATGGCGGCGCCGACGATCGCGGCGTTCGGGACCGACGAACAGAGGCGAAAGTTCCTGCGCCCGTTGTTCACCGGCGAGCACGTCTACTGCCAGCTGTTCAGCGAGCCGGGTGCGGGATCGGACCTGGCCGGGGTGGCCACCCGCGCGGTCCGCGACGGCGATGACTGGATTGTCAACGGCCAGAAGGTCTGGACGTCGATGGCCCAGCACGCGCAGATGGCCATCCTGGTCGCCCGCACCGACCCGACGGTGCCCAAACACGCTGGGCTGACGTACTTTCTGTGCGACATGACGCAGCCCGGCGTCGACGTCCGCCCACTGCGGCAGATCACCGGCGAGGCGGAATTCAACGAGGTGTTCCTCACCGACGTCCGGGTGCCCGACGCGAACCGGCTCGGCGCGGTGGGCGGCGGCTGGCGGGTCGCGACCACCACGCTCAACAACGAGCGCGTCGCGATCGGCTCTCGCCCGGGCGTTCCGCGGGAGGGCGGGATCATCGGCAAGGTCACCGACGCCTGGCGCGACGACCCGGGTCTGCGCAACCCCGCGATGCACGACGAACTCATGCGGCTGTGGGTCGACGCGGAGGTCCTACGGCTCGCCGGTGAGCGGCTGCGGCAACAGGCCGTGGCGGGTCAGCCCGGGCCCGAGGGCGCCGGCATGAAGATCGCCTTCGCCTCGCTGGCGCAAGCCATTTCGGGCTTCGAGCTGGAGCTGCATGCCGAATCCGGGCTGCACTACGACGACTGGACCATGCGCAGAACCGAAGTCGTCGACCTGATCGGGCGCGAGCCGGGATACCGCTACCTGCGGGCTCGCGGCAACTCGATCGAGGGCGGCACCTCGGAGATCTTGCGCAACACCATCTCCGAGCGGATCCTCGGCCTGCCGGGCGAACACCGCGTCGACAAGGACGTGCCCTGGAAGGACCTGGACCGGTGAGCGACCTGCTGTACTCCGACACCGAAGAGGCGCTGCGCGACAGCGTTCGCCACCTGTTCGCCGAGCGCTGCCCGCCGGAATCGGTGGTGCGAGCCTACGATGCGGTGCCGCAAGACTTTTCGGGTGTTTGGCGGACCCTGGCCGCCGAGCTGGGGGTGGCCGGGCTGCTGGTGCCCGAGTCGCTCGGCGGCGCCGGCGCGGGTGCCCGCGAGGCCGCGGTCGTGATGGAGGAGATCGGCCGGTCCGTCGCGCCGGTGCCGTTCTTGTCCAGCGCGGTGCTGGCCACGGTCGCGCTACTGCGTGCCGGCGACACCGAGACCGTGCCGGCGCTGGCCCAGGGGGTGGTGACCGCGGCGCTGGTGGTGCCGCTATCCACCGCGCCGGGCGATCCGGTCGCGGGGGTCGGCGCCGACGGCCTGACCGGCGTGGTCACCAGCGTCGCGGGCGCCGGCGAAACCGACGTACTGGTGGTGCCGGTCGCGGGCCCGGACGGGCTTGAGCTGCACACGGTCTCCCGAACGGCGGCCGGTGTCGAGGTGTCGCCGGTGCTCGCCCTGGATATGACGAGACCCCTTGCGACCGTGCGGTTTTCGGGGGCAGCCTCGTCGCGGGTCGGGCCGGCGGACGTCGCCGTGGCCGAGGCGCTGCAGACGGGCGCGGCGCTGCTGGCGTCCGAGCAGCTCGGGGTGGCGCGGTGGTGTTTCGACACCACGCTGGCCTATGTCAAGCAGCGCAAGCAGTTTGGCCGCGCGATCGGCTCGTACCAGGCGATCAAGCACCGGCTGGCGGACCTGTGGTTCGAGGTCGGCGCGGCGACGGCCGCGGCCCGCTACGCGGCGGACACGTGCGCCCGCGGCGACGACGACGCGGGCATCGCCGCGGCCATCGCGCAGGCCTACTGCGGCGGCGTCGCCGTGCACGCCGCCGAGGAGTGCATACAGCTGCACGGCGGCATCGGCATGACCTGGGAATATCCCGCGCACCTGTACCTCAAGCGGGCCAAGAGCGACCAGCTGGCCCTCGGCACCGCCTACCGCCACCGGGCGCGGCTGGCCGAGCTGGTCGACCTGCCGGTTTCCTGACGGCGAGCAGACGCGGAATCGCATAGCGCGGCGCGATTTCGTGCGATTCTATGTCTGCTCGGCACAACTAAGGCGCCACTAAGGCGCAAGCGCCGAGCCGAAGGTGTCCACCATCGCGGTCCAGTGCCGCTCGGCCGCGGCCTCGTCGTAGGGCGCGTTGTCGGGGACTGCGAACCCGTGGGCGGCCGAGTACCACTCGATGGTGTGCCGCACGCCGGCCGCCGTCAGCGCCTTCTTGAGCGCTTCGGCGTGATCGGGCGTGAACGACGCGTCGTCCTCGGCGCCGCCGATGTAGACCGTCGCGGTCATCCGGTCGGCCAGCAGGTGCGGGCTGTCCGCGGTGTCGGTCACCAGGCCGCCGCCGTGGAAGGACGCCACGGCCGCGACGCGGTCCGGGAGACGGCCGGCCACCACCACCGATGTCCGCCCGCCCATGCAGTAGCCGCACACGCCGAAGCGCTCCCCGGACACCTCGGGGCGCGCGGCCAGGTAGTCGAAGAAGGCGGCGGCGTCGCTGGCCATCCTGTCCGGGGTGATGCTGCCGATCATGGAAAACAGCCGGTTGCGCTCGGACGCGTCGGTGAACGCGGTGGCCATGTCGAACGGGGCCCAGTCGCCGCTGCGGTAGTACACGTCCGGCAGCAGCACGGCGTAGCCGAATCCGGCCAGCTTGGCGGCCATCTGCTCGAAGGTGTCGCGCACCCCGCCGGCGTCGGGATACATGACCACGCCGGGCCAGGGGCCGGGCCCCTCGGGGGTGAACAGGCGGACGGGGCAGGAGCCGTCGGGAGTGGTGACGGTGTCGGTGATTGTCGGCATGGCCTCCGTTGTACTCCTGGGGCCCGGAGGTGAATTTTTTGGCGGCGACCCGCCGTGCCCGGCTTCGCCGCGCTTGCGATCGCGGCCGGATTTTTTGGCGGCGACCCGCCGCGCCCGGCTTCGCCGCGCTTGCGATCGCCGCTAAGCTGGCCGCGTGCCGATCGCGACACCCTACGAGGACCTGCTGCGCCTGGTGCTCGAGGCGGGCGCGGCCAAATCCGACCGCACCGGCACCGGCACCCGCAGCCTGTTCGGCCGGCAGATCCGCTACGACCTGTCGGCCGGCTTCCCGCTGCTCACCACCAAGAAGGTGCATTTCAAGTCGGTGGTCTACGAGCTGCTGTGGTTCCTGCGCGGCGACTCCAACGTCGCCTGGCTGCGCGAGCACGGCGTCACCATCTGGGACGAATGGGCAAGCGACACAGGCGATCTCGGTCCGGTCTACGGCGTACAGTGGCGGTCCTGGCCCACCCCGTCGGGCGAGCACGTCGACCAGATCAGCGCCGCGCTGGATCTGCTGCGCACCGACCCGAACTCCCGGCGCATCATCGTATCGGCGTGGAACGTCGGCGACATCCCGCGGATGGCGCTGCCACCGTGCCACGCGTTCTTCCAGTTCTACGTGGCCGACGGGCGGCTGAGCTGCCAGCTCTACCAGCGCAGCGCCGACCTGTTCCTCGGCGTGCCGTTCAACATCGCCAGCTACGCGCTGCTCACCCACATGATGGCCGCCCAGGCCGGTCTGGGCGTCGGCGAGTTCGTCTGGACGGGTGGCGACTGCCACATCTACGACAACCACGTCGAGCAGGTGCGGCTGCAGCTGAGCCGTGAGCCGCGCCCATATCCGGAACTGTTTCTGGCCCATAGGGATTCGATCTTCGACTACACCTACGACGACGTCGTCGTGAAGAACTACGACCCGCACCCGGCGATCAAAGCCCCCGTCGCTGTATGACGCGCTCTTGAGCAGCGTGGGCCTGGTCTGGGCTCAGTCGACGTCCGGCGTGATCGGCCGCGGCGGCGACATCCCGTGGCGGGTGCCCGAAGACATGGCCCGCTTCAAACAGGTGACGATGGGGCACACGGTGGTGATGGGCCGGCGGACCTGGGAGTCGTTGCCGGCTAGCGTTCGGCCGCTGCCCGGGCGCCGAAATGTCGTGCTGTCCCGCCAGACTGGCTACCCGGCCGACGGGGCGGAGGTGCTCGGGTCGCTCGAGCAGGCCCTGACCGAACCCGAGACGTGGGTGATCGGCGGCGGGCAGATCTACCTGCTGGCCCTGCCGCTGGCCACCCGCTGCGAGGTCACCGAGGTCGACGTCGACCTGCCGCGCGAGGACGACGACGCGCTGGCCCCGGTGCTCGACGAGGCGTGGCTGGGCGCGACGGGGGAGTGGCAGGTGAGCCGCTCGGGGCTGCGCTACCGGTTCCACAGCTACCGCCGGCCGTAAGCGGCCCCGCCCCGTGAAGGGCATACTCGGTACTCGGGGGGTCACAGGTCTATCGGGCGTTCCAGAAGGGGGGAATTGGCAGTGATCACCGAACCCGCAAAGACGTTCCCGCGCGTGTTCAGGGGCTACGATCCGGCCGCGGTCGACGCCTCCATCGAGGCTCTGACCGCCAAGCAGCAGCTGCTGCTCAACGACGTCAAGAGCCTCGAGGCGCGGCTGACGGAATCCGACGACGAGACGGCGGCGCTGCGTAAGGAGGTCGCCGTCCTCACCGACACCTCACCCTCGCCCCACGCGGTGCAGCTGCGGATGGCGAACATGCTGCGGCGCACCGTCGACGAGGTTTCCCAGATGCAGGCCGAGGCCCAGGCCGAGGCGGAGGCGCTGGTCGCGTCGGCCGAGGCCGAGGCGCGGGCCGCGCGGCGAGAGCACGAAGAGCAGATGGCGGACCTGGCCGCGCGGCGCGAGGCCCTGGAGGCCGAGTATGCCGACGCGAAAAAGAAGCTCGACGCCGAACTGGCCGGCATGCGCGCCGAAACCCAATCGGCGATCGACGAGGCGTGGCGGGAGGCCCGACGGGAGGCCGATCATTACCGCGAGCAGGCGCGGCGGGCGGCCGACGAGGCGAGTCGGCAGCGGATCAAGATCCTCGAGCAACTGGCGCAAGTACACCGCGACCTGGAAACCGTGCCGGACGCCCTCGCGTCGGCATACCGGGAACAGAAGGATCTGCCGGAGGCGAGCGTCGTGGTGCCGCTGGACGAGAAAATCACCGCCGGGTGAACCCGCCGTAGGCTTGCCGCGGCGAACGGCCGAACGACCGGTATTCTCGGCGCGTGTCGATCCGCAGCCGCACGTTGACCGCCGCCCAGGCCCGGCGCTTAGCCGTTGCGGCACAAGGGTTTAGCGAGCCGCGGCCCGGCGGCCCGATCACCCGCGCGCACCTGAAGAGCCTGATCTCGAGAATCCAAGTGCTGCAATTGGATTCGGTGTCGGTGGCGGTGCGCGCCCACTACGCGCCGGTGTTCAGCCGGCTCGGTCCCTACGACCGCGACGTGCTGGACCGCGCCGCCTGGTCGCATTCGGCGCGCTCGTCTCGGCTGCTGGTCGAGTACTGGGCGCACGAGGCCGCGCTGATGGCCGTCGACGACTGGCCGCTGCTGCGCTGGCGGATGCGCCAGTACACCCACGGCCGCTGGGGCACCCACATCGTCAGGGCCAACCCGCAGCTCGCCGACAAGATCGTCGCCGCCGTCGCCGAACTCGGGCCCAGCACCGCCGGGCAGATCGAGGCGCACCTGGCCGCCGAGCCGCGCGGGCCGAGGGGAAGCTGGTGGGGCAGCCGCAGCGACACCAAGTGGGTCGCGGAGGCGCTGTTCGCCTCCGGCGTGCTCACCACCGCCACTCGGGTGGGCTTCGCCCGCCACTACGACCTGGTGGAAAGGGTGCTGCCGCCGCGCGTGCTGGCCCGCGAGGTCGACGACGACGAGGCCGTCCGCGAGCTCACGCTGCGGGCCGCCGGCGCGCTGGGCGTGGGCACCGAGGCCGACCTCCGCGACTACTTCCGGCTGTCGGCCCGGCAGGTCAAGCCGGCCCTCGCCGACCTGCTGGCCGGCGGGGAGATCGAGCGGGTCGACGTCGACGGGTGGTCCGCGCCGGCGTACCTGCGGGCCGGCCGGACGGTGCCGCGCCGGGACCGCGGCACGGCGCTGCTGTGCCCGTTCGACCCGCTGATCTTCTTCCGGCCCCGCGTCGAGCGGCTGTTCGGCTTTCATTACCGCATCGAGATCTATACCCCCGCGGCCAAGCGGCAGTACGGCTACTACGTGTGGCCGCTGCTGCTAAACGGCGAGCTGGTCGCGCGGGTCGACCTCAAGGCCGACCGGGCGTCCGACTCGCTGCGGGTGGTCGGCGCGTTCGGGGAGCCGGACCAGCCGAAAGTGCGCGTGGCCGCGGCGCTGGCCGGCGAGCTGGAGTCCATGGCGTCGTGGCTGGGCCTGGGCGGGGTCAGCGTGTCCGGCCGGGGCGATCTGGCCGCCGACCTGCGCGCGGCCGCCAAGCGGGCCGGCCGATGACCGCGTCCCAGGAGCTCAAGGCGACGCTGTGGAAGGCGGCCGAGAAGCTGCGTGGTTCGCTGTCGGCGAGCCAATACAAGGACGTGATCCTGGGGCTGGTGTTCCTCAAGCACGTCTCCGAGAAGCACTGGAAACCTTTGGCGGACAACGCAAAAGCCTCGAACATCGGCCGGCTCGTCGACGACGCGATGGGCGCCGTGATGGCGGCCAACCCCGCGCTGGCCGGGATGCTGCCGCGGCTGTACGAAAACCTGGACCGGCGCCGGCTTGGCGAGCTCATAGAGCTGCTCGACGGCGCGCGATTCGGGCGGGACGGCCGTCGCGCGCGCGACCTGATGGGCGAGGTGTACGAGTACTTCCTGGGCAATTTCGCCCGCGCGGAGGGGCGGCGGGGCGGCGAATTCTTCACCCCGCCCAGCGTCGTGCGGGTGATCGTCGAGGTCCTCGAACCGTCGAGCGGGCGGGTGTACGACCCGTGCTGCGGTTCGGGCGGAATGTTCATCCGGACCGAGCAGTTCGTCGCCGAGCGCGAGGGCGACCCGGCCAAGGTCGCGGTCTACGGCCAGGAGAGCGTCGAGCAGACCTGGCGGATGGCGAAGATGAACCTCGCCGTGCACGGCATTGACGGCGCGGGCCTGGGCGCGCGGTGGGGCGACACGTTCGCCGGCGACCAGCACGCCGGCGTGCAGATGGACTACGTGATGGCCAATCCGCCGTTCAACATCAAGGATTGGGCCCGCGACGAACGAGACCCGCGCTGGCGCTTCGGCGTTCCGCCGGCCACCAACGCGAACTTCGCCTGGATTCAGCACATCCTGTCCAAGCTGGCCCTGGGCGGCAAGGCCGGCGTGGTGATGGCCAACGGATCGATGTCGTCGAATACGCTGGGGGAAGGCGACATTCGGGCGCGGATCGTGGAGGCCGACCTGGTGTCGTGCATGGTCGCGCTGCCCGGACAGCTGTTTCGCAGCACGTCGATCCCGGTGTGCCTGTGGTTCTTCGCGAGGGACAAGGGGCACCGGTCGCGGCAGGTGCTGTTCATCGACGCCCGCGGGCTGGGATACCTGGCGGGCCGCGCGGAGCGCGCGCTGACGAGCGAGGAGGTCATCCGCATCGGCGACACCTATCACGCGTGGTGCGGATCGGAGTCGTCCGCCGCCAAAGGCCTGACCTACCAAGATGTTCCGGGGTTCTGCACGTCCGCCACGCTGGACGACATCAGGGCCGCAGGTTACACGCTGACCCCGGGGCGGTACGTGGGCGCGCCCGCCGCCGCCGACGACGGGGAACCGGTCGACGAGAGGATCGCCCGGTTGACCAAGGACCTGCTGGCGGCCCTGGACGAATCCGCGCGACTGGACGCAGTGGTGCGCGAGCAGGTGGAGCGCCTGCGGTGAAGGCACGGCTGGGCGAGTACCTGGACTTCAGCAGCGGAACCAGCCCGCCGCACCGGGCGTCGGGCGGGCGCTTTCGCGTCTACGGCGCCAATGGCGCAATCGGGTATGCGGCGGAGCGCAACGCGAGCGGGCCTCTCATCGTCCTCGGCCGCGTCGGATCGTATTGCGGCAGCGTGCGGTATTGCGATTCCGACGTGTGGGTCACCGAGAACGCACTGGTGTGCCGGGCCAAGGATCCGCGCGAGACGCGATATTGGTACTACGCGCTGCACACCTGCGGGCTGGGCGATCACCGCGCCGGATCCGGGCAGCCCCTGCTCAATCAGAGGATTCTCCGCGACATTTCGGTTCGCGCCGTCGCGGCGCCCGAACGGGTGCGGATCGCCGAGGTGCTCGGCGCCCTCGACGACAAGATCGCCGCCAACGACCGCGTGATCGCGGCCGCCGAGAGCCTGATGGTCGCCATCGCCGAGTCGGTCGCCGAGTACGCGCCGCTGTCCAGCCTGGCGAGCCGGTCGGCGGCATTTGTTAGCCCGGACCAATTCGACGACGTCGTCGCGCACTTCAGCCTTCCGGCGTTCGACGACGGGGCCAGGCCCCGGCCGGTCGCCGCCGGATCCGTGCGGAGCGGCAAGTTCCTGTTGTCGCGGCCGTGCGTCCTGGTCGCGAAGCTGAATCCCAGAATCCCGCGGATCTGGAACGTGGTGGCCCTGCCGTCGCACATGGCGTTGGCCAGCACGGAATTCGTCGTGCTCGCGCCCGTCGGCGTCGACACGTCGGCGCTGTGGTCGGCGCTGCGGCAGCCCGATGTCGCAGCGACCTTGCGGCAGCGGGCCGGCGGGACCTCGGGCAGTCATCAGCGGATCCGGCCGCGGGACCTCCTCGAGGTCCGGGTGCGCGACGTCCGGCGTCTGGCCCCGGCGGCGGCGCGGACCATCACCGGCCTGGGTGCCCTGTGCCACGCGCGGCGGGAAGAAAGCGCGCGGTTGTCCGCGCTCCGCGACGCCCTGATCCCGCCGCTCACGTCGGGCAAGGTCCGTATATAACGCGGCCTTTCACCAAAACCGCGCTCGGGACGCCCGAAGATCCAGAACGCAAAGTGACAGCATCGACTTCACGAGTGAGCGTCGCCGTGAACTCTTTCGGACTACCCGATGAAGGTTGGAATTGGTGCGCTATGCCAGCGCTACAGCGCTAAACTAGCGCAGTGGCGACGATACAGATCCGGGAAATCCCCGAAGATGCGTACGAGGTGATCCGTAAGCGCGCCCGCGTCGCGGGGCGCTCCATCCAGTCCTATATGCGTGATTGGGTGATCGACTTCGCGAGCCGGTCCACTGCGGAAGAGGCGTTGGCGGCCATGGAGGCCGCGCGTGAGGAAAGCGCCAAACCGGGGGCGACGACGGAATCCATCCTCGCGGATCTGGCCGCAGACCGGCGGTGAGCGACTACGTTATCGATGCGTCCGCCCTCGTGCTGGCCTTGGTCGGCAAGACTGACGCCGCCGATGCACTCCGGGCACGGTTGCCCGAAATGCGGCGGCACGCACCGCATTTGATCGACGCTGAGGTCGGCAACGTGCTGCGCCGCCACGAGCAGGCAGGACATATCGGCACCAGGGAAGCCGATACCGCGCTGCGCGTCGCCGGCTTGCTCATCGACGATCGCTATCCACACGTGGGAGCGCTCGCCCGACGAGCGTGGAGCCTGCGGCACAACTTCAGTTTCTACGACGCGCTCTATGTGGCCCTGGCCAGTCACCTTGACGTTCCACTGCTGACCGCGGACACGCGCCTTAGCCGCGCACCGGGGCTGGCCTGCCGGGCCGAACTCGTCTGATGGCACGCCGCGCGCCGTCGCCGGGGCTAAGGTGAGCGCCGTGGCCGAGACCGCGCCGCTGCGCGTGCAACTGATCGCCAGGACCGAGTTCCTGGCGCCGCCGGACGTGCCGTGGACCACCGACGCCGACGGGGGCCCCGCGCTGGTCGAGTTCGCCGGCCGGGCCTGCTATCAGAGCTGGTCCAAGCCCAACCCCAAGACCGCCACCAACGCGGGCTATATCGAGCACATCATCGACGTCGGGCACTTCTCGGTGCTCGAGCACGCGAGCGTGTCGTTCTACATCACCGGCATCTCGCGGTCGTGCACGCACGAGCTGATCCGGCATCGGCATTTTTCCTACTCGCAGCTGTCGCAACGCTATGTGCCGGAGGGGGACTCGCGGGTCGTCATCCCGCCGGGCATGGACGACGACCCCGAGCTGCGGCGGATCCTGGTCGCGGCGGCCGACGCCAGCCGCGCCACCTACACCGAGCTGCTGGCCAGGCTGGAGGCCAAGTTCGCCGGTGAGCCCAGCGCGGTGTTGAGGCGCAAGCAGGCGCGGCAGGCCGCCCGGGCGGTGCTGCCCAACGCGACGGAGACCCGCATCGTCGTGACCGGCAACTACCGCGCGTGGCGGCACTTCGTCGCGATGCGGGCCAGCGAGCACGCCGACGTGGAGATCCGGCGGCTGGCCATCGAGTGCCTGCGCCAGCTCGTCGGCGTGGCGCCCGCGGTGTTCGCCGACTTCGAGGTGTCCACCCTGGCCGACGGCACCGAGGTCGCGACCAGCCCGCTGGCCACCGAGGCCTGACCCGCGCCAGGCGCGCCCCGCGGGCGTGCCCCGCGCCACCGCGAGAGTGCGCAGATGTACAGCCCACGCGGCGTGTCCCCGCACAAACACGCACGCTCGCGGTGGTGGTGAGGGGGCTTGGGGGCGCCAGGTAACCTGAACGTCGTGAGCACCGTCGGATTCGACGCCCCCGCACGGTTGGGAACCCTGCTGACCGCGATGGTGACACCGTTCGGCGCCGACGGCTCCCTGGACACGGCCGCCGCGGCGCGGCTGGCCAACCACCTGGTGGACGCGGGATGCGACGGCCTGGTGGTGTCGGGAACCACCGGCGAGTCGCCGACCACCACCGACGACGAGAAACGCGAGCTGCTGCGCGTCGTGCTGGAGGCCGTGGGTGACCGGGCCCGCGTCGTCGCCGGCGCGGGCACCTACGACACCGCCCACAGCGTCCGGCTGGCCAGGGCCTGCGCGGCCGAGGGCGCGCACGGGCTCCTGGTGGTCACGCCGTACTACTCGAAGCCGCCGCAGAGCGGGCTGATCGCGCACTTCACCGCCGTCGCCGACGCCACGGAGCTGCCGGTGCTGCTCTACGACATCCCGCCGCGCTCGGTGATCCCGATCCTGCCCGAGACCATCCACGCGCTGGCCGCCCACCCGAACATCGTCGGCATCAAGGACGCCAAGGGCGACCTGCACGGCGGCGGCCAGATCATCGCCGAGACCGGGCTGGCCTACTACTCCGGCGACGATGCGCTGAACCTGCCCTGGCTGGCGATGGGCGCCACCGGCTTCATCAGCGTGATCGCCCACGCCGCCGCGGGTCAGCTGCGAGAGTTGTTGTCCGCCTTCGGCTCCGGGGACGTCTCCACCGCGCGCAAGATCAACGTCAACCTCGCCCCGCTGTGCAACGCGATGGCCCGCCTGGGCGGGGTGACGATGTCCAAGGCGGGCCTGCGCCTGCAGGGCATCGACGTCGGTGATCCCCGGCTGCCGCAGATGCCGGCGACGCCCGAGCAGGTCGACGCGTTGGCCGCCGACATGCGCGCGGCGTCGGTGCTCCGGTGAGCTGCACGTGGATGTAGACCTCACCCCACCAGGTCCGCTGACCGCGGGTGGGTTGCGGGTCACCGCGCTGGGCGGCATCAGCGAAATCGGCCGCAACATGACGGTTTTCGAGCACCTGGGCCGACTGCTGATCATCGACTGCGGGGTGATGTTCCCCACCCACGACGAGCCCGGCGTCGACCTGATCCTGCCGGACCTGCGCCACATCGAGGATCGGCTCGACGACGTCGAGGCGCTGGTGCTGACCCACGCGCACGAGGACCACATCGGGGCGATCCCGTTCCTGCTCAGGCTGCGGCCCGACATCCCGGTCGTCGGTTCGAGGTTCACCCTGGCGCTGGTCGCCGCGAAATGCCGCGAGCACCACATCAACCCGGTCTTCGTCCAGGTCGCCGAGGGGCAGCGCAGCACGCACGGCGTGTTCGAGTGCGAGTATTTCGCCGTCAACCACTCCATCCCGGACGCGCTGGCCATCGCGGTCCGCACGGGCGCCGGGACCGTGCTGCACACCGGCGACATCAAGCTCGACCAGCTGCCGCTCGACGGCCGGCCCACCGACCTGCCCGGCATGTCCCGGCTGGGCTCACAATATGGAGCAGGCGTGGACCTGTTCCTGTGCGACTCGACCAACGCCGAGATCCCCGGCGTCGGGCCCTCCGAAAGCGAGGTGGGCCCCACCCTGCACCGGCTGATCCGGGGCGCCGGCGGCCGCGTCATCGTCGCGTGCTTCGCCTCCAACGTGGACCGGGTGCAGCAGATCATCGACGCCGCAGTGGCATTGGGCCGGCGGGTGTCGTTCGTCGGGCGATCCATGGTGCGCAACATGGGCATCGCCCGCGAACTTGGTTTCCTGCGGGTCGACGACGCCGACCTGATCGACATCGCCGCCGCGGAGATGATGGCGCCCGAGCGGGTGGTGCTGATCACCACCGGCACCCAGGGCGAGCCGATGTCGGCGCTGTCGCGGATGTCGCGCGGCGAGCACCGCAGCATCACCCTGACGTCGGAGGACCTGATCATCCTGTCGTCGTCGCTGATACCCGGCAACGAGGAGGCGGTGTACGGGGTCATCGACTCGCTGGCCAGGATCGGGGCCCGCGTCGTCACCAATCAGCAGGTGCGCGTTCACGTTTCGGGTCACGCGTACGCGGGCGAGCTGCTGTTCCTCTACAACGGGGTGCGGCCGCGCAACGTGATGCCGGTGCACGGGACCTGGCGGATGCTGCGCGCCAACGCCAAGCTGGCGGCGCGCGCCGGGGTGCCCGAGGACTCGATCCTGTTGGCGGAGAACGGCGTCAGCGTCGACCTGGTTGCCGGCAAGGCGTCGGTCGCCGGGGCGGTGCCGGTCGGCAAGATGTTCGTCGACGGCCTGATCACCGGCGACGTGGGCGACATCACCCTGGGCGAACGACTCATCCTGTCGTCGGGCTTTATCGCGGCGACCGTGGTGGTCCGGCGGGGCACCGGGCGCCCGGTGGCCGCGCCGCAGCTGCACTCGCGCGGATTCTCCGAGGACCCCAAGGCGCTCGAGCCCGCCGCGCGCAAGATCGAGGCGGAGCTGGAGCAGCTGGCCGCCGCCGACGTCACCGACCCGGTCCGGATCGCCCAGTGCGTGCGCCGCACCGTCGGCAAGTGGGTAGGCGAGACCTATCGCCGGCAGCCGATGATCGTGCCGACGGTCATCGAGGTCTAAATCTTCTCCGCGTAGGCCGACCATTCCAGCTGGGAGGCCTCGAGTTTGCGGCCGGTGGGCTCCACGTAGCGCCGGACGAGGTCGTCGGGACCGGCCTGCTCCACCAGGCGCCAGCCGTACTCGGCGATGAACCCCGCGACCTCGTCGGGCTCCAGGCCGAAGCGCCACAGCTGGTGGCGCTGGCGGACGCTGCGATACAGCGTGCGGGTGCCGTACCGGTTCGTCCCGTCGATGAAGTCCCGGCGGACGTAGGTGAACACCAACCGGCTGCCGGCGGCGGCCGCGCGCAGTCCCTCAAGCGTGCGCCGGACGCCGTCCTCGGTGAGGTATTGGGTCACGCCCTCGCAGATGAAGAAGGCCCGGTAGTCGGTGCGATAGCCGTGCTCGGCCAGCGAGGTGAGCAGGTCGTCGCGCTCGAAGTCCAACGCCACCAACCGAACCGACAGCGGCAGCTCGCCCAGCACCCGCCGGACCGTCTCGGCCTTCCTGGCGACGTTGACCGGCAGGTCCACCTCGAAGACCGGGACGCGGATCCGCCGCGTCAGCAGGTAGGGACGGGTGTCGAAGCCGGCGCCGAGGATCACCACCGCGTCGATGTCGGGCAGCGCCTCGTCGAGCTTGTCGGCGATGAAACGCTTGCGGCAGGCCAGGTTCGCCCACAATCCGGGGCCGGTGTACTCCGACCCGCGGACCATCAGGCGGCGGATCGGCGCCGCGCGGGTCGCGGCGACGAGCCACCGCAGCGGGGCCGGCAGGAAGAGCTCCGCGAGGTCGTCGTCCACCAGGCGCCGCTCGGGTGGCTCGTTCTGTTCGACGGCCGCCAATACCATTGGGCCGAAGGCGGTCTGCGCCACGGGATTTCGTGCCATGAGCCCTACTTGTTCAGATAGCCCGCGTCGACCGGCAGGGTGACGCCGGTGATGTAGCGGGCCTGGTCGGACACCAGCCATGCCACCGCGTTGGCGATGTCATCGGATTGCAGCACCTGCACCGGCAGCGCGTTGCCCATGTCGGGCGGCGAATCGGACTCGGCGACCAGCCGGGCGAGCCACTGCCGGGTGAACTCGTTGTTGATCATCGGGGTGTCGACCCCGGACGGATGTATCGAGTTGACCCGGATGCTGTGTCGGGCAAGCAGATTGGCGTATACCCGCATCAGCCCGACCACCCCGTGCTTGGCGGCGGCATAGCCGATGGAGCCGGCGTCGGCGCTGCCGATGCCGGCCAGCCCCGCGGCCGAACTGATCAGCACGATCGATCCGCCGCTGCCCTGCGAGACCATGGTCGGTATGGCGGCCTCCACGGTGTGGAACACGCCGGTGAGGTTGACGTCGATGACGTCGCGCCAGCCGTCGTCGCTCGATTGCATGGGGGCGATCCCGGCGTTGGCCACCACGATGTCGAGCCGGCCGAACTCGTCCAGGCCCGCCCGCAGCGCCGCCGACAGCGATGCGCGGTCGCGCACGTCGCCCCGCGCCGCCACGATGCGCGAGCCGGTGTCCTCGACGAGCTTGACGGTGGCCGCCAGGTCGTCCGGGGTGGCCAGGGGGTAGGGGACGCTGGCGATCTGCGCGCACAGGTCGACCGCGATGACGCTCGCGCCGTCGGCGGCCAGCCGCACCGCGTGCGCGCGGCCCTGGCCCCGGGCCGCGCCGGTGATGAGCGCGACCTTGCCGTCGAGTGGCCCGGCCATTACGGACGCAGCCGGCCCTTGTCCGGATCGCCCGCGGGGACCGGCTGCAGCATCTTGATGTCCGGCGCCCCGGCCAGGTGCGGGCCGGCCGCCTCGAACAGCTTCCCGATCGCGGGCGCGGTGCTGTGCGTCTTGAGCGCGTCCTCGTCGGCCCATTGCTCGACGAAGACGAAGGTCTCGCCCGTCTGGTGCAGCGAATACAGCTGGCACCCGGGTTCGTCGTGCACCTCTTCGACCGCGCCGGTGAGGATGTCGCGGACGGTGTCGACCGATTCGGGCTTGACGGTCATGGTGGCGACGACGACGACGGGCATGCGAGGCCTCCTGGAAGCTCGGGAAGTGGTGACTTCCGTCACCGGTTGCCACCCTACTCAGGCCCGCCGGCCGCATCGCCCACGAGGGAGGGCGTTACCAGTGTGGCGGGTGGTAAAGATGATGCTTTTGCGACTACCCTTGCCGTCATGGCTAGCAAGACCGTCGCGCGCCCCGGATCCCGAACGAGCAGGTCAAAGGCCCGGCCCCGCGGCGCGCGGCAGGCGGCACCCGGCAGAAGGGCGAGCAGGCCCGCCAAACGGCGCAACCGGTCGCTGCTGGTCGCCGCCGGGCTCACCTGCGGCCGGGCCATGCGCGCCACCTGGATGATGGCGGCACGGGGCACCGGCGGCGCGGCCCGGTCGATCGGGCGGGCCCGCGACATCGAGCCCGGGCACCGCCGCGACGGGATCGCGCTGGTCCTGCTCGGGCTGTCCGTCGTGGTCGCCGCCAGCTCGTGGTTCGACGCCGCGCGACCGGTGGGCGCGTGGGTCGACACGGTGTTGCGGACGCTCATCGGTTCGGCCGTCCTGGCGCTCCCGCTGGTCACCGCCGCGGTGGCGGTGGCGCTGATGCGGACCCAGCCCAATCCGGATGCGCGGCCCCGGCTGATCCTGGGCGGAAGCCTGATCGCCCTGTCGGTTCTGGGCCTGCGCCACCTGTGGTCGGGTTCGCCGGAAGATCCGGAACTGCGGCGCCGCGCGGCGGGGTTCGTCGGCTTTGCCATCGGGGGGCCGCTGTCGGATGGGTTGACGGCCTGGATCGCCGCGCCGCTGCTGTTCATCGGCGCGCTGTTCGGGCTGCTGTTGCTGACCGGGACCACGATCCGCGAGGTGCCCGACGTCGTGCGCGCCATGTTCGGCACCCGGCTGCTTGGCGACGACGAGGCCGGGTACGGCGAGGATGCGGATCCCGGCGCGCCCGAGGACTTTTCCGACGGCTATTACGACGACGGGCCGCTGCACCCCGATGACGAGGCGCAGGCCTGGCCGACGGCCGACCCCGCCGCGGCCTTGCGTGACAACGAGGACGACATTCCCACCGTGCGGGAGCCGGCCGTCGGGACACGCCGTCGTCGCGGGAAGCAGCAGACCGAGGCGCTGGACCGGGTCGTCGAGGGCCCCTACACGCTGCCGCCGATGAGCCTGCTGGTCGCCGGGGACCCGCCCAAGAAGCGCAGCGCCGCCAACACCGTCATGGCCGACGCCATCGGCGAGGTGCTCACCCAGTTCAAGGTCGACGCCGCCGTCACCGGCTGCACCCGGGGACCCACCGTCACCCGCTACGAGGTGGAGCTGGGCCCCGGCGTCAAGGTGGAGAAGATCACCGCGCTGCAGAAGAACATCGCCTACGCGGTGGCCACCGAGAGCGTGCGCATGCTGGCCCCAATCCCCGGCAAGTCCGCCGTCGGCATCGAGGTGCCCAACACCGACCGGGAGATGGTGCGGCTGGCCGACGTGCTCACCGCGCCCTCGACCCGCCGCGACCACCACCCGCTGGTGATCGGGCTGGGCAAGGACATCGAGGGCGACTTCATCTCGGCCAACCTGGCCAAGATGCCGCACCTGTTGGTCGCGGGCTCCACCGGATCCGGCAAGTCGAGCTTCGTCAACTCCATGCTGATCTCGCTGCTGACGCGGGCCACCCCGGAGGAGGTCAGGATGATCCTGATCGACCCCAAGATGGTGGAACTGACGCCGTACGAGGGCATTCCGCACCTGATCACGCCGATCATCACCCAGCCGAAGAAGGCGGCGGCCGCGCTGGCGTGGCTGGTCGAGGAGATGGAGCAGCGCTACCAGGACATGCAGGCCTCCCGGGTGCGCCACATCGACGACTTCAACGCCAAGGTGCGCTCCGGGGCGATCACGGCGCCGCTGGGCAGCCAGCGCGAGTACCGGCCGTACCCCTACGTCGTGGCGATCGTCGACGAGCTGGCCGACCTGATGATGACCGCGCCGCGCGACGTCGAGGACGCGATCGTGCGGATCACCCAGAAGGCCCGCGCCGCCGGCATTCACCTGGTGCTGGCCACCCAGCGCCCGTCGGTCGACGTGGTGACCGGGCTGATCAAGACGAACGTGCCGTCCCGGCTGGCGTTCGCCACGTCGTCGCTCACCGACTCCCGGGTGATCCTGGACCAGCAGGGCGCCGAGAAGCTGATCGGGATGGGCGACGGCCTGTTCCTGCCGATGGGCACGAACAAGCCGGTGCGACTGCAGGGGGCCTACATCACCGACGACGAGATCCACGCCGTCGTCACCGCCTGCAAGGACCAGGCCGAACCCGAATACACCGAGGGCGTCACCACCGCCAAGCCCACCGGCGAACGCGCCGACGTCGACCCCGACATCGGCGACGACATGGACCTGTTCCTGCAGGCCGTGGAGCTGGTGGTGTCCAGCCAGTTCGGCTCCACGTCGATGCTGCAGCGCAAGCTGCGGGTCGGGTTCGCCAAGGCCGGCCGGCTGATGGACCTGATGGAGACCCGCGGCATCGTCGGGCCTAGCGAGGGATCCAAGGCGCGCGACGTGCTGGTCAAGCCCGACGAGCTGGCCGCGACCCTGGCCGCGATCCGCGGCCTGGACTCCGGCGACGGCGCGGACGAGTAGCCCGGCGAGCAGACACAGAATCGCATTGCTCGGGCCTCGCGAATGCGAGTCTGTGTCTGCTCGCGGGCCTAAAGCGGCCTAAAGCACCAGCAGCATGCGGGAGTTGCCCAGGATGTTGGGCTTGACGTAGCTCAGATCCAGGAATTCGGCGACGCCGATGTCGTAGGAGCGGCACATCTCCTCGTACACCTCGGCGGTGACGGGCGTGCCCTCGATCTCGGTGAACCCGTGCTTGCCGAAGAACTCCGTCTCGAAGGTCAACACGAACAGCCGCCGCAGCTGCAGCTCGCGGGCGACCTCCAGCAGCCGGTCGACGATCGCGTGGCCGATGCCGTGGCCGGTCGTCGCCGGGTCGACCGCGACGGTGCGGACCTCGCCGAGGTCGGCCCACAACACGTGCAGCGCCCCGCAGCCGACCACCCTGCCGTGAAGCTCGGCCACCCAGAATTCCTGGACGGCCTCGTACAGCGTCACGAGGTTCTTTTCCAGCAGGATGCGTCCCGCGTACGTGTCGACGAGCTGTTTGATCGCGGGGACGTCGGACGTTCGCGCGCGCCGGACCACCGGCCGGTGGTCCCGGGAGCTTTCGGTCACGGGTAACAGTATCGGCGACGGGGATGGGCTCGCTGGTCAACCGTTATTCTGATGCCGTGTCGGGGCAGCCTCAAACGGGACCGCTAACGGGATCGCCGGGCCGCGCCCGCATCGCCAACCTCGCCAACATCCTGACCCTGTTGCGGCTGGTGTTGGTCCCGATCTTCCTGCTCGCCCTGTTCACCGCGGACGGCCACCAAATCGTCGGCCGCATAGTGGCTTTCGTGATTTTCGCCGTCGCCTGCCTCACCGACCGGTTCGACGGTCTGCTGGCCCGCAATTACGGGATGGCGACCGAATTCGGCGCGTTCGTCGATCCGGTCGCGGACAAGGCGCTGATCGGGTCGGCGCTGATCGGCCTGTCGATGCTGGGGGACCTGCCCTGGTGGGTGACCGTGGTGATCATGACCCGCGAGCTGGCGGTCACGCTGTTGCGGTTGGCGGTGATACGCCGCGGCGTCATTCCCGCCAGTTGGGGCGGCAAGCTCAAGACCGTCGTCCAGGCGCTGGCGATCGGGCTGTTCGTGCTGCCGCTGTCGGGGCCGTTTCGGGTGGTGGCCTCCGTCGTGATGGGGGTCGCGATCGTGCTCACCGTGGTCACCGGCATCGACTATGTGGCCGGCACGATCAGGACGGTCCGGGAAGCACGCCAGACGGGCGGCTGACCGGGGAACCATCGGCACCGCCGCCGGCGTTCACCTAAGTGAGTGCCTGCTGAGCGGGGCCGATCGGACGAAGGAGGGCGGGATGCCGCCATTGATGCGCGAGGTCATCGGCGACGTGTTGCGCCGGGTCCGGACGACACAGGGCCGGACGCTGCGCGAGGTGTCGGATTCGGCGCGGGTGAGCCTCGGGTATCTGTCGGAGGTGGAGCGCGGCCGCAAGGAGCCTTCCAGCGAGCTGCTCAACGCGATCTGCGACGCGCTGGAGATGCCGCTGTCGGAGGTGCTGACGGGCGCGGGCGAGCGGATGGCCAGCGAGGAACGCAGGGCGAGCGGGGCCACGATCGACGCCGGCACCAAGGTCGTCATTCCGCCGGTGGCGTCGCTGGCGGTGGCCTGAGTGCTCCGCACCGCTCCCGCGCGCCGGGCGGTCGGATCGTGCGCAGGGGTGGGGCGATCGGCGCCGACCCGATAAATTGAGCGGCAGGGCGCTTGCCCGACAGACCAGAAGCGAAGGTGGAGCTAACCGATGGCCAACCCGTTCGTCAAGGCGTGGAAATACCTGATGGCGCTGTTCAACGCGAGGATCGACGAGCACGCCGACCCGAAGGTGCAGATCCAGCAGGCCATCGAGGAAGCGCAGCGCCAGCACCAGGCGCTGACCCAGCAGGCGGCGCAGGTGATCGGCAACCAGCGCCAGCTGGAGATGCGGCTCAACCGGCAGCTGGCGGACATCGAGAAGCTGCAGGTCAACGTGCGTCAGGCGGTGACGCTGGCCGACCAGGCCACCGCCGCCGGTGACGCGGCCAAGGCCACCGAGTACAACAACGCCGCCGAGGCGTTCGCGGCCCAGCTGGTGACCGCCGAGCAGAGCGTCGAGGACCTCAAGACGCTGCACGACCAGGCGCTGTCCGCGGCGGCCCAGGCCAAGAAGGCCGTCGAACAGAACGCGATGGTGCTGCAGCAGAAGGTCGCGGAGCGCACCAAGCTGCTCAGCCAGCTCGAGCAGGCCAAGATGCAGGAACAGGTCAGCGCGTCGCTGCGGTCGATGAGCGAGATCGCCGCCCCGGGCACCACCCCGAGCCTCGACGAGGTGCGCGACAAGATCGAACGCCGCTACGCCAACGCGATCGGCGCGGCCGAACTCGCCCAGGGCTCCGTGCAGGGCCGCATGCTCGAGGTCGAGCAGGCCGGCATCCAGATGGCCGGCCATTCCCGGCTGGAGCAGATCCGCGCGTCGATGCGTGGCGAGGCCCTTCCGGCGGGCGGGACGGCGGTCGCGCCCGGGGCCACCCCGGCGCCGGCCGAGACCACCGGCGGGCAGGTTGCCGAGAAGCCCCTTGGCCAGTAACGCGGCGGATTGTCTGCGATGGCGGTGAAAGCGACCGAGCGCGGGCCCTGGCGCGCGCTGGTGCAGCGCGGGTGGGACACCGCCGCCGACCTTTTCGACGCGGTGGCCCACAAGGTCAGCGCGGCCACGGATCCGCGGGCGCGGCTGCTGCGCCGTCGGCGCCGGGCGTTGCGGTGGGGCCTGATTTTCGCCGTCGGCTGCCTGTTTTGGATCGCGGTGACGGCGGTGCTGGCGGCGTGGGGCTGGTTCGCGCTGCTGCTGGAGGTGACCGGCGCCGTCGCGGTCGTGCTGGCGATCCCGGCGACGCTGCTGTTACTCCGCTACCGCTGGCTGCGCTCGGAGCCGCTGCCGACACAGCGGCCCGCCAACACCCGCCGGCTGCCCCCGCCGGGCTCGGCCGCCCGGCCGGCGATGTACGCGCTGGGCGCCTCCGAACGCGGGTTCTCCTCGCTGCTGGGGGTGATGGAGCGGGGCTCCATGCTGCCGACGGCCGAAATCCGCGACCTGACCGACGCGGCCAACAAGACCTCCGCGGCCATGGTGGCCACCGCCGCCGAGGTGGTGTCGATGGAGCGGGCGGCGCAGCATGCGGAGTCGTCGCGGCCGTATCTGGTGCCCACCATCAACGCGTTCACCGCGCAGTTGAGCGCCGGCGTTCGTCAGTACAACGAAATGGTCACCGCCGCAGCGCAATTGGTGTCCTCGGCCAACGGCGACACGGGAGCCGGGCTGGCGGCCGCGCAGCAGCGTTACCGCACCGAGCTGACCGGCGCCACCGATCGCCTGCTCGGCTGGGCGCAGGCGTTCGACGAACTGGGCGGAATGCCCCGGCGCTAATCCTCCGGGCGCGGGCCGTAGCGTTCGATGTACGCCTGGTGGATGTGGGCGTCGCGCTTGCGGGCGAGCTCGTCGACGAGGTCGGGGTCCAGGCCGTGCACGGACAGCATGTGACGGCGCCACACCTTGTTGAGCGCGTGGGAGAAGTAGACGAACGGAATGAGGATCGGCAGCGTCATGCTCAGGTGGACGACCAGCGTCGTCGGGATCAGCCAGAACGGGGCCAGCACCAGCACGGCCGGAACCGCGACGCGCACCATCATCCGGCGCGCGGCGCCCTTGCCGGTCAGGTCGTCGCGCACCCAATCCCGCATCGAGTCGGGCAGCCGCGCCCCGGCGCAATACCGGATGAATTGCCACGGGTTCGGTGTGGTTCGAGCCGTGTCGCCGCTCATGCCGTCGCCCCGGGGCTAGAACGTCGCTTTGAGCGACGGCAGCGCCAGCGCCGCAACGCCACGCAGGGTCGCCTTGAACATGTCGAAGAAGTCGAAGTAGTCGCGCCACAGGGTGATTCGCCCGTCGTGGACCTCGAACACGCCGCAGACCCAGAACTGCAGCCGCAGCGGGCCGAAGATCAGCGCGTCGGTGCGCTCGGTGAGCACCGCGGCGCCGTCGGCGGCGATGCGGTGGATCTTCACCTCGAAGGCCGCGCGGCCCTCCATCCGGCGGAAGAGCTTGATCGCTTTGCGGCCGCCGCGGATCGTCGGCAGCCCGACGTTCTCGTAGACGAGGTCGTCGTCCAATGCCGCTTCCGCGGTTTCGAAGTCGTCGTCCTGCAGGGCGTTCAGAAAATTCTCGACCGTGCGGGTGTTCGCAACGGCTGTTCCAGTCACCTCGGTCATGGTTGCCAGCGTAGGCCAGCCCGGCGGCCCGGCGCTGTGGCAGGGTGGGGCCGGTGCGCGTCGCCGTGGTCGCCGGGCCGGATCCCGGACACTCGTTTCCCGCGATTGCGCTGTGCCAACGCTTCGCCGAGGCGGGCGACGAGCCGACGCTGTTCACCGGCGGGGAATGGATCGGCGCCGCCCGCGCCGCCGGCATTGCCGCCGCCGAGCTGGACGGGCTGGTGGCCACCGACGACGACGTCGACGCCGGGGCCAGGATCCACCGGCGCGCGGCGCGGATGGCCGTGCTCAACGTGCCGGCGCTGCGCGACCTGGCGCCCGACCTGGTGGTCTCCGACGTCATCACCGCGGGCGGCGGGATGGCCGCCGAGTTGTTGGGGATCCCGTGGATCGAGCTCAGCCCGCACCCGCTGTACCTGCCCTCGAAGGGGCTGCCGCCGATCGGCAGTGGGCTGGCGGCGGGCATCGGCATCCGCGGCCGGGTGCGCGACGCCGTGATGCGGGCGCTGACGACGCGGTCGTGGCGCGCCGGCCTGCGGCAGCGCGCGGGCGCGCGGGTCGAGATCGGGCTGCCCGCGCGGGACCCCGGTCCGCTGCGGCGGCTGATCGCGACGCTGCCCGCCCTCGAGGTTCCCCGTCCGGACTGGCCGGCCGAGGCCGTCGTCGTGGGGCCGTTGCATTTCGAGCCGACGGATCGGGTGCTGGAGGTTCCGCCCGGCCCCGGGCCGGTGGTGGTGGTCGCGCCGTCGACCGCGCTGACCGGGACCTCGGGGTTGGCCGAGGTCGCGCTGGAATGCCTGATACCCGGCGAGACGCTGCCGGCGGGGGCGCGCCTGGTGGTGTCGCGGCTGGGCGGGGCGGAGCTGGCGGTGCCGCCGTGGGCGGTGGTCGGCCTGGGGCGGCAATCCGAGTTGTTGACGCGCGCCGACCTGGTGATCTGCGGCGGCGGTCACGGCATGGTGGCCAAGGCGCTGCTGGCCGGGGTGCCGCTGGTGGTGGTCCCCGGCGGCGGGGACCAGTGGGAGATGGCCAACCGGGTGGCACGGCAGGGGAGCGCCCGGCTGATCCGGCCGCTGACCGCCGACGCGCTGGTGACCGCGGTCGGCGAGGTGCTGTCGTCGCCCGGCTATCGGGAGGCCGCGCAGGTGGCCGCCGCGAGCGTCGCCGGGGTCGCCGACCCGGTGCGGGTGTGCCACGAGGCGCTGGCTCTGGCGGGGTGATTCGCTCGGTATGTTGGCGGGCGTGCGGCTGACGGAGTTCAACGAGCGGGTCGTCCTGCGGTTCGGCACCGCCTACGGCGCGTCGGTGCTGGTCGACCATGTGCTCAGCGGCTTCGGCGGCCGGACCGCCGCCGGGGCGATCGAGGACGGCATCGAGCCACGCGAGGTCTGGCGGGCGTTGTGCGTCGACTTCGACGTGCCGCGCGACCAGTGGTGAGCGTCGCTCGGGTCCTTCGGTGTGCGCCGGTGGCGTTGGGTGTGCATCCACGGCGGCCTGCCGGCCGAAATCGCGCCCTTAGCGCACACCCGACGCCACCAACACACACTCGACGGCTAAAGCGGGCAATCGCCGCATGTGCCGCCGTCGGGCAGGCGGTAGAAGAGGCAGCAACTGCGGCGCCGGAAGCCCAGGTTCGGGCCGGTGATCACGCCGGACCCGGCCAACGCGCCGGTGTCCAGCAGCGAGTCGGTGACCTCGACGATTGGCCGACGCAGGTCGGGGCGCGTCGAAAGCAACGCCCGGGACGCCCCAACCAGTGCCGAGGCGATGTTGCCGGCCAGCAGGCCGGGCGCCAGCTTGACCCGCAGGCCGGCGGCCAGGGGTTCCATGTGTTGTCGCACGACGACGCGGTACAGCACGTCCGGAGCGGGCGAATCGAGGGGTTCTCCGACGGGTTCGGGCAGTCGTAGCTGGGCCCCGCCGTCGGCGCGCTGCAGGTCCTTGAGGTCGGGAACGACGCCGTGGCCCAGCGCGCACGCGAGCATGGGCGACCAGAGCCGGGCGGCGTGGCCGAGATGAACCAGCGAGGCGGC
This sequence comes from Mycobacterium heidelbergense, assembly GCF_010730745.1. Taxonomy (NCBI): domain Bacteria; kingdom Bacillati; phylum Actinomycetota; class Actinomycetes; order Mycobacteriales; family Mycobacteriaceae; genus Mycobacterium; species Mycobacterium heidelbergense. Next base: position 260,978 of record NZ_AP022615.1, on the reverse strand, counting down.
GATCCGCAGGTCCGTGGTGTGGTAGCGCCGGGCGGTGGCCTCGATCAAATCGGCGAATCCGTCGGCGTAGGACCGCCCCACCGGATGCCATCCGGCCGCCGCTCCGCCCACGGTTATCGCGAAAAACCCTCCATAGGAAGATGTTTCGACCAGATCGGCGGAGATGTCCATGTGTTGTGGGGCGCGGCTTTCGGGGCTGATTCGGGGCTGATATTGCCACACGCGCGGCGTGTCCACTTGAATCGAACAGGTGTTCGGCTACTGTGGTGGGCGTTCGGAGATGTCGACTTGTCGGTGGCCATCTCTAGTGTCACGGCCAACCGACCGATACCGGTCGCCGAACACATCGAACTATAGGAGAGGCACCATGGCACAAGCCCCCGACCGCGAGAAGGCCCTCGAACTGGCGATGGCCCAGATCGAGAAGAGCTACGGCAAAGGCTCGGTGATGCGTCTCGGCGACGAGACGCATCAACCGATCTCGGTCATCCCGACCGGATCCATCGCGCTGGACGCGGCCTTGGGCATCGGCGGCCTGCCGCGCGGCCGGGTCGTGGAGATCTACGGCCCGGAGTCTTCGGGTAAGACCACCGTCGCGCTGCACGCGGTCGCCAATGCCCAGGCCGCCGGCGGCGTCGCGGCGTTCATCGACGCGGAGCACGCCCTGGACCCGGATTACGCCAAGAAGCTCGGCGTCGACACCGATTCGCTGCTGGTGAGCCAGCCTGACACCGGTGAGCAGGCGCTGGAGATCGCCGATATGCTGATCCGCTCCGGCGCGCTGGACATCCTGGTCATCGACTCGGTGGCGGCCCTGGTGCCGCGCGCGGAACTCGAAGGCGAGATGGGGGACAGCCACGTCGGACTGCAGGCCCGGCTGATGAGCCAGGCGCTGCGGAAAATGACTGGCGCACTGAACAATTCGGGAACCACCGCCATCTTCATCAACCAACTCCGCGAAAAAATCGGCGTGATGTTCGGCAGTCCTGAAACGACAACGGGCGGAAAGGCTTTGAAGTTCTACGCGTCGGTGCGCCTGGACGTGCGCCGGATCGAGACGCTCAAGGACGGCACCAATGCGGTCGGCAACCGCACCCGGGTCAAGGTCGTCAAGAACAAGGTCGCCTCCCCCTTCAAACAGGCCGAGTTCGATATTCTCTACGGCCGGGGCATCAGCAAGGAAGGCTCGCTGATCGACATGGGTGTGGACCAGGGCTTCATCCGCAAGTCCGGTTCGTGGTTCACCTACGAGGGCGAGCAGCTCGGCCAGGGCAAGGAGAACGTCCGCAACTTCCTGATGGAAAACGCCGACGTGGCCAACGAGATCGAGAAGAAGATCAAGGAAAAGCTTGGCATTGGCGCGGTCGTGACCGATGACGACGTCCTGCCCGCCCCCGTCGATTTCTGAGCCCCCCCGCGAAGAGCAGGCGCGGGCGTTGTGCCTGCGCCTGCTCACCGCGAGAGCGCGCACCCGGGCCGAGCTGTCCGGACAGCTGGCCAAACGCGGCTATCCCGACGACGTCAGCGCCCGGGTGCTGGACCGGCTGGCCGCCGTCGGCCTGGTGGACGACGCCGACTTCGCCGAACAGTGGGTGCAATCCCGCCGGGCGAAAGCCGGAAAAAGCAAGCGCGCCTTGGCCGCCGAACTGCACACCAAGGGCGTCGACAACGACGTGATCACCGCGGTGCTGGGCGGGATCGACGCCGGTGCCGAGCGCGACCGGGCGCAGCAGCTGGTGCGGTCCAAGCTGCGGCGGGAGACGCTGAGCGACGAAGCGCGGGTGAGTCGCAGGCTGGTGGGAATGCTGGCGCGCCGCGGCTACAGCCAGAACCTGGCCTGCGAGGTGGTCCTGGCCGAACTGGCCGCCGAACGGGAGCGCCGCCGGGTCTGACAAGCTGCGGGTTAATCCGCTGGACCCCGGTCGCCGTACCATGGCCCCGTGACTTCGATGGTGGCGCCGGACGCCCCGGGCCTGGCCGGGCCCGCTGCCCGGGCGCGCACCTACCAGGTCCGCACCTACGGCTGTCAGATGAACGTCCACGACTCCGAGCGGTTGGCGGGCCTGCTGGAAGCGGCCGGTTACCGGCGGGCCGCCGACGGCTCGGACGCCGACGTGGTGGTCTTCAACACCTGCGCCGTCCGTGAGAACGCCGACAACAAGCTGTACGGCAACCTCAGCCACCTGGCCCCGCGCAAGCGCGGCAACCCCGACATGCAGATCGCGGTCGGCGGCTGCCTGGCCCAAAAGGACCGCGACGCGCTGCTGCGCAAGGCCCCGTGGGTCGACGTCGTCTTCGGCACGCACAACATCGGGTCGCTGCCCACGCTGCTCGACCGGGCCCGGCACAACAGGGCCGCGCAGGTCGAAATCGCCGAGGCGCTGCAGCAGTTCCCGTCGTCGCTGCCGAGCGCCCGCGAATCCGCCTACGCCGCTTGGGTTTCCATCTCCGTCGGGTGCAACAACAGCTGCACCTTCTGCATCGTCCCGTCGCTGCGCGGCAAGGAGGTCGACCGCAGTCCGGCCGACATCCTGGCCGAGGTGGAATCCCTGGTGGACGACGGCGTGCTCGAGGTCACGCTGCTGGGCCAGAACGTCAACGCCTACGGGGTGTCCTTCGCCGACCCGGCGCTGCCCCGCGATCGCGGCGCCTTCGCCGGGCTGCTGCGGGCCTGCGGGCGCATCGACGGGCTGGAACGCGTGCGGTTCACCTCGCCGCATCCGGCCGAGTTCACCGACGATGTCATCGAGGCGATGGCGCAGACGCCGAACGTCTGCCCCGCCCTGCACATGCCGCTGCAGTCGGGATCCGACCGGGTGCTGCGCGCGATGCGGCGGTCCTACCGCGCCGAGCGCTACCTCGGGATCATCGACCGGGTCCGGGCGGCCATGCCGCACGCGGCCATCACCACCGACCTGATCGTCGGGTTCCCCGGCGAGACCGACGAGGACTTCGCGGCCACGCTCGACGTCGTGCGGCGGGCCCGGTTCGCCGCCGCGTTCACCTTCCAGTACTCCAAGCGGCCCGGCACCCCGGCCGCCGAACTCGACGGGCAGCTCCCGAAAGCCGTTGTGCAGGAACGCTACGAGCGGCTGGTCGACACGCAGGAGCAGATCTCGCTGGAAGGCAATCGCGCGCTGATCGGGCGGAGCGTCGAGCTGCTGGTCGCCACCGGCGAGGGCCGCAAGGACGCCCGCACCGCCCGGATGAGCGGACGGGCCCGCGACGGCCGGTTGGTGCACTTCGCGGCCGGCGACGGCGTGCGGCCAGGCGACGTCGTCACGACGGTGATCACCGGGGCCGCGCCGCACCACCTCATCGCCGACGCGGGCGTCCTCACCCACCGCCGCACGCGGGCGGGTGACGCGCACGCCGCCGGCCGGCGCCCGTCGACCATCGGTCTCGGCATGCCGACAATCGGGCCGTCGATAGATCCGATCGAACCCCTGGGATGTGCCCGATGAAGAAAGAACACACCGACCTCGACGCTTTGCGGACCGAAATCGAGGCCGCCGAACGCCGGGTGGCGGGTGAGATCGAGCCCGGCCCACGGGCCCTCGTGGTCGCGATCCTGGTGTTCGTGTTGCTGGGTTCGTTCATCCTGCCGCACACCGGCGACGTGCGGGGATGGGACGTGCTGTTCGGCAGCCACGGCGCCGGCGCGGCCGCGGTGGCCCTGCCTTCGCGGGTGTTCGCCTGGCTGGCGCTGGTGTTCGGCGTCGGCTTCTCGATGCTGGCGTTGATGACGCGGCGCTGGGCGCTGGCCTGGGTCGCGCTGGCCGGTTCGGGGATCGCGGCGGCGGCCGGAATGTTGGCCATCTGGTCGCGCCAAACGGTGGCCGCCGGGCATCCCGGACCCGGGATCGGGCTGATCGTCGCGTGGATCGCCGTGATCCTGTTGACCTTTCACTGGGCCCGCGTGGTGTGGTCGCGCACCGTCGTGCAGCTGGCCGCCGAGGAGCAGCGGCGCCGGGTCGCCGCAGCGCAGCAGTCGATGACGTTGCTGGACAGCGTGCACACCGACGCCGACACCGACGCCCGGAAGCCCCCGGAGCCCGCCGACTAGGGTCTGCGGGTCAGCGCCTCGGCGGCGGCCTCGGCCCACTGCCGCCACTGTTCGGCGTTGGCCTTGGCCTGTTCGGCTTCCTTCGTCCGCCCGGCCGCCGCGGCCTTCTGGGCCTGCTGTTCGTATTGCTCGGCGCGGGTCCGGAACTGTTCGGCCCGGGCCTGCGCCTGGGGATCGGCCCAATCCGCGTCGCCGGCCTCGCGCACCCTCTTCTCCACCGCGCGCAGCCGCCGCTCCAACTCGGCGGAGCGCTCCCGCGGCACCCTTCCGATCGCATCCCATTTGTCGGCGATGGACCGCAGCGCCGCCCTGGCCGCGTCGAGGTTGCCGGTGTCGAGGCGTTCCGCTTCGGCCAGCAGCTCCTCTTTGGCGGCGGCATTGGCGTGCAACTCCGCGTCCTTTTCCGCCGACACGGCGTTGCGGGCGGCGAAGAAGGTGTCCTGGGCGGCCTTGAAGCGCCGCCACAGGGCGTCGTCGACGTCCCTGGTCACCCGCCCCGCCGCCTTCCACTCGGCGAGCAGCTTGCGGAACTCCGCGCTGGTGGCGGCCCAGTCCGTCGAATCGGACAGCTCTTCGGCACGCTCGCAGAGCTGTTCCTTCGCCAGCCGGATGCCCGATCGCTCCCGGTCCAGCTCGGCGAAATGGGAGCCCCGCCGCCGGTTGAAGGTGTCCCGGGCCGCCGAGTAGCGCTTCCACAACGCGTCGTCGACCTTGCGGTCCAGCCCGCTGATGGTCTTCCACTCGTCCAGGATCGCCCGCAGCCGATCCCCGGCGGCCTTCCATTGCGTCGAATTGGCGGCCAGCTCCTCGGCTTCGGCGGCCAGCGCCTCCTTGCGGGCGGTTTGGGCGGCCCGATGCTCCTCGCGCCGGGATCGGTCTTGCGTGATGGCGGCGCCGGCGTGCTCGACAAGGCTGGTCAGCCGGCCCGCGAGCGCGTCGACGTCACCCAGCACGGGCGCCGTCGGCAACGTTTCGGCCAGCGCGGACGCGTGGGCCTTGATCTTGCGGGCGTCCCCGGTGCCCGACGCCAGCCGCTCCTCCATGAGGGTGATCTCGGTGCTCAGGTCGTCGAACCGGCGGCCGAAGTGGGCGAAGGCCGCCTCACGGTCGCCGGCCTGCCAGGAGCCGACGATGCGCTCGCCGGCCGAGCTGACCAGCCACACCGTGCCGTCGTCGTCGACGCGTCCGAACCGGTGCGGATCGCTCGGCGGGTGCACCGCCACCGGGTGGGCGGCGGGCCGCGGCCCCGAGCTCGGGGGCCGGGGGCCGGGACGCGGTCCGGGACGCGGCGCCGGCCCCGAAACCGGCCCAGCCGAATCGTTGCTGTGGGGCTCGTCAGCCGTCATGCGCTCGTCACTACCCTTCTGCCAACACTTCGCGCGGTCACTATCCCCGCGCGCCCGCCGCGCGTAGCGGCACCCGTACGGTCGGGAGGCCGGCGCGGCCGTGCCGCCGACGCTCCTCAACCGGTTCCCACAGTATTCAAGCAGTTTGCCCCGCGCCGCGCGCCCACCTTGTGCCGGCGGGGGTCACAGTTCGATTCCACCGTTGCTCCGGCCATATTGCGGCACCGCGCGGCCCGGTACGGTGACGGAAGCGGCTGGTGTTTCTGGTGGGGTTTGCAGAGGGGGCGGGTCAACATCGCCAAGGTGGATATCGCGGCGCTGCTCGCGCTGGTCGCCGCGCTGATCTCGGGCGTCGGGGACGTGGTCCGGCAGCGGTCCGCGCAGGAAATCACCGACGAAGAAGTCGGCCATGTCGAGCTGCTGCGCATGTCGTTGCGTGACCTCCGGTGGTGGCTGGGCGGCGCGGCGGCGGTGATCAGCGCCGCGCTGCAGGCCGTGGCGCTGGGCCTGGGGTCGGTGGTGTTGGTGCAGGCGCTGCAGGTGACGGCGTTGCTGTTCGCCCTGCCGGTCTACGCGTGGCTGACCAAGAAGGGATTGACCCGCCGGGAGTGGGGGTGGGCGGTGCTGCTGGCCGCCGCGGTGGCGGTGTTCGTCGCGGTCGGCGAACCGGCGGCCGGCTACCCGCGGGCGTCGTTGCAGACCTGGGCGGTCGTGGCCGTGGTCATCGGCCCGGCGATGGTGTTCTGCGTGCTGGGCGCGCGGATCTGGTCGGGCCCGCTCGCGGCGGTGCTGCTCGCGGCGGTGTCGGCGTCGTCGTGGGCGTTGTTCGCCGTCTTCACCAAGGCCATCGTCGACGTGGCGGGCGCCGGCCCGTGGGCGTTGCTGCGCACCCCGGAGTTGTACGGCTGGCTGCTGGTCGCGGTGCTGGGAACGGTGTTTCAGCAGTCGGCGTTTCGGGCCAGCGCCCTCACCGCCTCGCTGCCGACGATGACGGTGACCGAGCCGGTGGTGGCCTCGCTGCTGGGCGTGACGGTGCTTGGCGAAACGCTTGGCGCCGGCGGCCCGAAGCTCGTCGTGCTGGCGGCGGCGGTTGTCGTGGTGGTCGTGGCGACGGCGGCCCTGGCCCGCGGCGAAGCCGCATCGATGTCGGCGGGCGACGCCGCGCAGTTCACCGAAGACCGCCTGCCGGTGCCGGGGATGGCCGCCGCTCCCCGGTTGGCGGTGGGTGTGGCCGGCCGCGGATAGGTTTGCCGCGGGCTCCGCGTGAGGGGCCGTCGCACTACAGTGGTCGCTGAACTCTGATCGAACAGCACGTGTACACACAGCTTCGAGGGGAACGCTGGTGGGAACGCCGACGAGGGGGTCCACATGTCGAAGGTGGATGTCGCGGCGCTGATCGCCCTGTGCGCGGCGCTGGCCTCCGCGGTCGGCGATGTGATCCGGCAGCGCTCCGCGCAGGAGATCACCGACAGGGAGGTCGGCCACCTCGAGCTGTTCCGCATGTCGTTGCGCGACAGGCGATGGTGGCTGGGCGGCCTGGCGGCGGTCACCAATTACAGCCTGCAGGCGGTGGCCCTGGCGTGGGGGTCGGTGGTCTTGGTGACGGCGCTGCAGGTGACCGCGCTGCTGTTCGCGTTGCCGATCTACGCGCGGCTGGCCAACCACCGGGTGACCCGCTGGGAGTGGGCGTGGGCGACGGCGCTGGCCGCCGCGTTGGCGGTGGTCATCATCGTCGGCAACCCGGAGTCCGGCCAGGAGCGGGCGCCGGCGTCGACGTGGATGGTCGTGGCCCTGGTGATGGGCCCCGCGCTGGTGTTGTGCGTGCTGGCGGCGCGCGTCTGGTCGAGCCGCCCGGTCGCGGCGGTGCTGCTCGCGGTGGTGGCCGGCTCGTCGCTGGCGCTTTTCGCGGTGCTCACCAAGGGAATCGTCGAGCTGCTCGAGGAGGGCTTCGGCGCCGTGCTGCGCGCGCCCGAGTTCTATCCTTGGCTGCTGGTGGCCCTGTGCGGAATGATCTTCCAGCAGTCCGCCTTTCGCGCCGGCGCGCTGACCGCGTCGCTGCCCACGATGACCGTGGCCAAGCCCGTGGTCGCCGGCGTGCTCGGGATCACGGTGCTGGGCGAGACGCTCGAAGCCAGAGGTCCCGGGGCGTTCGTCCTGGTCGCGGCGGTGGCTTTGGTGATCATCGCGACGGTGGCGCTGGCCCGCGGCGAGGCCGCCTCGATGGCGGCCGGGACCGGGCGGGACCTGAGAGCCGCCGACTGCGACGGCGCGCCGCGCGAACGCCTGCCCGGCGGCATTTCCCCGGCGGCACCGAAGGGAAGCGAGCCGATCACCTAGTCGGGCTCACGCTCGCATCCGGTGCTCGTTAGTTTGGTGGCGTGCTGGGCACCATCGCGATCGTCCCCTGCGCGCCGGTGCTCGTTCCCGAGCTCGCCGGGGCGGCCGCCGCCGAGGTGGCCGATCTGACCTCGGCGGTGCTGGCCGCCGCCGCCTTGTTGCCAACCCGCTGGGTGGCCCTCGGAACGGGTGGCGCCGACGGGCTGCTGGAGCCCGGCGGCCCCGTGGGCACCTTCGCGGGCTTCGGCGCCGACGTCCGGGTCTCGCTCTCCCCGCGGGCCCACGACGGCGCCGGGCCGCCCGCCGAATTTCCCCTGTGCGCGCTGCTCGCCGCCTGGGTGCGGGGCCGGGCGCGGCCCGAGGCCAGCGCGCGGGTCCGCGTCTACCGCGGCGACTACGCCGCCGCCGCCGCGCTGGCCCACGGCAGGCGATTGCGCGCCGAGATCGACGCGACGCCGGATCCGATCGGCGTGCTCGTCGTCGCCGACGGCGCGAACACCCTGACCCCGGCCGCGCCCGGCGGCCACCACCCCGGCGACGCCGACGCGCAGCTGGCCCTGGACGACGCGCTGGCAAACGGCGACGCCGCCGCCCTGGCCGGGCTGTCGCCCCGGATCGTGGGGCGGGTCGCGTTCCAGGTGCTGGCCGGCCTGACCGAGCCGGGGCCGCGATCTGCCAAAGAGCTCTACCGTGGCGCGCCCTACGGCGTGGGCTACTTCGCGGGCGCCTGGCAGCCGTGAGGGTAGCCGTGCGGCCGCTCGCGATCATCGGGCCCACCGGTACCGGCAAGTCGCAGCTGGCGCTCGACTTCGCGGAGCGGGTCGGGCGGCTCGGTGGCGAGGCCGGGGCGGAGGTCGTGAATGCGGACGCGATGCAGCTGTATCGCGGCATGGACATCGGCACCGCCAAGCTGCCCGCCGACGCGCGCCGCGGCGTTCCCCACCACCAGCTCGACGTCCTGCACGTGACCGAGACCGCGACCGTCGCCCGCTATCAGCGCGCCGCCGCCGCCGACGTCGAGGCGATCACGGCCCGGGGCGCGGTGCCGGTGATCGTGGGCGGTTCGATGCTGTACGTCCAATCGCTGCTCGACGACTGGTCGTTTCCCGCGACCGACCCGGCGGTGCGGGCGCGCTGGGAGGAGCGGCTCGCCGAGATCGGGCCGGACGGGCTGCACGCCGAGCTGGCCCGCCGCGACCCGGCGGCGGCCGCGGCGATCCTGCCCACCGACGGGCGGCGCACGGTGCGGGCCCTCGAGGTCGTCGAGCTCACCGGACGGCCGTTCGCCGCGTCCGCGCCGCGCATCGGGGCGCCGCGCTGGGACACCGCGATCGTCGGATTGGACTGTGATACAACGATTCTCGACGAGAGGCTGGCCAGGCGTACCGACGCGATGTTCGAGTGGGGCCTGGTCGACGAGGTGCGCGCGCTGCTGGACCAGGGCCTGCGCGACGGCGTCACCGCGTCGCGCGCCCTCGGCTACGCCCAGGTGTTGGCGGCGCTCGACGCCGGGGGCCACGCCGACCACCTGCGCGCCGCGCGGGAGCAGACCTACGCGGGCACCCGGCGCTACGTGCGGCGGCAGCGGTCCTGGTTTCGCCGCGACCACCGGGTGCACTGGATCGACGCGGCCGATTCCGCCGGCCTCCTCGACGGCGCGCTGCGGGCGTGGCGGCGGGCGGGCTGAAGTGCCGTCGTCGGGCTACCCTGAACTGGTGATTTTCGCCAAGGGCCACGGCACGCAGAACGACTTCGTGCTGCTGCCCGACCTCGACGCCGAGCTGACGCTCACCGCCGCCCGGGTGGCCGCGGTGTGCGACCGGCGCCGGGGCTTGGGCGCCGACGGGGTGCTGCGGATCACCACCGCGGGCGCCGCCGTGGCGGCCGGCGTGCTCGGGCGCCTGCCCGACGGCGTCGGCGCGGGCGACTGGTACATGGACTACCGCAACGCCGACGGGTCGACCGCGCAGATGTGCGGCAACGGCGTGCGGGTGTTCGCGCACTACCTGCGGGCCAGCGGCCTGGAAACCCGCGACGAGTTCGTCGTCGGGTCGCTGGCCGGCCCGCGACTGGTCACCCTGCATCACGCCGGTCAGACCCACGCCGACGTCACCGTCGACATGGGCAAGGCCAACCGGCTGGGCGCGGGGGAGGCCGTCATCGGCGGGCGGCGATTCGCCGGCATCGCGATCGACGTCGGCAACCCGCACCTGGCGTGCGTCGACCCCGGGCTGAGCGTCGACGAGCTCGCGGCCCTGGACGTCGCGGCGCCGGTGCGGTTCGACCGCGCACGGTTCCCCGACGGGGTCAACGTCGAGGTGCTCACCGGGGCGGCCGGCGGAGTGGTGCACATGCGGGTCCACGAGCGCGGGGTGGGCGAGACCCGCTCGTGCGGCACCGGGACGGTGGCGGGCGCGGTCGCCGCGCTCGCCGACGCCGGCGCCGACACCGGGACGCTCACGGTGCGGGTCCCCGGCGGCGACGTCGTCGTCACCGTCACCGACGCCACCAGCTTCCTGCGCGGGCCGTCGGTGCTGGTGGCCCGCGGCGAGATCAGCGGGGAATGGTGGAGCGCACTGTAATTCGGATGCATTGCCAACCGCGACGTGCCACCATCGGATATTGCTGATGACTTTTCCCGATTCGCCCGACACAGGCCCCGTCGAGCCGGCGCCCAGCGTCGGTGAGCTCGCCCTCGAAGACCGCTCGGCGCTGCGCCGCGTCGCGGGCCTGTCCACCGAACTCGCCGACGTCTCCGAGGTCGAGTACCGCCAGCTGCGGCTGGAACGCGTGGTGCTGGTGGGGGTGTGGACCGAGGGCAGCGCCGCCGACAACCGGGCCAGCATGGCCGAGCTGGCGGCCCTGGCCGAAACCGCCGGCTCGCAGGTGCTCGAGGGACTCATCCAGCGCCGCGACAAGCCCGACCCGTCGACCTACATCGGCTCGGGCAAGGCGGCCGAGCTGCGCGAGGTGGTGCTGGCCACCGGCGCCGACACCGTCATCTGCGACGGCGAACTGTCCCCGGCGCAGCTGACCGCGCTGGAAAAGGCCGTCAAGGTCAAGGTCATCGACCGCACCGCGCTGATCCTGGACATCTTCGCCCAGCACGCCACCAGCCGGGAGGGCAAGGCGCAGGTGTCGCTGGCCCAGATGCAGTACATGCTGCCGCGGCTGCGCGGCTGGGGCGAGTCGATGTCGCGGCAGGCCGGTGGCCGGGCCGGCGGCAGCGGCGGCGGGGTGGGCCTGCGCGGCCCCGGTGAGACCAAGATCGAGACCGACCGGCGCCGCATCCGCGAGCGGATGGCCAAGCTGCGCCGCGAGATCAAGGACATGAAGCAGGCCCGCGACACCCAGCGCAGCCGCCGCCTGGAGAGCGACACGCCGTCGATCGCCATCGTCGGCTACACCAACGCCGGCAAGTCCAGCCTGCTCAACGCGCTGACCGGGGCCGGGGTGCTGGTGCAGGACGCGCTGTTTGCCACCCTCGAACCCACCACCCGGCGCGCGGAATTCGAGGACGGCCGCCCATTCGTGCTCACCGACACCGTCGGGTTCGTCCGGCACCTGCCCACCCAGCTGGTCGAGGCGTTCCGCTCGACGCTCGAAGAGGTGGTCGACGCCGACCTGCTGGTGCACGTGGTGGACGGCTCCGACGTCAACCCGCTGGCCCAGATCAACGCGGTCCGCCAGGTGATCTCCGAGATCTTTGCGGAGATCGCCTCCCATCACGGCGACCCGCCGCCCGAGCTGCTGGTGGTCAACAAGGTCGACGCCGCAAGCGATCTCATGCTCGCCAAGCTGCGGCACGCGCTGCCCGGCGCGGTGTTCGTGTCCGCGCGCACCGGCGACGGCATCGACGCCCTGCGGCGGCGGATGGCCGAACTCGCCGCCCCCAATGACACCGCCGTCGACGTGGTCATCCCGTACGACCGCGGCGACCTCGTGGCCCGCCTGCACGCGGGCGGGCGTGTGCAGCAGGAGGAGCACAACGCCGATGGCACCCGGATCAGGGCGCGCGTGCCGGTGGCGCTGGCGGCCAGCCTGCGGGAGTTCACCGCCCACTGAAGCGGCGCGGGGCCGACCCCGCCGGCCGCCGACCAACCGGCTGGTTGGTATATGTTGGGCGGCAGCGTTCCCGTTCGCCGGAGGTCAGCGGAGGTAATCCATGAGTAGCGTTATCAAGTACCAGCGCACCCTGTTCGAGCCCGAGCACGACCTGTTCCGCGAGTCCTACCGCGGCTTCCTCGACCGCCACGTGGCGCCCCACCATGACGAATGGGAGAAGGCGAAGATCGTCGACCGGGGCGTCTGGCTCGAGGCCGGCAAGCAGGGCTTCCTGGGCATGTCGGTGCCCGAGGAGTACGGCGGCGGCGGCAATCCCGACTTCCGGTACAACGCGATCCTCACCGAGGAGACCACCGCCGGGCGCTACAGCGGGATCGGTTTCGGCCTGCACAACGACATCGTGGCGCCGTACCTGCTGGCCCTGGCCACCGAGGAGCAGAAGCAGCGCTGGTTGCCCAAGTTCTGCACCGGGGAGCTGATCACCGCGATCGCGATGACCGAGCCGGGCACCGGCAGCGACCTGCAGGGCATCAAGACCCGCGCGGTCAGGCGGGGCGACCACTACGTGCTGAACGGGTCAAAGACGTTCATCACCAACGGAATCAACTCCGACCTGGTGATCGTGGTGGCGCAGACCGACCCCGAGAAAGGCGCGCAAGGCTTTTCGCTGCTCGTCGTCGAGCGGGGCATGGAGGGCTTCGAACGGGGCCGCCATTTGGACAAGATCGGGCTCGACGCGCAGGACACGGCCGAGCTGTCGTTCACCGACGTCGAGGTTCCGGCCGAAAACCTGCTCGGCGAGGAGGGCAGGGGGTTCATCTACCTCATGCAGAACCTGCCGCAGGAACGGATCTCGATCGCCATCATGGCGGCCGCCGCGATGGAGCAGGTGCTCGAGCACACGCTGCGATACACCAAGGAGCGCAAGGCCTTTGGCAGGCCGATCGGCAGCTTCCAGAACAGCCGTTTCGTCCTCGCCGAGCTGGCGACCGAGGCCACCGTGGTGCGCATGATGGTCGACGAGTTCGTCCGCCTGCACCTGGACAAAAAGCTGACGGCCGAACAGGCCGCCATGGCCAAGTGGTATGCCACCGAGAAACAGGTGCACCTGATCGACCGCTGTCTGCAATTGCACGGCGGCTACGGCTACATGCGTGAATACCCCGTCGCGCGAGCCTATCTCGATGCCCGGGTGCAGACGATCTACGGCGGCACGACCGAGATCATGAAGGAGATCATCGGCCGCAGCCTCGGGGTCTAGCCGGGGTCCAGCCGACGAGGCGATCCGCGCCCTGCCGGCAAAACAATGAATGGCACAAAATTTTGGGGTTTTCGCCGGGTAGATCGCTGAAAAACTAACGGCTTCGGATAACGTCGGCACATGCGATTCGCGTATGTCGAGTCCGCGACGTGGCCGCGCGGCGACATTCCCGGTGAACGAGCACTGCCCGCAACCCCCGGCACGATAATTCGAGCGCAGTGGGGTCGGTCGCGATACGGGAGTGGTTCCGCATCATTTCGACATCGGCGCGGTATCCGTTTCCGCACTATTCGTGATTGGACTTCGCATTTCTCGTCGGCAGGAGCACAGTTATCCGGGCCCCGCGATAACGCGGATCGTCATGGGATTGAACCGCTAGCGGGGTGCGGGCACGGCCAGCGATCAGGGCCTATGCGTCGGCTGGGAGGCTTGGTGAACGGGCAGAGAGGTCGAATGCGCAAGCTGGTCGGGCGCACGCTGATCGGCATGGCGGCGACGGTGCTGGCCGCCGCGTTGCTGGCGCCCGCCGCGGTCGCGTCTCCGATCGGCGACGCCGAGGCCGCCATGATGGCCGCGTGGGAGAAGGCCGGCGGCGACAGCTCACCGCTCGGCGCCCGCAAGGGTGACGTCTACCCCGCCGGCGACGGGTTCGCCCTGGACTTCGACGGCGGCAAGATGTTCTACACCACGGATACCGGCGCCAAATTCCTCTACGGGCCGATTCTGGACAAATACGACACGCTCGGCGGCCCGCCCGCCAGCGACCTGGGATTCCCGACCATCAACGAGGTTCCCGGCCTGGCGGGCCCCGACAGCCGAGTCGCCACCTTCTCCGCCAGTGACAAGCCGGTGATCTTCTGGACGCCCGACCACGGCGCGTTCGTCGTGCGCGGCGCGTTGAACGCCGCGTGGGACAAACTCGGCAGCTCCGGCGGCGTTCTCGGGGCCCCGATCGGCGACGAGACCTACGACGGCGAGGTCACCGCGCAGAAGTTCAGCGGCGGTGAGATCTCCTGGAACCGCAAAACCAAGGAGTTCACCACCAACCCCGCGGCGCTGGCAGATCAATTGAAGGGCCTGCAGGTCGCCATCGATCCGACCGCGGCCATCAACATGGCCTGGCGCGCGGCCGGCGGCGCCGCCGGCCCGCTGGGCGCCAAGCAGGGCGGGTCGTATCCCATCGGCGGCGACGGGATCGCGCAGAACTTCGCCAGCGGCAAGGTGTTCTTCAGCCCGGCCACCGGCGCGAACGCGCTCGAGAGCGACATCCTGGCCAAATACGAGTCGCTGGGCGGGCCGGTCGGCAGCGACCTCGGGTTCCCGACCGCCAACGAGTCCGACGGTGGCATCGCGCCGTCCAGCCGGATCGCCACGTTCTCGGCGGCCGACAAGCCGGTCATCTTCTGGACCTCCAACCACGGCGCGTTCGTCGTGCGGGGCTCCATGAAGGCCGCGTGGGACAAGCTCCGCGGTCCCACCGGCAAACTGGGCGCGCCGGTCGATGATCAGGCCGTGAACGGCGACGTGGTTTCGCAGCAGTTCACCGGCGGCAAGGTCGCCTGGAACCGGGCGAAGAACTCGTTCACCACCGACCCGTCAAACCTGGCTCCCCTGCTGTCCGGTCTGCAGGTGTCCGGGCAGAACCAGCCGAGCACGGCGGCGATGCCCTCCCACGCCAAGAAGTTCGCGTTGCACTGGTGGTGGCTGCTGGTCGCCGCTGCGGCGCTGGCGCTGGTCGCGCTGTCGGCGTTGGTGGCGTGGGGCTGGCGTCGGCGTCGTCGCTCCCGCGGCGACACCGCCGCCTACGAGCCCCCCGTTGAGGGGGGCTGGGGCCACGACGACGTCGACGCCGCCACCGAGCACTTCGCGCTCGACGACCTGTACCCCGCGGATCAGCAGCCGCCACCCGACGCCGGGCCCGCGGCGCGGGTCAGTTGGGGTCGCGCGGCCGGGGCCGCCGCCGACCTGGACGAGGACGTCCAGCACGGGGGCGAGGCGCCGCCCGAATCCGAGGAGGGCCCAGGACATTTCGAGGGTCCGGGCGCCGACGACGAGGACCCCGACGCGGTGGACACCGACTCCATACCCGCCGTCTCCGCGGCCGCCCTGTCGGAGGCCGGCTACGTCGATGTCCCCGACGAGGATGTCTACCCGGAGGCGGACTACGCGGAGTCCGACTACACGGATACCGACTACACGGATACCGACTACGCGCAGGCGCCGGACGCCGCCGTCTCCGAGGCCGTCGCGGCCGGCGCGGAGCCGAGGACCGGGCGGCATGCGGCCGTGGACGCCGACGACGCCTCGGAACCGGCGTCGGGCCCCGCCGGGCGCCCGACGATCCACCTGCCGCTGGACGACCCGTACCAGGTGCCCGACGGATACCCGATCAAGGCCAGCGCCCGCTTCGGCCTCTACTACACGCCCGGCAGCGAGCTCTACCACGACACGCTCGCCGAAATCTGGCTGTCCAGCGAAGAAGTCGCGCAGGCCAACGGCTTCCTCAAGGCCGACTGAGGCCGACTGAGCCGGGCTCGGGCCGCGGCTATATCTTGCGGATCACCGTGACGACCTTGCCGAGCACGGTCGCGTCATTGCCCGGTATCGGATCGAACGCCGGGTTGTGCGGCATCAGCCACACTTGACCGCCGGCGCGCTTGAACGTCTTGACGGTGGCCTCGCCGTCGATCATGGCCGCGACGATGTCGCCGTTGTCGGCGACGTGCTGCTGGCGCACCACCACCCAGTCGCCGTCGCAGATCGCGGCCTCGACCATCGAGTCGCCCACCACCTTGAGCAGGAAGAGCGTGCCGTCGCCGACCAGCTCGCGGGGCAGCGGGAAGACATCTTCGACGGCTTCCTCGGCGAGGATCGGTCCACCGGCGGCGATGCGCCCGAGGACGGGCACGAACGTGGGTTCCGGTAAGGCGTCCGAGCCGGCGACGTCGGTGACGGGGGCCGCCGGCCCGGCGGCGGCCGCGCCCTCGGCGCCGCGAACGTCGACGGCCCGGGGGCGGTTCGGGTCGCGGCGCAAATACCCCTTGCGCTCCAGGGTGCGCAGCTGGTGAGCCACCGAGGAGGTCGAGGTCAGGCCGACGGCATCGCCGATTTCCCGGATGCTCGGCGGGTAACCGCGGGTGGTGACCGACTCGCGGATGACCTTCAGGATGGTGCGCTGCCGTTCGGTCAGCGAGGGATCCACGGGATGCAACCGGCCTTCCGAGCCAACGGAGGGGCCGGTCGATCGGGTGTCGTTGCTGTCGCTCATGCACTGAATGTAGCCGCACCGCGGCCAATAATCAAACAAGTGTTCGACTAGCGTGTCGCGGCGGCGGCTACGAGTCGCCCGACCGGTCCCCGGGTTCGGGCGAATCACAGGTGTGTAACTTTCGCGCGGGCGGGGTACTCGAAGCCCATGTCGGACGATTGCGGCAAGGGTCTGTCGGTGGCGGGGTCTAGCGTTTTGCTTGCGCGACACGCTTCGCTCAAATGTTCGGGTATCGAACACGCGAGCGACTAAAGTCGAACACACGAGCGAGAACCAGTCGACCGGAGGAACGCAGATGACCATCACCCACACAGTCGCACCGCGCGCCTGCGGCGCTCGCCGCCCGGTCACCGCGCCGGTGCGGGGGCCCCGTTACGGCCGGGAGGGGCTGGCCCGCTCCCGCGGACCCCGCCCGATCGGGCCGGCGGGAGCGCCACCGCGCTACCACGGCACCGGCGTCGCGATGTCCGCCGCGCCCCATCGCAGGCGCCCCGTCACGGTGGCGACGACGTTCGGGCTGGGCCTGATCGCCGGGCTGATCACGCTGTGGCTCGGCCTGGTCGCCAACGTCGGGCAGGCGGTCAACGGCGACCCCGGGGCGTCGGGCGCACCCGTGCCGGACCGGCTGGCCGTCGTGCGGGTCGAACCGGGGGAGTCCCTGTCCGACGTCGCCCACCGGGTGGCACCGGACGCGCCGGCCCGCCAGGTCGCCGAGCGCATCCGCGAACTCAACGACCTGAACTCCCCGGCGGTGGCCGCGGGCCAGACCCTGATCGCGCCGGTCGGCTGACCCGTTGAATTGCGAAAAGGCCGGTACGCCAAGGCCGCTCGGCTCTCGTCGCCGTGTGCGCGGCCCCGTCGCGGCCGCGGTGGCCCCCCGGGCGACGGCACGGGTACGCTCGGGGTGTTCCGCGTATGTCGGCACGGCGAAGGAGCGGTCATGCACTGTCCCTTCTGCCGCCATCCCGATTCCCGGGTGATCGACTCGCGGGAAACCGATGAAGGCCAGGCCATTCGGCGCCGCCGGTCCTGCCCCGAGTGCGGACGACGTTTCACCACCGTGGAAACCGCGGTGCTGGCCGTGGTCAAACGCAGCGGCGTCACCGAGCCGTTCAGCCGGGAGAAGGTCATCAGCGGGGTCCGCCGCGCGTGCCAGGGCCGTCAGGTCGACGACGACGCGCTGAATCTGCTTGCCCAGCAAGTGGAAGACACCGTGCGCGCCGCGGGATCGCCGGAGGTCCCGAGCCACGAGGTCGGCCTCGCCATCCTGGGCCCGCTGCGCGACCTCGACGAGGTGGCGTACCTCCGGTTCGCGTCGGTGTACCGGTCGTTCTCGTCCGCGGACGATTTCGAGCGCGAGATCGAGGCCCTGCGCGCGCACCGCAACGTATCGACTCCCGGCTGACGGGTCGCGGCGCCCGCCGGGCCGGCCACTAGGCTGCTTTCCATGCCGCCCGAATTGCACCCCGACCTCCGGGCGTTGGCCCCCCTGCTGGGGACCTGGACCGGTCAAGGTCGCGGCACGTACCCGACGATCCAGCCCTTCGAGTATGTCGAGGAAGTCGTGTTCTCCCACGTGGGCAAGCCGTTTCTGGCCTACGCGCAAAAGACCAGGGCGGTCGCCGACGGCAAGCCCCTGCACGCCGAGACGGGATATCTCCGGGTGCCGCGGCCGGGCGCCGTCGAACTGGTCCTGGCCCACCCGAGCGGCATCACCGAAATCGAGGTGGGCACGTTCTCGGTGACCGGCGGCCTCATCGAGGTCGAGATGGCCACCAGCGCGATCGGGTTGGCGCCGACGGCCAAAGAGGTGACCGCGCTTGGTCGTTCCCTGCGCGTCGACGGCGACGAGCTGTCGTACTCGGTGCGCATGGGCGCGATGGGGCAACCGCTGCAGGATCACCTCGCCGCGGTGCTGCACCGGCAGGGCTGAGCGCCGGGTCAGTCGATCCGCCGGGCACCGTCGCCGACGACGCGCCCGGCGACCCCCACCCAGCCCTCGGGGTTCCACGTGGTTTCGATCAGCGACCCCCTGCCCTGGGTGATGCGCAGGTCGCGGCTGAGGTAGTCGGTGATCCGCATCGCCGCCGACCCGGTCGCCTCGTCCTCGGGGACGCCCAGGTTGGCGGCGAACATCCGGGCGCGCAGCGCTCCGCTCGACCGGTCGATCCACGCCCACAGGTAGTGCGCAGTGTCGGCGGGGAAATCCGCCGGGTCGGCGGCGAAAAGGTCGTCGACCGAATCGAATTCGTGAATGGCCACTTCGGGGGCCCACTGCGCGCGTGCGCTGATCGCCGTGCGGCCGCCCTCGTGGCTCACCTGCACGATCCCCGCCGGCACCCGCAGCGTGTTGATCGGCCAACCGTTCTCGCGCAGCCACCACGCCGCGCCGACGGTCGGGTGCCCGGCGAACGGAAGCTCGGCCCCGGGCGTGTAGATGGTGGCGTGCGCGGTGGTCGAGCCGGCGGCCGGAAGATCGACGAAAACCGTTTCGCTGTAACCCAATTGGGCCGCCAGCCGCTGCCGGTCGCGGCGATCGACCCGGCCGGCGTCGACGACGCCGAGCGGGTTGCCGAAATTCCCCGCCGGATCGGTGAACACGCGCAGCACCGCCACGTCGATACCCATGGCCCGACTGTACGGGCCCGCGCCGATGGAGGCGGATCAGGTGGCGCTGCGTTCGTCGGAACCCATGGCGTTCAACACGGCGACGCGGGTGTCGGCGGGGCCCGTGACGGCCTCCTCGCCGCCCCCGGTGCGCAGCATCTCGCGCAGGGCCGCCTGGTCGTATTCGGCGGGCTCGGTGGTGTCGATGAAGCGCTGAACGACGTCGATGAAGCGGGCGGGGTCGTCGTGGAACGGAAAGTGGCCCGAGCCCTGGAAGATTTCGAGGCGGGAGCCGGGCATCGCGGCGTGCGCCATCCACGCGTGACGGACGGGAACGACCACATCCTTGGTGCCCCACACGATCTGAACCGGGATGGCCTCGGTCAGATAACATCGGTCCAGCATCGTCACGATCTGGCCGCGCCAGTCCACCACCGCCCGCAGCGTCCGGCTGAACGCCGCCGAGGCCGTCGGCTCCGGCAGGTCGTCGAGGATGCGAAGCACGTTGGGCAGGTCGCGGCCCAGGCCGGTCGACCCGATCGCCAGGCCCGCGATCCGCCCCGCCAGCTGCACCGCCGGGAGCACCAGGGGCAGCCGCAGCAACGCCAGCGCCTCGCTGCCCATCGGCAACGACGCCAGCCGGAAAACGACGTTGACGTCCTTGGTGACGCCGCCGGCGGCGACCAGGATCAGCCGCTCCACCAGGTGCGGGAACTGGTAGGCGAATTGCATGGCCACCCCGCCGCCCAGCGAATGGCCGATGATGGTCACCCGCTCGATGTCGAGCACGGACAGCAGGTCACGCATGCCGTTCGCGTAGGCGGCGACCGAGTAGTCGGCGCGCGGCTTGTCGGATTTCCCGTGGCCCAGCAGGTCCGGCGCGATCACCGTGAATCGCTGGGCGAGCTTGGCCTGCACGGCGTTCCAGGTGGTGGAGTTGTCACCGATGCCGTGGATCAGCAGGATGGCCGGGCCGGAGCCGGCGATCCGGTAGGCCCGCCGGTAGCCATGGATGGTGCGGAACTCGAGCGTGGGCGCCGTCACCTCGCGCACGGGGCGAAGATTGCTCTTGCGCTTCCGCTCGGTCATGTCGCCAACCTTGGTGTCGGGCCGGGCTATGGCCGCGGTGAAAACTCAGGCCTGGTCGTCGTCGTTCTTCTTCTCCGCCTGCTGGGCAAGGAATCGCTCGAACTCGGCGCCAAGCTCGTCGCCGCTGGGCAGATCCCCCTCGCGAGTGAGTAACGACCTGTTCTCCTGGGCTTCGATGAAGGCATCGTACTGGCGCTCGAGCGCGGCCACCACCTGAGCGACCTCCGCGCTCGCCTCGACCTGCTCGTCGATCTTGGCCCGGATCTCCGCGGCGGCCTCGGTCAGCGCCGACAGCGGCAGCTCCAGCGATCCGCTCTTGGCCACCTGCTCGAGCAGCGCCTGGGCGGCGGCGGGGTAGTCGGTCTGGGTCAGGTAGTGCGGGACGTGCACGGTGAACCCGACGACCTCGTGCCCATGCTGGGCCATCCGGTATTCCAGCAGGTTGGACGCGCTGCCGGGAACCTGGATCTCCGAGATCCACGGCTGGAAATCGGCGATCAACTCCCGGTCGTTGGAATGCGCCGTCAGCGTGATCGGCCGCGTGTGCGGCACCGCCATCGGGACGGTGCCCAGGCCGATCGTCCGCCGCACACCCAGCCGCTCGGCGAGCAGTCGCACCGCGGTGATGAACCGCTCCCACTTCAGGTCCGGTTCCATGCCGGCCAGCAGCAAAAACGGGGTGCCGACGCTGTCGCGCAACGCATACAGGCTCAGCTCCGGGTCGTCGTAGTGGGTGAAATGATCGGTCTTGAAGGTCATCAGCGGCCGCCGCGAGCGGTAATCCAGCAACTCGTCGATCGCGAACGACGCGACCAGCTCGGTGTCCAGCGCCGCCTTCAGGTGCGTCGCGGCCAGCCGTATCGCATGGCCGGCGTCGGAGAAGCCCTGCAAGGCGTGCACCAACACCGGGCCGCGGCCGTCGGCCGTCGACAACTGGGGCGCCGGGAACTCGAGCTCGTACATGCCGGGCTGCCCTGGCTGGTGGTCCTCGTCGTCTGGGCTGTGATGGCGGGCCATCGGGCATTCCTCCTCTCGGGAATCTCTCCAGGGTGCCCTACCCGGTGTCTCCCGAATCGGTGGGCACCCTTCCAGGTTCGAAACGCGATGGTCCTCGAACGTAATCCGCATCGGGCATGATGGAAACGAAATGCGCATACCGACGCTGTTGCTGTGCCCGCTGGTCGGTGTGGCGGCGTTACTGACGTCGTGCAGCCGGCCCGCCGACCACGCGGCGGGCCCGGGCGTGTCCGCCCCGCGGGCCACCGGGCCGGTGCAGCGGCCCGGCCGGCCCCAGCAGCAGGCGGTCGCGGGTCCGGTGGACCCGGACAGGCGCGTCGGCGCGGTCTTCATCAACAACGGCCCCCTGCACATCTGCACGGGTTCCGTGGTGCATTCGGCGGGCGGCAACCTGATGATGACCGCGGCGCACTGCCTGGCCGGGGCCGCCCAGCTGACCTTCGTTCCCGGTTTCGCCGGCGACGCCGCGCCCCCGGACGTGTGGAAGGCCGACGCCGTCTACCTCGATCCCCGCTGGACCGCCAGCAAGGATCCGCACGCCGATTACGCGATCGCGCGGCTCAGCAACGACGCGGGCGTGCCGGTCGAGTCACACGTCGGCCTGGCGCTGACGCTGGGCACCGCCCCGCCGCCGGGCAGCCACGTCACGGTGCTGGGGTATCCGGCCGGCGTGGGCGGCACGCCCATCGGCTGCCAGGCCAGCACGTCGGTGAGCGACAATGGGTTTCCCTCGCTGGTGTGCGAGGGGCTGGTGGACGGCACCAGCGGCGCGCCCTGGGTCAGCGGCACCACGCTGACCGGATTGATCGGCGGTTTCGAACGCGGCGGGTGCGCCGCCAACGTGTCCTACTCGGCGCCGTTCGACGCCCAGACCGCGCAGTTGCTGGCCCGCGCCGAGGCCGGCGGCCCCGGCGATCCGGTGCCCAACGACCTCGACGACAGCTGCTGATCGGGTCAGCGGCGGAACTGGCTGAGCGCCCGCATCTTGTTGGTCACGTCCAGCGCGGCGACCTTGTAGGCCTCGGAGAACGTCGGGTAGTTGAACACCGCGTCGACCAGGTAGTCGACGGTGCCGCCGCAGCCCATCACGGCCTGCCCGATGTGCACCATCTCGGTGGCGCTGGTGCCGAAGATGTGCACCCCGAGCAGCGTGCGATCCTCCGTGGACACCAGCAGCTTCAGCATGCCGTAGGAGTCGCCGGCGATCTGGCCGCGGGCCAGCTCCTTGTACCGAGCCACCCCGACCTCGTAGGGAACCGAGTCCTTGGTCAGCTCGACCTCGGTGGCTCCCACGTACGAGATCTCCGGAATCGAGTAGATGCCGATGGGCTGCAGGTCGGTGATGCCCATCGTCGGTTCCCCGAACGCGTGGTAGGCGGCGAGCCGTCCCTGTTCCATCGAGGTGGCGGCCAGCGCCGGGAAGCCGATCACGTCGCCGACGGCGTAGATGTGCTCCACCTTGGTCTGGAATTTCTCGTCGACCCAGATCCGTCCGCGGCCCTCGACCTCGAGGCCGGCGTTGTGCAGGTCGAGGTGGTCGGTCTGCCCCTGGCGTCCCGCGGAGTACATGACCGTCTCGGCGGGAATCTGCTTGCCGCTGGCCAGGGTGGTGACGGTGCCCGCGGAGCCGACGTCGACCGCGGTCACCTCCTCGCCGAACCGGAACGTCACCGCCAGGTCGCGCAGGTGGAACTTCAGCGCCTCGACCACCTCCGGGTCGCAGAAGTCCAGCATGTCGTCCCGCTTTTCCACGACGGTGACCTTGGTGCCCAGCGCGGCGAACATGGAAGCGTACTCGATGCCGATCACACCGGCGCCGACGACGACCATCGAGGCGGGCAGCGACTTGAGGTCGAGGATCCCGTCGGAGTCGAGGACGCGTTCCTCGTCGAACTCGACCCCGGACGGCCGCGCCGGCCTGGTGCCGGTGGCGATGACGACGTACTCGCCGCTGACGGTGGTCATCTCCCTGCGGCCCGGGTCCTCGACGACGACGGTGTGCGGGTCGACGAATCGGCCGTGACCGATCAGCAGGTCAATTCGGTTGCGCATCAACTGGTTTCGCACAACGTCGACTTCCTTGCCGATCACATGCTGGGTTCGGGCCAGCAGGTCGGCGGGGGTGATGCGGTCTTTCACGCGGTAGCTCGCCCCGTAGAGCTCGCGCTGGTTCATCCCGGTGAGGTACAACACCGCCTCGCGCAACGTCTTTGACGGGATCGTGCCCGTGTTGACGCAGACGCCGCCGAGCATGCGGCCGCGTTCGACGATGGCCACGGACTTGCCCAGCTTGGCCGAGGCGATGGCGGCCTTCTGGCCGCCCGGCCCCGAACCGATGACGACGATGTCGTACTCCTGCATCGAACCCATGGGATAGACGATAAGGCCCACAGTCGAGACTTTCTCCACAGACGAGCGGCCCGATCTCGGTGCGTGAACACGGCCTGACGGCGCCGGCCGCCACCGTTGGTGCCCATGACAACGCATCGAGGAGACTTTGAACTCAACCGCCCTGGCGCGCTGATCGCCGCGCTACCCGCCGTTCTCGGCTTCGTTCCGGAAAATTCATTGGTCCTGGTGTCGTTGGACGACGGGGAACTGGGGTCGGTGATGCGGGTCGACCTGTCCGAGGAACTCGCCGACCGGGTCGGACACCTCGCCGAAATCGCCGCCGCCGCGGAGCCCGACGCGGCGATCGCGGTGATCGTCGACGCCGACGGCGCGCACTGCCCGGGGTGCGCCGAGGAGCACCGGCGGCTGTGCTCGCTGCTCGCGGAGGCGTTGTCGCAGCACAACATTGAGCTGTGGGCCGCGCACGTGGTCGACCGGGTGGCCCGGGGCGGGCGGTGGCAGTGCGTGGACGGCTGCGGGTCCGGCGGCGCGGTCGACGATCCGTCGGCGTCGCCGCTGGCCGCCGCGGCGGTGCTGGACGGCAGGCGGCTCTACCCGCGGCGCGCCGACCTGCAGGCCGTCATCGCGGTCGACGACGCGGCGCGCAGCGCCGGGCTGGCCGACGCGGTCGGGCGGCAGGCGGCGAAGCGGGAGGGCGCGCACCGCGCGGATCCGGTGGGCTGCGGCCGGCGCGACGTCCAGAACGCGATGGCCGCCGCGGCCCGGGTGGCCGGCGGTCAGTCGCTGTCCGAGGACGAGCTGGCCGAGCTGGGCTGCGCGCTGGGCGACGTGCGGGTGCGCGACACGCTGTATGCCCTCGCGGTCGGCGAGGGCGCCGGCGAAGCGGAATCGCTGTGGGCGCTGCTGGCGCGCGCCCTGCCCCCGCCGTGGCGGGTCGAGGCGCTGGTGTTGCTGGCGTTCAGCGCCTACGTGCGCGGCGACGGTCCGCTGGCCGGGGTGTCGCTGGAGGCCGCGCTGCGCTGCGACCCCGACCACCGGATGGCGGGCATGCTGGACACGGCGCTGCAGTCGGGTCTGCGGCCCGAACACATCCGGGAGCTGGCGGTCACCGGCTACCGGCAGGCCAAGCGGCTGGGAGTGCGGCTGCCGCCGCGACGGGCGTTCGGCCGCCGGGCCGGGTAGGGCGCGGGTCAGACCTTCTCGACCTTGACGGCGTGCGCCATCTCGTGCGGCAGGGTGACGTTCTCGTGGCCCGGGATCAGGATGGTGACCCCCCCGCCGGCCGGGCTGGTCTCGACGGTCACCCGCGCGTTGGGGACGACGCCGGCGTCCTTGAGCCGCGTGATCAGGTCGATGTCGCCCTGGACGTGCTCGGTGAGCTGCCGAACCACGACCGCCACCGGCGATCCGGCGGGCAGCTCGGTCAACCGGACGAGGTTGGCGTCGTCGGCGCCGGACTCCGGGCCCACGCCCAGGTCCAGCAGGCCCGGAATCGGGTTGCCGAACGGGGAGGTGGTGGGGTTGTTGAGCACCTTGACCAGCCGGCGTTCGACGTCCTCGCTCATCACGTGCTCCCACCGGCACGCCTCGGCGTGCACCTCTTCCCACGGCAGCCCGATGACGTCGACGAGCAATCGTTCCGCGAGGCGGTGCTTGCGCATCACGGCGACGGCCAGCGCCCGGCCCTTGTCGGTGAGTTCCAGGTGGCGGTCGCCGGCGACGTGGAGCAATCCGTCGCGCTCCATGCGGGACACGGTCTGGCTGACAGTCGGGCCGCTCTGGTCGAGGCGTTCCGCGATCCGGGCACGCAGCGGCGTCACGCCCTCTTCCTCGAGGTCGTAGATGGTCCGCAGGTACATCTCGGTGGTATCGACCAGGTCGTTCATTCAGTACCCTCCATTGACGCCGAGTCTACTTCGCCAGCTGCGCGAATGGGTGTAACGCTGCCCAGGCAAGCAGTATGCCCGCCGCGACGCGGCGGGCATACCGTCTTGCTGTTTGGCTCGGGTTGGCGACTTTAGCTGGCGTACGACCGTAGCCGGTCGGCGCGCTCGCCGTTGCGCAGCTTGCACATGACGTCCCGCTCGATCTGGCGGACCCGCTCGCGGGACAGGCCGAACAGCTTGCCGATCTGATCCAGGGTGCGCGGCTGGCCGTCGTCGAGGCCGAAACGCAGCCGGATCACCTGGTGCTCGCGCTCGTCGAGGGTGGCCAGCACGCTGCGGATGTCGGTGTGCAGCAGCTCGGCGATCACCGCGTTCTCCGCGGACATCGCCTCGGCGTCCTCGATGAAGTCGCCCAGCGGGGCCTCCTCCTCGGAGCCGACCGGCATGTCCAGGCTCACCGGGTCGCGGCTGTGCTCCAGCAGGTCGTTGATCTTCTCGACCGGGATGCCGGATTCGGCGGCCAGTTCCTCGTCGGTGGCTTCGCGTCCCAGGTTCTGGTGCATCTCCCGCTTGATCCGCGCCAGCTTGTTGACCTGCTCGACCAGGTGAACCGGCAGGCGGATGGTGCGGCTCTGGTCGGCCATGCCGCGGGTGATGGCCTGACGGATCCACCACGTGGCGTAGGTCGAGAACTTGAAACCCTTTGTGTAGTCGAACTTCTCCATCGCGCGGATCAACCCGAGGTTGCCCTCCTGGATGAGGTCCAGCAGCGGCATCCCCCGACCGGTGTAGCGCTTGGCCAGCGACACCACCAGGCGCAGGTTCGCTTCCAGCAGGTGACGGCGCGCCGCCTCGCCATCGCGCACGACGGCCTCGAGATCGCGTTTGCGGTTCTCGCCGAGGCGCTTGCGGGTCTCCAGCAGATGCTCGGCATACAGCCCCGCCTCGATGCGCTTGGCCAGTTCGACCTCGCCCGCCGCGTTGAGCAGCGCCGTCTTACCAATGCCGTTGAGGTAGACGCGCACCAAGTCAGCCGCGGGGCTTTGAGCATCCAGATCGCTGTCGATCCTGCTTGTGGTGGCCCTCGTGGTGGCTTCCGCCATAGCGACCTCCCGTTCGCCTTGTACTGTCATGTCGTTTAACGACAGACCCGTTCCGGGAGTTCCCACCCCCGCGCGATCTCACACGCCTTGACGTGCACAAATGTGCCGACGACCTGAGAATGTCCTGAGAAGTCCGGCGGGCGGCCGGCTAGCGGGGACCGTCGCCGTAGGCGCGGGGCGGCACGTGCGTTCGTGGCTGCGGGTCGCGCGACGGCTCGATCGCGCGCCGCTCGGCCCTCGGGAACAGGGGAGTGCGGCGCCGGGACTCCTCGAACCGCCGCGGCTCGTCCGAGCGGCGAGGGGGCCGGTCGTTGGCGATCAGCACCGCCATCCACGGCAGCGGCACCGACGCCGCCACGATCAGCAGCGAGATCAGGCCGTTGTGCCAGGCGCCGTACGCGAGGGCGGCCAGGATGAGCGCCGGAATCCGGAACGCCATCAACGTCAAGTACTTACGGACCCGAGCGCGATGCTCCTCTTCGTACGAGGGTGCGGCGCTGGTGATGAGAACCGGCCGGTCCCTGTCGTCGAAGTCGTCGAACCCGTCTCCGGACCCCGCATCGGAGTCGCGCTTCATCCCTCCACTGTCCCACACGCGATCGATTCCGGCTTCGCCGGTTTTGGGGCCCGCGGGCAGTGCACAATATGAGGCATGCAGACCCAGACGATCGAACGCACCGAGACCGACGAACGCGTCGACGACGGGACCGGCAGCGACACGCCCAAGTACTTCCACTACGTCAAGAAGGACAAGATCGCCGAGAGCGCGGTGATGGGCAACCACGTGGTGGCGCTGTGCGGGGAGGTATTTCCCGTCACCCGGGCGGCCAAGCCCGGCTCGCCGGTCTGCCCCGAGTGCAAACAGATCTACGAGCGGCTCAAGAGGGACTGATCAGGCCGGCGGCTCCGCCGTCGCGACGTCGCGTTGGGGCCTCTCAGCGTTGCCGGGCGCGTGCGAGAGCACCCAGTTGCGCAGCCGGTGGGCGTGCGTCGCCGGCGCCGGGAACTCCTCCTGGATGGCGGCATTGAGTTCGGCGCCCAGCATGATCGCAAAACCGCCGAAGAACGAGAACAACAGGAACGCGATCGGCGTGGACAGCGCGCCGTAGGTGTACCCGGTGCTGGTGATCCACCGCAGGTAGATCCGCAATCCCAGCGTGGCGATCACGAAGACCGCGGTCGCCAGCGTCGCGCCGAAGATGAGCCGATGCGACGGCAGCGGCACCGGCAACGCCACCCGGTACAGGATCATGACCCCGACCATCAGGCCGAGGATCAGCGCCGGGTAGTAGCCGTAGCGCAGGACGTTGGCCAGGCTGACCGGGATGTGTTCGCCCACCTTGCGCGGCCCCACCGCCACCAGCGGCGCCGCCGCGACCACGACCACCAGCATCACCAGGTACAGGAACAGGGCGAAGAATCGCTGCCGCACGGGGTGGCGCAGCGGCGTCTGGTCGTGCGCCCCGACCACCGAATCGACGAACGCCGAGATCGCCGACGAACCCGCCCACAGCGAGATCAGGAAGCCCAGCGACACCACCTCGCCGCGCGCGTTGTTGGCGATGTCCCGGATCGTCGGCTCGATGATCTCGTTGACCACGCTGGGGGAGAACACGCTGTGGGCCGTCGAAATCAGCTGACGTTCGATGTTGGCCAGCATGTCCGGGCCGAAGAGCGGCGCCACGTACGCCAGGCTGCCCAGGATCCCCAGCAGCAGCGGCGGCAGGGACAGCGCCGACCAGAAACCGGCCTGCGCCGACTCCGAGAAGATGGAGTCGTCCCAGCTTTTCGACAGGGTCCTGAGACTGATTCGCCAGACGTGGTGGCGCGACGGCTTTGCGACCTGATCGCTCATACCCATCCAGCATTACCGATGACTGCCCGTGCCCGCGACATTGCCGGCGGGTGAGTTCGGCGGGCTAGCTTTCGCTGACCTCCAGCACGGCGTCCAGCTCGCTCAGCTTCGCCTCGTGCTCGTTGGCGTGGTGCTGGCAGAAGAGAAGCTCAAGCCCGGAAGGCAACGTGGCCCGGATACGAGCCGCGGCGCCGCAGCGGTCGCAGCGGTCCGCTCTCGTCAGTCCGGGACTGGTCAGAGTTCCATTCATGGCTGCTCCGTTCTCGTGCATTCACTCTCTCAGACGTATGGCGTTTTCACCTTGTTCCCCGGTGGTTATCGGGTGTGTCGTTTCTCACGACCCGTTCGGGCCCGCCCGGGTGGGCTCTCTAAGGTATGCGACTGTGACCGTCGCCGCTCGCGTGCTGGTCCACCTCTGCGGGGCGCGGGACTGGTCTCGCGCCCGCCGCCGGGGCGGGATCCGCCTCCAGGCGCCCGCCGAATTCATCCATTTATCGACGCCCGAGCAGGTCCACCTGCCGGCCAACCGGCTCTTCCGCGGCCGCGACGACCTGGTCCTGTTGCACGTCGATCCGCGCCTGCTGGGCTCGCCCGTGCGGTGGGAGCCCGGGGTGGCAACGGATCCGGAGTCGATGCTGTTCCCGCATCTGTACGGTCCGCTGCCCGTCCGCGCCGTGATCGGGGTCGCCGCCTATCCGCCGTCGCCGGATGGGACCTTCCCCCCGGTCGTGGCGCCTCAGGACCCCACGTAGGCGTCGGCTTCGATTTCCACCAGCAGGCCGGGGGCGATCAGCGCGGAGACCTCGACCATGGTGGCCGCCGGGCGTATCTCGCCGAAAACCTGGGCGTGCACCGCGCCGACCTCCCGCCAGCGCGACATGTCGGTCACGTAGATGCGGGTGCGCACCACGTCGGTGAGCGCCGCGCCCGCCTGCTGGAGCGCGATCTCGATGCGGCGCAAAGCGTCTCGGGTCTGGGCGGCGATGTCGCCGGCGGGTCCGGCGCCGGTTGTGCCGGCCACCGACACGTGCGGGCCGACGCGCACCGCGCGCGAATAGCCGACCGCCGACTCGAAGTCGGACCCGGACGAGACCACCGTGCGGTTGGCTGGCATGCGGCGCGGCCGGCCGGTCAGTCGAGGTAGTCGCGCAGGACCTGCGAGCGGCTGGGGTGGCGCAGCTTGGACATGGTCTTGGATTCGATCTGGCGGATGCGCTCGCGGGTCACGCCGTAGACCTGGCCGATCTCGTCGAGGGTGCGCGGCTGGCCGTCGGTGAGCCCGAAGCGCAGCCGCACCACGCCGGCCTCGCGCTCCGACAGCGTCTCCAGCACCGACTGCAGCTGGTCCTGCAGCAGCGTGAACGACACCGCGTCGACGGCCACCACCGCCTCGCTGTCCTCGATGAAGTCGCCGAGCTGGCTGTCGCCCTCGTCGCCGATGGTCTGGTCCAGCGAGATCGGCTCGCGCGCGTACTGCTGGATCTCGAGCACCTTCTCGGGCGTGATGTCCATCTCCTTGGCCAGCTCCTCGGGCGTGGGCTCGCGGCCCAGGTCTTGGAGCAGCTCGCGCTGGATGCGGCCCAGCTTGTTGATCACCTCGACCATGTGCACCGGGATGCGGATGGTGCGGGCCTGGTCGGCCATGGCCCGGGTGATGGCCTGGCGGATCCACCACGTCGCGTAGGTGGAGAACTTGTATCCCTTGGTGTAGTCGAACTTTTCGACCGCGCGGATCAGGCCCAGGTTGCCTTCCTGGATGAGGTCGAGGAACGCCATGCCGCGGCCGGTGTAGCGCTTGGCCAGCGACACCACCAGCCGCAGGTTGGCTTCCAGCAGATGGTTTTTCGCGCGGTCGCCGTCGCGGCAGATCCACGTCATGTCGCGGCGCTGGGCGGCGGGCAGTTTGTCGCCGCGCTCGGCGTGCTCGGTCATCAGCTGCGTGGCATACAGGCCGGCCTCGATCCGCTTGGCCAGCTCGACCTCTTCCTCCGCGTTGAGCAGCGCCACCTTGCCGATCTGCTTGAGGTAGGCCCGAACCGAGTCCGCGGAGGCGGTGAGTTCGGCGTCCTTGCGGGCCTGCCGCAGCGCCTCGGATTCGTCCTCGTCCCAGACGAAATCGCCGGAGGCCTTGTCCTTTTCGGAGGGCTCCGCGATTTCCTCCTCCTCGTCGGCGGCGGCGGTGCCAGCCGCGGCGGAGGCGGCGCCGTCGTCCTCGCCCTCCTCCGGGGCGAGGTCGGCGCCGTCGGGCGCCACGTCCTCCAGGTCGTCGAGGTTGAGGTCCTCGGCGTCGATCTCGAGATCCTCGCCGGGCTCAGCTTCGAGGTCCGGTTCGACGTCGAGATCCTCGACGGCGCCGTCGGTGTCGAGCGCCTCCAGGCCGGCGTCGGCGTCCCCGGGGGCGGCTTTGGCGGCGGCCTTCGCCCCGCGCGCAGCCGGCGCCTTCGCGGCGGCGCTCTTGGCCGGGGAGCGGGTTTTCTTTGCGGTTTCGGTCGTGGCCTTGGCGGTCTCGTGGGCGGTCTCGTGCGCCCGTGTGGACTTGGCGGCCCGCGGTGGCGTCTTGGTGGCCCGCTTCGCCGGGGCGGAGCCGTTGGCGGCCTTTGCCGCCGGTCGCTTGGCGGGGGACGATGGAGACTTCGCGGCGGTGCGTTTCACCGGCTCATCGGTTGCCGCACTTGCCTTGCTCGCTGCCACTTACACCCCTTCGTTTGGGCTCACTTCCGGTGGGTATGGGCATGGTCAACCGAAAGTGTCTGCTATGTCGAATGTCGGCGTTGATATCAGCGTGACTACTCGCACGCTGTTCGGTCGGGCGGTCGCCGAGCACCATTGTAACGACAGTGCCCGGTCGTACCGGCCTACCGGGCAAATTTCAGTGCGTCACGTCCCAGGTCGCGGCCATGGCCGCGCCCACGATGCCGGCGGTGTTCTGCAGGGCGGCGGCCACCACCGGGGTGCGGTTTTCGAGCAAAGGCAGCCACTTGTCGGCCTTGCGGCTGATGCCGCCGCCCGCGATGAACAGATCCGGCCAGATCGTGTTCTCGATGGCCACCAGCACCCTGGTGACCTGCTTGGCCCACCTTTCGTAGCTCCAGTTGTTCTTCTCCTTGACCGATGACGCCGCGCGTTGCTCGGCCTCCTTGCCGCCGACCTCGAGATGCCCGAATTCGGTGTTGGGTATCAGCGTCCCGTTGTGGATGACCGCGGAGCCGATCCCGGTGCCGAAGGTCAGCAACACGACCAGGCCGGGCTGGTCTCTGCCCGCGCCGTAGCGCTGCTCGGCGAGCCCGGCCGCGTCGGCGTCGTTGAGGATCGTCACGTCCTGGCCGTCGAGTTCGGCGCTGATGACGTCGCGCGCGTTGGTCCCGATCCAGGACTTGTCGACGTTGGCCGCCGTCTGGACGACGCCGTGGGTGACGACGCCGGGATAGGTCACGCCGAGGGGGCCGGTCCAGCCGAACCCGTTGACGACCTCGGCGATGGTCTTCGCGACCGCCGACGGCGTCGCCGGTTGCGGGGTCAACTGCTTGATCCGTTCGCCGATCAACAGCCCGGTGTCCATGTCGACGATGCCGCCCTTGATGCCGCTGCCGCCGACGTCGACCCCGAATCCACGACGCTGCGGCGTGGAGGCGGTCGAGTCGGGGCTGGTCATCGAAACTCCTCGGCGAGACTTGGCTGTCCGCTCACCTTAGCGGGGGCGTCTGCGCGGCCGCGGCGGCTGTGATGCGATAGAGCGGTGACGCGCCCCGCGGTTCAGCCGGCCGAGCCCGCGCGGCTGCGTTCGGTGGCCGAGACGCTGGCCGCCGAGGCCGCCGGGTTCGTGCGGCGCCGCCGCGCCGAGCTGTTCGGTGACGACCCGGCGACCGCGGGCAGCGGCGCGGTGCGGTCGAAGACCACGCCGACCGATCCGGTGACCGTGGTCGACACCGAGGCCGAGCGGCTGCTGCGGGATCGGTTGGCCGAGCTTCGGCCCGGCGACCCGATCCTCGGCGAGGAGGGTGGCGGCCCCGCCGATCCCGCGGCCACGGACGCGGTCACCTGGGTGCTCGATCCCATCGACGGCACGGTGAATTTCGTCTACGGCATCCCGGCCTACGCGGTGTCGGTCGGCGCCCAGATCGACGGCGTCTCGGTCGCGGGCGCGGTCGCCGACGTCGTCGCCGGCCGGGTGTACTCGGCGGCGGCGGGCCTCGGCGCGCACGTCACCGACGAGCGGGGGACGGGCGCGTTGCGCTGCTCGGCCGTCGACGACTTGTCGATGGCGTTGCTGGGCACCGGTTTCGGTTACTCGCGGCGGCGCCGCACCACCCAGGCGGCGTTGTTGGCGCGGCTGCTGCCGGCGGTCCGCGACGTGCGCCGCATCGGTTCGGCGGCGCTGGACCTGTGCATGGTCGCCGCGGGCCGGCTGGACGCCTTCTACGAGCACGGACTGCAGGTCTGGGATCGCGCGGCCGGCGCCCTGATCGCCGCCGAGGCGGGTGCCCGCGTGGTGGTGCCGGCGCACGACGGCGCGGGCGGCGGCGGGTTGGTGGTGGCCGCCGCCCCCGGAATCGCCGACGAGCTGTTGGCCGTCCTGGAGCGGTTCAACGGCCTGGACCCGATCCTGGATTGACCGCCTCAGCAGCTGCTGGCGTGAATCTTCTGCAGCAGTAGGGGATCCGACGGCTCGGTGGCGCCCGGGCGCAGGCTCGCCAGCACCGCGTCGATGTCGTCGTTGTGCGCCAACGCGGTGAACTCCGTGCCGAGGGCGAGATCGACGGAGTCGTCGGCGCGGTTGTCGTTGAACAGTTCCGTGCAGGGGGCCACCAGCCACACCGCGGCCGCGGTGGCCTGGCCGGCCGTGCCGAAACGGATCTGGCCCTGGCAGTTCAGCCTGGCGCCGGCGTAGACGGGGTCGTTGGCGGCGGTCGGCTGGGCGAAGCCCAGGTCCTTCATCGCGCCCGCGACGTCGGCGGCCTGTCCACCGCGCCCGCTGGCGTTAAGGACGCGGACCCTGGTGTCGCCGAGCTTGGCGGGAACGACGTCCGCCATGGCCGTCCTCGACACCTGCTCGCCGAGTTGGGCCGGCGCCGACCCGGCCGGCTGCGGCGGCGGGTTGCACACCACGGCCTCGCGCACCTTCGCCGGTCGCGTCAGCGCCACCGTCCAGACCACCCCGGTCGCCAGCACCAGGAAGGCCAACACGACAATCGCGGGGCGGGGATTGCGTCGCCGAAAGGGCCTACCGTGCTTGTCAAAAGCGGTACCCTCGGTGATTTGTGCGACCATAGCTGCACTCTAAACGCCCTGTTTAAGACTCAAGACAAGGGTCAACCCGGTGGTGTGACGTAAATCACATGACAGCGGGACGTGATACGGGCACGAATCATTTGGTGGATGCGTTCGACGCTGGTACAAAGCGTTGCTTGGGATAACGAGGGCATTCGAGGGGATAAGGCAGGGAAAATTATGCCTACCGACTATGACGCTCCACGGCGCACCGAGACCGACGACGTCTCGGAGGACTCGCTGGAGGAGCTCAAAGCACGACGAAACGAAGCGGCCTCGGCGGTGGTCGATGTGGATGAATCCGAATCCGCCGAATCTTTCGAGTTGCCCGGCGCCGACCTGTCCGGTGAGGAGCTGTCGGTTCGCGTCATTCCCAAGCAGGCCGACGAGTTCACCTGCTCGAGCTGCTTTTTGGTGCAACACCGCAGCCGGCTCGCCAGCGAGAAGAATGGCGTGATGATCTGTACCGACTGCGCAGCCTGATCGGTCAGCTGCGTAATGCCGACAGCACCCGCTCCGGGTGACGGCAGCTCACCAGCCAGTACGGCGTCGGGTCGTCCGGGTCATCCAGGACCACCAGGACCATCGGTCCGACCCATGCCCGATGCAGCACGAAGGCCGCCGGGTCGAGCTGCCGGCCCAGGGCCGCGGACTTCGCCGAGCGCGCTATCTCGGCGGACCGGGCGATCACGGTGACCGGCAGGTGCGCTTCCCCCGCCCACAGTTCCACCCCGCCCGGGGCGGCCGGGTCGGCGGTGACCCGGATCTCGACGCGGCCCAGCCACAGCAGCGCCGCGGCCGCAACCGTGAACAGGACGGCGAACGGCAGCCAGTCGGGAAGGGAGCGAACGCCCAGGTTGACTTCGAAAGCGATCAGTCCCGCCAGCCCGAAGCCCAGCGGCCACCACCACCAGGGCACCCATAGTCGTTCGCGATATCGCACACTGTGCGGCGCGACGCGCGTAGTGGACACGCGGTCAAGGGTAATCTGTGGCCCCGTGTCGACCAGTCTGGCCATCGTCCGCCTCGACCCCGAACTTCCGCTGCCCGGCCGCGCCCACGACGGCGACGCCGGGGTCGATCTCTACAGCGCCGAAGACGTCACGCTGGCCCCCGGGCAACGCGCCCTGGTGGGCACCGGTGTCGCGGTCGCCATTCCGTTCGGAATGGTCGGCCTGGTGCACCCGCGCTCGGGATTGGCCGCGCGGGTGGGGCTTTCGATCGTCAACAGTCCCGGGACCATCGACGCGGGCTACCGCGGCGAGATCAAGGTCGCGCTGATCAACCTCGACCCGGTCGAGCCCATCGTGGTGCACCGCGGCGACCGGATCGCCCAGTTGCTGGTGCAGCGGGTCGAATTGGTGGAGCTGGTGGAGGTGTCGTCGTTCGACGAGGCCGGGCTGGCCCAGACATCCCGTGGCGACGGTGGCCACGGTTCCTCCGGAGGACATGCGAGTTTGTGATGGCGGCATTCGGTAAGCGCTCAGACAAAGACGACGGCGACCCCACGGACGACGTCGAGGCCCAGGCTTCCGCCGAGGAGCCCGACGAGCTTGAGGGCCCGTTCGACATCGAGGACTTCGACGACCCCGCGGTCGCGGAGCTGGCCCGGCTCGACCTGGGCTCCGTGCTCATCCCGATGCCGGAGGCGGGCCAGCTGCAGGTCGAGCTGACCGAGACCGGCGTCCCCAGCGCGGTGTGGGTCGTCACGCCCAACGGTCGTTTCACGATCGCCGCCTACGCGGCGCCCAAGACGGGCGGCCTGTGGCGCGAGGTGGCCGGCGAGCTCGCCGACTCGCTGCGCAAGGACTCGGCGCAGGTCAGCATCGTGGACGGCCCGTGGGGCCGCGAGGTGATCGGCGCCGCGGCCGGCGTGGTGCACTTCATCGGGGTCGACGGCTATCGCTGGATGATCCGCTGCGTCATCAACGGCTCCTACGACACCATGGAGGCGTTGGAGCGGGAGGCGCGTGCGGCGCTGGCGGACACCGTGGTTCGCCGCGGTGACACACCGCTGCCGGTGCGGACGCCGCTGGCCGTGCAGCTGCCCGAACCGATGGCGGAGCAGCTGGCCGCGGCCGCGGCCGCGCAGCGGGCCTCGCAACAGGCCGAGGCGCAGCAGCCGGCCGAGCGCCGAAGCGCCGAGGGGTCGGCCATGCAGCAGCTCCGCTCCACCGGCGGCTGACGGTCCGCGTCGATGACTCTGCGCCCACCAGGCGGTCTACTCGAACTTCTTCCTGGTGGGCGCAGAGTCAACACCGCAAAAGCGACCAAGGGTCGCTAGACGGCGGCCAGCGCGGACAGGCAGGCCGCGCCCAACGCCGTGGGGTCCGCGCCGATCTGATCCAGCGTCACGGTTTCCAGCGCCGCGCGCGGCGCGGCCGCGACCCAGTCGACAGCCACCCGCAGCGGGTGGATCGGATCGTCGACCGCGGCGGCCACCGCCAGCGGTGTGGCGAGCCGGGCCAGGTCGGTATGACTCGGCGCGACGTAGGACGCCGCTTCGTCCATGGCGTCGGGCAGTTGCGGCCACTGGGCGCGCCACGACCTGGCCAGCTCGTCGCCCAACCACGCCGGGCTCGACGCCCGCATCTGCGCCGTCGTCGCCGCCAAACCGTCGGCGCGCAGCCGGGCCGCCGAATAGCGCGCCGCCAGGGCCGCCGGCGCCGTTCCGGGGGCGCCCGCCCAGGCCGGCAGGGCGGCCAGGACCGCGATCGCGCGATCGGGACGGGCCAGCGCCCACGCGGCCGCCACCGCGGCGCCGATCGAGACGCCGCCGACGCCGATCGGGCCTTCGCGTGCGGCCTCGTCCAAGGCGGACAGGTAGCCGTCGATCAACCGATCCGGGCGGGGCGGCGGGGCGACCAGCACCGCGCCGGCCCTTTCCAGGGGGCCGGAAAACGCCCGGTGGACGTAGTCGTCGTCGGAGCCGGTCCCCGGCAACAACACCGTCGTGACACCGCGCAGATCGACCGCCGCCCCTCGATATTGCACGGCCGTCATAGGCGCTCAACATACCGTTTGGCTCGGTTGGCGCCGGGGAACCAAGAGGTCTACGGTGTCCGTTGGCATAGATGGAAGCGTCGAGGATTTACCAGCATTTCAGGAGTGGCCATGGGGGCCCAAGGGTATCTGCGCCGGCTCACCCGTCGCTTGACGGAGGACCCGGAGCAACGTGACTCCGAAGAGTTGTCCGACGAAGTCGCGAGTACCGGCGCGCAGCGTGCGATCGATTGCGAGCGTGGCCAGGAGGTCACCATGATCGGCACGTTGCGCAGCGTGGAGACGAACGGCAAGGGTTGTTCGGGCGGGGTGCGCGCCGAGTTGTTCGACGGCACCGACACCGTCACGCTGGTGTGGTTGGGTCAACGCCGCATCCCCGGCATCGACTCGGGCCGCACGCTGCGGGTGCGGGGCCGGATGGGCAAGCTCGAGAACGGGACCAAGGCGATCTACAACCCGCACTACGAAATCCAGCGGTGACTCTCCCCGGCGGTGTGGGCAAGCCCGTGACGACCAATCGCACCAGCCCGGAACGCCTGCTGGCCCAGGCGGGCGGGGTGAGCGGCATCGTCTACTCGTCGCTGCCGGTGGTGACGTTCGTGGTGGCTTCCGGCCTGTCCGGCTTGGTGCCCGCGATCGGGTCCGCGCTGGGCGTGGCCGCGCTGGTCCTGCTGTGGCGGCTGATCCGCCGGGAATCCACCCAGCCGGCATTGTCGGGGTTCATCGGGGTCGCCGTGTGCGCGCTGATCGCCTACATCGTGGGGGAGTCCAAGGGCTACTTCCTGCTGGGCATCTGGATGTCGCTGCTGTGGGCGGTGGTCTTCGCCGTGTCCATCCTCATCCGCCGCCCCCTAGTCGGCTACATCTGGAGCTGGGCCGGCGGGCGTGACCGCGGTTGGCGCGGGGCGCCCCGGGCCGTCTACGCGTTCGACGTCGCGTCGCTGTGCTGGACGCTGGTCTTCGGCGCCCGGTTCGCGGTCCAGCGGCTCCTCTACGACGCCGACCAGACCGGTTGGCTCGGGGTGGCGCGGATCGGGATGGGTTGGCCGCTGACCTTGCTGGCCGCGCTGGCGACCTACGCGGCGATCAAGGCCGCCCAGCGGGCCCTGCCCGCACCGGAGCCGGCCGACGCCGAGTAGCGCGCCGAACCCCCCCTCACGGCCCCGCGTCGTCGCCGGGCTCGGCGGCCGGCAGCAGCAGCTTGCGCAGCTCCTCCTCGACCTCGGTGACCGCGACGAAGAGCAGCTCGTCGCCGCCCTCCAGCGGCTCGTCGGCTTCGGGCACGATGACGCGCGGGCCGCGCAGGATCGTCACCAGCGCGGCGTCCCGCGGCAGCTGCAGCCGGCGCACCGGCTTGCCGCCCCACGGCGTGTCGTCGGGCAGCGTGATCTCGACCAGGTTGGCCTGGCCCCTGCGGAATTCCATGAGCCGCACCAGATCGCCGACGGCGACGGCCTCCTCGATCAGCGACGCCAGCATGCGCGGCGTGGACACCGCCACGTCCACCCCCCAGGCGTCGGTGAACAGCCATTCGTTGCGGGGATCGTTGACCCGGGCCACCACCCGCGGCACCGCGAACTCGGTCTTGGCCAGCAGGGACAGCACCACGTTGACCTTGTCGTCGCCGGTCGCGGCCACGACGACGTCGAAATCCTCCAGGTGCACCGACTGCAGCAGGCTCAGCTCGCAGGCGTCGCCCAGGCGCCAGTGCGCGGCCGGGATCGCGTCGACGTCGACGTGATCGGGATTGCGTTCGATCAGGGTCACGTCGTGGCCGTTGGTCAGCAGCTCGCGAGTGACCGAGCGGCCGACCGCGCCGGCCCCCGCGACGGCGACCTTCACTTCTGCGGTCCCGTCTCGAGGTCCTCGCTGGGCGGCAACGCGGCAATGGCCACCGCCTCGGCGGAGCGGCCGGATATCGCGGCGAGGTACACCTGGTCGCCGGCCTGAATGACGGTCTTCGGTTCGGGCAACACGCCGGTCCCGAACCGGATCAAGAACGCCACCCGGGCGCCGGTGGCCTGCTCCAGCTCGGTGACCCGGCGCCCGACCCAATCCTCGTGCAGGTCGACCTCGGCCACGGCGACGGTGCCGGTCGGGTCGCGCCACTTGGCGGTCTCGCCTTCCCGGGTGAGCGCGTTGAGCAGCCGATCGGTGGTCCAGGGGACCGTGGCGATCGTCGGAATGCCGAGGCGCTCGTAGACCTCGGCACGCTTGGCGTCATAGATCCGGGCGACGACGCGCTGGACGCCGAAGGTCTCCCGGGCCAGCCGGGCCGAGATGATGTTGGAGTTGTCCCCGGAGGACACGGCGGCGAACGCGTCGGCCTCCTCGATGCCCGCCTTGAGCAGAACGTCCCGATCGAACCCCTGGCCCACCACCCGCTCGCCGGCGAACTCCGGGCTGAGCCGGTTGAACGCGGTGCCGTCGCGGTCGATGACCGCCACGTCGTGGCCGATTCGGGACAGCCCGTCGGCCAGCGACGAGCCCACCCGGCCGCAACCCATCACCACCACCCGCACGTGAGGTCCTCTCGGTTGCGTCCTGCGTCCGGCGTTCGGCAAACCCGGTTGTCCAGCCGATTTCGGGTTCGGGACATTCTCGCCTACGAAACGCTACCAAGCCTCGGTGGGCTTACTCTTGGCTCTCGTGCCCAAACTTTCCACCGCCGCGCGCCGGTTGCTCATCGGTCGGCCGTTTCGCAGCGACCGGCTGAGCCACACGCTGCTGCCCAAGCGGATCGCCTTGCCGGTGTTCGCCTCCGACGCCCTGTCGTCGGTGGCGTATGCGCCCGAGGAAGTCTTCCTGATGCTGTCGGTGGCCGGGGTGACCGCGTACGCGCTGACGCCGTGGATCGGTCTTGCCGTGGCCGCGGTCATGCTGGTCGTGGTGGCCAGCTACCGGCAGAACGTGCACGCCTACCCGTCGGGCGGCGGCGACTACGAGGTGGTCACCACCAATCTCGGCGACACCGCCGGCCTCGTGGTCGCCAGCGCCCTGATGGTGGATTACGTTCTCACCGTTGCCGTTTCGACGGCGTCGGCGATGTCGAACATCGGCTCGGCGATCCCGATCGTGGCCGAACACAAGGTGTTCTTCTGCGTGGCCTCCATCCTGCTGGTGATGGCGCTGAACCTGCGCGGCGTCCGCGAGTCCGGGGTGGCCTTCGCCATCCCGACCTATGCGTTCATCGTCGGGGTCCTCATCATGATCGGCTGGGGCCTGTTCCGGATCTTCGTGCTGGGCAACCCGCTGCGGGCGGAGTCCGCCGGGTTCGAGATGCACGCCGCGCACGGCCAGGTCGTCGGTTTCGCGCTGGCGTTCCTGGTGGCGCGGTCGTTCTCCTCGGGGTGCGCGGCGCTGACCGGTGTGGAGGCGATCAGCAACGGGGTGCCGGCGTTTCAGAAACCCAAGTCGCGCAACGCGGCGACGACGCTGCTGATGCTGGGCGGGATCGCGGTGGCGCTGCTGATGGGCATCATCGTGCTGGCCGAGAAGATCGGGGTCCAGCTCGTCGAGGATCCGGCCACCCAGCTGACCGGCGCCCCGCCGAACTACTACCAGAAGACCTTGGTCGCGCAGCTGGCCGAGACCGTGTTCGGCAGCTTCCACATCGGATTCCTGCTGCTCGCCACGGTGACCGCGCTCATCCTGGTGCTGGCGGCCAACACCGCGTTCAACGGGTTCCCGGTGCTCGGCTCGGTCCTGGCGCAGCACAGCTACCTTCCGCGCCAATTGCACACGCGCGGAGACCGATTGACGTTCTCCAACGGGATCCTGTTCCTGTCGGTGGCGGCCCTCCTGGCGATCATCGCGTTCCGCGCCGAGGTCACCGCGCTGATCCAGCTGTACATCGTCGGGGTGTTCATTTCGTTCACGCTGAGCCAAATCGGCATGGTCCGGCACTGGACCCGGTTGCTGCGCACCGAGACCGAGCCGCGGACGCGGCGCAAGATGATGCGCTCGCGGGTGGTCAACACGGTCGGCCTGCTTTCCACCGGCGCGGTGTTGTTCGTCGTGCTGATCACCAAGTTTCTCGCCGGGGCGTGGATCGCCGTCGTCGCGATGAGCGCGCTGTTCATCGTCATGAAGCTGATCCGCAAGCACTACGACACCGTCAACCGGGAACTGGCCGAGCAGGCCGCCGCCCAGACCGGCGTGGTGCTGCCCAGCCGAAATCACGCCGTGGTGCTGGTGTCGAAGCTGCACCTGCCGACCCTGCGGGCGCTGGCCTACGCGCGCGCCACCCGCCCCGACGCGTTGGAGGCCCTCACGGTCAGCGTCGACGACGGGGAGACCCGCGATCTGGTGCACAAGTGGGAGGACAGCGACATCAGCGTGCCGCTCAAGGTCATCGCCTCGCCGTACCGCGAAATCACCCGTCCGATACTCGATTACGTCAAACGGGTCAGCAAGGAGTCGCCCCGCACCGTGGTGACGGTGTTCATTCCGGAGTACGTGGTGGGCCATTGGTGGGAGCAGGTGCTGCACAACCAAAGCGCGCTGCGGCTCAAGGGCCGGCTGCTGTTCATGCCCAACGTCATGGTGACTTCCGTTCCCTGGCAATTGAATTCGTCGGAGCGGCTCATGACGCTCCAACACCACGCGGCGCC
This sequence comes from Mycobacterium heidelbergense, assembly GCF_010730745.1. Taxonomy (NCBI): domain Bacteria; kingdom Bacillati; phylum Actinomycetota; class Actinomycetes; order Mycobacteriales; family Mycobacteriaceae; genus Mycobacterium; species Mycobacterium heidelbergense. The sequence continues at coordinate 219,842 of NZ_AP022615.1, read as the reverse complement.
CGGCGACACCCGGCGCGGAATCTTCGATTGAGCGCGCCGGCCGGCCCGGAACTCACGGTGGTCACCGGCGCCCCCGCCAACGGCGGCAGCTGCGTGGCACACCACGAGGGCCGGGTGGTGTTCGTCCGCTACGCGCTGCCCGGCGAGCAGGTGCGGGTGCGGGTCACCGCGGACCGCGGGTCCTATTGGCACGCGGAGGTTGTCGAGGTGATCGAACCGTCGGACGATCGGGTGGCGCCGCTGTGCCCGATCGCCGGGGTCGACGGCGCCGGGTGCTGCGATCTGGCGTTCGTCGCCCCGGAAGCGGCGCGGGTGCTCAAGGCCCAGGTCGTCGCCAATCAGCTGGAGCGGCTGGGCGGACACCGCTGGAGCGGTGTGGCCGAGGCGCTTTCGGAGTCCGGCCCCACCGGCTGGCGCACCCGGGTCCGGCTGGATACGGGTGGCGACCGCCGGCCGGGCTTTCACCGGTACCACAGCGCCGAGCTGGTGACCGACCTGCGCTGCGCGCAGCTGCCGGCCGGAATGCTGGACGGGCTGGCGGAGGCCGATTGGCCCCCGACCGCGCAGCTGCACGTCGCGGTCGACGACGACGGCGAGCGCCACGTGGTGCGCACGCTGCGGCAGGGCGGCCGGACCGTGACGACGGTGGCGGAAGGCGGCTACGAGGCGGTGCAGCGGGTGGGCGCGCGCAACTGGCGCGTGCCGGTGACGGCGTTCTGGCAGGCGCACCGGGACGCGGCGCGGGTCTACAGCGGCCTGGTCGCCGACTGGGCGCGGCCCGGCGCCGGCGCGACCGTGTGGGATCTCTACGGCGGCGCGGGCGTTTTCGCCGCGGTGCTCGGCGACGCGGTGGGGGAGTCGGGCCGGGTGCTGACGGTCGACACGTCGCGCGGGGCGACGCGGGCCGCCCGGGCCGCGCTGGCCGACCTGCCGCAGGTCGACGTCGTCACCGATTCGGTGCGCCGCGCGCTGACCGCGCAACGCGCGAGCGCCTCGAGGGCGGACGTGGCCGTGCTGGATCCGCCGCGGGCAGGTGCCGGCCGCGACGTCATCGACCTCCTGGCCGCCGCCGGGGTTCCGCGGGTGGTGCACATCGGCTGCGAGGCGGCGTCGTTCGCGCGCGACATCGGCCTCTACCGCGGCCACGGCTACGCCGTCGAGAAGCTGCGGGTGTTCGATGCCTTCCCCCTCACGCATCACACCGAATGCGTGGCGCTGCTGGCGCAGTAGGCTTTCACCGCCGCGCCGAGACTGCGCTCAGGGTGCCGGTAACGCGATTGCACACGCTCTACGCGCAGGCTCGGCGCCGCCACCGCAGTCTCGCCTCAGCCGAAAACGAAATACCGCAGCCACAGGTAGAGCGCGGACAGCCCGGCGGAGACCGCGGTGACGATCGCGCCCTTGCGGGTGAACTCCCAGAAGGAGATGGGGCTGTCGGCGCGCCGGGCGATCCCGAGGATGACGACGTTGGCGCTGGCGCCGACGGCGGTCAGGTTGCCGCCCAGGTCGGTGCCGAGGACCAGGGCCCACCACAGCGCCTGGGCGCCGGCGTGGCCCGCGATCGACGGAACCAGCTGCGCGACGATCGGCGCCATCGTCGCGGCGTACGGGACGTTGTTGATGAGGCCGCTGAGCACGAACGACGCGGCGAGTATCACCATCGTCGTCAGCAGGGCGTGCCCGCCGGTCGCCGCGGTGGCCGCCTTCGCCAGGTCGTTGACGACGCCGGTCTTGACCAGGGCCCCGACCATCACGAACAGCCCGGTGAAGAACAACAGCGTGTCCCACTCGACGCCGGCCAGGTAGTCGGAATGCTCCAGCCTGGAAATCACGATGAGAACGCCCGCGCCCAGCAGCGCCGCGATGGACGGCTGCATGTGCAGCGGGCCGTGGGCGACGAACGCCGCCAGGACCGCGATCAGGACGACGTCGCATTTGATCAGCAGGCGGGGATCGCGGATGGCCTCGCGCTCCTCCAGCGACATGACGTCGGCGACCCGCTCGGGGTCGACGGCGAACGCGCCCGGAAACAGGCGCGGCAACAACGCGGCGAAGACGCCGAGGACGATGATCACGATCGGGGCCAGATGGATCAGAAAGTCGTTGAAGCTCAGGCCCGCCCGGCTGGCGATGATGATGCTGGGCGGGTCGCCGATCAACGTCGCGGTGCCGCCGATGTTCGACGCGAACGCCTCGGCCATCAAGAACGGCGCCGGACCGATCGCCAGCCGGTCGCACACCAGCAGCGTGACCGGGGCGATCAGCAGCACCGTGGTGACGTTGTCCAGCAGGGCCGACGCGATCGCGGTGACGACCACCAGCAGGACCATGATGCGCAGCGGCGAGCCGCGGGCGCGCTTGGCGGCCCAGATCGCGGTGTACTCGAACACGCCGGTCTGCCGGAGCACGCTGACGATGATCATCATGCCCAGCAGCAAAAACAGGACGTCCCAGTCGATTCCGGTGTCGCGGGAGTAGAACACGTCGTCGGAATCGATCACCGGCAGGGCGACCACGATCGCCGCGCCGGCCAGCGCCACCAGCGTCTTGTGCACGCGGTCGCTGGCGATCAGCGCGTAGGCCACGACGAACACGGCGACCGCGACGACGCTCATCGATTGTCCTGTGTGCTCAAGGGTTTGGCGTCAGTGTTTTAGGGCCGCGGCCAGCAGGCGCGACGCGGTGATGACGCCGACCAACGCCTTGTCTTTGACCACCGCGATCAGCGGGCTGCGCAGCCGCGCCATCACGGCGGCCACCTCGATGATCGTGTCGTCCGCCTGCGCCCACGGCACATTGGTCAGGTGCTCGGGCAGCATGTCCCCGACCGTCTTGCCGCCCAACTTGTCCGCGGCGCGGTCGGCCACGGACTCGGTGAGCACGCCGGCCAGCGAGGGGTCGTCCTGGACGTATTTCGGCACGATGAACCGGACGACCTGGGAGGCCGGCAGCACCGCGAAGGGCTTTCCGGACCGGTCGGTGACGACGATCCCGGGCAGGCGGTGCTCGGCGAGCAGGCGGGCGGCATCGAGCGCGTCGGAGTCGACGGTGACGACCGGGAAGTCCTCGGCGAGTTCCGCGGCGCGCATAGTGCAGACAATACGTCGGGGCGCCCGGCCGCCCACCGGGCCGGCCGGGCACTGAGGGACCGGGGATCGGGCGGCCGCTGCGTAGACTGACGGGATGCTGGAACAGATCCGCGGGCCCGCCGATCTGCAACACCTTTCCCAGCAGCAGCTATGCGATCTGGCCGCCGAGATTCGCGAGTTCCTGATCCACAAGGTCGCCGCCACCGGGGGGCACCTGGGGCCCAACCTCGGCGTCGTCGAGCTGACGCTGGCGCTGCACCGGGTGTTCGACTCGCCGCACGACCCCATCCTCTTCGACACCGGCCACCAGGCGTACGTCCACAAGATGCTGACCGGCCGCAGCCACGACTTCGAGAGCCTGCGGAAAAAGGGCGGGCTGTCGGGGTACCCGTCGCGCGCCGAGAGCGACCACGACTGGGTGGAGTCCAGCCACGCCAGCGCGGCGTTGTCCTACGCGGACGGCCTGGCCAAGGCGTTCGAGCTGACCGGGCAGCGCAACCGGCACGTGGTCGCGGTGGTCGGCGACGGCGCCCTCACCGGCGGCATGTGCTGGGAGGCGCTGAACAACATCGCCGCGTCGCGCCGCCCGGTGATCATCGTGGTCAACGACAACGGCCGCAGCTACGCGCCGACCATCGGCGGCGTCGCCGACCACCTCGCGACGCTGCGGCTGCAGCCGGCCTACGAACACGTGCTGGAGAAGGGCCGCGACGCGGTGCGCTCGCTGCCGCTCATCGGCCAGCTCGCCTACCGCTTCATGCACAGCGTCAAGGCCGGTATCAAGGACTCGCTGTCGCCGCAGCTGCTGTTCACCGACCTCGGCCTGAAGTACGTCGGCCCGGTCGACGGCCACGACGAGCGCGCGGTGGAGGCCGCGCTGCGCCACGCCCGCGGCTTCGGGCGGCCGGTGATCGTGCACGTCGTCACCCGCAAGGGCATGGGCTACGCGCCGGCCGAGGACGACGAGGCCGAGCAGATGCATTCCTGCGGCGTGATCGACCCGGCGACCGGCCAGGCGACCAAGGTCGCCGGCCCGGGCTGGACGGCGACCTTCTCCGACGCGCTCATCGGCTACGGCAGGCGGCGCCGCGACATCGTCGCCATCACGGCGGCGATGCCCGGCCCGACCGGGCTGACGGCGTTCGGCCAGCAGTTCCCGGATCGCCTGTTCGACGTCGGCATCGCCGAGCAGCACGCGCTGACGTCGGCGGCCGGGCTGGCGATGGGCGGCATGCACCCGGTGGTCGCCATCTATTCGACGTTCCTCAACCGGGCCTTCGACCAGATCATGATGGACGTGGCGCTGCACCGGCTGCCCGTCACCATGGTGCTCGACCGGGCCGGCGTCACCGGTTCCGACGGCCCCAGCCACAACGGCATGTGGGACCTGTCGATGCTGAACATCGTGCCCGGCATCCGGGTGGCCGCGCCCCGCGACGCGACCCGGCTGCGCGAGGAACTCGGCGAGGCCCTCGACGTCGACGACGGCCCGACGGCGATCCGGTTCCCCAAAGGCGATGTGGGCGAAGACATCCCGGCCCTGGAGCGCCACTCGGGTGTCGACGTGCTCGCGGTGCCGGCACCCGGCTTGAACCACGACGTGCTGCTGGTCGGCGTCGGCGCGTTCGCGTCGATGGCGTTGGCGGTGGCCAAGCGGCTGCACAACCAGGGGATCGGGGTGACGGTGATCGACCCGCGCTGGGTGCTGCCGGTCTCCGACGGCGTCCTCGAACTGGCGGCGTGGCACAAGCTGGTCGTCACGTGCGAGGACAACGGCGTCAACGGCGGCGTGGGCTCGGCGGTGTCGGCCGCGCTGCGGCGCGCGGAGATCGACGTGCCCTGCCGCGACGTCGGGCTGCCGCAGGGGTTCTACGAGCACGCCTCGCGGGGCGAGGTGCTGGCCGACCAGGGGCTGACCGACCAGGATGTGGCGCGCCGCATCACCGGCTGGGTCGCGGCTTTGGGCAGCGGCGTCGCGGAGGCGGAGATCCGCGAGCACCTGGACTAACCGTCGTCGGCCGGCGGCTGCAGCGCCCGGGCCAAAACGGGGTCGACGAGCTCTCGCTGCCACGGCCGCGCGTGGCCGGCGCGCAGGAAACCGTCGACCGCCTCGAGCGCGTCGGGCGCGGTCTCCCAGTCCCAGCACAGGCGCCGCACCAGGTCGGGTGAGACCAGGTTCTCCGTGGGAACACCCACCCGCTGCGACACCTCCGACAGCCCGGCCCGCGACGCCTCCAGCCGCGCCGCGGCCTCCGGCTTCCGCCGGCTCCAGCGCGCCGGCGGTGGCGGCCCATTCGGCGCCTCGACCTCGTCCGGCGGATCCGTGCTGTGCCGGGCCGCCTCCAGCGCCGCGAACCAGACCTCGGCGCTGCGGCGCTGGTTGCGTCCCCCGAACACCGGCAGTTTGACGAGGCCCTCGACCGTCGTCGGATCGGTGAGGGCGGCGTCGATGATGGCCGAATCCGGCAGGACGCGGCGGGGCGCGATGTCGCGGCGCTGGGCGATGCGGTCGCGCGCCGCCCACAATTCGCGAACCGCGGCCAGGCCGCGCGGGTCACGCACCCGATGGATCCCCGACGTGCGCCGCCAGCGTTCCCGCCGCGCGGCCGGCGCCAGCTCGCCGCCGTCCTCTCCCGCCTTGAAGATCCGCAGATAGTCGAATTCCTGTGTGGCCCACTCCGTTTTGCCTTGCTCGGCGAGCACGCCCGAGATCGCGGCGCGCAGCTCGATCAGCAGCTCCACGTCCAGCGCCGCGTAGTTGAGCCAGTCGGCGGGCAGGGGGCGCTTGGACCAGTCGGCCGCGCCGTGGCCCTTGGCCAGCCCGAGGCCCAGGAGCCGCTCGACCATGGTCGCCAGGTTCACCCGGTCGAATCCGGCCAGCCGCCCGGCGAGCTCGGTGTCGTAGAGCGCCGGCGGGCGCATGCCGACCTCGGCCAGGCAGGGCAGGTCCTGGTCCGCGGAGTGCAGGATCCACTCGTCGGTGCCGAGCACCTCGGCGACGGGCCGCAGCGCCGTCAGCGGGTCGGCGCCGTGGCTGACCGGGTCGATGAGCACGGTGCCGGCGCCGGCCCGCCGGATCTGGATCAGGTAGGCCCGGTTGGAGTAGCGGAAACCCGACGCCCGCTCGGCGTCCACCGCGAACGGTCCGCGCCCGCGGGCCAGGAGCCGGGCGGCCGCCTCGATCTCGGGGACGGTCACGGAGAGATCGGGAATCCCGTCGGCCGGCTGGACCAGGGGGGTGGGTTCGGGTGGGGTGCTGCCGGGCCCAGGGGTCGCCGGTTCGCCCATGTCAGGCGCGGGACCGCGAGCTCAGATTGGTGACGCCGTCCGGCGGGAGACCCGCGGCGTGCTCCAGCACTTCGCAGAACGCCTCGACGTGGGCCCCGACCGCCGGGGTGGTCGCCGTCCACGACGCCCGCAGCTCGAGCTGGTGGGCCCGCGGCGGCCCGGAGATGTCGCCGTAGCGCACCGACGTGGTCGCGGTGACGGTGCCGCCCAGCGCGGTGACCTGCTGCAGGCGCGACTGCAGCGCATCGACCAGCCAGCTCCACGCGACCTCCGGCAGCAGGGGATCGACGGCCTCGCTGGGGTCCAGGTCGGCCTGGATGTAGGCCACCAGGCGGATGTTCCCGTCCCAGGCGTCGGCGCCGTCGGGGTCGTACAGCAGGATCAGGCGACCGAACGCCTCTTCGTTGGTCAAGCCCTCGGACCGTTCGGGGATGACGTCGAGGTCGGGGTGTTTGACCTCGGCCCCGAGCGCGTAGCTGTAGGGCGCCAGCCGCTGCGGCGGTCGGATCGGGCCCAGCTCGATCTCCGGCCGCACGGTGACGGCGTTCATCGCCGTCACCGCCTCGCGGAATGGGGCCGGTTCAGCTGAGGTCAACGGGGTCGCTCCTCTTCGTCGCTCCCGCTCCGCATCGTCGCGGGCGCGGGTCCCAAAACTCGACGGTAGACCCCTCGGCCGACAAGCGGGAACAGGCGCGCCGGATGGCGCACCCGTCGCGACCAAGCCGTTATCAGGCCTCATGGTGGCCGGTATCGAGCCTGCTCAGCCGCCGGTTTCCCCGGTAAATCGGGCCGGGCGTTTCTCGCGATGCGCGGCCAGGCCCTCCCGGACGTCGGGGCCGCCGAAGCTGACGAATTCCAGGCCCAGCGACGTCTCGAAGGCGGGCCCGAACATGCGGTACCAGTGGTTGAGGCTGTGCTTGGTCCAGCGGATCGCGTTCTGTGCGCCCTGCGCCAGGTTTTCGGCGATGCGGGTGGCGGTGGGCAGCACGTCGTCGTCGTCGACGCAGGTCGAGACCAGGCCGATGCGCTCGGCCTCCTCGCCGAGCAGGGTCTCGCAGGTGAGCAGGTAGTACTTGGCCTTGGCCATGCCGACCAGCAGCGGCCAGCAGATCGCGGCGTGGTCGCCGGCGGCGACCCCGAGTCGGGTGTGCCCGTCGATGAACCTCGCGGTCCGGCCCGCGACCGAGATGTCGGCCAGCAGCGCCACCACCAGGCCGGCGCCGACGGCCGGCCCCCGGATCGCCGAGACCACGGGCTTGTCGAAATTGACCATGTTGAGCACGAGATCGCGGGCCTCGCGCATGATGCGGATCCGGCCGTCGAAGTCGCCGATGGTTTCCTCGATCAGCTCGAAGCTGCCGCCGGAGGAAAAGGCCTTCCCCTCGCCGCGGACCAGCACGACCCGCACGTCGGGATCGCGGTCGATCACCGGCCAGACGTCGGCGAGGTCGCGGTGCATCTGCGGCCCGACGGAGTTCAGTCCCGGGGCGTCCAGAACCAGCGTCAGCACGCCGTTCTCACCGGGTTCGAAGCGAAGGCTGGGGAATTCGTCGTACGTGGCGGGCATCGGCGTCGATGTTACGCAATGTCGGCGCATGGCAGCATTGAGGCCGATGAAGACCCCCGACGTCCCCGCGCGCGCCCGTCGCGCGCTTCCCGAGTCGCCGTACCTGGCCGCCGTCACCGGGCGCAAGCCCGGCCGGGTGCCGGTGTGGTTCATGCGGCAGGCCGGCCGCTCGCTGCCCGAGTACCGGGCGCTGCGCGAACGGCACAGCATGCTGGCGGCGTGCTTGCGCCCCGAGGTGGCCTGCGAGATCACGCTGCAGCCGATCCGTCGCCACGGCGTCGACGCGGCGATCCTGTTCTCCGACATCGTGGTGCCGCTGCGCGCCGCGGGCGTCGAGCTGGACATCGTCGCGGACGTCGGGCCGGTGATCGCGCACCCGGTGCGCACCGATGCCGACGTCCACGCGATGAAACCCCTTGACCCGCAAGCGATTCAGCCCGTGTACGAGGCGGTGTCGCTGCTGGTTGCCGCGCTGGGCGACGTGCCGCTGATCGGTTTCGCCGGCGCGCCGTTCACGCTGGCGTCCTACCTCGTCGAGGGCGGTCCCAGCCGCAACCACGCCCGCACCAAGGCGATGATGCTGGCCGAGCCCGCCAGCTGGCACGCGCTGATGTCCAAGCTGACCGACCTGACCGTCGCGTTCCTGCGGGCCCAGGTCGACGCCGGGGTGGACGCCATCCAGGTGTTCGACTCGTGGGCGGGGACGCTGTCGCTGGCCGACTACCGCCACTACGTGCTGCCGCACAGCTCGCGGGTGTTCGCCGGCCTGGCGGAATGCGGCGTGCCCATGACGCATTTCGGGGTGGGGACCGCGGAGTTGCTCGGCGCCATGTCGCAGGCGGGGGCGACGGTGGTCGGCGTGGACTGGCGAACCTCCCTGACCGACGCCGCGACCCGCGTCCAACCCGGCACGGCGCTGCAGGGCAACCTCGATCCGGCGGTGCTGCTGGCGGGGTGGCCGGTGGCCGAACGCGCCGCGCGGGCCGTGGTCGACGACGGGCGCCGCGCCGTCGACGCGGGCGCGGCCGGCCACGTCTTCAACCTGGGCCACGGGGTGCTGCCGGAGACCGATCCCGGCGTGCTGACCGAGCTGGTGTCGCTGGTCCACTCGCTATGAGGCCCCGCTCGTATTGCGTTGTGGGCGGCGGGATCTCGGGGCTCACGGCGGCCTACCGGCTGCGCGCGGCGGCGGGTGAGGACGCGACGATCACGCTGTTCGAGCCCGCCGACCGGCTGGGCGGGATATTGCGCACCGAGCGGGTCGGCGGGCGGCCGATGGACCTGGGCGCCGAGGCGTTCGTGCTGCGCCGGCCCGAAATGCCGGCGCTGCTGGCCGAGCTGGGCCTGTCGGGGCGCCGGCTGTCCACCACCGGCGCCCGGCCGCTGATCTACAGCCGGGGGGACCTGCACCCGCTGCCGGCCGGCACGGTCGTCGGGATCCCGTCGTCGGCCGCCTCGGTCGCGGGGCTGGTCGACGAGGCGACGGTCGCGCGCATCGACGCCGAGCCCGCCCGGCCGTTGGAGTGGCGGCCCGGCGGCGATCCCGCGGTCGCCGAGCTGGTGGGCGACCGGTTCGGCGAGCAGGTCGTGGCCCGGTCGGTGGACCCGCTGCTGAGCGGGGTGTACGCGGGATCGGCGGCGACGATCGGCCTGCGCGCGGCGGCCCCCGGCGTGGCGGCGGCCCTCGACGGCGGCGCCGCCAGCCTGACCGACGCGGTCCGGCGGGCGCTGCCCCCGAACGCCGGCGGGCCGGTGTTCGGGGCGCTGGACGGCGGCTACCAGACGCTGATCGACGAGCTCGTCGAGCGCGGCCGGGTGCGGTGGGTTCGCGCGGCGGTGGAACGGCTGGAGCCGGGCTGGGAGCTGCACGACGACACCGGCGCCCGCTGGCACGCCGACGCGGTGGTCCTGGCCGTCCCGGCCCCACGGCTGGCCCGCCTGGTGCGCGAGGTCGCGCCGCGCAGCTCGGCCGCCGCCGGCCGGATCGCCAGCGCGTCGTCGGCGGTGGTGGCGCTCGCCGTGCCCGCCGGCACCCCGTTCCCGCAGTGCTCCGGCGTGCTGGTGGCCACCGGCGAGCCGCTGCGGGCCAAGGCGATTACGCTCTCATCGCGCAAGTGGGGCTCCCGCGGGGACACCCAGCAGCTGCGGCTGTCGTTCGGGCGGTTCGGCGACGACGTGGCCAAAAGCACTTCCGACGACGAGCTACTCGCCTGGGCGCTGGGCGACCTGGCCACCGTCTTCGGCGTTGCCGTCGGCCCGGTCGACGCCCGCGTCCAGCGCTGGATCGACGCCATGCCGCAGTACGGCCCCGGCCACGCCGACCTGGTCGCCGAGCTGCGCGCCGGCCTGCCGCCGGCCCTCGCCGTGGCCGGCAGCTACCTCGACGGCATCGGCGTGCCGGCGTGCGTCGGGGCGGCCGGACGAGCCGCCGAGGCCCTCAATGCGGAAGTGGCACGATAGGTTCCATGGCCAAACTCGATTACGACGCGCTCAACGCGACCCTTCGCTACCTGATGTTCTCGGTGTTCTCCGTGCGCCCCGGCGAGCTCGGCGACCAGCGCGACGCCGTCACCGACGACGCCGCGACCTTCTTCAAGCAGCAGGAGGAGCGCGGCGTTGTGGTGCGCGGCCTCTACGACGTCGCGGGCCTGCGCGCCGACGCCGACTTCATGATCTGGACCCACGCCGACCACGTCGAGGCGCTGCAGGCCACCTACGCGGACTTCCGGCGCACCACCACGCTGGGCCGGGCCTGCGCGCCGGTGTGGAGCAGCGTGGCGCTGCACCGCCCGGCCGAGTTCAACAAGAGCCACATCCCGGCGTTCCTGGCCGGCGAGGAGCCCGGCGCCTACATCTGCGTGTACCCGTTCGTGCGGTCCTACGAGTGGTACCTGCTGCCCGACGAGGAACGCCGCCGCATGCTCGCCGAGCACGGCATGGCCGCCCGCGAATACAAGGACGTCCGCGCCAACACGGTGCCGGCGTTCGCGCTGGGCGACTACGAATGGATCCTGGCGTTCGAGGCCCCCGAGCTGGACCGCATCGTCGACCTGATGCGCGAGCTGCGCGCCACCGACGCCCGCCGGCACACCCGCGCCGAGACGCCGTTCTTCACCGGGCCGCGGGTGCCGGTCGAGCAGCTGGTGAACTCGCTGCCATGAGCCATCCCGACGTCACCGACCCCACCCGTTTCGAGGAGATGTACCGCGACGAGCGGCTGTCCCACGGGCTGCCGGCCGCCACGCCGTGGGACATCGGCGGCCCGCAGCCGGTGGTCCAGCAGCTCGTCGCGCTGGGGGCGATCAAGGGCGAGGTGCTCGACCCGGGCACCGGGCCGGGGCACCACGCGATCTATTACGCCTCGAAGGGCTATTCGGCGACCGGCATCGACGGGTCGGCGGGCGCGCTGGAGCGGGCCCGGGAGAACGCGCAAAAGGCCGGGGTGTCGGTGAATTTCGAGCTGGCCGACGCCACCAAGCTGGAGGGATTCGACGACCGGTTCGACACCGTCGTCGACTGCGCCTTCTACCACACCTTCAGCACCGAACCCGAGATGCAGAAGGCGTACGCGCGGGCGCTGCGCCGGGCGACGAAGCCGGGGGCGCGGCTGTACATGTTCGAGTTCGGCGAGCACGACGTCAACGGCTTCAGGATGATGCGGTCGTTGTCCGAGGCCGACTTTCGCCAGGTGCTGCCGGACGCCGGCTGGGAGATCACCTACCTGGGCCCGACCACCTACCGGGTCAACCTGAGCGTCCAGACGATCGAGATGATGGCGGCCCGCAACCCCGACATGGCCGACCAGGCGCGGACGCTGCTGGACCGGTTCCGGGTCATGGAGCCGTGGCTTGTGGGCGGCCGGGTGCACGCCCCGTTCTGGGAGGTGCACGCCACCCGCGCGGACTGACGCCGCTCGTCGCGAAACTGTATTCCGCGACGCGTTTCTCGAGTAAAGCCGTCGCTGGTTACAGTCTCGCGCGTCCTAGGCAGGAACCAGCCGCAGCGAGATCGAGTTGATGCAGTAGCGCTGATCCGTCGGCGTCGGGTAGCCCTCGCCGGCGAAGACGTGGCCGAGGTGGCTGTGGCAATTCGCGCACAGCACCTCGGTGCGCGTCGTCCCCAGCGAATGGTCGGGGCGCAGGATCACCGCGTCGGAGTTGGCCGGGTCGAAGAACGACGGCCAGCCGCAGTGCGACTCGAATTTCTCTGTGCTGCGGAACAATTCGGCGCCGCAGGCCCGGCATTGGTAGACGCCTTCGGTTTTGGTGTCGGTGTACTCACCGGTGAAGGGCCGCTCGGTGCCGGCGCGACGCAGCACGTCGAACTCCTCACGCGTGAGTTTCCGGCGCCACTCGTCGTCGGTCAGTTGCACCTTCGGGGTCATGCGTCCACGCTAGCGCGCGGATCGATCCCGCCGTCCAGCCGGTTGTCCGCCTTGGCGTCTAAGTAGCGGAAGTACAGCACGCTGAACGCCACGATCAGCAGCAGCGACCAGCCGTAGGTGATCTTCAGGTATTGCAGCGCGCGGCCATACCTCATGTATCGGTAGATCAGCCAGTCGTCCAGCGTCAGGAAGCCGTAGATTCCCAGCCACGCCGGCCAGTTGCGGATCAGCGAGTTGGGCAGCACGACGGTCATCAGGAAGGGCAACAGCATCATCGAGTAGTAGCCCTGGGCCAGCGGCAGCACCAGCCACGACCACAGCAGCAGCACGCCCGACGAGCTGGTGAACCAGAACAGTGGGTCGCGCGTGCGGTAATAGCGGTACAGCAGCCACACGGCACCGGCGGCCAGCACCGTGAACAGAATCCGCAGGAAGACGATCAGCCAGGTGGGCAGGCCGAAGTACACGCCGTTGCCCTCGATCGAGCTGTTGAAGTAGTCCCGGACGCCCCCGATGTAGGGCAGCGTGCGGGTGACGAAGTCCATCGGATCGCTGACCAACGGCCACGCGGCGACGTTGATGACCGCGGGCACCACGAACGCCGGCACCAGCGCCCGCCACTGGCGGTTCAGCAGCGGCAGCAACAGCAGGGGCAGGAGCACGGGTTTGAGCGTGAGCGTTAGCCCGATGGCCACGCCCGCCCACCACTGTCGACTAACCCGGCCGTCCAGCAGCCACCGCAAGAACAGCACCTCGGCCAGCAGGACGCAGCCGTTGATGTTGGTGAAGACGAGCGTGCTGGTCACCGTCTCCGTGCAGAACATGGCCAGCAGCAGGGCGGGCGCGGCCACCGAGGACAGCGTGAACTTGAACAGCCGCAGCAGCAGGTACCAGGCGATCAGGATGGCCACGGTGTTGATCAGGATGAACAGATAGCGCGACGGCGCGAACGGCAGGTACCCGAAGGGCGCCATCAACAGCGTGCCGCCGGGTGGGTAGAGGTAGTGCGGGTCGACGTAGTCGAAGTGCTCGTTGTAGATGTCCCAGCCGTGCCGGAAGTTCAGGACCGCGCGGTAGACGGGTTTGAAATCGTCGGTGATGTTGCCGTTGAGCGTGAGCACGATGCTGCGGTGCAACACCGACATGATGGCCACCGGCCACAACGCCGACCGCAGTATCGTCGCCGCGCTGGGTGCGCCGGCGCGGGGACGAAACAAGTCAGCTGCCGTCACCAGCGCACCGTACACCGATGGAGTGCCCCAACAATCAGGCGGGACAGTAGGTGTCGGTCCCCGGCAGCTTGCCGCTGTTGAGGTAGCCGATCAGCGGCGGGACCGCGCACGGCGAGTAGATGCTGGCGCCGTGGCCGATGCCCTGCCACATCACCCGCTTGCTGGCCGCGTTGGCGTTGATGATGGTGGCCGCCGTCTGAGCCACCCCCTCGCTGCCGACGATCGGGTCGTTCTGCACGCCCGCCAACAGGACGTCGATCTTGAGGTTCTTCGGCGGCGCCGGCGGCGAAACCGTGGGCCAGTGCACGCATTTGACCAAGTTCAGCGCGGCGACGGTGCCGAATTGGGGATACAGCTTGCCCCATGCCACGACGAGTTCGCGGACCCGGTCCGGGGTCGGGCGGTTGATCGCGTCGCTGCAGGAGTTGATGAACTGGCCGTCGGAGTCGCCGACGGCGTAGGCGTGGTTGATCAAGCTGTTCAACTGGCTGGCGTCGCCGGAGCGGGCGGCCGCCAGCGCGTTGGCCAGGGCGGTGGTGGCGTCGACACGGCCGCCGGCCGGAAAGCCCAACGCGACGGTGATGGCGTTGGCGACCGCGGCCACCGGTGAGCCGCCGGGGCCCTTCCCGGCGCGGGCGTCGGCCAGCAGCGCGCTGACGGCGCCCTTCGGATCGGGACCCAGCGCGCAGTTGACCGCGACGCACTGGGCGGCGAACGCGTCGAGCGCGGCCTGCTGGCCCTTGACCTGTTGCTCGGCGGCCGCCTCGGCGTTGACGCCCAGGGCGACCGGGGAGTCGAGGATCAGCCGGGCGACCCGGTCGGGCCGCGACGCGGCGTAGGCCAGCGCCACCTGGGCGCCGTTGCCGATCCCGACCAGGGCGACCGCCGGCACGTCCCAGAGGCTGCGCAGCCGCTCGATGTCGGAGGCGGCATGCGAATTGTCGTAGGCGGTGGCTCCCGGCGCGATGGCGTCGGTGCAGTTGGTGGTGGCGGTGTTCGAGATGTCGGAGAGGTTGGCCACCGGGTCGTCGCCGGGCTGGAACTGCGCCTGGTCGCGCATCGCTTGACGGTCGAGTTGATCCCGGCAGTCGATGGGGCTCGACATGCCCATGCCGCGCCGGTCGACGGCGACGACGGGATGGGTCTGCAGCACGTCGGCGCCCGCCTGCGAAAGCCACACCGGCAGCTGCGTCGACGACGGCAGGTCGGAGCCGGTGGTGAAGACGAGCGGGCCCGCGTCGCGCGGCGTCTGACTCGAGCGCGCGCGGACCACGCCGATGCTCAGCGTCCCGGACCCGCCGTTCACCGGGTCGAGGTCGGTGTCGTAGTTCGCGCAATCCAGCTGCACGCCGGGCGCGGCCGGGACGGCGGCGTCGCTGAAGGCCTTCGACGTGCAGTCATGCCACGACAGGTCGTTCTTGGGCGCGGCGATCGGCGGCGGGCCGCTGGCCGGGGGCTTCGTCGTGGCCACCCCTTGCGGCCGCGCGCCGGAATTGGTGGCGAAGCGCGGGTCGGCCCCCAGGCCCGGGACGCAGCCGGCCACCGCCGCGGTGACGATGACGGCCAACGGGACCAGGACCGTCGCGGAGGCGATCTGCCGACTCATGCCGACCACAGTAGCTATGCCTTCAGGTAGCGGGTGTACAAGTAACCGGCGCCGTCGGTCAGGGTGTGGGCGCAGCGCATCCGGGTGAGCACCTGACCCGGGCCCGTCGCGATGCGTCGCGCCAGGCCGCCGACGAGGTAGGGCGCGATCGTCAGGCACAGCTCGTCGAGCATGTCGCGCTCGACGAACGACCCGAGCAGCATCGGCCCGCCCTCGGTCAGAATGCGGCGCATCCCGCGGGCCGCCAGGGCGTCCAGCAGGACGGCCTCGTCGACCTTGCCGGCGTCGCCGCCGGAGCAGTCGACCACCTCGCAAAGGTCGCCGAGCACGCTGCGCGTCTCGTCGGCCGCCGCCGTGCAGGTGAGCACCAGGGGCGGCACCTCGGTCCGGGTGAACACCGCCATGTCCCGGTCGAGGCGGCCCGACTTGGTGACGATCGCCAACGGCGGGACCTCGCTCTGCCCGCCGGCCTGGCGCCGCTGCCGCTCGGCGACGGCCGGGTGCGCCCCGGAATACCCCTCGATGCGCACCGTGCCCGCGCCGACCACGATGACGTCGGCGAGTTCGCGCAGCAGGTTGAAGACGAGGCGGTCGCCGGGCCCGCCCATCGCGCCGCTGGTGCCGTCGGCGGTGGCGCCGCCGTCCACGCTGGTGATGAAGTTCGCCCGCACCCACGGCCCGTCGCGTTTCGGGTAGCCGTAGAGCCGCAGGAGTTCGCCGTCGTCGAGTTCGCGCATCGACCCGAGCAGCGTCAGCGGCGTCTCGGCCCCGCCGGCGTCAGAGAGCGGCATGGGCTTGATTGCAGCACGCCGCTACAGTTCCCGCATGCACGGGTCCGCTTCCGGCCCGTACGACGCCGACGGCCGCCGGAATCAACCAAGCTCGCGGACCATGACGTAGTCGTTTTCGCGGCCGGTGCCCACCTGAAAGGTCCTGGTGCCGTTAACCGTGAATCCGTTCTTGGCGTAAAAGCGTTGTGCGCGTTGATTTTTCTGGTTGACGCCCAGCCACACGCGGCGCACGCCCCATTCCTCGGCGGTGGCCAGCGCGAGGTCCATCAGCGCGGTCGACACCCCGGCGCCGTGGTGGTCGGGCAGCAGGTACATCTTTGACAGCTCCGCGGTGTCGTCGTCGGCGCCGCGAATGATCATGGCGTAACCGATGATTCGGCCGCCCTGTGCCGCGGTGACGATCGCGTGTCGCGGATCGGCCAGATACTCGGCGAAGCGTTCGGCCGACAGGTTGGCGGCGATGAACGACGCGATGTTCCCCGGGGCCGCCGAGGGCGGGCATGCCAGCGGAAAGGTGCGCGCGGCGACGGCAGCCAGCTCGTCGGCGTCGACCGAACCCGTCGTGGCGGTGCGTACGGTGAGCGACCGGGTTCTCAGAGGTTCCACTGCGCGAGGTGCACGCCCGTCTTCTTGTCCAGCAGGACGACGGTCGAGACCGGATCGCGGTAGGCGTCCCAATACACCCCGCCGCGCACGATCGCCCCGTTCGGCGCGTTGCCGAGCACGCTGTCCAGCGCGTCGGGCGCATCGGAGGCCCGCGGCTTGTAGGCGTCGGCGAACGGGGTTACCCCGTCGAAGCTGAACTCGGTCGCCATGATGTACGGGTTGGGCACCCGGATCGCGCGGACCGTCACGTCGGCGCGGTTAGGGGTGCTGCCGGGGAAGCTTTTGATCGGAACGCCGCTGCGGGTGTAGCCGAATCCGGGCGGCGGGTCGCAGGGGGCGACGCTGCTGACGGTGACGTCCGCGATGTAGGTGCCGGTGTCCACCCGCAGGGTGTCGCCGATGTGGCCGATCGGCGCGTCCCCGGCCCACGCGCGCGGCGCGGACACAGCAACACCGACGGCGGTGACGCTCGCCACGGCGACGAGAAAGATGGACAGGACGATCAGCCAACGGTGCATCTTTGCCACGTCTTCGCCTCCTAGGCACCCTTGAACGGGACCCTCGCATGATGCCACATGGGGTAATGCGAAGGGGAGGGGTTCGACGCAGCTGGTCAGCCGTCCTCCGGCGCCGGTTCATCGACGCCCCTGCCGCCGCTCAGCGATTCGAGCGCGGCGATCAGATCGGCCTCGACGCGGTCCTTGTCGACGCCGGACCGGTGCAGGGGTCCGGCGCCGTCCTCGAGTTCGAGCAACGCCAGCAGCATGTGTTCGGTGCCGATGTAGTTGTGGCCGAGCCGAAGCGCCTCGCGGAAGGTCAGCTCGAGCGCCTTGCGCGCGGGCCCGCTGAACGGGATGAGCGCAAGCGACGTGGCGCCGGCCGGGGGCAGCTCGACGGACGCACGCAGAACGGCGATGTCGACGTCCTGCCGATGAAGCAACACGGTGGCCAGCGCGCCCGGATCGCTGAGCACCCCGAGCAACAGGTGGTCGGGCGTGATCTCGGCGTTGGCGGCGTCGTGCGCGGCGTTCTGGGCGACGACCACGGCGTTGCGGGCTCGCGGTGTGAAGCGGCTGAAGGGGCCCTGCTCGGAATCGAGCGCGCCGGCCTCGGCCCGCGGGACGAACCGCTTTTGGGCGGCCTGCTTGGTGACGCCCATGCTCTTGCCGATGTCGGTCCAGGACGCCCCCGAGCGGCGGGCCTGATCGACGAAGTGCCCGATCAGGTGGTCGGCGACCTCGCCCAGGTGCTCGGCGGCCAGCACGGCGTCGGCGAGTTGGTCCAGCACGTCGTTGTGGACCTGTTTGATGGCGTTGATCAATTCGTCGAGGCGGACGGGATAGGCGATGGGCGTCGGCTGGGACATGCCGTCAACGGTAGGTTGACGATTAGACGCTGTCAACCGTTGGTTGACGCTCGCATCATCTCGCATTATGGGGATGCGGGCTGGTCGCCGGTCTGCGACGATCGGGAAGCCGTGAAACCGCCACTCGTGACGCTGATCAGCCTTGCCGCCCTGCTCGGCATGGCGGTGCCCGCGCGCGCCGACAGCAACGACGACGCATTCCTCGCGTCGCTCCAGGCGGCCGGCATCACCTACCCCGACGCGGGCAGGGTCATCACGGCCGGCAAATGGGTGTGCCAGGCGGTGGGGCAGGGCACGCAGATGGCGGACGTTGTCAAGACGATCCAGGCCCAGAACTCCGGACTGCACGGGGACAACGCCGCCAGGTTCACCGCGATTGCCGCCAACGTGTACTGCCCCACGGCCCTGTCGGCCCACGGCGTCAAGACCGACGCCGGCCCGTAGGCCTTTGTCATGCCCGTCGATCCGGGACCGCTGACCGGGGCCGCCGCGGTCCGGACGTGGCATCTGGACCTGGTCTCCGCGGCGGCGATCGTGCTGGCGGCCGCCGCGTACGCCTGGTGCTACCGGCGCGGCCGAAACGCCGAGCAACCGGTCGGACCCGCGCAGGCCTGGTGCTTCGCGGTGGGCATCGCGGTGTGGGCCCTGGCCACGGCAAGCGCGATCGGCGCGTACGCCTACGCCCTGTTTTGGGTGCGGGCACTGCAGGTGTTGCTGCTGCTGTACGTCGTGCCGTTCTTCCTCGCGCAGGGCAGGCCGCTCACCGCCGCCCGCGACGCGCTGGGCCCCACCGGGCGCGATCGCATCGACCGGGTGTTGGCGACCCGGGTCGCCCGGGTGTTCGCGCACCCGTCGACCACGTCGCTGGCGATGCTCGGCACGCCGTGGCTGCTCTACCTGACGCCCTGGTACACCGCGTCCCTGGACAGCGAATGGATCGGCGCGCCCACTCGAATCCTGTTGGTAGCGCTGGGTTTCGGCTATTTCTACGCCCGGCTGCAAGCGGACCCCGTTCCCCGCAAGTACCCGCAGCTGATCTCGCTGCTGATCACCGTCGCCGAGGCCCTCGGCGACGGCGTCCTGTGGCTGGTCATCTGGCAGGGTTCGTTGATAGGCGCCGCGTATTACGCGGCGTTGCACCGATCGTGGGGCCCGGATCAGCGGCTCGATCAGACGATCGGCGCCGGGGTCCTATGGATCCTCGGGGACGTCGTCGGGTGGCCGTTCGTGCTGTTGTTGATGCGGGCGCTGTCCCGCGACGAGAGGGCACAGGCGGTCCAGGTCGACGCCGAGTTGGACGCGGCGGAAGCGGCCGAGGGTGAAAGCGCCGCGCCGTCAGGACTGTGGTGGGAGACCGACCCGCAACTGCGTGAGCGATTCCGCCGATGAAATTCGTCCTGGCCGGCTACGGAAGTCGGGGCGATGTCGAGCCGTGCGCCGCTGTGGGCCGGGAGCTGCGGCGCCGGGGCCACGACGTGCGCATGGCGGTCCCGCCCGACAAGCTCGGTTTCGTCGAGTCGGCCGGGCTTGCCGCGGTCGCCTACGGACCGGACACGCGGGAGCGGATAGACGCGGCCCAGGAATTCGTTCGCAACGTTCGAAACCCGATCGGCGCGTTGCCCGAAGCCGTGGAGCATCTGACCCGGACCTGGATGGACAAAAGCGCCACGCTGACGTCGCTGGCACAGGGTGCCGACCTGCTCGTGGCGGGCATCAACGAGCAGAAGCTCGCCGCCAATGTCGCGGAGTATCACGGCATTCCGCTGGCCGCTCTGCACTTCTTCCCGGCGCGGATCCTGTCGACCGGGCTGCTCTATTCGGCGACGACAGCGGGGGTCGCCAACGCCCAGCGCCGTGCGCTCGGTTTGCCGGAGGCGGCCGAGTCCTCGTCGCAACCGGGCGCGTTGGAGATTCAGGCCTACGACGAGATCTGCTTGCCCGGGCCGGCCGGCCACTGGGTGGAATCGAATGGCCGACGGCCCTTCGTCGGCGCGCTGACGCTCGAGTCGCCCACGGGTGTCGACGACGAGGTGTTGTCGTGGATCGCCGCGGGGGAGCCGCCGATCTGCTTCGGCCTGGGCAGCACACCGATCTCGTCTCCCGCTGACACGGTCGCCATGATCGGAGCGGCCTGTGCGCAGTTGGGCGTGCGGGCGCTGGTGTGCAGCGGTCCCAATGATTTCACCACGATTCCGCATCTCGACCACGTCAAGGTCGTGGAGGCGGTGAACCATGCCGCGGTCCTTCCCGCGTGCCGCGCTGTGGTCCACCACGGGGGAGCGGGCGCGACTGCCGCGGGCCTGCGGGCGGGGATCCCCACGCTGGTCCTTTGGCTCTGGCTCGATCAGCCGATGTGGGCGGCCGCCGTCGAGCGGCTGGGAGTCGGCTTCGGGCGTCAGTTGGTGGCGACCACCCCGGAATCGCTGGCCGCGGACCTGGGCTCCGTCCTGGCTCCGCGGTGCGTCGCTTCGGCCCGTGAGGTTGCCGCGCGAATGACCAAATCCGCCGAAAGCCTCGCCAAGGCAGCCGATCTCCTGGAAGACGCGGCGGCCCGCGGCTAATGTGATGGAGGCAGCCGGGCCTGTTCATGCGGCAGCAAATGCCGCCGCCCTCGTGGTGTGCTTGCTTGGATGGGCAGCGCCTCCCTGTGGAGGCAGAAATGCAGTGCGCGATACTGGGATTGAACCAGTGACCTCTTCCGTGTCAGGGAAGCGCTCTCCCGCTGAGCTAATCGCGCTGGGGGTTCAAAACTGGAGGTGGAGACGGGAATCGAACCCGTGTGCACGGCTTTGCAGGCCGTTGCCTCACCACTCGGCCACTCCACCGCTGGGATTGATGCCACTTGCACCTTCGAGCGGATGACGGGATTCGAACCCGCGACCCTCACCTTGGCAAGGTGATGCGCTACCAACTGCGCTACATCCGCGCGCAACGGACGAGATCGTCGCCCGGTGCGAAGGACGACGATAGTCCACGTGAACGGGCGCGCACAAATCTCTTGATGAGTTGCGGCTCTAGGCTAGCGCGTGCCCTGTTGCGGCGCATGCGGCCCGTCCTGGGACGCCCGCCTCGTGCTAGTCTTCGACCTCGTTCGCCTCTCGGCGCCGGTCCCGTGGCTCAGTGGAAGAGCGTCCGCTTCACACGCGGAAGGTCGCTGGTTCGATCCCAGCCGGGACCACCGACACCTTGCACGTCACGCGCAGGTCAGTAACTTTGGCGGGGCCGGCCATCGCTGGCGATTGCATTAATCCGCTAAAAATCCGCCGCAGCTCGATCTTCCGCTCGGCTGGCGGAAGGTCCTTCGGAGGAACCGCACTGCACCCGACATGCGGCCCACCGGTGCGGAGGACCAGAAACGTCGAGTCAGGTCTTGGCGTGCAGCGTATTCTTCTAGATCGCCGCACCCAAGTGCGAGATACGCGGGCCGCAGGAGCTCAACCAACGGCCGACGACAAACATCCGACGGTCACCCACCCAGACCCAGTCAGGGTAGCGTCGTCGACCTCATCAGCGCGCCGGGGACGTTTGCGCGGCACAGGGGGTGGTGGTCGCTGCGCCCATTTCCCCGCGCTGGCCGGCAGTGGAAACCCGATTGCGGTGAGTTCGTCGTGCGCGGTGTAGCGGTCGACGCCATACCGCTTGGCATACGCCCGCACGGCGGCCCGGGCTCCGGAGCGAACCCACTGTCGCGCGGAGTCAGGGCGGGCCGGCTTGCGCATTCGATGGCGGCGCGGCTGCATGTTCGATCCCAGGATTGTGGTGGCCGGCAAGCGGCAGCGACGATCACGACGCGGCGAAGTGGCTACGACGTTACTGGAACCTCGGCAAGGTGGGGACCGATCATGTCCGCGAGTCGCTGTCCGACTCCGATCCGTGGACCCTTACCCCGCGACATTTGGTGGCGGACGTTCCAACCTGCCTTTGCCGTAAGGCAATTGGGTATGCGACTACAGGCCAGAGACGGGTTGTCCGTTCCAGAGAAGGTTGATGGGTAGGGCCATTAACCGGTCGCCGAACGGCAGTGCGCGGGTACCGGTGTAGAAGACAACGCCGGTGATGAACTGGTCGCCGAGTCGATCGCGCGCGAATGACAGGTGTCGGAAGTCGTGGATGTTCACTGTTGCCGAGGCTTTGACCTCGACACCCACGACGCGACCGTCTGGTGTCTGGAGGATGCAGTCGATTTCTCGTCCGTCTCGGTCGCGAAAGTGATACAAGTCAACCTCGATATCGGCCGCCGCACGTAGCTTCATCAGCTCGTTGATCACGAACGTTTCCATGATCGGGCCCGCGCCCTCCGCGGTTGGCCTGGCCAGAGAGTCGACGCTTTGCCCGCGTAACCAGGCCGCGAAACCACTGTCGACGACGTGGATCTTGGACCGCTTTTTGATCTTCGCGGTCAGATTCTGAGACCAGGCCGTCAGGCGATGCACCAAATAGACCGTCTCGAACAACGCGAGATCCGAGCGGATCGTCCCCGCGTCGACCCCCATGACCCGCGCCGCTTCGGCTACGTTCAACTCCTGCGCGGTGATAGCGGCGAGGTAGCGCATGAACCGAGGCAGGCGCTCCAGATGCTCGATTTGCTTCAGCTCACGCACGTCGCGCTGCGTCACCGTGCGTAGATAGTCCGAGAACCACCGGCTGCGAGCGCGACCCGCGGGCCGCTGTACCACTTCCGGAAAGCCACCGGTGCAGGCCAGCTGCAGATACTCATGCCGCGTGACGGGCGCGGCCTCGATGCCCAGGACCGCTTGGGGTTCGGTGAGCAGTTGCGCAATGATCTCCGGCCGAACACCTGCTCGCTCGGCAACAGACAGCGGCCACAGGTCAAGGATTGCGACCCGCCCGGCTAGTGACTCCGACAATGTCGGTACCGTCAGGAATCGGGTCGACCCCGACAGAAAGAACTGTCCGGGCTGGCGGTCACGATCGGTCACCATCTTGATCGCCAGGATCAACGGATCCCCGGCGCGCTGGACCTCGTCCAGGAACGTCGGGCGCGGCGCGGACATGACATACCCCTCGGGATCGGCTCGCGCGGACGCGCGCTCGACGTCAACATCCAACGAACGCAGCCACCCATCTAGCTCGGCGTGTAGCTGTTCGAGCAGTGTCGTCTTACCAGCCTGCCGTGGACCATTGATGAGTACGACACGGGTGTACTCTGCAACCTCCCGCAACTGTTCTAACATGTGCCGCTCAATCAGCTCGTGACCAGCACCATCTAACATCACGGTCGAGATGGTACTCCTGTTTTGTCGATCATATAATCCTGATTTGTCGGTCTACTTATCCTGTTTTGTCGGCAAATGGATCTTGTCTTATCACTACCGTGATCCTGAGTTGCCGACCATCGTCCGGCTTGTAGCTGCTCGGCCAGGTGACCACCGCTGCTTGGGGCTGGCCGTCGTGTGGCGGACGCAGCGTACCGGCTGTTAGGCGAGCCGTGAGCACGGCGCCCCGTCGGGTCATCGTTATACGTGACAGCCCGATGGTGCACCGTGTCGGGCCCGCGGTTCGCGTCGAATCGGTCCGCCGTCAGTCTCAGAACCGGCGACTCAACGACCGCTTGCTGGTCCAGCTGGTCCTGCCTGGCCAGCGCGAACGGGTTTGTCCCGCAATCTTTTCCGGTTACCGCACCGACAGGATCACTTCGCAGCGGCAATAGCCTTCTTTGCGGTCGCCTCTGAGCTGTGTGCCGAGATACGCGGTAGTAGCGTTATCACTGGCCTTGGGGAAGGGGTAGCGATGCTCGCCGATATTGCATTGCTGGCCCCTGGGCGCGTCGGCGCGAGGCCGCGGGCGAAGCGATGCAGCTGCGCTACATAAGCATCCCGGCGCTGATCGCCGAAGCCGGCGGCGACCCCTGGGCGATCAACGAAAGCCTGCAATCCGGACGCCCGGCGCAGATTTCCGATCTCGCCGAGGCATTTCATGCCGCGGGTCGCTGCACCGCCGAGTCCGGCGCGGCCTTCGAGGAGGCCCGTCGCCGCTTTGCGGCGTCGTGGAATCACGAGAACGGCGAGCACCCGATCAATGACTCCGCCGAAGTGCGGCGGACGACCCAAGCGCTGGGCGCGCAGTCGTTGCAGCTGCCCAAGATCGGCGTCGACCTGGAGAACATCGCGGCCGCCCTGGCGGAGGCGCAACGCACCGGCGCGGGGCTGATCTCGACCCTGGAAAGTCAACTGCAGCAACTCGACAACGAAATCGGCCAGGCGGTGCAACTGGAGAAGAACGGCCACCTCGGCGCGGACGACAGATCGGCGCTCGACGCGCTCATCCGGACCTGCGAAGACGACGCCATCCGGGACGCCAAATCAGCGCTGGGCCAGCTGCGGTCGATACGCGCCGGCTACTCCGGCTACCTGAACACGTCGCTGACCACGCTGCGCACCGACGGCTACGACCCGGCGGCCATCCAGGCGCTGGACGCGCCGGAATCGCCGCCGAAACCCCAAGAGCCGGTTCAGCTTCCGTCGCCGGGGGCCAGCACTGAGGACGTCAACCGGTGGTGGAAGACGCTGAGCCCGGAGCAACAACGGCAACTGATCGCCAGCCATCCCCCGGAGTTGGGGAACCTCAACGGCATTCCGGTCGACGCTCGCGGCGAGGTCAACAGGGCCGTGATGAACGACGACCTTCATCGCGTGGAGGACCTCGCCCAGCGGAGCGGCGTGTCCGTCAACGACGTGCTGAGCGATCCCGGCAAGTACGGGCTGTCCGCCTCGGCGGTCACCCGCTACACCAACGCCTGCCGCGCCCGGGACGGCCTGGCCAAGTCCGCGCAGGCCGTCGACAAGTGGCCTGACAACCACCCGCCCGTGTTTTTGCTGAGGTACGAGCCCGAGGCGTTCGGCGGCGAGGGGGCCGCGGCCATCGCGATCGGTAACCCCGACACGGCGGCCAACACCGCGGTGCTGGTGAAGGGGCTGGGGTCGGGCGTGCGGGAGGGCACGCTGGCCAACCCCGACGGCGTGCGCCTGTACGAGGAGTCCGCCCGCGCCGATTGGGGCAAGGAGACCGCGGTGGTGATGTGGGTGGGCTACGACGCCCCCAACACCTGGCACGACCCGGGCCTGTGGGAGCCGAACATGGCGCGCACCGGTGGCCAGTTGTTGGCCGCCGACGTGAACGCGTTGGCGGTCACCCACGACGGCGCCCCGACGCACATGACGGTGGTCGGCCACTCCTACGGATCGACCGTCGTGTCGGACGCGTCGGCGGCGTATGGGATGCGCACCGACGACGTGGTGCTGGTCGGCTCGCCGGGCACCGATTTGGCGCATTCGGCGGCCGACTTCCATCTGTCGCCCGGTGGGCACCTTTTCGTCGGGGCGGCCTCGGGTGACGCGGTCACCTGGTCACCCGGTCAGGTGAGGGGGCCCGGCCTGATCGGTCCGAGCCTCGCGGGGCTCGGCGACGACCCCGCCGTGGAGGGCTACGGCTCCACCCGGTTCAGGGCCGAAAACCCCGAGTACACCGCGAATCCCATCTACGACCACTCCCACTACTTCGACAAGGGCTCGGAGTCGTTGTTCAGCATCTCCGACGTGGTCTCCAGCCATGGCGATGCCCTGCAACACGACGGCATGACCGCGAGCCATCGCGGTGCATACGGTGTGGGTGAATGGTTTGACCCCGAAGCCCTGCGGCTGGGGACCGCCGGCCACGTTCACAGCGGACCGGCCGGCTAGCGCCATCGCGACGGTGAAAGGAAGTGACGAGTGTGGAACCTGTCGTTACGGATCGCCGCGGCGGCGGTGAGCGTCGGCCTGGCGCTGTCCGGGTGTGCTGAGGTGCGCCACCCGATCTCGCCGCAACAGGCCCGCGCCCAGGTCGTCGACGCCGCCCGCGACATCGTCAACGCCGTGCATGGCCAGGTGACCGAGGCGACGTTCAGTTACGAATCGTGTAACGATCAGGGAGAGCCGCCATTTCGCGGGGCCGCGAAGGTCTCGTTCTGGGTGGCCGGGGTCCCGCACAATGGACCCGCCGATCCTCAAGCGGTGATCAAGGCGCTCGTCGCCGACGGTTGGAGCACCGACTCCGACTTCACATCCCACTCGCCCACCCTGCGCAAGGGCGGCGTCAACATCATCCTCACGGTGCCCCCGCGTCCGCCCGCGGGAATCCCACTCAAGGGCCACGCGTGGGTCGACGTCGACGGCGAATGCCGCGACACGTCCGACCACCGGACCGACGGCTCGATAGTTCCGGTCGACATCGCCAACGAAATCCAGCAGCGCTGACTCAAGGACGGTGAATGATGGCAGGCAATCACGAGGCGACACCGCACAGCGGCCCGCGCCCACCCGAAGGCGATTGGCTCGGCACCCCGTACCTGAGGCTCGAGCGCCAGGGACCGATCGCGGTGTGCACCATCGACCGCCCGGACGTGCAAAACGCCATGACGCCCGCGATGTACTTCGGAATCCGTTGCGCAGTAGGACGTCTCAACGAGGATCCGGATCTGGCCGGACTGCTGATCACCGGAACCGGCGACGTCTTCGCGCCCGGGGGCGACATGGGCGGCGGGGGAGGCGCCGACGACTGGATCACCTTCGGCTCGGCGCTGGGCATGGACGTCACGCCGTTCGACGCGGTGCGGACCTCGGCCAAGCCCGTGGTCTCCGCGGTCAATGGGCTGTGCCAGGGCGGCGGCATGCAGATCGCGTTGTGCAGCGACCTGTCCGTGGTGAGCGAGCGGGCGACCTTCCGGGTGCCCGAGCTGTTCCGCGGCTACGCCGACACCTACTACAGCCAGATGCTCGCCCGCCTGATCGGGCCGGTGCGCACCCGCGACCTCATGTTCACCGGCCGGGTGCTGACCGCGGCCGAGGCCCTCGACTGGGGTTTGGTCACCCGTGTGGTGCCCCACGACAGCCTGCTCACCGCGGCGAAAGACGCACTGGCGCAGGCCTGCCGGACCGCGCCCCGCGCCCGCGGCGTCATCAAGTCCAGCATCGACGGCTACCTCGGCCTCTATGACCGCATCGGCATGACCGCCAGCCTGTCCGACGCCGAGGCCAGGGAGGGCTTCCGCGCGTTCAAGGAGCGGCGCTCGCCCGACTGGGTGCACCCGCAACTGCGCGTCGAGGGGCGCCTGTAGGTCCTTAGACCTTACGCGCGCGGTTTCGCCAATAGGGTTCGCGCAGGGCGGTTTTCAGTATCTTTCCGCTCGGGTTGCGGGGGAGTGACGGCACGAAATCCACGGTCCGCGGGCATTTGTAGCCGGCCAGATGCCGGCGGCAGAATTCGATGATGTCTTTCGCGTCGACCTCGGTGGCGGCGACGACGATCGCCTTGACGGACTCGCCCCAGTAGTCGTCGGGCACACCGATGACCGCGGCGTCGGCGACGGCGGGATGCTCGATCAGCACGCTTTCCACCTCGGGCCCATACACGTTCTCGCCGCCGGTGATGATCATGTCCTTCAGCCGGTCCTCGATGTAGACGTAGTCGTCGGCGTCGAGGCGCCCGACGTCGCCGGTGCGGACCCAGTCGTCGGCGGTGATCGTCTCGGCGGTCGCCTCCGGCCGGTTCAGGTAGCCGCTCATGTTCTGATTGCTGCGCACCCAAATCTCGCCCGGCTCACCGGCGGGACGCCGCGTGCCCGTCTCGGGGTCGACGACCCGAATCTCGGTGCCCAGCACCGCCTTTCCGGCCGACAGCCGCAACTCGGGCCGCGACGGATCGCGGTGGTCGGCGTCGCCGAGCGCCGTGACCGCCCCGCACAGCTCGGTTTGCCCGTACACCTGGACGAAGTTGGTGTCGGGCCAGGTCGCGAGCGCCCGCTGCAGCAGGGGCAACGGCATGGGGGCGGCCCCGTAGACGATGTAGCGCAAGCCCGAGATCGTCACGCTCGCCGCCTCGCCGGCGTCCAGGAACCGGGCGATCACGGGCGGCACGAAAAACGCGTGGGTCGCGCCGGCCCGCACCGCCCCGATCAGCGCCGCGGCGTCGGGTTCGCGGGCCATGATCGTCGGCACCCCCGCCCGGATCCCGAACAGCGCGTAGCCGATCCCGCCGACGTGGAACAGCGGCATCGCAACCAGGTTCGCGTCCCCCTCGGAGAACGGGAACGCCGGCGCCAGGTTCGCCGCGTGATTGGCCAGCGCGCGCTGGCTCAGCAGCACCCCTTTCGGCCGGCCCGTGGTGCCGGAACTGTAGATCACCAGCGCGGTCTCGCCCTGGTCGACGCCGGCGTCGGTTTCCACGGGCGAGGCCGCGTCGAGCAACGATTCGTACTCGTCGCCGACGAACAGCACGCGCGCCCGGCTGTCGTCGAGCACGTGGACGAGCTCGGCGCCGCGCAGTCGCCAATTGACGACCGTGGTCACGGCTCCGATCGAGGCGGCGGCGAAGAGGATTTCGAGGCAGGCGGGGTGATTCTTGTCCAGGAATGCCACGCACTGGCCACGCTCGACGCCGGCGGCTCGCAGCGCCCCGGCCGCGCGCCGGATCCGCGACGCCCACTGCGCCCACGACCACTGCCGGTCGCCAAAGCGGATCGCGATGCCGTCGGGCCGCCGCCGTTCGTGTCGCTCGACGAATCCGACGAGCGTCTCCGTCGTCCCGGCCGTGGCGTCGGCTGCCGTCATAGTCCCTCCGCTGGTGCGATGTGTTCCATTCCGTGACGCGCGGTCGCGGCTCTCCCGTCGCACCGTGCCCGCGGATGTCCAGGACACATTGTGCGCCAGCGGCTTTGCGTGTGCGCACAGAGCGGAAAATCCGGCCGATCCGCCGCCGTGGGCTCACGGCCAAAGCCATGGGCGCCCACTCGATTCGGCCGGGCGGCCGGAAGGCCGATCCGCGGTGTGCCACCATGGCTGACATGGTCAACGCCGCCCGCGCCCGCACGTTCGTCGTGACGGGTGCGGCGTCGGGCATCGGCCTGGCCACCGCGAAGCGCCTGCTGGCCGACGGCGGCAGCGTCGTCGGCGCCGACCTGGCCGCCCCGCCCGATCTCGGCCCCGACTTCAGGTTCGTGACCGCCGACGTGACCGACGAAGCCGCCGTCGCCGCGGTGCTGGCCGCCGTGCCCGAGCGCCTCGACGGCGTCTTCCACGCGGCCGGCGTCGCCGGGGGCGGCCCCGTCCACCTGCTCGATCGCGCCGAATGGGACCGGGTGATCGGGATCAACCTCACCGGCACGTTCCTGGTGGCCAAGGCGGCCCTGGCCAGGATGATCGAGCAACCCCGAGTCGACGGTGAGCGGGGCTAGATCGTGACCGTCGCCAGCATCGAGGGGCTGGAGGGCACCGCGGGCGGCAGCTCCTACAACGCGGCCAAGGGCGGCGTCGTGCTGCTCACCAAGAACATCGCGCTCGACTACGGGCCGAGCGGCATCCGGGCGAACGCCATCTGCCCCGGCTTCATCGAAACGCCCATGGCCCAGGGCGTCTTCGGCCTGCCGGGGATGGAGGGTCCGCTGGATTCGATCACCAAGGAGCATGCGCTGCAACGGCTCGGCCGTCCGGACGAGGTCGCGGCCATGGCGGCGTTCCTGCTGTCCGCCGACGCCTCGTTCGTCAGCGGTCAGGCCATCGCCGTCGACGGGGGCTACACGGCCGGCCGCGATCACGGCGTCGTCAAGCTCTTCGGCCTTCCCGAGTAGCGCCCCGAGGGCAAGTGCCGCTCTCCCAGATGGTTTTGATCGCCCTCGTCGGGCTCTACCGCCTGCTTGCGGTGACGTGACGAGCGGCCATCGCGAGCGCGGCGTCCGCGGTCGGGTAAATGGGCAGCATGCCGTTGAGGCCGCACGCGTCGACGATGCGGGCCACGATCGGCTCGCGGCTCACCAGACGCACGTCGATGCCGCGTTGTCGACACCGTCGCGCCTCGTCGGCCAGCACGGCGAACGCGCAGCAGCCCATGAAATCGAGCCCCGTGACGTCGACCACGAAGGGCCCCGGCGGAGTGACGACGTTGGCCGCCTCGCCGACCAGCCGGCGCCAGGTGTGCTCGTTGCAGGCGTCGATTTCGCCGCCCGCGTTGATGAGCACCGCCGCGCCGTCGCGGTCGGTGGTCGCCCGCAGCGTGCTGTGTGGGTCGCCCAGCTCGTAGACGAGCCGCGTGCTGAGCGTCAAATGCGGGCTGGACATGGGTTCAGCGATTACCGGACTCATGGTGGACTCCCTAATCGACCGGCGCTACTGACGCCGGGGATGGACGCCCGTCCTTCTGTCTGAAGACGACTTCTTTCGCAAATCGCGAATCTCATTTGTATAACGAGACAGGGCGGTCTGTCTACATGTGGCCACTTAAGAGTATGGTAAGGCTCGCTATGACAAGCCATGATGTCACGACGCCGGCTTCGTCGGCCCGTGAACGCATCCTGAGCTCGGCGTACGACCTGTTCAGCCGGCGCGGGATCCGCGCGGTCGGCACCGACGAGGTGATCGAGAGGGCCGGCGTGGCCAGGGCGACCCTCTACCGTCACTTCGCCACCAAAAACGACCTCGTGCTGGCCGTGCTGCAGCGACGCGAGGAGCTGTGGACGCACGGCCTGATCGAGGAGCAGTCACGGCGGCGGGGCAACACGCCCGAGGAACAGTTGCTCGCGATCTTCGACGTCATGCACGACTGGTTTCAGCTCCGCGACCGTTACGAAGGCTGCTCGTTCATCAACGTGCTGCTCGAATTGGGGGCGGATCACCCGGCTGGGCGGGCCAGCATCGCCCACATCGACCACGTCCGCGACATCGTGCGTCACCGCGCCCTCGCGGCGGGGCTGACCGACGTCGAGGACTTCGCCTCGTCCTGGCACATCCTGATGAAGGGCGCCATCATTCTCGCGGCCGTGGGCGAGCTGGACGCCGCCCTGCGGGCCCGCAAGATGGCCAGCGCCCTGATCGAACAGCACCGCCCGGTGGCGCCCGAGGACGTCGGCGAGGCGGCGGGCTAGCCCATCCGGCCCGGGGACCTCACGCGACGTCGGCCGCGGCGGCCTTGCGGTAGTGCTCGGCCTCCAGTTCGGCGATCGCCCGCGAGGTGCGTTCGCGCAACAGGATCGCGGCGACCAGCCCGCACACGACCGCGATGACCAGCCCGATCCAGGAGAACCGCTCCAGCCAGCGTTCGGCGGCCATGCCGGCGAAGTAAACCAGCGCGGTGGTGCCGCCCGCCCAGCAGATGGCGCCGGACACGTTGGCGGCCAGGAAGCGCGGGTAGTGCATCTTCAGGGCCCCGGCGAGCGGGCCGGCGAAGATCCGCAGCAGCGCGATGAAGCGGCCGAAGAAGACCGCCCGAACCCCCCAGCGGTTGAACAACTTTTCGGCCAGGGCGACGTGTCCGGGGCCGAAGTGTTTGGGGAACCGCCGGCCAAGCCGGTCGAACAGCGGCATGCCGAACCGGCGCCCGACCGTGTACCCGATCGAGTCGCCGACGATGGCGCCGATCACCGCCGCGACGCCGACGCCGAGCGGATTGACGGCCAGGTCGTGGTGCGACGACATCAGCGCCGCGCTGACGAGCACGATCTCGCCGGGAAGGGGAATGCCCAGGCTCTCGATCCCGACCACGCCGCCGACCACGAGGTAGACCGCGAGCGGCGGGATCGACTGCAGCAGGGCCTCGACGTTCATGGGTCAAGGATGCCCGACCGGTCGTCAAACCGCGCCGCAACGTCGTCGCTTTCCCGCGGCGCGCCGAGGGGTTCCAGCAGCGGGCGTTTGGGCGATCGCCCGTCGGCCGACGACCGTCCGCGCAGGCGGCGCCAGATCCAGGGGACGAAACTGTCGTGGGCCCAGCGCAGCTGTTCGTACGCGCCGGACGGGAATGACAGCCACATGGGGTCGCCGCTGGCGTTGGCCCAATCATGGTTGCTGCCAGGCAGATTCAGGGCCTCGGCGGCCGCGGCGGCGAACAGGATGTGGCCCTTGGTGGACGCGTGGACGCGGTCGACGGCCCACGTGTCCACGTCGCGCATGGAGGCGGCGCCGTACAGGTCGACCAGCCTGAACCCGTAGCGGGCGGCGGCAGCGGCGATCGCGTCGTTGATGCGGGTGAGCCGCGACGACACGATCCGGCCGAGCGGGAGGAATTGTGCGACGTTCGGGAAGGTCGTCGTCACCACCGTCGCCCCCGATCCGGCCAGCGCGGCGTGGACGTGTTCGAGGTCGATCAGGGCGCGCCCAAACGAGCGTCCCGGCTGGATGACGTCGTTCATGCCCGCGCACACGGTGATCAGGTCGGGCCGCATCGCCAGGGTCCGCGGCACTTGCTCGCGGAGCACGTCGCCCATCCGCTTGCCCCGGATCGCCAGGTTGGCGTACTGCAAACCCGGATAGAGGGAGTCGATGACTGTGGCGAGCCGGTCGGCAAACCCGAGGAGGCCGACGGCGTCGTCGCCGTCCCACAGGCCCTCGGTCTGGCTGTCACCGATGGCGACGTATCGGCGGTATCCGGTCACACTAGCCCCGCACACGAAGCCGAGACTAATGGCAATTTCGATTCCGGTGGCCCGACACTCCCCCGCGGCCACGAAACCGACTGCCAGGTTCTTACAAGAATGCTTTGTGCTAATTCACAGGTGGCACACAACTAAGGATCCAGGGGGCGCCGCTACGGTGGGTCACGTTAGGCCTGCCGCGCCTGTGAGCGCGCGGTAAGGCAGGGGTAATCGCCGATTTTGCGTGGATTACCGCCGTGTGGCTCTGTAGGTGAGGAAGGGCGGCGTCATGGTTGATCGGTCACGGGGTGCCGGTGGTCGATTGCGCGAACTCGGACCGCGAGTGCTCTCGGCGATCGGCCGGCAAGAGTGGCTGGATCGGCCGAGCTATCGACTGGAGCACCTGCTCAGCTTCGGCTACAACGCGATGGGCGGCGCGCGCAACACCGTCACCAACGCGCTGCACGGCGTCTGGCTGGGGCACCCGGTCCATCCGCCGCTGGCCTCCCTGACGAGCGGGGCGCTCGGCACGACGGTGGCGCTGGACGCGCTCAGCGTGCTGCCGGGCCGGCCGGCCACCGAGGTCCGCGACGCGTCGCGGTTCGCCTCCCGCGCCCTCGGCTTGGCGGTCCTGGCCAGCGTCGGCTCCGCCATCACCGGCGTCACCGATTGGCAGCACACCCATGAGGAGGACCGCCGGGTGGGGCTGGTGCATGGGCTGGTGAACCTGGCGGCGACC
Source organism: Mycobacterium heidelbergense (assembly GCF_010730745.1). Lineage (NCBI taxonomy): Bacteria > Bacillati > Actinomycetota > Actinomycetes > Mycobacteriales > Mycobacteriaceae > Mycobacterium > Mycobacterium heidelbergense. Next base: position 186,776 of record NZ_AP022615.1, on the reverse strand, counting down.
GCGCTCTACGCGCAGTCCTGGTGGGATCGCCACCGGGGCCGCCATCGCCGCGGGATCGTCCTGACCGCGCTCGGCTACGCGATCACCCTCGGCGGGAGTTACCTCGGCGGGGCCCTGGTCTTCGAGTCCGGGATCGGAATCGACCGGTCGGGTGAGCGGCTGCGCACCAAGGAGTGGACGGCGGTGTTGCCCGCCAGCTCGCTGAACGGAAAGCCGGTGCGCGTCGAGGTCGACGGCGTGGGACTGGTGGTGTGCCAGACCAAGCCCGGGGAGGTGTCGGCGTTCGGCGAGTTCTGCCCGCACCTGGCGGCCCCGATGGCCGACGGCTGGGTGGATCGCGGCCGGGTCGTGTGCCCGTGGCACGGATCGTGGTTCGCCGCCGAGTCGGGCGAGGTTTTGCGCGGCCCGTCGGCGGCCCCGCTGCCCCGGTATGAGGCCAGGTTGGTCGACGGAATGGTCGAAGTGCGCGGCGAGGAGGAGCCCGCCGCGGGTCGAAAGGGAGAAGCGCAGTGAACGCCTACGACGTACTGAAAGAGCACCACGTCGTGATCAAGGGCCTCGGCCGCAAGGTCAGCGAGGCGCCGGTGAACAGCGAAGAGCGCCATGGCCTTTTCGACGAGATGCTGATCGAGCTCGACATCCATTTCCGCATCGAGGACGACCTGTACTACCCGGCCCTGGGCGCGGCCAGCAAGCTGATCGCCGTCGCCCATGCCGAGCATCGCCAGGTGATCGACCAGCTCTCGGTGCTGCTCAAGACGCCGCAGAGCGCGCCGGGCTACGAGGACGAGTGGAACTCCTTCAAGACGGTTCTCGAGGCGCACGCCGACGAGGAGGAACGCGACATGATTCCCGCGCCTCCCGAGGTGGAGATCACCGACGCCGAGCTGGAGGAGCTGGGCAACAAGATGGCCGCCAGGATGGAGCAATACCGCGGCTCGGCGCTGCACAAGCTGCGCACGAAGGGCCGCGCGGCGCTGGTGCGGGCCCTGTAGCCGACGGCGGGGGCTAGGTCGCCAGGACCCTGGAGTCGCCCCGGTAGATGCTGGCCAGCCAGATGTGGACCAGCGTGTCGATCACCCGGTGTTCGGGGATCGCCGGCTCCTCGGCGGTGAACGTCGCGGCCATCACCCGCTCGCTCAACATGTTCAGCGCGACGGACAGGTCCTCGGCCGGGTAGGTGTCGGGAGCGGCGCCGCGCTGGCGCTCCGCCGTGATCGCGGCGGTGGTGGAGGAGATCCACCGTTGCATGAGCGTCGACCATTGCTGGCGGACCTCGGGATTGGTGGCCTTGGCCGCCGCGCCGGCCACGGCGACCGCCGGGTGAGAGCCGGACACCTCGAAGAACGCCTCGATGCGCGCCCGCCACAGCGTCGCGGGGTCCCCAAACAGCGTGCCGCCCAGCGCGTTGAGCGCCGCATGGGCCTTGCCGTTCATCTGGTCGAGCAGCGATAGCAACACCGCGTTCTTCGACTGGAAGTAGAAGTAAAAGGTGGGACGGGAAATGCCCGCGCCTTTTGCTAGGTCGTCGACGGAGAAGTCGGCCAGCGGCCGTTCCCGCAGGAGCCGCTCGGCGGTGGCCAGGATCGCTTGTTCGCGGTTGTCACACGAGTGAGGCGAGGAACGGCGGCGTCGGGAGGCGTGCATGTACTCGGCCTGCCTCGAGCGGTCGGACACGCCAGTTACTTTATGGGCGGGTCGGTATACGCCAACGAAATTGTTGATTAAGACCAACGATATTGTCGATGAAGATCGGCGGTTCGTTTATCGACCAATTTGTTGAATGGCCGGCACCCGGTCGAAAACCGTTTGCTAACAACTTCTTTGGCGGCAAGGCTTCGGGGTCCCGTTGGCGGGGGCCGTCCGGCGAGCTAATTGCGCGGCGCGACGCTCACCTGGGCCATGATGCGATCCAGGACGATGGTGGACAGGTCGCCGTCGTCGGCGACACGGGCCAGGCCGCTGCGCCGCAGGAAGGTGTCGAGGCGGCGATCGGGCGACCAGCCGGCGTAGGTGGGACCGAGGTAGCGCGAGCGCAGGAATTCCCGCGCGAGGGCGTCTACGTCAGAATCGGTCAATAACAACGGTGGGTTGCCACCCATAACCGTCATACTCCTTTGTGTTCAGCCGCAACCGCCGCAGCCAAGTTACGTCAGACGAGGTCATTATTCAGTAACGCGCTCGTTGCGGATAGGGTCCAAAGTCACCGGAAGACGCGGCCGGCCCGAGACGGCTCGGACCCGCTTGCCGCACAGCGCTTTTCGGCCCGGGCCCCGCCGCCGGCGCGGCACGGGCCGCGAACGATCGCCGGGCGCCTGTCCGGCTTGCGCCGCTCGCGCGCCGAGCTCGCCAGTCGTCGGAGCCGTCTTTGTTTTTACAAAATTTATTGTGTAAACTCATGGCGCGCCGGGTGGAGGCGATCGACGACGAAGACGACCCGCCCAAGAAGCTGACGCCCTGCCTGGCCGATAATGAGGCGTTCTTCACCCGGCCGAGAACCGACGAGACTGAAGGAGCGTGAGCGGCATTAGGTCAGTCGAGGAAACCACCGGTCGCCGCCGCCGCGAGGTGCTGCGGTTATTGCGGTCGTCGCCCGCTCCGATGAGCATCGTCGCGATCGCCGAGGAGCTGGGCGTGCACCCCAACACCGTGCGCTTCCACCTCGACAGCCTGGTCGGCGACGGCCAGGTGGAGCAGGTCGAGCCCGGCCGCAAGGGTCCGGGGCGCCCGGCGCTGATGTTCCAGGCGGTCCGCCAGATGGATCGCGGCGGAACGCGCCACTACCGGATGCTCGCCGAGATTTTGACGATGGCGCTGGCCACCGAACGAAATCCGCGCGCCAAGGCGATGGCCGCGGGGCGCGAGTGGGGGCGAACGCTGGAGACAAGCCAGGAATCGCCGCCGGGGCGCGCCACGAGCGCCGACGAGGCGATCGACCACCTGGTCGGCGTGCTCGACGACCTGGGGTTCGCGCCGGAGCGCCGGACGTCCAACGGGGAGCACCAGGTCGGCCTGCGGCACTGCCCGTTCCTGGAGCTGGCCGAAACCCGGAGTTCCGTCGTCTGCCCCATCCACCTCGGGCTGATGCAGGGGGCCCTCGAGACCTGGGCGGCGCCGGTTTCCGTCGATCGGCTCGACGCGTTCGTCGAACCGGATCTGTGCCTGGCCCACCTCACGCCCGTGGGGGCCGCCGGATGAGCGCCGGGCCGGCCGTCGCCGTCGCCGTCACGTTCGTCTGGCTCGGCATGGTGCTCGCCATCTCGTTTCTGGAAGCCCCGCTGAAGTTCCGCGCCCCCGACGTGACCCTGCAGATCGGGCTCGGCATCGGGCGCCTGGTCTTCCGCGCGCTCAACACCGTCGAGGCTGGTTTTGCCCTCGTCATCCTCGCGATCGTGGTGGCCGGCCCGACACCCACGCGGATCGCCGTGGCGTTCTTCGTTGCCATCGCCGCGCTCGCCATCCAGTTGATCGCGGTGCGCCCCGCGCTGACCCGCCGCTCCGACCGGGTGCTCGCCGGGTCGGATGGACCCCGCTCCCGCGCCCACTACGTCTACGTCGGCTTCGAGGCGGTCAAGGTGGTCGCCCTGCTCGTGGCGGGGATACTGCTATTGACCGTCTGATAACCGGCTTTCACAACCGAAGGGTCCGACTATGGAATCCATCTCGCTGACCGGCCTCGCCTCCGAAAAGCTGGCCGAGGCCGGGCGGTCGCACAGCGGGCGCGCGGCGCACACCATCCACGGTGGTCACGCCCACGAGCTCCGGCAGACCGTGCTGGCCTTGCTCGCCGGCCACGACCTTTCGGAGCACGACAGTCCCGGCGAGGCGACGCTGCAGGTGCTGCACGGGCACGTCCGCCTGACCACCGGCGGTGACGCGTGGGAGGGCAAGGCCGGCGACTATGTCGCGATTCCGGCCGAACGGCACGCCCTGCACGCGGTCGAGGATTCGGTGGTCATGCTGACCGTGCTGAAGAGCCTTCCCTCGTAGCGGGATGCTATCCACACCCTGGTCAAGGGATTTCGGGCTCCGGGTACCGATCGTCAACGCCCCGATGGGCGGGGTCGCCGGTGGCCGGCTGGCCGCCGCGGTCAGCGCGGCCGGCGGCCTGGGCATGGTCGGCATGGGCAGCGACGGGAGCAGGGAGTTGCTGCGGACCCAGCTGCGGCACGTGCGCGGGACGTTCGGGATCGGCCTGGTGGACTGGGTGATGCGCACCGAGGCGGGACTGCTGGACGACGCGCTGGCCGCCCGGCCGGCCCTGCTGTCGGTCAGCTTCGGCACCGACTGGTCGTGGGTCGGCAAGGCCCACGACGCCGGAATCGCCACCGTCACACAGGTATACGACGGTGTCGGGGCGCACCGGGCGGTCGACGCGGGCGTGGACATCCTCGTCGCGCGCGGGTCGGAGGGCGGCGGGCATGGCGAGGTCAAGCTCGCGACGCTGCCGTTGCTCGACACCGTTTTGGATGCCCTGGACGGCGCCGCCGTGCCGGTGCTCGCGGGCGGCGGCATCGCCTCGGCGCGGAGCCTGGCCGCCGTGCTGGCCGCCGGCGCGAGCGGGGCGTGGGTGGGCACCCGCCTGGCGGCCTGCCCGGAGGCGCTGACCGGTGACGGCAGTCGCCGGGCGCTCATCGCCGCCGGGGCCACCGACACGGCCCTCACCCGGGCCTTCGACGTCGCCAGGGGGCGGCCCTGGCCGGCGCGGTTCCCGTCGCGCGTGCTGGCCAACGACTTCGTCGCGCGCTGGACGGGCCGCGAGGACGCGCTCGACCCGCCGGCCCGCGACGAACTGGCCGCGGCCCTCGCCGCCGACGACCGCCGCATCGCCCCCGTCGACGCCGGCCAGGGCGTCGGGATGATCCGCGACGACGCGTCGGTGGGGGAGGTCATCGACCGGATGTGCGCCGGCGCGGAAGCGTTGCTGGCCCGCTGGGGGCGGTAGGCCTTTCGTCGGTCGGGGTTCGGGGTCGTTTTTCCGCATCGAGATCGACGTGAGCGCGCCGTCCACTCGAACTTTCCCGCGCTAACGCAAATCTCGGCGCGTCGTGGGCGGCATGCCGGTGTGGTTCGAGCGGGTCCGCCCGCCGAGAACTCACACCGCGCGCAGGTAGCGCCCGGCGATGACGCGCTGGGCCACCGTCACCAACGGCCCGCTGGCCTTGCTCCACCAGGTCGCGGGCCGGGAGAACGCCGACACCTCCGCGTAGACCGCGGAGGTGGTCGGGTCGCGGCGCACGATGAAGCGTTCCTCACCGGACTCTGGATGGCCCGGCAGGGTGCCGTAGGCGAACCCGCGCATGTCGGGTTCGTCGACGACGTACACCACCCGGCACGGCGCGGGCAGGAAGCCCATCCGCACCACCAGCACCGTGTCGACTTCCGCGACGTCGGAGCTGGCGTGCACGCGCAGCCCCGACCCGCGCTGCATGCCCCAGCGCATGACGGCGTCGGCGGCCCGCTCGAAACGTTCCTGGCCCGTGCCGATCTGGCGCTCGGCATATTGATGGTGGTACCCGGCGGGCAGCTCGCCGGCCGCGGTGGCCCCCACCTCCCGGTAGGTCAGCGGAAGCTCCTCGAGCGCTGCCAGGTCCACCCGCCCAGCTTGCCACGCCGAGATGCGCGGCCGCGTTTGCGGCGTACGGTCGAAAAGGTGACCAAAGCGATAGCCCAAGCATCCGGAACGTTCACCCTCGGCGGCGACCTGACCGTCAACCGGCTCGGCTTCGGCGCCATGCGGATAACCGGCAAGGGCGTGTGGGGCCCGCCCGCCGACCGCGCCGAGTGCGTCCGGGTCCTGCGGCGCGCCGTCGAACTCGGCGTGAACTTCATCGACACCGCGGACTCGTACGGCCCCTACATATCCGAGGAGATCATCCACGAGGCGCTGCACCCCTATGACGGGCTGGTGATCGCGACCAAGGCGGGGCTGCTGCGCACCGGCCCGGACGTCTGGATCCCGCTGGGCAATCCCAGCTACCTGCGCCAGGAGTGCGAGATGAGCCTGCGCCGCCTCGGCGTCGACACCATCGACCTGTTCCAGCTGCACCGCATCGACCGCGACTTCCCGCTGGCCGACCAGGTCGGCGAGCTGCTCACGCTGAAGAACGAGGGCAAGATCCGCCACATCGGTCTGTCCGAGATCGACGTCGACCAGCTCGACGCGGCCCAGCAGATCACCGAGATCGTGTCGGTGCAGAACATGTACAACCTGTCGGCGCGCGGTGCCGAGCCGCTGCTGGACGCCGCGGCAGGCCGGGGCATCGGCTTCATCCCGTGGTTCCCGCTGGCCGCCGGGCCGCTGGCCGCCCCCGACGGCCCGCTGCAGCGCATCGCCGCAGAACACAACGCGACGCCGTCGCAACTGGCGCTGGCCTGGCTGCTGAAGCGCTCGCCGGTGATGCTGCCGATCCCGGGCACGTCCAGCGTCGCGCATTTGGAGGAGAACGTCGCCGCCGCCGAGATCACCCTGACCGACGAGGAGTTCGAGACGCTGACGGCGGCCGGGGCGCAGACCACCGTCTAGTCGCGCCGCGAAACTGCGTTCCACGACGCGTTTCGCGAGTGAACCCGTCGGTAGTTGCAGTCTCGCGGGCTGGATACGGTGTCCTGGTGGCGGACAATCAGCAGCATCCCGGCGGCGGGTTCAATCCGCCCGAGCCGACGACCAAGGGCGGACCCGACTACGGCCGCTTCGTCGACGGCGTGCGCAGGCTCCAGGACCACGCCCGCGCCGTCGACGCGCCCGACGAGGTGATCACCGAGGCCGCCGACCTGCTGGAGAAGGTGTCGGCGTTGCTGAGCCCGTTCGACGCCGACGAGTGGGCGTCGCCGTCGGGGCGGCGGATGGACCTGCCGATGCGCGGCAACGTCCTGACGGTGCCGATGTCGGCGAGCAAGGGCGACGACGGCCGGATCCACGGCACGGCGCGCTTCGCCCGGTTTCACTTGGGCCGCAACGGCGCCGTGCACGGCGGGGCGCTGGGGATGCTGTTCGACACCGTGCTCGGGTTGACGTCGGCGGTGCTCACCGGCGGCCCCTACCAGCGCACCGCCTACCTGAAGATCGACTACCGCAACATCGTGCCGATCGAAAAGGAATTGCGGTTGGACGCGGGAGTCGACAAGGTGGACGGGCGCAAGATCTTCGTCTCCGGGCGGCTGAGCGACGGCGACACCCTGCTGACCGAAGCCGACGCGCTGTTCGTGCGGCTCAAGCCTGGCCAGCCCTGAGGCCGGTCGGCCCCGATAGCATGGCAACGATTATCAGTCACCCCAACCGACCCTGGAGACCAACCCGATGAGCGCCCCCGCACAGCCCGCCCCGCGAGCCGATGGCGGCCACCCGCAAGCCCCGATCCGGGTTGCCGCCGGGACCACCGCGGCCGCCGCGGTCGGTGCGGCCGGGCTGCCGAGGCGGGGCGCGCCCGACGCGATCGTGGTGGTCCGCGACGCCGAGGGCAAGCTGCGCGACCTGAATTGGGCTCCCGACGCCGACGCCGAGGTGATCCCGGTGGCCGCCAACACCGACGAGGGCCGCAGCGTCATCCGGCATTCGACCGCGCACGTGCTGGCCCAGGCCGTCCAGGACCTGTTCCCGCACGCCAAATTGGGCATCGGGCCGCCGATCACCGACGGCTTCTACTACGACTTCGACGTGGCGCAGCCGTTCACGCCCGAGGACTTGGACAAGCTGGAAAAGCGGATGCGCCAGATCGTCAAGGACGGGCAGCTGTTCGACCGGCGGGTCTACGAGTCCAAGGACCAGGCGCGCGAGGAGCTCGCCGACGAGCCCTACAAGCTCCAGCTCGTCGACGACAAGTCCGGCGACCCCGACGTCATGGAGGTCGGCGGCGACGAGCTCACCGCCTACGACAACCTCAATCCCCGCACCCGGGAACGGGTTTGGGGCGATTTGTGCCGCGGACCGCACATCCCCACCACCAAGCACATCCCGGCGTTCAAGCTGACCAGAAGCTCCGCCGCCTACTGGCGGGGCGACCAGAGAAACGCCAGCCTGCAACGCATTTACGGCACCGCGTGGGAGTCGCAGGAGGCGCTCGACCGCCACCTGGAGCTGATCGCCGAGGCCCAGCGCCGCGACCACCGCAAGCTGGGCGTCGAGCTGGACCTGTTCAGCTTCCCCGACGAAATCGGCTCGGGCCTCGCGGTTTTCCACCCCAAGGGGGGCATCGTGCGCAGGGAGCTCGAGGACTACTCGCGGCGCAAGCACGCCGAGGCCGGCTACGAATTCGTCAACACCCCGCACATCACCAAGGCCCAGCTGTTCCACACGTCGGGCCACCTGGACTGGTACGCCGACGGCATGTTCCCGCCTATGCACATCGACGCGGAGTACAACGACGACGGCTCGCTGCGCAAGCCGGGCCAGGACTACTACCTCAAGCCGATGAACTGCCCGATGCACTGCCTGATCTTCGGGGCACGCGGGCGGTCGTATCGCGAATTGCCGTTGCGGCTCTTCGAGTTCGGCACCGTCTATCGCCTGGAGAAGTCCGGCGTGATCCACGGGCTGACCCGGGTGCGCGGCCTGACGATGGACGACGCGCACATCTTCTGCACCCGCGACCAGATGCGCGACGAGCTGCGTTCACTGCTGCGGTTCGTGCTCGACCTGCTCGGCGACTACGGCCTCACCGACTTCTACCTCGAACTGTCGACGAAGGACCCGGAGAAGTTCGTGGGCTCCGACGAGGTGTGGGAGGAAGCCACCAACGTGCTGGCCGAGGTGGGCGCCGAATCCGGCCTGGACCTGGTGCCCGACCCGGGCGGCGCGGCGTTCTACGGCCCGAAGATCTCGGTGCAGGTCAAGGACGCGCTCGGGCGCACCTGGCAGATGTCGACCATTCAGCTGGACTTCAACTTCCCGGAGCGCTTCGGGCTGGAATACACCGCCCGGGACGGCACCCGCCAGCGCCCGGTGATGATCCACCGCGCGCTGTTCGGGTCGATCGAGCGGTTCTTCGGCATCCTCACCGAGCACTACGCGGGGGCGTTCCCGGCCTGGCTGGCGCCCGTCCAGGTGGTCGGCATCCCCGTCGCCGACGAGCACGTCGCCTACCTGGAAAGCGTTGCGGCGCAGCTGAAGTCACACGGCGTGCGAGTCGAGGTGGACGCCAGCGACGACCGGATGGCCAAAAAAATCGTCCACCACACCGCCCAGTTGGTGCCGTTCATGCTGCTGGCCGGCGACCGCGACGTGCAGGCCGGGGCGGTGAGCTTTCGCTTCGGTGACCGCACGCAGATCAACGGCGTGCGCCGCGACAGCGCGGTCGATGCCATCGTGAAGTGGATCGCCGATCGCGAAAACGCCGTTCCCGCAGCCGAACTGGTGAAAGTCGCCGTCGGTGAGTGATGACGAGCGTCCCGGCCGCACCGAGGAGACCATCGTCGACAGGGGCGTCGGCGAGCGCGACCACCTGCAGCGGTTGTGGACGCCGTACCGGATGACGTATCTGGCCGAGGCGCCGCTGAAGCGCGACAACGGCAAGACCGAGCAGCCGTTCACCGACATTCCGCAGCTGCCCGACGAAGACGGCCTGGTGGTCGCTCGCGGCGAACTCGTCTACGCCGTGCTCAACCTCTACCCCTACAACCCCGGGCACCTCATGGTGGTGCCCTACCGGAGGGTCTCCGAGCTCGAGGACCTGACCGACGCGGAGAGCGCGGAGCTGATGGCCTTCACCCAGAAGGCGATTCGCGTCATCAAGGGCGTGTCGCGGCCGCACGGCTTCAACGTCGGCATGAACCTGGGAACGTCGGCGGGGGGATCGCTGGCCGAGCATCTGCACGTGCACGTCGTGCCCCGCTGGGGTGGCGACGCCAACTTCATCACCATCGTCGGCGGGTCGAAGGTGATCCCGCAGTTGCTGCGCGACACCCGCCGGCTGCTGGCCACGGAGTGGGCACGGCAGTCATGAGCCGCGGCGGCGACGATGCAGAGCGCAGCGATGAGGAGGGGCGGCGCTCATGAGCAAGGTGCCGTTCCTGTCCCGGGCGGCGTTCGCGCGGCTCACCGTTCCGGCCGCCAGGGCATGCCTGCGGGTGGGGTTGACGCCGGACGCCGTCACCATCGTGGGCACGGTCGTGGCGGTGGCGGGGGCGCTGGCGCTGTTCCCGACGGGCAAGCTGTTCGCCGGCGCGGTGGTGGTGTCGTTCTTCGTGCTCTTCGACATGCTCGACGGCGCGATGGCCCGGGAAAGGGGCGGCGGCACCCGCTTCGGCGCGGTGCTGGACGCCACCTGCGACCGCGTCAGCGACGGCGCGGTGTTCTGCGGCCTGCTGTGGTGGATCGCCTTCGGCCTGCGCGACAAACTGCTGGTGGCGGCGACGCTGATCTGCCTGATCACCTCGCAGGTGATCTCCTACATCAAGGCCCGCGCCGAAGCCAGCGGGCTGCGCGGCGGCGGCGGCATCATCGAACGGCCCGAACGGCTGATCATCGTGCTGGTCGGAACCGGCGTCTCGGACTTCCCGTTCGTCCCCTGGCCGCCGGCGCTACCGGTGGCGATGTGGCTGCTCGCGGCGGCCAGCCTGGTCACCTGCGCGCAGCGCCTGCACACGGTGCGGACCTCGCCGGGGGCCGGCGATCCCATGGGCCCCACGGCGGGAACGAGCGAGCCGTGATCCCCGGGAGCCGCCTGGTGACGGGCACCGCGACCGACTGGACCTACGCGGCCGGCTGGATGGCCATGCGGGCGCTGCCGGAGTTCGCCGCCCGCACCGCGTTCGACGCCGGAGCGCGGTACGCGGCCCGCCGCGGCGGCCCGACCCAGCTGCGCAAGAACCTGGCCCGCGTCATCGGTGTGGCGCCGGACGAGGTGCCCGACGCGCTGATGCGCGCCGCGCTGGCCTCCTACGGTCGCTACTGGCGGGAGGCCTTCCGCCTGCCGACGATGAACCTGCCCGCGCTGGCCCGCCAGCTGCACGACTCGGTGCTGGGGCAAGACCATCTGGATGCGGCGCTGGCCGCGGGCCGCGGCGCGGTGCTCGCGCTGCCGCACAGCGGCAACTGGGACATGGCCGGGGTGTGGCTGGCGCACGCCCACGGCACCTTCACCACCGTCGCCGAGCGCCTCAAACCCGAGTCGCTGTACCGGCGCTTCATCGCCTACCGCGAAAGCCTCGGCTTCGAAGTGCTGCCACTCTCCGGCGGCGCCCGCCCGCCCTTCGAGGTGTTGTGCGAACGGCTGCGGGCCAACCGGGTGGTGTGCCTGATGGCCGAGCGCGACCTGACCCGCACCGGTGTCGAGGTCGACTTCTTCGGCGAACCCACCCGGATGCCGGCGGGACCGGCGAAGCTCGCGCTGCAGACCGGGGCGGCGCTGCTGCCGACGCACTGCTGGTTCGAGGGCAACGGCTGGGTCGCGTGGATAGGCCCGGCGCTGGACTGCACCGGCGGCGACACCCAAGCCATCACCCAGGCGCTCGCCGATCGGTTCGCCAAGAACATCGCCGCCCACCCCGAGGACTGGCACATGCTGCAGCCGCAGTGGCTGGCCGACCTGCCCACTGAAAGGCGGGTCAAACTGGCGCGGCTCGAGGACACCTGATGCGGATCGGGATGGTCTGTCCGTACTCGTTCGACGTGCCGGGCGGGGTGCAGTCCCACGTGCTGCAGCTGGCCGAGGTGATGCGCGCCCGCGGGCATCAGGTGAGCGTCCTGGCGCCGGCGTCGCCGCAGGCTTGTCTGCCCGACTACGTCGTCTCCGCGGGCAAGGCCGTCCCGATTCCCTACAACGGGTCCGTGGCCCGGCTGCGGTTCGGCCCGGCCACCCACCGCAAGGTCAGGCGGTGGCTCATACAGGGTGACTTTGACGTGCTGCACCTGCACGAGCCCAACGCGCCGAGCCTGTCGATGCTGGCCCTGAACATCGCCGAGGGGCCGATCGTGGCGACGTTTCACACGTCGACCACCAAGTCGCTGACCCTGACGGTGTTTCAGGGCATCCTGCGCCCGATGCACGAGAAGATCGTCGGCCGCATCGCGGTGTCCGACCTGGCCCGGCGCTGGCAGATGGAGGCGCTGGGTACCGACGCGGTGGAGATCCCCAACGGGGTCGACGTCGCCGCGTTCGCCGCGGCGCCGCGGCTGGACGGCTATCCGCGGCCGGGCAAGACGGTGCTGTTTTTGGGCCGCTACGGCGAACCCCGCAAGGGCATGGCGGTGCTGCTCGACGCGCTGCCGCGGGTGGTGCGGCGCTGCCCGGACGTGCAGCTGCTGATCGTCGGGCGCGGCGACGAGGACGAATTGCGCGACCAGGCCGGCGAATTGGCGAAGCACATGCGCTTTCTCGGCCAGGTCGACGACGCCGCGAAGGCGTCCGCGATGCGCAGCGCCGACGCCTATTGCGCGCCCAACACCGGCGGGGAAAGCTTCGGCATCGTGTTGGTCGAGGCGATGGCCGCCGGCACCCCGGTGGTGGCCAGCGACCTGGACGCCTTCCGGCGCGTGCTGCGCGGCGGCGAGTGCGGGCGGCTGGTGCCGGTGGACCCCCCAGATTTGCAGGCCGCCGCGCTGGCCGGCGCGCTGATCGAAGTCCTGGAGAACGACGTGCTGCGCGAACGTTACGTCGCGGCCGCCTCGGCGGCGGTCCGCCGCTACGACTGGTCGGTGGTGGCCGGCCAGATCATGCGGGTGTACGAGACGGTCGCCGGGTCGGGCGCCAAGGTGCAGGTGGCCAGCTGATGATCTGGCCGATCATCGCCATCGTGGTGCTGGTGGCGCTGGTCGCGCTGGCCGGAGGCTGGGCGTACCGCACGGCCAACCGGCTGGACCGGCTCCACGTCCGCTACGACCTGTCGTGGCAGGCGCTGGACGGCGCGCTGGCGCGGCGCGCGGTGGTGGCGCGCGCCGTCGCGATCGACGGGTATGGGAGTTCTTCGGAGGGTGGCCGGCTGGCGGCGCTGGCCGACGCCGCGGAACACGCGCCCCGGCCCGCGCGCGAGAACGCCGAGAACGAGCTGTCGGCCGCGCTGGCGATAGTCGATCCGGCGTCGCTGCCGGCGGGCCTGGTCGCCGAGTTGGCCGACGCCGAGGCCCGGGTGGTGCTGGCCCGCCGATTCCACAACGACGCGGTCCGGGACACCCTCGCGCTGGCCGAACGACGCCTGGTGCGCGCCTTTCGGCTCGGCGGAACCGCCGCGCTGCCAAGCTATTTCGAGATCGTCGAGCGGCCGCACGCGCTGGCGCACGACGACCTGAGCGCGCCGGGCGTGCCCAACCACCGCACCTCGGCGCGGGCGGTGCTGCTCGACGAGACCGGCGCGGTCCTGCTGCTGTGCGGGTCGGACCCGGCGAACCCCGCCTTCCGGGACGGGGCCGCGCCGAGGTGGTGGTTCACCGTCGGCGGCGAGGTGCGGCACGGCGAGCGGTTGGCCGAGGCCGCCGCGCGGGAGCTGGCCGAGGAAACCGGCCTGCGGGTCGCACCGGCCGATTTGATCGGACCCGTCTGGCGGCGCGACGAGGTCTTCGAGTTCAACGGCTCGCTGATCGACAGCGAGGAGTTCTACCTGGTCCACCGCACCCGCCGGTTCGAGCCGTCCATTGCGGGACGGACCGAATTGGAGCACCGCTACATTCGCGGCGCCCGCTGGTGCGACGCGAACGACATCGCCGCGCTGACCGCGGCCGGCGAACAGGTCTACCCGCGGCAACTGGGCGAGTTGCTGCCCGCGGCCAACCGGCTGGCCGATGGCGCCCGCAACCCCGGCGTCCCCGAGGCGATCCGCTGATCGCGGGGAAACTCGCTCGTCGCTGACCACTAGAGTGGAAGCGCAATGGTTGAGGGAAAGAACGAGCCAATGGACAGCGCCGCAGCGTCGAGTCGGGCAGCAACGGGAACGGCGCGGGTCAAGCGCGGCATGGCCGAGATGCTCAAGGGCGGCGTCATCATGGACGTCGTCACCCCCGAGCAGGCCCGCATCGCCGAGGGCGCCGGCGCCGTCGCCGTGATGGCGCTGGAACGGGTGCCCGCCGACATCCGCGCCCAGGGCGGGGTGTCGCGGATGAGCGACCCCGACATGATCGAGGGCATCATCGCCGCGGTGACCATCCCGGTGATGGCCAAGGTGCGCATCGGGCATTTCGTCGAGGCGCAGATCCTGCAGAGCCTCGGCGTGGACTACATCGACGAGTCGGAGGTGCTGACCCCCGCCGACTACGCCCACCACATCGACAAGTGGAAGTTCACCGTGCCGTTCGTGTGCGGCGCGACCAGCCTCGGCGAGGCGCTGCGACGCATCACCGAGGGCGCGGCCATGATCCGCTCCAAGGGCGAGGCCGGCACCGGGGACGTCTCCAACGCCACCACGCACATGCGGGCCATCGGCGGCGAGATCCGCCGGCTGACGTCGCTGTCCGAGGACGAATTGTACGTCGCGGCAAAGGAATTGCAGGCGCCCTACGAGCTGGTCGCCGACGTGGCCCGCGCGGGCAAGCTGCCGGTCACGCTGTTCACCGCGGGCGGCATCGCCACCCCGGCCGACGCGGCGATGATGATGCAGCTCGGCGCCGAGGGCGTGTTCGTCGGCTCGGGCATCTTCAAGTCGGGCGCCCCCGAGCACCGCGCCGCCGCGATCGTCAAGGCCACCACGTTCTACGACGACCCCGACGTGCTGGCCAAGGTGTCGCGCGGGCTGGGCGAGCCGATGGTGGGCATCAACGTCGAACAGATCGCCGCTCCGCATCGCCTCGCGGAGCGCGGCTGGTAATAATCGGTCGTGGCGATCGAACAGATCCTCGATCTCGAGCAGCTCGAGGTCAACATCTACCGCGGAAGCGTGTTCAGCCCGGATTCGGGTTTTTTGCAACGAACGTTCGGTGGCCATGTGGCGGGCCAGTCGCTGGTGTCGGCGGTGCGCACCGTCGACCCCCGCTACCTGGTGCACTCGCTGCACGGCTATTTCCTGCGGCCCGGAGATGCCCAGGCGCCCACCGTCTTCATCGTCGAGCGCCTCCGCGACGGCGGCTCGTTTTGCACCCGGCGGGTCAACGCCATCCAGCACGGCGAGACCATCTTCTCCATGTCGGCGTCGTTCCAGACCGATCAGGAAGGCATCAACCACCAGGACGCCATGCCGGCCGCGCCGCCGCCGGACGGCCTGCCCGGGCTGAACTCGATCAAGGTGTTCGAGGACGCCGGGTTCCGGCAGTTCGAGGAGTGGGACGTCCGCATCGTGCCGCGGGATCGCCTGCAGCTGGTGCCCGGCAAGGCCGCCCAGCAGCAGGTGTGGTTCCGCCACCGCGACCCGCTGCCCGACGACCCCGTGCTGCACATCTGCGCGCTGGCCTACATGAGCGACCTCACCCTCTTGGGCTCGGCGCAAGTCACCCACCTCGAGGAGCGCGAGCACCTGCAGGTGGCGTCGCTGGACCACGCGATGTGGTTCATGCGGGTGTTCCGGGCCGACGAGTGGCTGCTCTACGACCAGTCGTCGCCGTCGGCCTGCGCGGGTCGTTCGCTGTGTCAGGGCAAGATCTTCAACCGGTACGGCGAGCTGGTCGCGGCGGTCATGCAGGAGGGCCTGACCCGCTTCGCCCGCGGGCATCAGCCCGCACGCCGGTGAGCGCGCCAAGGATCGGGGTGCTGGCGCTGCAGGGCGACACCCGCGAGCACCTGGCGGCGCTGCGCGAGGCCGGGGCCGAGTCGATGCCGGTGCGCCGCCGCGCCGAGCTGGACGCGGTGGACGGGCTGGTCATCCCCGGCGGCGAATCCACCACCATGAGCCACCTGCTGCTCGACTTCGACCTGCTCGAGCCGCTGCGGGCGCGGCTGGCCGAGGGGCTTCCCGCCTACGGCGCGTGCGCCGGGATGATCCTGCTGGCCGGCGAGATCCTCGACGCGGGCGCGCGGGGCCGCCAGGCGCTGCCGCTGCACGCAATCGATATGACGGTGCGGCGCAACGCTTTTGGGCGTCAGGTCGACTCGTTCGAGGGCGACATCGCGTTCGTCGGCCTCGACGGTCCGGTGCGCGCGGTTTTCATCCGCGCGCCCTGGGTGGAGCGGGCCGGCGACGGCGTGCGGGTGCTGGCCCGCGCGGCGGGCCACATCGTGGCGGTGCGGCAGGGCCCGATGCTGGCGACGGCGTTTCACCCGGAGATGACCGGCGACCGTCGCATCCACCACCTGTTCGTCGACATCGTCAACGGCGTCGCCTGACCCACCCCGCGTCGGCGACCCAGCCCGCGTCGCCTGACCCAGCCCGCGTCGCCGACCAGCCCGCGTCGCCGAGCGTCACGCCAGCGTGACCGCCGGCGGCGACCGCCACGCTGGCGTGACGTTCGGCGAGTGTCCGCGCCCACGTAGACTCGTTGGGCGACTTTCGAGCGACAGAAGAGGTGCAGAAGAGGGATGTCACACCGATGAGCGGCCATTCCAAGTGGGCCACCACCAAGCACAAGAAGGCCGTCATCGACGCCCGCCGCGGCAAGATGTTCGCCCGGCTGATCAAGAACATCGAGGTCGCGGCCCGCGTCGGCGGCGGCGACCCGGCGGGCAACCCCACGCTCTATGACGCCATCCAGAAGGCGAAGAAGAGCTCGGTGCCCAACGACAACATCGAAAAGGCCCGCAAGCGTGGCGCCGGCGAGGAAGCCGGTGGCGCCGACTGGCAAACCATCACCTACGAGGGCTACGCCCCCAACGGCGTGGCGGTCCTGATCGAGTGCCTGACCGACAACCGCAACCGCGCCGCCAGCGAGGTGCGGGTGGCGATGACGCGCAACGGCGGCACCATGGCCGACCCCGGGTCGGTGGCCTACCTGTTCTCCCGCAAGGGCGTCGTCACCCTGGAAAAGAACGGCCTGACCGAGGACGACGTGCTGACCGCCGTCCTCGAAGCCGGCGCCGAGGACGTCAACGACCTGGGCGACAGCTTCGAGGTCATCACCGAGCCGGGTGACCTGGTCGCGGTGCGGACCGCCCTGCAGGACGCCGGCATCGACTACGACTCCGCCGAGGCGGGGTTCCAGCCGTCGGTAACCGTTCCCCTCGACGCCGACGGCGCCCAGAAGGTCATGAGACTGGTCGACGCCCTGGAAGACAGCGACGACGTGCAGGACGTCTGGACCAACGCCGACATCCCCGACGAGATCCTGGCCCTGATCGAGGAGTGACTACTCGTACCCGTGCCGCATGTCGTCGACGACGCGCGGGTTGTCCAGGGTCGACGGCTCCAAGAGGCGCGGGCCGACGTCCCCGGAGAAGACGGTGGCGGCGTCCAGCACCCGCTGGTTGAGGAAACGCAGCGGGGGCGCGTCGGCGGGCATCTTCGGGGCCGGCGCGACGTCGCCGCGCCGCGCCAGGGCGAAGCCCCAGTCACCGAACGTGGGCACGTGCACGTGATACGGCGTCACCGCATAGCCGGCGGCCCGGATCGTCGAGACCGTGCGCCAGAACGCCGCCGGCGTGGAAAACGGGCTGCCCGCCTGCACGACCAGCAGCCCGCCGGGGGCCAGCGCACGGGCGGCGAGCGCGTAAAACTCCGTCGAGTACAGCCGGCCCAGCACGGGGGTGTCGGGGTCGGGCAGGTCGACGATGACCGCATCGAAGAGGCCGCCGGGACCGCGTAGCCACGTCATCGCGTCACCGATCACGACGTCGACGCGCGGGTTGTCCAGCGCGCCGGCGTTGGCGTCGCGCAGCGTGGTGCGGGCCACGTCGATGACCGCGGGGTCCAGCTCGACCTGCATGATCCTTCCGACGCCGGGCTGGCGCAGCAGTTCGCGGGCAGCCAGGCCGTCCCCGCCGCCGATCACGAGCACCGAGCGCGCGCCACCGCCGAGCGCGGGATAGACCAAACTCTCGGTGTAGCGGTACTCGTCGCGGGTGGAGAACTGCAGGCCCCCGTCGAGGTAGAGGCGCGTGTCGTTGTCGCGGCGGGTCACCACGATCTCCTGATAGGCCGTGTGCCGGTAGGCGATGATCGGGTCGGCGTAAAGCCGTTGCCTGCTGGTGGTTTCGATGTCGGCCGACCGCACCAGCAGCGTGGCGAGCAGCGCGAGCGCGGCGGCCAGCGCGCACAGCGCCGTCGCCAGCTGGCGCGGGGAAACGACGCGGCGCAGCACGAAGACCGAGACGACGGCCGCCGCCGCCAGGTTGATGATGCCGGTGGCCGCCGCGCCGCGGATCATCCCCAGCTGCGGCAGCAGCAGGAACGGCCAGACCAGCCCGCCGAGCAGCGCGCCGAGGTAATCGGCGGCGTTGAGGTTGGCCAGCGTGCGGCCGGCCTCGGTCGCGCGCGCCGTGCGGCCGCGCTGCAGCAGCGTCATCAGCAGCGGCACCTCGGCGCCGACCAGGCCGCCGATCAGCGCCGTGCCCGCCGCCAGCACCCACGTCGATCCGACCGAGGCCTCCAGGAACGCGAACACCACGTACAGCGCCGCCGCCGACAGGCCGCCGACGATGCCCAGCAGAGCCTCGACGGCGATGAAGGCGATCGCCGCGTGCGCCAGCAGCGGCTTGACCAGCAGGGCGCCCGCGCCCAGCGCGGCGATGTAGCCCGCCACGATCAGCGAGGTGGCGACGATGCCGCCGCCGTTGAGGCTCGCCGACAGCGTCAGCAGCGCGAGCTCGTAGATGATGCCGCACGCCGCGCACGCCGCCACGGCGGCCAGCAGCACCGCGCGCCAGCGCCCCGAAACCGGGGCCTCGACCGACGTCATGACACCGCGGCGGCGGTCACCCCTCCGACGGCCAGCAGCATCAGCGCCACCGCGAACGACGCCGGATGCAGCTCGGGCTCGTCGACGTGCTCGTGGAAGCTGCCCGGTATCACCACGTGCAGCGTCAACAGCGCCACGCCCAGCAGCAGCACGCCCATCAACCCGTACACCGCCACGCCCACCAGGCCCTGCCCCAGCTGGCTGTAGCTGTTGGCGATGGCGCTGATGATGACGGTGGTGAGCGCGATGTACATCGCGCTGGCGATGACGACGGCGTTGGGCCGGCGATCGACGAACACCAGTTGGCGCAGCTTCCCCGGGGTCAACACGTCGACCATCCAGAACCCCACGACCAGCACCGCCATGCCGACCAGGAAGTACAGGATCGTCGCGACCACGCCCTTGAAAACGGGGTTGAGGTCGACGGTTCCGATCTCGACGGCGAGATACATGGTTGTCTCCTTGAACTAAAGGGGTGTTTTCCTCCGGTGCGGCGTCACTTGGTCCCACCGGGACCGCCGGGGGTCCCGCCGGCACCGCCCGACGGGGATCCGGGGGTAAATCCGGGGCCGAGGAAGATGAACGCGCCGTGGTTGTATCCGGCGTTCAGGCTTTCCACGCGGATGCTGCACGGGCGATCGCCGTCGGGCCCGACGATCACGATGTCGTTGCTGTAGCGCAGGTATTGGTTGTCGCCGTTGGCGGCCCGCGCCTCGGGGGCCTGGTAGGCGGCGAGCGCGTCGGCGACCCGGGCCGGTGACCCGGTGCAGACATAGCGCGTCCCGTTCGCGTCCCAGGAGTACTCCTGGTAGTGGCTGGCAATGTAGGACGCGATGTTCTTGTGCAGCAACGTGATTCCAAAAATCAGCGACGCGGTGGCGGCGACGGCCAGCGCGCCCGAAATCAGGAACAGGCGATTGCGGCTCATGGACGCCACCGGCTCGCCGTGTGGACCACCGTGCCGCCGGACCCCACGGGGTGGCGCGGATACAGGTGCCAGGTCTGCCACCGCCAGCCGGCGCCGTCGGGCTCGGCGGCCAGCGCGGTCAGGGCGGCGTCATCGCCCGGAAAGGTGCCGCCCAGCCAGCCGGGTTCGCGCGCGCAGCGGTCGCGCAGCTCGCGGGCCAGACGCCGGAAGGCGGCCTCGTCGCGCGTCTCGGTCCGAGATTGCAGGCTGTAGCCGGGGGCGTCGGTGCGGTCCGGCAGGTCGCCCCCATGGCCGCGGGCGGTGCAGGAAACCTGCTCGGAGAAGCGGCCCGCGGCGTGCTCGACCGCGACGACGTGCGAGGCGCCGAGGACCCCGAGCAGCAGCGCGCCGCCGTCGGGGTGCTCAAGCGAACAGGCCGCCAGCGGCGGCGGCGCGGGCGCGTTCAGCGCGAGTCCCAGCCTTTCCCCGGAGACGTCCGCCGGGGTCACGGCGAGCCGATGAAGCGGCACCTACGATCCCGGAGTGGGCGGCGGCGCCGGGTAGACGGTGAGCTCGCCGGGCACCACAGGCTTGCCCGTCGAGATCTCCCACGGCATGTCCGGGGCCCAGCGCTCGAACGACAGCAGCGCGGACTCGTCGGCGTTGGCGCAGTCGAGGAATTCCATCTCGCCGCCCGCCGGCAGGCCGGTGGTGCCCTCGGTGGTGTAGGAGGAGCGGCCGCGCTCGGACTCGTGAAACGTCACGCCGTCGACGACGTAC
Source organism: Mycobacterium heidelbergense (assembly GCF_010730745.1). Classification (NCBI taxonomy): domain Bacteria; kingdom Bacillati; phylum Actinomycetota; class Actinomycetes; order Mycobacteriales; family Mycobacteriaceae; genus Mycobacterium; species Mycobacterium heidelbergense. Next base: position 166,404 of record NZ_AP022615.1, on the reverse strand, counting down.
CGGTCGCCGGGCTGCAGCGCGACGTCCCTGCGGGTGACCCACATCGCCAGCTTCAGGCGCCCGTCGTCCTCCTCGACGCTGAACCAGATCGGCTGGTCGCCGCCCTCCAGCAGGTGCTCCCACCACACGAACGGGCCCTCGCGGAACGTCACCGACCCGCGCACCACGTAGTCGACGCCGCCGTAGCTGACGATGGCGCCGGGGCCGAGTTGGCGGGGCCCGAACTGGGGCATCGCGTTGAACGACAGCGGGTCCTGACGCCCGCCCGGCCGGGCCGCCTTCCCGGGGCGCCGCAAAGCGATCACCAGCACCACGATGGACGCGATGAACAACACCGCCGCGAGGACGACCAGCAGTGTTCCCACGCGAACCCTTCCGTTGACGCGGCGGCCGAGCGAATGTGGGCTTTAAGTTAACAGCTTTTGCCGGGGCGCCGCGTGTCCTACCGGGACCCGTCGGTCCCGACCGCTAGGCTATCGAACAGCTGTTCGTACGAAGGAGCGGGTAATGCGCGTGATGGGCGTCGACCCCGGACTGACCCGATGCGGGCTGTCGGTCGTCGAGAGCGGGCGCGGGCGAAACGTCGTCGCTCTCGACGTCGACGTGGTGCGCACCCCGTCGGACGCCCCGTTGGCCAGGCGGCTGCTGACCATCGGCGATGCCGTCGAGCACTGGCTGGACACCCATCGCCCGGACGTCGTGGCCATCGAGCGGGTGTTCTCCCAGCTCAACGTGACGACGGTGATGGGCACCGCGCAGGCCGGCGGCGTCATCGCGCTGGCGGCGGCCAGGCGCGGCATCGACGTGCACTTCCACACCCCCAGCGAGGTCAAGGCCGCGGTCACCGGCAGCGGGTCAGCCGGCAAGGCGCAGGTCACCGCGATGGTCACGAAAATCCTTGCGCTGCAAGCCAAACCGACGCCGGCCGACGCGGCCGACGCGCTGGCCCTGGCGATCTGTCACTGTTGGCGCGCGCCGATGATCGCCCGGATGGCCGAGGCCAAAGCCAAGGCCGACGCCCTGGCCGCCCGGCAGCGGCACGCCCACCGGGCCGCGTTGGCGGCGAAGCCGAAGGCCGCCCGATGATCGCCTCGGTGCGCGGCGAGGTGCTCGAGGTGGCGCTCGACCACGTGGTGATCGAGGCGGCCGGCGTCGGCTACCGGGTGAACGCCACGCCGTCGACGCTGGCGACGCTGCGGGCCGAAACCCAGGCCCGGCTGATCACCGCGATGATCGTGCGCGAGGATTCGATGACGTTGTACGGGTTCGCCGATTCCGACACCCGCGACCTGTTCCTCACGCTGCTGTCGGTGTCGGGGGTCGGGCCCCGGCTGGCGATGGCGACGCTGGCGGTGTACGACGCCGCGGCGCTGCGGCAGGCGCTGCACGACGGCGACGTGGCCGCGCTCACCCGGGTGCCCGGCATCGGCAAGCGCGGCGCCGAACGGATGGTGCTGGAGTTGCGCGACAAGGTGGGCGGCCTGGCGGCCGGGGCCGCGCCGGCGCTCAACGGCCACGCGGTGCGGGGCCCGGTGGTGGAGGCGCTGGTGGGCCTCGGTTTCGCGGTCAAGCAGGCCGAGGAGGCCACCGACAAGGTGCTGGCCGGCGAGCACGACGCGACGACGTCCAGCGCCCTGCGTGCCGCCCTGTCGCTGCTCGGGAAATCGAAATGAGCGAGTTCGACGACCCGGACGAGCGCGAGGTCTCGCCGGCGCTGACCGTCGGCGAGGGCGACATCGACGGCAGCCTGCGGCCCCGCTCGCTGGGGGAGTTCATCGGCCAGCCGCGGGTCCGCGAGCAGCTGCAGCTGGTCATCGAGGGCGCCAAGAACCGCGGCGGCACACCGGATCACATCCTGCTGTCGGGCCCGCCGGGGCTGGGCAAGACGTCGCTGGCGATGATCATCGCGGCCGAGCTGGGGTCCTCGCTGCGGGTGACGTCCGGCCCGGCGCTGGAACGCGCCGGCGACCTGGCCGCGATGCTGTCCAACCTGGTCGAGCACGACGTGCTGTTCATCGACGAGATCCACCGCATCGCCCGGCCCGCCGAGGAGATGCTCTACCTGGCGATGGAGGACTTCCGGGTCGACGTGGTCGTCGGCAAGGGCCCCGGGGCGACGTCGATTCCGCTGGAGGTGGCGCCCTTCACCCTGGTCGGCGCCACCACCCGGTCCGGCGCGCTGACCGGCCCGCTGCGCGACCGGTTCGGTTTCACCGCGCACATGGACTTCTACGAGCCCGCCGAGCTGGAGCGCGTGCTGGCGCGTTCGGCCGGGATCCTGGGCATCGAGCTGGGCGCCGAGGCCGGTGCCGAGATCGCCCGGCGCTCGCGGGGCACGCCGCGGATCGCCAACCGGCTGCTGCGCCGGGTCCGCGACTTCGCCGAGGTGCGCGCCGACGGGGTGATCACCCGCGACGTCGCCAAGTCCGCGCTCGCGGTCTACGACGTCGACGAGCTGGGCCTCGACCGGCTGGACCGGGCGGTGCTGTCGGCGCTGACCCGCGGCTTCGGCGGTGGCCCGGTCGGGGTGTCGACGCTGGCGGTCGCGGTGGGCGAGGAGGCCGCCACCGTCGAGGAGGTGTGCGAGCCGTTCCTGGTCCGGGCCGGCATGGTCGCGCGCACCCCGCGCGGCCGGGTGGCCACCGCGCAGGCCTGGACGCACCTCGGCATGACCCCGCCGGCCGGGGCCGCCGGGCTCGGCCAAGCCGGGCTGTTCGAGTAGGCGGCTACGACGATCCGTTCGCCCCGCCAGCGCCACCGTATGTACCGCCGCTGCCGCCGGCGCCGCCATGCCCACCGTTGACGCCGTTGCCGCCGTTACCGCCGTAGCCGATGAGTGCCGGCTCGAAGGAGCCGTCGGAAGTTAAGCCGGCGTTGCCGCCGTTGCCGCCATCGGCAGGCTCGACGCCGCTGCCGCCGGTGCCGCCATGGCCGCCGACGCCGAGGCTGAGGAGACCGCCGCCGTCGCCGCCGTCGCCGCCATGGCCGCCGGTTCCGACGTGAGTGGAGCTGCCAAAACCGCCGACGCCGCCGACGCCGCCGAGACCCGCGCCGATGAGCGCGGCGCCCTGCCCGCCGTGGCCGCCGGCGCCGCCGGTGTCGGTGGCGAACCCGCCGACGCCGCCGACCCCGCCGAGACCCGCGCCGATGAGCGCGGCGCCCTGCCCGCCGGCGCCGCCAACGCCCCCGAGGCCGGTGCCGGTGCCCCCGATGCTGCCGACCCCGCCGACGCCTGCGCCGATGAGGGCGGCGCCCACGCCGCCCTGGCCGCCCGCGCCGCCGGTGTCGGTGCCGGTGCCGCCGCTGCCGCCGGCACCGCCGACGCCGGCGCCGAGGAGCGCAGAGGCCTCGCCGCCCTGGCCGCCGACGCCCCCGATGTCATGGCCGGTGCCGCCGGCGCCGCCGGCACCGCCCATGCCAAAGAGCAGACCGCCTCCGTCGCCGCCGGTGCCCCCGGCACCGCCGGCGGTATAGCCCTTTCCGCCGGCGCCGCCCGCGCCGCCGACCGCTCCGGGTCCGCTGCTGGCGCCGCCGTTGCCGCCGGCCCCACCAGTTCCATTGACGGCGTCACCGCCGGCTCCGCCCTTGCCGCCCCAGCCGAACATGGGGGCGTTGCCGCCGGCCCCGCCGGCACCACCTGTCGCGCCTGTGACGGTCGTCGCGCCTCCGGCGCCTCCGGCGCCGCCGTTGCCGAACAACCACCCGCCATGACCGCCGGCACCGCCGGCCCCGCCGAGAAAGCCGGCGCCGCCGGCCCCGCCGGTGCCGATCAGCCCCGCAACGCCACCGTTGCCGCCGACCTCGGTGGTGGTCCCGCTGGTGAAGCTATAGCCGTTACCGCCGTTGCCGTACAAAATCCCGCCGGCGCCGCCGTTGGGATTGCCCGACGTGCCGTTGGCGCCGTTGCCGATGAGCGGGCGGCCCAACAGCGCGTTGGTCGGCGCGTTGATCAAACCCAGCACGTTCTGCTCGAACGTCTGCAACTGCGCCGCGTTGGCCGCCTCGGCGCCGGCATACGCCCCGGACGCCGCACCCAGCGCCTGCACGAACTGGGAGTGAAACGCCGACGCGTGCGCGCTCAGCGCCTGGTATGCCGACGCGTATTCGGAAAACGTCGACGCAATAGCCGCCGACACCTCGTCACCGGCGGCCGCCAGCACGCCCGTCGTGGGCACTTCTGCCGCCGCGTGGGCCGCGGTCAGTGTCGAGCCGATGCCCGCCACGTCCTGCGCCGCCGCCGCCAGCATCTCTGGGTTTGCGATCGCGAACAAGCCAGAAACCTCCATCGAAGTCAGCGCCACATAACGTCAAGGGGAGCCACCACTTATTTGACATGTGACCGCTAGCAAGAACTTATCCCAACCGAGCGGGGCGTGCAGGGCTCCCGCGGGGGCTTCCCCTGCCGGCCGCGCTCGCGGTGCCAAGCGGGTTACATCCCGGCGCGGTCGGGTACCCAGCGGATGCCCGTGTAGCCGGTGCCAATCGAGGAGATGTGATGAAACACGCAGAAAAAGACTACTCAGGCAGGGTGGGCATGCCGCGTTCGCGCGGGGCGGTCAGCGGCGTGCTCCTGGTCATCCTGGGTGCCTGGGGCGCGTTGATCCCGTTCGTCGGCCCCCACTTCAATTTCGCGTACACGCCCGACCAGGACTGGGCGTGGACATCGGCCCGGGGCTGGCTCGAGGTGCTGCCCGGGGCCGCCACCGTGGTGGGCGGCTTGCTGTTGATCGTTTCCGGAAATCGCGTCAGCGCGATGCTGGGAGGCTGGCTGGCCGTCGTGGCCGGCGCGTGGTTCGTCGTCGGCGGCGAGATCGCGCCGCTGTTGGGAATCGGGTCCGCCGGCGATCCCGTCGCCGCCACCGAACGCAAGCGGGCCGCGCTCGAGGTGTCCTATTTCTCGGGCCTGGGCGCGCTGATCATCTTCGTGGCCGGGATCGTCCTGGCCCGCACCGCGGTGCGGCTGGCGCGCGACGTCGAACCCCTCGAACCGGTGCCGTCGGCGCCGGGCGGCGAACCGTCGTACCTATCGGGGTTGGAGGAGCCGGCCTCCGACGCGCTGACCAGGCCGCGGGTGGAGCGATCCGGGCCTTCGGAAGGCGAGCCGAAGCGGGGATGGCGCCGCCGGGGCGCGGCGGCGGGGTCGCCGGGCGCCGCGTATCTGCGGTGGCCACACCCCCAGGGCTGACTCAGAGCAGTCCGAGCAATTCCAGGTCCGTGGCGTACTTGACGATGATCGGCGCGCCGACGTGCGGAATATCTTTGTCCGGGCCAATTTTCGCGTCCTGCACCGCGGCGCGGAACCGGTCGGTCGGCGCCAGCGATCCGCGGATCGGCTTCTCCGGCTTCTGGTAGTTGTGCAGCAGCGGCAGCAGCGAGTACTGGCGTTGCCGCTCCGGCAGGGCCCGCATGGCCCCGTCGAACCGGCGCAACCATTCGCCGTAGTCGGCGACGCGCTGGATCGGGTAGCCGGCCCCGTTAGTTGGCGAGACGAGCCAGTCGACGTACTCGTCGAGGCCGATGCCGTCGTCGTACGGGTTCATCACGTGATACGTCCGGTAGCCCTCGCCGCCCCGCGTGCCCAGCGTGGAGATCGCCTCGGCGATGAACTCGACGGGCAGCCCGTCGTAGTGCGCGCGCTGCCGGTTGCCGTCGGCGTCCAGCTCGTAGAACGAGCCGGGCGCGATGCCGGTGGCGATCAGGCTCAGCATCAGCCGGGTGAACATGTCGGGCAGGTTGAGCTGGCCGGCGTAGGTGGTGTCGGCCAGGATCATGTCGCAGCGGAACACCGCGACGGGCAGGCCGCACAGGTCGTGGGCCTCGCGCAGCAGCACCTCGCCGGCCCACTTGCTGTTGCCGTAGCCATTGGCGTAGCCGTCGTTGATCCGCCGCGTCGGGCTGACCCGGCGGATGTCGGCGTCCTCGACGAACATGCCCGGCTCGATCTGGTCGCCCACCCCGATCGTGGACACGTAGACGTACGGCTTCTGCTTCGTGGTGAGCGCGATGCGGATCAGCTCCGCGGTGCCCAGCGCGTTCGGCCCGAACAGCTCGCTGTAGGGCAGCACGTGGTTGACCAGGGCGGCGGGGTCGACGATCAGGTCGACGGTGTCGGCCAGCCGCTGCCAGGTCGCCGCGTCCAGGCCGAGGTTGGCCTCGCCCTTGTCGCCGGCGATGACCTCCAGGTGGTCGGCGGCCAGTTCCCGGTAGTGGGCCAGCAGCGTGGGGTCGCCGCTATCGAAGGTTTCGTCCAGCCGTTCCCGCGCGGCGGCGTCGGACTTGGCCCGCACCAAAGCGATCACCTTGCCGTCGACCAGGTCCATCCGCTCCAGCCACTCCAGCGCCAGGTAGCGGCCCAGAAAACCCGTTGCGCCGGTGAGCAACACGGTGCGCACCTCGGCGCTGGGCCGCGGCAGCGTCGGCGCGGCGGCCAGCGTCGAGGCCTCGATGAACTTGTCCAGTGTCAGGTCGCTCGCGTGCACCTCGACCGCGTCCCGGCCGTGCACCGAGGCGAAGGTGGGCCGCTTGGTGCCCCGCCGTTCGCCCTCGATGTAGTCGGCGATGGCCGCCAGGTCGTTGGCCGGGCTGACGATGACGCCCACCGGCACGTCGATGTCGAAGATCTCGCGCAGCAGGTTGCCGAATGTCAACGCCGACAACGAGTCTCCGCCCAGGTCGGTGAAGTGCGCATCGGGGGACAGGTCGGTGGTCGACGCGCCCAGCAGGGCGGCCGCGGCCCGGCTGACCGTCTCGAGCGCGGGACGGTCGGCGCCGGTGCGGCGCAGTTCGGCCAGCTCGTCGGCCTGCCCCCGGGACAGCTCGGCGTACAGCCGCTCGAGCCGCTCGCCGTAGTGCTGCCTCAGCTTCGGCCACGCCAGCTTGCGGATGCCGGTCAGCAGACCGTTCTCCAGCGTGAATGGCGTTGTCTCGATGAGGAAGTCGCGCGGCACCTCATAGGACTGGAGTCCCGCCTCTTTGGCGACGCGCTGCAGCGACTCGGCGATCGCCCGCTTCGACGCGTTCTCGTCGGTCGGCACGACGACCGCCAACAGGTACGGGTGCGCGCTGTTGCCATAGATGTAGATCTGGCGCACCAGCGGGCTGTTGCCGAACACCGCCTCCAGCTTCGCGACGGTGACGAACTCGCCCTGCGCCAGCTTCAGCACGTTGTTGCGGCGGTCGACGTAGACCAGCCGGTCGGGGCCGACCTCGGCGACGACGTCCCCGGTCCGGTAGTAGCCGTCGGCGTCGAACACGCCCGCGGTGACCTCGGGCCGCTTGTAGTAGCCGGGGAACATGTTCTGCGTCTTGAGCAGCAGCTCGCCGCGCGGATACGGCCGGTCGGTGGCGAAGTAGCCCAGGTCCGGGACGTCGACCAGCTTGTAGTCGATGACCGGCGGACGCTGAATTTCGCCGTCGAACAACACCATTCCGGCCTCGGTGGAGCCGTAGCCGTCCACCAGGTGCATCTCGAGCAGGGATTCGACCCACTCCTTCAGCTCCGGGGAGATGGGCGCCGAGCCGGTCATCGCGAAGATGAATCGCCCGCCCAGCTGGTATTGCCGCAGCTCGTCCATCACCTCGGCCTCGCCGGCCCCGCGGTCGACCTGCCGCTGGTATTCGCCGTAGAGGGTCTCCCAGATGCGCGGCACGAAGTTCAGCTCGGTCGGCCGCACCAGCTCCAGGTCCTCCAGCAGCGTCGAGAGGTCGCTCTTGGCGGCGAAGTAGGCGGTGCCGCCGTTGCCGAGGGTGCCGTAGAGGATGCCGCGCCCCATGACGTGGCTCATCGGCATGAAGTTGAGGGTGATCGACGCGGCGCTCTCGCCGAACCAGTTCCGGCTCGACCGCCGCCACATCTTGCCGACGTTGCTCTGCGGGTACATCGCGCCCTTGGGCGCGCCGGTGCTGCCGGAGGTGTAGATCAGCAGGGCCAGCGGGTCCTGCTCCTCGGGCGCCGCGACGGTCGTCGCGGGCAGGGCCTTCCCGCGCTCGAGGACGTCGGTGAGGGTCTCGACGACCACGGCGGCGCCGGCCAGCCGGGCGCGGGCGGCGTCGACGGCCTCGCGGTGGTCGTCGACTTGCGGGTGGTAGTCGAACACCACCAGCGTGGCGGGCGCGGGGCTGGCGTGAACGCCGCTCAGGATCAGCTCGACGGCGTCGGGCAGCTGGTCGACGCTCGACGCGATCAGGCTCGGCTCGGTCTCGGCCACGATCGGCCGCAGCTGGGTGAGGGCGGCGCTGGTCTGCAGCGGGACCGACACGGCGCCGACGACGCCCAACGCCATGTCGATGGTGGCGTAGTCGACGCTGTTGAAGCCCAGCACGCACACCCGGTCGCCCGGCCGCAGCGAGCCGTGCGTCAAGGCGCGCGCCAGCGCGTCGACCCGGTCGCCGAGCTCGCCATAGGTGACGGTCTCGTAGCGGGGAAGCAGCTCCAGCGAGGTGCGCCCGGTCTTGGGGTCCTCGACGAACTCGACGACGCGCTGTCCCAGCGCCGGTCGTTCCGCGTAACCGGCCAGCGCGGTCCGGATGATCTGGGGCAGCCGCAGCCCGGGCCGTTCGAGGGCCGCGGCGACGGCCGGGTCGGGCCTGGCGGCGGCGAATTGCGGGTCGTTGGCGGTCAGGTCGTCGACGCGGCGTGCGAGCCGCTCTTCCTGAGTGGTGATAGCCGGCATGACAAATCCCTCTTAGCGCTTAACAGCTGGGTAGTTCGATCGCGCGACATTGCGCTGACCAATAGAACGTTAGCTAAACTAACGGTATTCCTCAACGATCTCGGCGCGGGAAGGTGTGTGAGATTTCGCACCCGGCGATCCAGGGGTCTAGAGGTCGCCCAGGATCCGGCCCAGGATGTCGAGCCCCTCGACCAGCAGCTCGTCGCCGATGGTCAGCGGGGGCAGCAGCCGGATGACGTTGCCGAACATGCCGCACGTCAACACGATGACACCGGCGGCGTGGGCCGCGGTGGCGAGCTTTTCGGTGAGTTCACGGTCGGGATCGGCCGTCCCCGACTTCACCAGCTCCACGGCGATCATGGCGCCGCGGCCGCGCACGTCGCCGATCCGGTCTTCGGCGGCCTGCAGCCGCAGCAGCCGCCCGGTCAGGATCCTTTCGATCTGCCGCGCCCGCTCGATCAGGCCGTCGCCCTCGATGGTGGCGAGGGTGGCCAGCGCCGCCGCGCACGCGACCGGGTTGCCGCCGAACGTGCCGCCCAGGCCGCCGACGTGCGGGGCGTCCATGATCTCGGCGCGGCCGGTCACCGCCGACAGCGGCAGCCCGTCGGCGATGGCCTTGGCCGTGCAGATCAGGTCGGGCTCGAGGCCGTCGGGGCCCTCGTGCTCGCACGCGAACATCGCGCCGGTGCGCGCGAACCCGGTCTGCACCTCGTCGGCGATGAACAGCACGTCGTTGCGGCGGCACCAGTCGAGCAGGGCGGGCAGGAATCCCTCGGCGGGAACGATGAATCCGCCCTCGCCGGCGATCGGCTCGATGATGATGGCGGCCAGGCTGTCGGCGCCGACCTGGCTCTCCATCACGCCGATGGTCCGCGCGGCGGCCTTTTCGCCGTCGGTGGCCAGTTCCTTGTCGAGCAGGCCGTCCCGGTAGGGGTAGGACAGCGGCGCCCGGTAGATCTCCGGCGCGAACGGGCCGAAGCCGCTCTTGTACGGCATGGACTTGGCGGTCAGCGCCATCGCCAGGTTGGTGCGGCCGTGGTAGGCGTGGTTGAACGCCACCACGGCGGGCTTGCGGGTATAGGAGCGCGCGACCTTGACGGCGTTTTCGACCGCCTCGGCGCCGGAGTTGAACAACACCGACCGCTTCTCGCCGGGGCCCGGGGTGATCCGGTTGAGCTCTTCGGCGACGGCGACGTACTCCTCGTACGGCGTCACCATGAAGCAGGTGTGGGTGAAGTCGGCCGCCTGCTCGCGCACCGCCTCCACCACCCGGGGCGACGAGTTGCCGATCGTAGTGACCGCGATGCCGGAACCCAGGTCGATGAGCCGGTTCCCGTCGACGTCCTCGACGATGCCGCCGCCGGCGCGCGCCACGAACACCGGCAGGGAGACGTTCACCGCGCGGGACACCGCGGCGGCCCGGCGCCGGTTCAGTTCCAGCGATGCGGGACCGGGGATTTCGGTGACCAGCTGGCGGCTCTGCTCGAGGCTGGCCACGACGCTCTCCTCACCGCGGCGCGCTTGTCGCGTCGCGGATCAAGCCTATCCGGTAGGCCGTGCGTCGGCCGGGCGGAGCGGGCGTCGTGCGCGACCTGCGGTGCTGGCAGACTGGCCGTCATGGAGAGTTTGGTCTTGTTCTTGCCGTTCCTGCTCATCATGGGCGGCTTCATGTACTTCGCGTCGCGCCGGCAGCGGCGGGCGATGCAGGCCACCATCGACCTGCACGACTCGCTGCGGCCGGGCGACCGGGTGCACACCACGTCCGGGCTGCGGGCCAGCATCGTCGCGATCACCGACGACACCGTCGATCTCGAGATCGCGCCCGGCGTGGTGACCACGTGGATGAAGCTGGCCGTCCGCGACCGCATCCCGCCCGAGGACGACGCGGACCCCGGCGACGACGAGGGCGCCGGCGACCCGGAAGACTCCGGCGAACGGGTGATTAAGGATTCCTGACCGACCCGGGCGGCAGCGGCACGTAGGCTCTGTCGGGGTAAGAAACCGATTCGTCAAGGAGATACAAGGAACGTGGCATCGTCTTCGGCGCCGGTCCACCCTGCCCGCTACCTGTCGGTTTTCCTATTGCTGCTGATCGGCGCGTATCTGCTGGTGTTTCTCACCGGCGACAAGCGGGCCGCGCCCAAGCTCGGCATCGATCTTCAGGGCGGCACCCGCGTCACGTTGACGGCCCGCACCCCGGACGGCTCGGCGCCGAGCCGGGAGTCGTTGGCGCAGGCGCAGCAGATCATCGGCGCGCGGGTCAACGGGCTCGGCGTGTCGGGTTCGGAGGTCGTCGTCGACGGCGCCAACCTGGTCATCACGGTGCCCGGAAACGACGGCAACGAGGCCCGCAACCTGGGCCAGACGGCGCGGCTGTACATCCGGCCGGTGCTCAACTCGGTGCCGGCGCAGGCGCCCGAGCCCAAGCCCGGACCCCAGGCGGGAACGCCGCCCGGCGCCCCTCCCGGTCAACCTGGACCGGCCGGACCGGCCGGGCCCGCTGGGCCGGCGCCCGGCCAACCGGCGCCCGGCCAACCCGGGGCCGTCGCGCCGCCGCCCGGCCAACCCGGTGCGGTCGCGCCGCCGCCGGCCCCACCCGCGCCGCCCGGCCAACCCGGCGCCCAACCGCGGCCGTACCCGCAGGACCCGCCGCCGACACCCAGCCCGGAGCCGAATCCCGCGCCCGCGCCGGCGCCCGGGGCGCCGGCCGAGCAGCCCGCACCGCCGGCCGCCCCGCCCGCGCCGGCGGACCCGCGCAAGGACCTCGCCGAGCGCATCTCCGACGAGAAGAAGTGGCGGCAGAACACCCGGCAGGGCATCCAATACCTGGCCCTGCAATTCCAGGCGACCCAATGCAACAAAGACGACATCCTGGCCGGCAACGACGACCCGACGCTGCCCCTGGTGACCTGCTCGACCGACCACAAGGCGGCATACCTGCTGGGGCCGTCGATCATCAGCGGTGACCAGATCCAAAACGCCACGTCGGGCATGAACCAGCGCGGCATCGGCTACGTCGTCGACCTGCAGTTCAAGCCCGCGGCGGCCAGCACCTGGGCGGACTTCACCGCCGCCCACATCGGCACCCAGACCGCGTTCACCCTGGACTCCCAGGTGGTCAGCGCGCCGCTGATCCAGGAGGCCATCCCGGGCGGGCGGACCCAGATCACCGGCGGCGACCCGCCGTTCACCGCCTCGACGGCGCGCCAGCTCGCCAACGTCCTGAAATACGGGTCGCTGCCGCTGTCCTTCGAGTCCTCGGAAGCCCAAACCGTCTCGGCGACACTGGGATTGACCTCGCTTCGGGCGGGCCTGGTGGCCGGCGGGATCGGCTTGATCCTGGTGCTGCTGTATTCGCTGCTGTACTACCGGGTGCTGGGGTTGCTCACGGCCCTGTCGCTGATCTGTTCCGGCGCAATGGTTTTCGCGATCCTGGTGCTCCTGGGTCGCTATATCAACTACACGCTGGACCTGGCGGGCATCGCGGGTCTGATCATCGGCATCGGCACCACCGCCGACTCGTTCGTGGTGTTCTTCGAACGCATCAAAGACGAGATCCGCGAAGGCCGATCGTTCCGCTCGGCGGTGCCACGCGGCTGGGTGCGGGCGCGCAAGACGATCGTGTCGGGCAATGCCGTCACGTTCCTGGCCGCCGCGGTGCTGTACTTCCTGGCGATCGGCCAGGTGAAGGGGTTCGCCTTCACCCTGGGCCTCACCACGATCCTCGACCTGGTGGTGGTGTTCCTGGTGACCTGGCCGCTGGTGTACCTGGCATCCAAGTCCGCGAGGCTGGCGAAGCCGGCGTACAACGGCCTTGGAGCCGTTCAGCAGGTCGCCCGCGAACGCCGGGCCGCCGCGCACGTGACGACGGGACGGGGATAGCGCGATGGCGTCCAACGACAACACCGGCGCCGAAACCGAGGCGACCGAGATCACCGAGGCCGAGGCCGTGGAGCCGGCCGACGGCGCCGCCCGGCTGCCGCGCCACGGTTTCATTTCCCGCCTCTACACCGGCACCGGCGCGTTCGAGGTGGTGGGGCGCCGCCGGCTGTGGTACGGCATCAGCGGCGCGATCGTCGCGATCGCGATCGCGAGCATCATCCTGCGGGGCTTCATTTTCGGGATCGATTTCAAGGGCGGCACGACGGTGTCCATGCCCGCGACGGGCGGGGCGGGCACGGTCCGGACCGCGCAGGTGTCCGACCTCTTCAAAAAGACCATCGGCCGTGACCCGGAATCGGTCGTCATCGTCGGCAACGGCTCCTCGGCGACCGTGCAGATTCGCTCGGAAACGCTGACCAACGACGAGACCACCAAGCTGCGCAACGCCCTGTTCGACACCTTCCAGCCCAAGGGCAGCGACGGCAAGCCCAGCAAGGCGGCCATCAGCGACTCGGCGGTATCGGAGACCTGGGGCGGTCAGATCACCAAGAAGGCGCTGATCGCCCTGGCGGTCTTCCTGGTGCTGGTCGGCCTGTACATCATGGTGCGCTACGAGCGCTACATGGCGATCTCGGCGCTGACGACCATGTGTTTCGACCTGACCGTCACCGCCGGCGTGTACTCACTGGTCGGGTTCGAGGTCAGCCCGGCCACGGTCATCGGCCTGCTGACCATCCTCGGTTTCTCCCTCTACGACACCGTCATCGTGTTCGACAAGGTCGAGGAGAACACCCACGGCTTCCAGCACACCACCCGGCGCACCTTCGCCGAGCAGGCCAACCTGGCGATCAACCAGACGTTCATGCGTTCCATCAACACCAGCCTGATCTCGGTGTTGCCGGTGCTGGCGCTGATGGTCGTGGCGGTCTGGCTGCTGGGCGTCGGCACGCTGAAGGACCTGGCGCTGGTGCAGCTGGTCGGCATCCTGGTCGGCACCTACTCCTCGATCTTCTTCGCCACCCCGCTGCTGGTCACCCTGCGTGAACGCACGCAGCTGGTGCGCGGTCACACCCGCCGGGTCGTCAAACGGCGCAGCCCCACGGCCGAGGCCGCCGAGGAAGCGACGCCGTCGGCCGCGGAAACCGCCGAGGAGGCCACCGCCGCCGCGGCGTCGACCACGCCCGCACCGAACAAGCCGGCTCCGGGCGCACGCCCGGTGCGGCCCACCGGGGTCCGGCGCCCGACCGGCAAGCGAAACGCCGGCCGGCGGTAGGCCCGATGGTGCGAGCCGGCTGGCGGGGGCCAAGGGGATGTGCATCCGTCGGGTTGGCCGCGACGCTCGTGGCGGCCTTCGCCCTCACCGCGTGCTCCGGCAGCGCCGCCTCGCAGATCGACTACGTGGTCGACGGCCCGCTGGTCACCTACAACACCAACACCGTGGTGGGTGCCGCATCGGCCGGGGCGCAGGCCTTCGCCCGCACGCTCACCGGCTTCGGTTATCACGGCCCCGACGGGCAGGTCGTCGCCGACCGCGACTTCGGCACCGTCTCGGTGGTCGGCGGCGCGCCGCTGGTCCTCGACTACCAGATCGCCGACAACGCCGTCTACAGCGACGGCAAGCCGGTGACCTGCGACGACCTGGTGCTGACCTGGGCGGCCCAATCCGGCCGGTTCCCCGGATTCGACGCCGCCACGCAGGCCGGCTACGTCGACATCGCCAACGTCGGGTGCATCCCGGGCCAGAAGAAGGCCCGGGTGTCGTTCGTCCCGGACCGCGGCGTCGTCGACTACACGCAGCTGTTCTCCGCGACCTCGATGATGCCGTCGCACGTCATCGCCGATCAGCTCAACGTCGACGTGACGGCGGCGGTGCTGAGCAACAACACGCAGCTGGTGGAGCGGGTCGCGAAGCTGTGGAACACCACCTGGGACCTCAGGCCCGGCGTGGACCTGAAGCGATTCCCGTCGTCGGGACCGTACAAGATCGACCGGGTCCTCGACGGCGGCGCGGTGGTGTTGGTCGCCAACGACCGCTGGTGGGGTCCCAAGGCGATCACCAAGCGGATCACCGTGTGGCCGCAGGCGGCCGATATCCAGGACCGCGTCAACAACCGCAGCGTCGACGTGGTCGACGTCGCGGCCGGGTCGTCGGGAACGCTGGCCACCCCGGACAACTACCAGCGCAGCGACACCCCGTCGGACGGCATCGAGCAGCTGATCTTCGCGCCGCAGGGACCGCTGTCGCAGCCCAAGGCCCGGCGCGCGTTCGCGCTGTGCACGCCGCGCGACACGATCGCGCGCGACGCCGGGGCGCCGATCGCCAATTCGCGCCTCCAGCCGGCCACCGAGGACGCCATCGCCGCCGCCGACGGCGTCAACGAGGCCGCGCCGTTCGGCCACGCGGATCCCGCCGCCGCCCGCAACGCGCTGGGCGGTGCGCCCCAGACGGTGCGGGTCGGCTACCAGGGACCCAACGCGCGGCTGGCGGTCACCGTCGGGGTCATCACCAAATCCTGCGCCCCTGCCGGCATCACCGTCTCGAACGTCACCCTGGACTCCCCGGGGCCGCAGGCGCTCAAGGACGGAAAGATCGACGTGCTGCTGGCCAGCACCGGTGGGGCCACCGGCAGCGGATCGACCGGATCGTCGGCGATGGACGCCTACGACCTGCACAGCGGGAACGGCAACAACCTGTCCGGCTACGTGAATCCCCAGGTCGACAGCGTGATCGGGGCACTGGCGGTGTCGGCCGACCCCGCCGAGCGGGTCAGGCTGCTGGCGCAGGCGGCCCCGCTGCTCTGGGCCGACATGCCGACCTTGCCCCTGTACCGCCAGCAGCGGACGCTGCTGGCGTCGAAGAAGATGTATGCCGTCGGCAGGAATCCGACGCGCTGGGGCGCGGGCTGGAACATGGACCGATGGGCGCTGATCGAATGACGGGCGCCGGCGGGGCGACCCCCGTGGCCGAGCTGATCGCGTCTCTGACCCGCGAGGTCGCCGATTTTCCGGAGCCGGGCATCCAGTTCA
The DNA here is from genome assembly GCF_010730745.1 of Mycobacterium heidelbergense. Classification (NCBI taxonomy): domain Bacteria; kingdom Bacillati; phylum Actinomycetota; class Actinomycetes; order Mycobacteriales; family Mycobacteriaceae; genus Mycobacterium; species Mycobacterium heidelbergense. The sequence continues at coordinate 150,823 of NZ_AP022615.1, read as the reverse complement.
AGGACCTCACCCCGGTCTTCGCCGACCGGCGGGCGATGGCCGCGGTGACCGACGCGCTGGCCGACGTCGCGTCCGGTGCCGACCTGGTGGCCGGCATCGACTCCCGCGGCTTCCTGGTGGCGGCGGCCGTCGCCACCCGCCTGGGCACCGGCGTGCTGGCCATCCGCAAGAGCGGCAAGCTGCCGCCGCCGGTGCACGCCGAGCGTTATGACCTGGAGTACGGCAGCGCCACCCTGGAAATCCCCGCCGACGGCATCGAGCTGCCCGGCCGCACCGTCGTGATCATCGACGACGTGCTGGCCACCGGCGGCACCATCGCCGCGGCGGCCCGGTTGCTGCAGCGCGCCGGGGCCCACGTGCCCGCGGCGGCGGTGGTGATGGAGCTGACCGGGCTGGGCGGTCGCGAGGCGCTCGCGCCGCTGCCGGTGCACAGCCTGAGTCGCGCCTAAGCCATCCGCGGTGACTGGTAGGCAGCCACAGGCCTGCCTACACTTCCGCCTGTGCAGCAGCTAACGAGGCCGACTCAACGAACGAGCTGGCTGCTGTGGCCCACCGGATGACCGTGTAGCGATGTCGGCGGTCGCAGGATTTCCCGGCCTTTCGCAGCTTTTGGCCTGGCCCACCGAACATCTCACGGAGGCGGCCGACCATTGGGAGGCCGTCGGCGGGCGCAGCTACCTGGTCGCCAATCAGGTCTGGCGAGACGCGCTATCGATCGAATGGCACGGCGAAGCCGCCGACGCGCTGCGCACCGTAACCCACGCCGACATGCTGACGACCAGCGCGGTAGCTGACCAGTTGCACGAGGCGGCCAAAGTTGCCCGCAGCGGGGCTTCGGATCTGTATGCAGCGCGCTCACGGGTTCGCTACGCGGTGGAAGACGCCCGCAGGGCGGGATTCGATATCGGGGAAGAACTCTCAGTCACCGACCGGTTCAGCGGTCGTCCGCCCGTGCAGCGGGCCGCTCGGCAAGCGCAAGCGCACACTTTCGCCGGCGACATTCGTCAGCGTGCCGCCCAGCTGGTGGGCCTCGACCAGCAAGTTGCGGCCAAGGTCACCGCGGCCGTGGCCGGAATCCGCGATACTTTCCCACAGAACCCGGGCCCTAGCGCTCAGCGGGACCACAACCGGGTCCACGCCGTCGACAACCACACCTTCAAGCAAGATCCTCCACCACAGTCACCGCCATACCCGATCAATGAGGTGATCGCCGAGGCAACCGACCAGGATGGCAACCATGTCGTGCTCCGGCGCGGTTACTACGACGCGACCACGCGAGAGGGGTTCGGATGGGACAAGGCCTACTGGAAGCACGGCGTAGTGAATCCAAACGTGTTCAGAGACCTTATTTCGCACAGCCGGCCGGTGAGCAACACAAACGGAACCCTCGTCTATGACGTCCAGATCAACCGTACTCACTGCTCCGAGGGTCTATTAGGGATTGCCAATTGCCAGGACACGGGCGAGAGCGTGACGATGAGAATTGTGGCGAACGTTAATGACGGAAATCCTGACGTACCGGGCGGCGGGCAGAAAGGGGTGATCGCGATGTATCCCCTTCCAGGAGGCAGTGGAGTGGTCGAATTGGGGCCGAAATGGACGTGGACTCCGCCCTGGGTGAACAACAATGTACCCATCAACTGACGCCACCGACGCCCAATGTGGGTTCGCCGCGGCCGTGCTGCGAAAGTTATTGCGGCACATAGAATGTGAAAGCAAGAACGAGGGACGCTACGCCTTTCTGGTCTCACATGCCTGGACCGAGGGCCCGATGATGTACGTGGTGTACACCGCCCCGCCGTCCGACATCACCTGGGGATTGGTCCGCGATACCAGGAAGTCAATCATCAATCCGAGCCCATGGCCGGATCTGGACGAGGCGGTGCTGTACTACTACCTGCTCGATTTCGAGGAGGATTGGCCGGGTCGGTTCTCGCGCCAGCCCGGGGAGCCCGACAGCATTCGCTGGTTCGGTCATCGGCACGCAGGTCTTCCAGAGCGCCCGTCGGACATCCCCGAGGCCTATCGGTACACGCCGTCGATGGGAGCGTCCTGTGCGGGGCACCGCCGAGAACCCAGTCGGCCCGTGACCACCGAGCCTCGGCGATACGCGGATCCACTTTCGCCGGAAGGCCCCTAAACCAGCCGTCAGATCGCACGGATGGCCAACGGTCCAGGAGATCGTTTGCCGCAGGGCACCCGGCCGTGCGCGGTTTTGGCGATATCCTCGAGATCGGAGGTGACCAACGTGGCGGACGACCAGAGCACGACGCAGGCCCTTGACGCGCCCGCGGAACCGCCGGTCACCGAGACGCCGGAGCCGCCGGCCGAGACGCTGAAGACGTCCAGCAGCGCCTCTCGCCGGGTCCGGGCCCGGCTGGCCCGGCGGATGACCGCCCAGCGCAGCACGCTCAATCCCGTGCTCGAACCGCTGGTGGCGGTGCACCGGGAGATCTATCCCAAGGCGAACCTGTCGATGCTGCAGCGGGCCTTCGAGGTGGCCGACCAGCGCCACGCCAGTCAGTTGCGCCATTCCGGCGATCCCTACATCACCCACCCGCTGGCCGTCGCCAACATCCTGGCCGAATTGGGCATGGACACCACCACTTTGGTGGCCGCGCTGCTGCACGACACCGTCGAGGACACCGGCTACACGCTCGAGGCGTTGAGCGAGGAATTCGGCGAGGAGGTGGGCCACCTCGTCGACGGCGTGACCAAGCTGGATCGGGTGGTGCTGGGCAGCGCCGCCGAGGGCGAGACCATTCGCAAGATGATCACCGCGATGGCCCGCGATCCGCGGGTGCTGGTGATCAAGGTCGCCGACCGGCTGCACAACATGCGCACAATGCGCTTCCTGCCGCCGGAAAAGCAGGCGCGCAAGGCCCGCGAGACGCTGGAAGTCATTGCGCCCCTTGCGCATCGGCTGGGAATGGCCAGCGTCAAGTGGGAGCTGGAAGACCTGTCGTTCGCGATCCTGCACCCCAAGAAGTACGAGGAGATCGTCCGGCTGGTCGCGGGCCGCGCGCCGTCCCGCGACACCTATCTGGCCAAGGTGCGCACCGAGATCGTCAACACCCTCAACGCCTCGAAGATCAAGGCGACGGTGGAGGGCCGGCCCAAGCACTACTGGTCGATCTACCAGAAGATGATCGTCAAGGGCCGCGACTTCGACGACATCCACGACCTGGTCGGCATCCGCATCCTGTGCGACGAGATCCGCGACTGCTATGCCGCCGTCGGCGTGGTGCATTCGCTGTGGCAGCCGATGGCGGGGCGGTTCAAGGACTACATCGCCCAACCCCGATACGGCGTGTACCAGTCGCTGCACACCACCGTGGTTGGGCCGGAGGGCAAGCCGCTGGAGGTGCAGATCCGCACCCGCGACATGCACCGCACCGCCGAATACGGCATCGCCGCGCACTGGCGCTACAAGGAAGCCAAGGGCCGCAACGGCGTTCCGCATCCGCACGCCGCCGCCGAGATCGACGACATGGCCTGGATGCGCCAGCTGCTCGACTGGCAGCGGGAGGCCGCCGACCCGGGTGAGTTCCTGGAGTCGCTGCGCTACGACCTTGCGGTGCAAGAGATCTTCGTGTTCACCCCCAAGGGCGACGTCATCACCCTGCCGACCGGGTCGACGCCGGTGGACTTCGCCTACGCGGTGCACACCGAGGTCGGCCACCGCTGCATCGGCGCCCGGGTCAACGGGCGGCTGGTCGCGCTGGAACGCAAGCTCGAAAACGGCGAAGTCGTCGAGGTTTTCACCTCCAAGGCGCCCAACGCCGGGCCGTCGCGGGACTGGCAGCAGTTCGTGGTGTCGCCGCGCGCCAAGACGAAGATCCGGCAGTGGTTCGCCAAGGAGCGGCGCGAGGAGGCGCTGGAGGCCGGCAAGGAGGCCATGGCCCGCGAGGTCCGCCGGGGCGGACTTCCGTTGCAGCGCTTGGTCAATGGCGAGTCGATGGCCGCGGTGGCCCGCGAGCTGCACTACGCCGACGTGTCCGCGCTCTACACCGCCATCGGCGAGGGCCACGTGTCCGCCCGGCACGCCGTGCAGCGGTTGCTGGCCGAGCTCGGCGGCATCGATCAGGCCGAAGAGGACCTCGCCGAGCGGTCCACGCCCACGACCATGCTGCGCCGCCCGCGCGGCAGCGACGACGTCGGAGTCTCGGTCCCCGGCGCCCCGGGCATCCTGACCAAGCTGGCCAAATGCTGCACGCCGGTGCCCGGCGACCAGATCATGGGGTTCGTCACCCGCGGCGGCGGGGTCAGCGTGCACCGCACCGACTGCACCAACGCCGCGTCGCTGCAACAGCAGTCCGAGCGCATCATCGAGGTGCTGTGGGCGCCGTCGGCGTCGTCGGTGTTCCTGGTGGCCATTCAGGTCGAGGCGCTCGACCGGCACCGGCTGCTGTCGGACATCACCCGGGTGCTCGCCGACGAGAAGGTCAACATCCTGTCGGCCTCGGTCACCACCTCGGGCGACAGGGTGGCGATCAGCCGGTTCACCTTCGAGATGGGTGACCCCAAGCACCTCGGGCATCTGCTCAACGTCGTGCGCAACGTCGAAGGGGTCTACGACGTCTACCGGGTGACGTCCGCCGCCTGACGGCCATCCAGCGTGCGCTGACGGCGTCGACTGTGCGCCCAGGGCGCAAATTTGCGGCCGAAAATCACACCGTCAGCTCACACGCGATAACCGAACGGGTCAGCCCAGCCGCACCGAGGTGATCGTGACCGTGCCGGCGGGCATGCCGCTTTGACGATTGCCGGCGACGCCCGCCTTGGCGATCTTGTCGAGCGTCACCAGGCCCGCCTGGTCGACCGTGGCGAACACGGTGCACTGCGGCTCCAGTTCGGCGTCGCGGTACACCATGAAGAACTGGCTGCCGTTGGTGTTGGGTCCGCTGGTGGCCATAGCCACGGTGCCGCGCGGGTAGATCACCGTCGCCTTGAGCGCGGGATCGCCGGCCTTGTACTGGTTGGTGGGATATTCGTCGGCGAATTCATAGCCCGGCCCACCGCTGCCCTCGGTATCGGGGCCGCCGCACAGCAGCGTCCCCCCGTCGGGCGCGTCGACGAGGCGGCCGCATTCGGTGTTGTCGAAGAATCGTTGCGTGGACAGGCTGGTGAAACTGTTTACCGTGCAAGGAGATTCGGCGTTGGCGAGTTGGATGCCGATATCGCCGACATTGGTGGAGATGGTGGCGTGGATCTGGGCCGGGTCGGTGGACACCCTGCCCGACGGCGGCGGGTTCACCGGCTTGCTGGCCGGGTCCGGCGAGGCCGGGTACTGGCAGTCGGCGCCGGGGTCGGCGGGAGGCGCGAACGCCGGCAACGGCGGCACGGTCTGGGCGGCCGTCGGCGACGATCCGGCCCTGGCCGGCACCCGGGCGCGGGTCGGGGTAGTGGTTGCCGCGCTGTTTGAGGGGCCGTGGCTCTGGGTCACCAGGGAGATGACCAGGGCGACCACCGCCGCCAGCGCGACGACCGACCCGCCGACGATGCCCAGCACCATGCGCCTGCTCAGTGCCCTCGTCGGAGGCTGCGGGGGCGCTTGCCGTGGGCGGGGCGCTACCGCGCCGAGGGGAGCGGCCAGTGCGGCTCTGGCGGCCTCGGCGAGCTCGATTGCCGACTGGTAGCGGGATTCGACGTCCTTGGCCATCCCGCGAGCCACCACCGCATCGAGGGCCGGCGGCACGCCGGGTGCGGCGAGGGACGGCCGCGGCGGTGGCGCGTTCACATGCGCGTTGAGCTGCTCCTCAAGGCTGTCGCCGGGGTAGGGGCGGCTTCCGGTCAGGCACTCGTACAGCACGCAGGCCAACGAATACACGTCGGCGCGGTGATCCGTTGTCCCCCTGAAGCGTTCGGGCGCCATGTACGCCACGGTGCCCATCGTGTGCCCGGTGTTGGTGAGCGTGGTGTCGGTGGTGGCCCGCGCGATCCCGAAATCGATCAGATACACGAAGTCCCGCGCGGAGGTGACCAGGATGTTCTTCGGTTTGACGTCGCGATGTATCAATCCCGCCCGGTGGGCGGTATCCAGCGCCGCCGCAACCTGTTCGATCACCGCGACCGCGCGTTCGGGGCTGAGCCGTCCGCCGTTTTCGGCGATGTACTGCGGCAGGTCGCGGCCCTCGATCAGGCGCATGTCGACATACAGCCGGCCGTCGATGTCGCCGTAGCCGTGGATGGGCACCACGTGCGGGTCGTTGAGGCTGGCCGCTATGCGGGCCTCGCGGCGAAACCGTTGCTGAAACTGGTGGTCCTCGGCCAGATGCGGCGGCAGGACCTTGAGCGCGACCACCCGGTCGGTGGTGGCGTCATAGGCGCGGTACACCTGCCCCATCCCGCCGTGACCCAGCACATCCAGCAATTGGTACTGGCCAAATGACTTCCCGGACAAGGCCATCGCCACCGGTCTCCTCCCCGCAGGCGCCGCTTAGGCGGTTAATCGAGCAGCAGCGACTTGATGGTCACTTCGGCGGTGGGCGCCCCGTCTTCGCCGCCGCCGGTGATGCCGGCCTTGGCGATCTTGTCCAGCGTGGCCAGCCCGTCGGCCTGAATCGTGCCGAACACCGTGTACTGGGGCGGCAGCTGGGAGTCCTTGTAGACCATGAAGAACTGGCTGCCGTTGGTGTTGGGCCCGGCGTTGGCCATCGCCAGCGTGCCGCGCGGGTAGAGCACCGGCTCCTGCAGCTTGGGATCGTTCGGCGGGTATTGGTCGGTGGGGTACTCGTTGGCGAATTGGTAACCGGGACCGCCGGTCCCGTCGCCCTTGGGGTCGCCGCATTGCACGACGCCCAGCGTCTCCGAGGTGGTCAGCCGATGGCATTTCGTGTTGTTGAAGTAGCCCTGGCCGGCGAGACTGGCGAAACTGTTGACGGTGCAAGGCGATTCGTTGTTGGCCAGCATCAGCCCGATGTTGCCCTGACTGGTCACCATGCTCGCGCTCACCTGGGCCGGATCGGTCGGGACCTTGCCGGTGCGCGGCGGCTTGACCGGCTTGGCGGCCGGCTCTTGGGGTGTCGCCGGGTACTGGCAGTTGGCGCCCAGGTTGGCCGACGGCGTGAACGCCGGCAACGGCGGGACATGCGGCGTCGGCCCGGCGGACGTCGTGGCCTCCGGGGAGCTGCTGGCGGCCGTGGTGCTGGTCGTTGCCGCGGTGTTGCTCGTGTGCCCGTGCTTGGTGTTGACGACCGCGATCGCTACCGCGGCGATCACGGCCACCGCCACGATCGAGCCGCTGGCGATCACCAGAATCCGGCGCCGTCGGGCCTGCTTCGCCCGGCGGTCCAGCTGCCGTTCGAGTTTGCGCTTGGCTGTGGCGCGTCGCTGTTCATTGGTCGGCACGGCCGGTATGCCTCCATGTTCGATAGGGGCCCGCGGTAGCCAGCCCAGGCTAATGTGGGCGTCGCGGGAGGTGTCAAGTGGGCCCCGTGGGAAACTGGGAATCGTGTTGATCACCGGATTTCCCGCCGGCGCGTTGCAGTGCAACTGCTATGTGCTGGCCGACCGGCCCGGAACGGACGCCGTCGTCGTGGACCCCGGTCAGCGCGCGATGGGCCCGCTGCGGCGCATCCTCGACGAGAACCGGCTGACGCCGGCCGCGGTGCTGCTCACCCACGGGCACATCGACCACATGTGGTCCGCCCGCAAGGTTTCCGACACCTACGGCTGCCCCACCTTCATCCACCCCGAGGACCGGTTCATGCTGACCGACCCGATTTACGGCTTCGGTCCGCGGGTCGCGCAGGTGGCGGCGGGCGCCTTCTTTCGCGAGCCCAAGCAGGTGGTGGAGCTGGACCGCGACGGCGACAAGCTCGATCTGGGCGGCGTGACCGTCAACGTCGACCACACCCCGGGGCACACCCGCGGGTCGGTGGTCTTCCGGGTTTTCGGGGACCAGGATGTCGTCTTCACCGGCGACACGCTGTTCGAGCGCTCGGTGGGCCGCACCGACCTGTTCGGCGGCAGCGGCCGCGACCTGCTGACCTCGATCATCGACAAGCTGCTGGTGCTCGACGACGACACCGTCGTGCTGCCGGGACACGGCAATTCGACGACCATCGGTGCGGAGCGGCGCTTCAATCCATTCCTGGAGGGCCTGAGCGGGTGACCCAGTTTTTCGCTCCCAAAGGGGTGCCGGACTACGTCCCGCCCGATTCGGCGGGCTTCGTCGCGGTGCGCGACGGGTTGCTGGGCGCCGCGCGCCGCGCCGGCTACGGCGACGTCGAGCTGCCCATCTTCGAGGACACCGCTTTGTTCGCCCGGGGCGTCGGCGAATCCACCGACGTGGTGTCCAAGGAGATGTACACGTTCGCCGACCGGGGCGACCGCTCGGTGACGCTGCGGCCCGAGGGCACCGCCGGGGTGGTGCGCGCGGTGATCGAGCACGGTCTGGACCGCGGCACGCTGCCGGTCAAACTCTGTTACGCGGGGCCGTTTTTCCGCTACGAACGCCCGCAGGCCGGCCGCTATCGCCAGCTGCAGCAGGTCGGCGTGGAGGCGATCGGCGTCGACGACCCGGCGCTGGACGCCGAGGTGATCGCCGTCGCCGACGCCGGGTTCCGCTCGCTGGGCCTCGACGGGTTCCGGCTGGAGATCACCTCGCTGGGCGACGAGAGCTGCCGCCCCCAGTATCGGGAACTGTTGCAGGAGTTCCTGTTTGGGCTCGACCTCGACGAGGAGACCCGGCGGCGCGCGCGACTCAACCCGCTGCGGGTGCTCGACGACAAGCGACCGGAGGTGCGGGCGATGACGGCCGGCGCGCCGGTGCTGCTCGATCACCTGTCCGACGTGGCCAAGCAGCACTTCGACACCGTGCTGGCCCACCTGGACGCGCTCGGGGTGCCCTACGTCCTCAACCCGCGGATGGTGCGCGGGCTGGACTACTACACCAAGACCACGTTCGAGTTCGTGCACGATGGCCTGGGCGCGCAATCCGGCATCGGCGGCGGCGGCCGCTACGACGGCCTGATGCGCGAGCTCGGCGGGCAAGACCTGTCGGGCATCGGGTTCGGGCTCGGGGTGGACCGGACCCTGCTGGCGCTGCGCGCCGAGGGCAAGAGCGTGGGGGAGACCACGCGCTGCGACGTGTTCGGCGTGCCGCTGAGCGAGCCGGCCAAGCTGCGGCTGGCGGTGCTGGCCGCGCAGTTGCGCGCGTCGGGTATCAGGGTGGATCTGGCCTACGGTGACCGGGGCCTCAAGGGTGCGATGCGCGCCGCCGATCGTTCCGGCGCGCGTCTCGCGCTGGTGCTGGGCGATCGTGATATCGAGGCCGGGACGGTCGCGGTGAAGGACCTCGCGACGGGTGACCAGGTGTCGGTGCCGACGGACTCTGTCGTCGCCGACGTGCTGGGGCGCCTCGGCGGCTGAGCGTCGCGGGGGACGTTGTCCACAGCCCGGAGGCGTTGGGTGTTTTGTGTCGGCCCCCTTCGCTATAGTCGAATGTATGTTCGATGAGAAGGTGCGGCGTGAGGTTCACGCTCGGTTCGATGAGATGTTCGAGCGGCGTTATCCGTCGACGACGGCGGAGTCGGCGGCCTTGTTGGATCGGATTGGTGCGGCTTCGCGGGCGGAGAATCGGGCGGCGGCGGCCCAGCTGGAGTTGATCGGGCGGTTGTTCGCGTATCGGTTGTCGCGGTGTGGTGAGACCGAGGAGTGGGCGATTGACACGATGGAGGCGGTGGCCGCCGAGATCGGCGCGGCGCTGCGGATCAGCCAAGGGTTGGCGTCCAGTCGGCTGCGCTATGCCCGGGCGCTGCGTGAGCGCCTACCGAAGGTGGGTGAGGTGTTTAAGGCCGGCGATATCGACTACCGGACATTTCAGCTACTGGTGTATCGCACGGATTTGATCACCGATCCCGACGTGCTCGCCACCGTCGATGCGCAGCTGGCGGCCAGTGTGGTGCGGTGGCCGTCGATGACGCAGGGCCGGTTGGGTGCGCAGGTGGACAAGATCGTGGCCAACGCTGACGCCGATGCGGTGCGGCGACGCCGCGAGCGCGTGACCGGCCGCGAGGTGTGTATCGGGCCGGTGGGTGATGGGCTCTCCGACATCAGTGCGACCGTGTTGACCCCGGATGCCCGCGCCCTCGATCAGCGCCTCACGGCGTTGGCGGCCACGGTGTGCACCCACGATCCGCGCACCCGTGCCCAGCGCCGCGCCGACGCGGTGGGGGCGCTGGCCGCCGGCGCCGACCGGCTGGGGTGCCGCTGTGGACGCGGCGATTGCGCGGCCGGAAAGCGGCCGGCGGCGGGCCCGGTGGTCATTCATGTGATCGCCGAGCAGGCCACCCTCGCGGGCCGCTCGGCGGGACCCGCCTCGGCGCTGGGCGCCGACGGGCTCATCGCGCCGGAGCTGATCGCCGAACTGGCCATGTCGGCCAGGCTGGTGTCGCTGGTCCACCCCCTGGATGCCGCGCCGGAGAACGGCTACGTGCCCTCCAAAGCGCTCGCTGATTTCGTGCGCTGTCGGGATCTGACGTGCCGCTGGCCCGGTTGTGATCGCCCCGCCGTCGGCTGCGACATCGACCACACCATCCCCTACACCGCCGGTGGGGCCACGCATGCGTCCAACCTCAAGTGCTACTGCAGAACTCACCACTTAATCAAGACGTTCTGCGGCTGGACCGACCAGCAACTACCCGACGCGACACTGATCTTGACCTCCCCGACCGGACAGACCTACGTCAGCACCCCGGGCAGCGCCCTGCTATTCCCCAGCCTGTGCGCACCCACCGGCGAACTACCCACCCCACCCACCACCACCGAGCGCCACAGCGAGCGCCGCAGCGAGCGCACCGCCATGATGCCCCGACGCCGCCGCACCCGCACCCACGACCGCGCCACCCGCATCGCCACCGAACGCCACCACAACCGCCAAACCCGCCTGGCCACCCAAACCAAACACACCGGCCCCGCACCACCCGACGACCCACCACCCTTCTGACCTTCTGAGCTTGACTAGCAATCGAACTATTGTTCGAATAGAAGGCATGCGCTGGGCCAGCCAGGCCGTCGCGGTCAACGGGGACCCCGTCGATGACGGGGCACTCCCGGGGCTGCAGCGCATCGGCCTCGTCCGCAGCGTGTGCGCGCCGCAATTCGAGGGAATCACCTTCCACGAGGTGCTGTGCAAGTCGGCGCTCAACAAGGTGCCCAACGCCGCCGCGCTGCCGTTTCGGTACACCGTCAACGGCTACCGCGGCTGCTCGCACGCGTGTCGCTACTGCTTCGCGCGCCCCAGCCACGAGTACCTCGACTTCGATAGCGGCGCCGACTTCGACACCCAGGTGGTGGTCAAGACGAACGTCGCGGAAGTCCTCACACGCGAGCTGCGCAGGCCGTCGTGGCAGCGCGAGACGGTCGCGCTGGGCACCAACACCGATCCCTACCAGCGCGCCGAGGGCCGCTACGCGCTGATGCCGGGCATCATCGGCGCGCTCGCCGCATCCGGCACGCCGCTGTCCATCCTGACCAAGGGCACGCTGCTGCGGCGCGACCTACCGCTGATCGCCGATGCGGCGCAACGGGTTCCGGTATCGGTCGCGGTGTCGCTGGCGGTCGGCGACCCGGAGCTGCACCGCGACGTGGAGCCGGGCACCCCGACGCCGCGGGCGCGCCTGGGCCTCATCGCCGCCGTCCGCGACGCCGGGCTGGGCTGTCATGTGATGGTCGCGCCGGTGCTGCCGCACCTCACCGACTCCACCGAGCACCTCGACGGGCTGCTCGGCCAGATCGCCGCGGCGGGCGCCACCGGCGTGACGGTTCTCGGCCTGCACCTGCGCGGCTCGACGCGCGGCTGGTTCATGTCCTGGCTGGCCCGCTCGCATCCGGAACTGGTCGGCCGCTACCGCGAGCTGTACCGGCGCGGCGCCTACCTGCCGCCGGCCTACCGCGAGGCGCTGCGGGACCGGGCCGCGCCGCTGATTGCCAAGCATCGGCTGGCCGGCGACCGTCGCCCGTTCCCGCCGCCCGCCGCACCGGCAGCCCCGCCGGAACCCGTTCAGCAGACGCTGTTTTGAGCTAGCCGTGCCCGTCACCGCGAGGCTTGGTCAGCGTGAACCGGTCCACCGCGGTGACCTCGCCGAACGGGCCGCTCAGCGCGTAATGCGTCGCCTTGATCGAGGTGTTCCCGCCGGGCAAACCCGGGTCGACCTCGAAAGCCGCGAAACCGTAAGGGTTATCGCGATCGCGAAACGCCGACCATGGCGCGTCCTCCAGGACGTAGATCGGCGCCTTGCGGCCGAGCCCGGGATCGAATGCCCCGACGCCGGTCAGCACGCGGCACCGCGGCTCGGGAAAGAACATCCCGTTGGACGGCAGCGACGTGCCGCCGCCACCGATGACGACGTGCACGGTGCCCCGGGTCGAGTCGATCAGCTCGTTGCCGGTGTCCACGGGCATCGGCGTCCGGGTATCGGTGCCCAGCGTTCCGCGCAGCGGATGCGACCGTTCGTAGTGATGCTCGTGGCCGCACACCACCAGATCGACCTGATACCGGTCGAACAGGGGCAGCCATTCCTCGCGGACCCCCAGGTCGGCGCCGTTGGTCTTGTCGGCGGTGGAGATCGCCGTCTGATGCATGCAGACGACTATCCAATCGACGTCCGGGTCGCGCCGCGCGGCGGCGAGTTCTCCTGCGAGCCAGCGCTTTTGCTCGCCACCGGAGTAGCCGCGCACGTAGAAGTTGCCGCCGTCTTGGAAGCACACGTCGTCGTTGTTGAGGCTGATCACCCGCACCGAGCCGGCGGTGAACGAGTACCACAGCCCACGGGTCTCCGGACCGGATCCCGAATCCGGCAACGCGAAGTAGGTTTGATAGGCGCCGTAACCGACTGGCCCGTTGCCCCATTCGTTCTCGTGGTTGCCCGCCGCCGGCATCCACGGCCGGTACCGCGCCGAGCGCGTGTTGTTCTCAAACCAGTTCGACCAGGTGCGGATCCGGTCGTGCGCGAGGTTGGCGTAGCACAGGTCGCCGTTGATCAGGTTGAACAACGGACCGAGCCGCTCGATCGCCAGCGTGGTGTCCCCGGCCGCCGGCGACGCGATGTTGTCGGTGGCATAACCACCGTCGGGCAACCTCGCCAGCGTCGGGGTGGACTGGTCGCCGAAGCTGGTGAAGCGCAGCGGCTTTCGCCCCGACGGCGCGGTCCGCACCGTCCCCTGCTCCGGCTCGGCGCCGTCGTACATCGCGGCGTACACGTAGTCGGTGTCCGGGGTCAGGCCGGTCAGGCGGGCGTGGTTGACGCGAACCTCGTTGTGGGACTTGGCGTCCCGGTAGGTGCGGGTTTCGGCCGCGACGGTGCGCCCGAACCCGGACGCCGGCGTGCCCAGCGCGACACGCGGGTTGCGGACCGGCTCGGTGGTGTGCCAGGACACCACCACCTCGGTGGCGGCGTTCGCGCCGAATTGCAGGTGCAGGCCCGTCACCGGCGGCGCGCCGTCGCGATCCGGCTGAAACCAGACACCGGGTCCGCGGGGCGCAGACCACACCAGCGCGGCCCCACCGCCAATGCCCGCCCCGAGGGCGGCCGAGACCGCGCCCGTAGTCAACAGCCTGCGGCGGCTGATGCCGGAGGCGGGATCGTCACTCATGCCTGATTCATACCCGAGCCAGGCTCCCTTCCGCCGAACTCGCGGTAACGAATCCGGTAGCGTTCCCGATATGACGAACGTGCGAAAAGTGACCAGCGGGGTCGCGTTGGCAACGTTTGCAGCCGCCGCGGCGGTGGCGATCACGCCCGCGACCTCACACGCGGACCCGGCCGGCCATCAGGTGACCTACACCGTGACGAGTCCCAACAACCTGACCGCCACCGTCCAGTACATGAACTCCGACCCACCCAGCCAGGCGGCGTACAACGCGGACTCGTCGAAGTACATGAACAACGTGCAGGCCCCGCTCAGCGGCGGGCAGCCCGTCGTCTACTCGACCACGCTGGCAAACCCGAACCAGTGGGCGATCGTCACCGCCAGCGGCATCCTGCACTGGCCGGATTCGGGCAACGGCCCCGCCTCGTTTCACTGCGAGATCGCCGTGGACGGCCAGGTTGTCGCGAAACAGGACGCCACCTCCGCCGTCACCTGCGCGACGCGGCCCTGGTAGTCAGCCCGCGAACACGTACACCCACGCGGTCGCACCCGATCGCAGCGGCACCGCGATGCGGCGGTAGTCGTCGACCTCGTACTGGTCGGCGGCGGCGAGCTCGGCCTCGCTGATGGCGAACACCGTCCCGTCGACGTGCGCGTCGGCCCGATCGGACGGCCGCAGGATCGGGTGGCGGTCGCTGCCGCTGGTCGCGACGACGTGCGGGTCGGTGATGGTGACGTAGTCCAGGTCGTATCCGACGATGGCGTCGAGGTGGCCGTCGAGCTCGCGGCCGAACGTCGCGCGCTGGACCTCCGGCTGCCGCAAGGTGCCGTAGGAGAACAGCAGCTCGGTCATCGCGGCTCGCCGTGTGCGACGACGACGACTTCGGGGCGCTCGGCGCCGACCGCCCGCATCGTGTGACCAACGGACGCGTCGAAGTAGGCGCTGTCACCGGCGCCGAGCGCGATCGTCCGATCCCCGTAATCGAGCTCGACACGTCCGGCGTGCACGAACACGAACTCCTGGCCCGCGTGCTCGGGGCGGGGATCGTCGGCCGGGTTCTTCGTGGGGCGAACCACGAAGGGCGACATGGACTTTCCCAGCAGCGACGACGCCAGCGCCCGGTAGCGCCCGCCGCCGGCGCCGCCCGGGGCCCGGTCGACGGCGATCTTCTCCTCGGCCGCCTCGTCGGAGAACAGCCGCCCGACGTCGACGTCGAGCGCCCGCGCGACCCGCAGGGCCACCGCGATCGACGGTGTGCTTTGGCGGCGCTCGATCTTCGACAGGTAGCTCTTGGTCAGCCCCGTCTGCCCGGCGAGTTGCTCGAGGGTGAGGCCGCGTTGCCTGCGGACGGCGCGAAGCAAAGCCGTCACCGGCGGCCCCCCTCTCATGACACAAGGTTTCCTATGGTGCTACCATTGTGTCACATGGCCGCCACGTTTTCCGACTCGAAGTCCGACCTGATGCGTCGGGCCGCCGAACAGCTGGCCGCCGACCAAGCCGATTCGCGGCTGACCACCCGGCAGAAGCTCGCGCTGACCTGCCGCGCGCTGTTCGACGCCGGGCACGATTCCGGGCTGGCCGGACAGATCACCGGCCGGGCCGAGGCCGCCGGGACCTACTACACCCAGCGGCTGGGCCTCGGCTTCGACGAGGTCACCGAAGGCAATCTGCTGCTGGTCGACGAGGATCTCAACGTCCTCGACGGGGACGGAATCCCCAACCCCGCCAACCGCTTTCACAGCTGGATCTACCGGGCGCGGCCCGACGTCCAATGCATCGTGCACACCCATGCCTTTCACGTCGCGGCGCTGTCGATGCTGGAGGTCCCGCTGATCGTCTCCCACATGGACACCACGCCCCTCTACGGCGACTGCGCGTTCCTCGCCGAGTGGCCCGGGGTGCCGGTCGGCAACGAGGAGGGCGAGATCATCAGCGCCGCGCTCGGCGACAAGAAGGCGATCCTGCTGGCCCATCACGGCCAGGTGGTGGCCGGCGCGAGCGTCGAGGAGGCCTGCTCGCTGGCGGTCCTGATCGAGCGCGCCGCCAAGCTGCAACTGACGGCCATGGCCGCCGGCACCGTCAAGGAACTCCCCGAGCGTCTCGCCCGCGAGGCCCACGACTGGACCCTGTCGCCGCAGCGCAGCCGCGCCAACTTCGCCTACTACGCCCGCCGCGCGCTGGCCCGCCACCCCGACGCCCTGACGAGCTAAGGAGCCCCGTGCCCGAGCCTAAGATCCACGGCATCATCGCCTACCCGGTGACGCCGTTCGACGAAGGCGGCATCGACGCCAAACGGCTGGCCGCGCTGGTCGAGAAGCTCGTCGCCTCCGGCGTCCACGCGATCGCCCCGCTGGGCAGCACCGGCGAATTGGCCTACCTCGACGAGCCCGAGTTCGACGCCGTCGTCGACGCCACGATGGCCGCCGTCGCCGGCCGGGTGCCCGTCGTCGTCGGCGTGTCGGATGTGACCACCGCCAAGACGATTCGGCGCGCCACGTACGCGCAACGGTCGGGCGCCGACGCGGTGATGATCCTGCCGGTGTCGTACTGGAAGCTCACCGAGCGCGAGATCGCCCAGCACTACCGCAGCATCGGCGACGCGATCGGGATCCCGATCATGGCCTACAACAACCCGGCCACCAGCGGCGTCGACATGCGCCCCGAACTGCTGGTCGACATGTTCGAGACCATCGACAACGTCACCATGGTCAAGGAATCCACCGGCGACCTGTCGCGCATGCGGCGCATCGCCGAACTGTCCGGCGGCCGGCTGCCGTTTTACAACGGCAGCAACCCGCTGGTGCTCGACGCCCTGAAGGCCGGCGCCTCCGGATGGTGCACGGCCGCACCGAATCTGCGGCCGCAGCCGTGCATCGACCTGTACGACGCCGTGCGCGCGGGCGACCTCGACAAGGCGCAGGCGCTGTACGACGACCTCAGGCCGCTGCTGGAGTTCATCGTCGCGGGCGGGCTGGCCACCACCGTGAAGGCCGGCCTGGACCTGCTGGGTTTCCCGGCCGGGGACCCGCGCGCGCCGCTACTACCGCTCGACGAGCAGGGCCGAACCACGTTGCGGGGCTTGCTGAGTGGCGTTTAGCCGAGGTTGGTGGCGGCGAAGGTGTCGCACTGGTGCGGGTCACCGCTCTGGTAGCCGACGGTGAACCACTTCTGCCGTTGCGTGGCCGACCCGTGGGTCCACGACTCGGGGTTGACGCGTCCGCTCGTCTCCTTCTGGATCCGGTCGTCGCCCACCGACGCCGCAGCCGACAGGGCGTCGGCAATGTCCTTGTCGCTCAACGGCTCCAGGTACGGTACGCCGGTGCTCTCCTGCTTGACCGTCGACGCGTAGTGCGCCCAGATGCCCGCGTAGCAGTCCGCCTGCAGCTCCGCGCGCACGCCGTTGCCGCCGGCGCCCTGCGCGCCCTGCTGGGCGCGGCCGAGGATGCCCTGCAGGTTCTGCACGTGATGGCCGTATTCGTGGGCGACCACGTACTCCTGCGCGAATGGTCCACCGCTGGAACCGAATCGGTCGACCAGCTCCTTGAAGAAGTCGGTGTCGAAGTACGCCGTTCGGTCCACCGGGCAGTAGAACGGCCCCACCGCGGTGGTGGCGTGCCCGCAGCCGGTCTCCACCGAACCGGTGAACAGCCGCACGTGCGGGCGGGTGTAGCCCTGCATGAGCTGATGCCACACCGCGTCCACCGAGTTGCCGGTGGCGATCACGCGGCACTGCACGTACTTGTTGGCGTCGGCCCCGGTCCTGCACTGGCTCAGGTCGAAACCGGGCGCGACGTCGTCGCGGGTGTCCATGGGCTGCTGGGTGACGACGCCGCCGGGGTCGACGCCGAGGAACATCGCAATGACGAGGATCAGCAGCCCGCCGATGCCGCCCCCGAGGGCCATCCGCATGCCGCCCCCGCCGGACGACGACGCCGTGCTGGTGTCGATCTGCATACCCTCGTTGAAGGTCATGGCTAATAACCTAGCCCGGTCCGTCGCTGGCCGCGGCCAGTAGCGGGACCACGATGTCGCCGATCGGCGTCGCCAGGTTGTGGGCGCGGGCCTTGCGAACGATCACGCCGTTGCGGATGTCCCATTCCAGCCGCCGGTGGTGTTCCCGATCGGCCAGCATCGAGGTGCCCATGTCCTCGGGGGCCGTGCGGAAGAGGTCGACCAGCTCGTCGACCACGCCGTCGGCCAGCCGGGCGCCCTCGGCCCGCGCGACGGCCAGGCATTCGGCGACATAGCGGCGCGACAGCGCGGCGACGTCGTCGCGGCGGAACATGCCGGACCGCCGCCCGGACAGGGCCATGAACCCGGCCAGCGCGTTGACGAGCAGCTTGCGCCACGCCGCGGTGATGAAGTCGGGGTCGCAGTCCACCCGGCAGCCCGCGCCGCGCAGCAGCTCGGCGACCGTCTCCGCCGACGGCCCGCTGGGCAGCACCAGCGCCGCCTCGCCGCGCAGCCGCACCCACCCCTGCGGCTGGGTCTCGGCCGAGTACCAGACGATGCCCGGGACGACGGGCGACGACGGGCAGTGCGGCTTGACCTGCTCGACCTGCTCGACACCGTTCTGCAGCACCGCGACAATCGTGTGCGCGCCGCACAGGCGGGCCAGCCAGCCGGCGGCCGCGTCGTTCTGGGTGGCCTTGACGGCCAGCACCACCAGGTCGACCGGCCCGGTCACCTCGCCGGGGTCGGTGTGCACCGGGCCGGGCACCACGATCGGGGCGGCGCCGTCGGGCCGCAGCTCGATGTTGTCGCGTGGGGTGCGCCCGCACACGAGCACCGAATGCCCGGCCTTGTGCAGCAGCGCGGCGACCGTCGTTCCGACGGCACCGGGACCGACCAGTGCGATGTTCGTGGCGATAAGAGCGAAGTTACACCGCCCCTTAGACTGGTCAGTCGTTCACGGCGAAGGGGAGTGTTTGTGCTGCGCAGCCACGTTGCGGGATCGCTACGGAGTAGCGACGCCGGCCACAAGGTGACGTTGGCCGGTTGGGTGGCCCGACGCCGCGACCACGGCGGCGTCATCTTCATCGACCTGCGGGACGCCTCCGGCATCGCGCAGGTGGTGTTCCGGGCTTCCGACGTGCTGGCCCAGGCGCACCGGCTGCGCGCCGAGTTCTGCGTCGCCGTCGAGGGCATCGTCGAGATCCGCCCCGAGGGCAACGCCAACCCCGAGATCGCGACCGGCGACATCGAGGTCAACGCCACCTCGCTGACGGTGCTCGGCGAGAGCGCGCCGCTGCCGTTCCAGCTCGACGAGCCCGCCGGGGAGGAGCTGCGGCTGAAATACCGCTACCTGGACCTGCGCCGCGACGGCCCGGCGGCCGCAATCCGGTTGCGCTCCAAGGTGAATGCCGCCGCGCGCGCGGTGCTGGCGCGGCACGACTTCGTCGAGATCGAGACGCCGACCATCACCCGCTCGACGCCGGAGGGGGCGCGCGACTTCCTGGTGCCGGCCCGGCTGCACCCCGGCTCGTTCTACGCCCTGCCGCAGAGCCCGCAGCTGTTCAAGCAGCTGCTGATGGTGGCCGGCATGGAGCGCTACTACCAGATCGCGCGCTGCTACCGCGACGAGGACTTCCGCGCCGACCGCCAGCCCGAATTCACCCAGCTCGACATGGAGATGAGCTTCGTCGACGCCGAGGACGTCATCGCGATCTCCGAGGAGATCCTGGCCGCGCTGTGGGCGCTGATCGGCTATGAGCTGCCGACCCCGATCCCGCGGATCGCTTACGCCGACGCCATGCGGCGGTTCGGCTCCGACAAGCCCGACCTGCGGTTCGGGCTGGAGCTCGTCGAATGCGGAGAGTTCTTCAAAGACACCACCTTTCGCGTCTTTCAGGCCCCGTACGTCGGCGCGGTCGTCATGCCCGGCGGGGCCTCGCAGCCGCGGCGCACGCTGGACGGCTGGCAGGAGTGGGCGAAGCAGCGCGGGCACAAGGGCCTGGCCTACGTCCTCGTCGGCGAGGACGGCGAGCTGGGCGGCCCGGTGGCCAAGAACCTGTCCGACGCCGAACGCTCCGGCCTCGCCGGCCACGTCGGCGCCAACCCCGGCGACTGCATCTTCTTCTCCGCGGGCCCCGTCAAATCCTCGCGGGCGCTGCTCGGCGCGGCCCGCGGCGAGATCGCCACGCGGCTGGGCCTGATCGACCCGGACGCGTGGGCGTTCGTCTGGGTGGTCGACCCGCCGCTGTTCGAGCCCGCCGAGGAGGCGACCGCCGCCGGGGACGTCGCCGTCGGGTCGGGGGCGTGGACGGCGGTGCATCACGCGTTCACCTCGCCCAAGCCGGAGTACGAGGACGCGGTCGATCAAGATCCCGGCGGCGTGCTGGCCGACGCCTACGACATCGTCTGCAACGGCAACGAGATCGGCGGCGGCTCGATCCGCATCCACCGCCGCGACATCCAGGAACGCGTGTTCGCGGTGATGGGCCTGGACAAGGCCGAGGCGCAGGAGAAGTTCGGATTCCTGTTGGAGGCGTTTACGTTTGGCGCGCCCCCGCACGGCGGCATCGCGTTCGGCTGGGACCGGATCAACGCGCTGCTGTCCGGGGTCGACTCCATCCGCGAGGTGATCGCCTTCCCGAAGACCGGCGGTGGCGTCGACCCGCTCACCGACGCGCCGGCGCCGATCACCGCCCAGCAGCGCAAGGAGTCCGGAATAGACGCCAGGCCGGAGCGGGTTGAGCGGGCATGACCGAGATTCCTGACACCGAGACGATCAACGCGTTCAACACGAGCATCATCGACGAGTTCCGGGCCAACGACGGCAAGGTCGGCGGCCAGTTCGCGGGCGCCGACCTGCTGCTGCTGACCACGACGGGCGCCAAGTCCGGCCAACCGCGCGTGTCGCCGCTGGCCTACTTCCGCATCGACGGCAGGCTGATCGTCGTCGGATCCTTCGCCGGCGCCCCCGTCAACCCGGCCTGGGTGCACAACCTGCGCGCCAACCCGCGGGCACACGTCGAGGTCGGTACCAACACGTTCGACGTGACGGCCCGCGAACTGTCGGCCGCGGAGCGCGAGGAGCTTTTCCCGAAGGTCACCGCCGCGGCGCCCGGCTTCGCGGAGTATCAGTCCAAGACCAGCCGGGTGATTCCGCTGTTCGAGTTGCGGCGGGCATAGCCGGCGCGACGCGACGCGCCAATTCACCGAGCCTGTAAATCTGCAGGCCCTCACTCGCACTTCTTCTGCATACTTACAGGCTCGGCGAACGGGCTCGGCGAAGGGGCTCGGCGAAGGGTCCGGGCATAGCCGGCCAAGCCGGCGCGATAGCGCCACGGCGAGCGATGGCGCGTGGCCTGAGGTAAGCAATCCTTCATGACCACTTCGCTGCGGACGGTGCCACCCGCCGCGTACGCGGCCGTCAAGCGGCTGCGTGACCGATGGTTCAACCTCGTGCAGACCTCGGTCGCCGCGGGCCTGGCCTGGTACCTGGCGCACGACGTGCTCGGTCACCCCCAGCCGTTCTTCGCGCCCATCGCCGCCGCGGTGTGCCTGTCGATCACCAACGTCCTGCGCGCGCAGCGCGCCGTTCAGATGATGATCGGCGTGACCCTGGGGATCGGGCTGGGCACCCTGGTGCAGGGCCTGCTGGGGACCGGGGCCGTCCCCATCGCCCTCGCGGCGTTGCTCGCGCTGTCGGTGGCGGTCGTGGTCGGCCAGGGCTACATCGGGCAGGGCATGATGTTCGCCAACCAGACCGTCGTGTCGTCGATCCTGGTGCTGGCGCTGTTCCGCAGCGGCGTCGGGTGGGAACGCATCGACGACGCCCTGATCGGCGGTTGCCTGGCCATCGTGTTCGCCGTCCTGCTGTTCCCGGCCGACCCGCTGAGGGTGCTCCGCCGGGCGCGCATCGGCGTGCTGCGTGTGTTGCAGGGCGTGCTGGCGCGCGCCGCGGACGTCGCCGCCGGACGCAGGGTGCCCGCGCCCGACTGGCCGCTGTCGGTCGTCGACCGGGTCCATGAACAGCTGGGCGGGCTCATCCAGGCCCGCACCACCGCCCGTCACGTCGTGCGGATCTCGCCGCGGCGCTGGGGACTGCGCGACGCCGTCGAGGCCGCGGATCACCAGGCCGTCCACGTGGCCCTGCTCGCCGGCTCCGTGCTGCAACTCGCACGCGCCGTCGCGCCCGCCGTCGACGGCTGCTGCGACCGGCTTCCGAAACCCGTGCGGGCCGTGCTGGTCGAACTCGCGGCGGCGACTGCACTCGCCGACTCGGATCCCGCCGGGGCGTCCGCATACATCGCCGCGGCGCGCGGCCACGCCGCGAAGCTGCAGTCGGACGCCCGCGAGAGAACCGAGGTGGTGCTCGCCGACGTCGTGCAGGCCTGCGTCGACGACCTGCAGCGGGTGATCGAGCTACGCCAGGCTTGACGCCGCTCACAACGAGTCGGCCAGGAACTCCTGGACGAGCTTCTTCGGCGCCTGCGTCAGCCACGCCTCGGTGATCAGCTCCTCGAGGTCGCGGACCGAAATCCCGGCCAGTTTGACCAGCACCGCCGGATACCCGTCGAAGTGTGGGGTGGTGAAGTACACGCCCGGCTCGTCGGCGATCAACGCGAACTTGACGCCCTCGTCGGACACCCGGACGCCCAGGATGTCGCCCTCCGGTGGCTCCACCCCGCTCCCCGTCAGCGCTTCGCGGTCCGACGGGCGCAGCGGCCGCTCCCATGCCAGCAGCTTCCTGCCGACCCGCCACTCGTGCGGTGACGGCTCGGAGGTGAGCGCCAGCCCACCAACGATGCGGGCGACGTCGCCCCACACGGCCACCTCTCGATTGTGCTCCGGCCGCGGCCGGCTTGGCTCCGGGATGGGCCGGTTTTGTGGTGCAATCAGCCCGTGGCGTCAGAAACTGAGGCCCCGGTCGCGCGCCGCCATCGGGTCACCCACCGCACCGAGTACCGCTACTCCGACGTCGTGACCAGCTCGTATGGCCGCGGTTTCCTCACGCCCCGGGACTCGCCGCGGCAGCGCTGCATCGACCATCGGCTGACCATCGAACCGGCCGCCGCCGACAGCTCCACCAGCCGCGACAGCTACGGCAACGTCAGCTCGTATTTCCACGTGACCGAGCCGCACCGCGCCCTGACGATCACCAGCGACTCCCTCGTCGACGTGTATCCGCCGGCTCCGGGGCGGTACACGACCGGCCCGGCGGTGCAGCCGTGGGAGGCCGCGCGCCCCGCCGGCCGCACGGGAGCGCTCGCGACCGAATTCGCCCTGGATCTGAACCCGCCGGAGATCACCGATGCGGTCCGCGAGTACGCCGCCCCCAGCTTCGTGCCGCAACGCCCGCTGATCGACGTGCTGCGCGACCTGGCGTCGCGGATCTTCACCGACTTCACCTACCGCTCGGGGTCGACGACGATTTCCACCGGGGTCGACGAGGTTCTACGGGCCCGCGAGGGGGTATGCCAAGACTTTGCGAGGCTGGCGATCGCCTGCCTGCGAGCCAACGGTCTGGCGGCCAGCTACGTGTCCGGTTACCTGGCCACCGACCCCCCGTTGGGAAAGGACCGGATGATCGGTATCGACGCCACCCATGCCTGGCCGGCGGTATGGATACCCACCCAGCCCTCGCAGGGCCGGTTCGAGTGGCTGGGGCTCGATCCCACCAATGACCAGATGGTCGACGAGCGCTACATCGTCGTGGGGCGCGGGCGCGATTACGCGGACGTCCCGCCGCTGCGTGGCATCATCTACACCGACTCCGAGCACAGCGTGATCGACGTCGCCGTCGACGTCGTGCCCTACGAAGGCGATGTGCTGGATGCGTGACTTCCACTGCCCCCAGTGCGGCCAGCGGCTGACGTTCGAGAACTCCGCGTGCCTGTCGTGCGGCAGCGCGCTGGGGTTTTCCCTCGAGCAGATGGCACTGCTGGTGATCGCGAGCGGCGAAGGCGGCGACCACGCCGGCGCCGTGGACGCCGACGACTATCACCTGTGCGCCAATCTGCATCTCGCGGAATGCAATTGGCTGGTGCCCGTTGGTCAGCCCGGCGGGCTGTGCGCGTCGTGCGCGCTCACCCTGGAACGGCCCAACGACACCGACACCGAGGGCCTGGCCGTGTTCGCCCGCGCCGAGGCGGCCAAGCGGCGGCTGATCGCTGAGCTGCACGAGCTGAAGCTGCCGATCGTCGGGCGTGACCGCGACCCGGACCACGGGCTGGGGTTCCGGCTGCTGTCCAGCGCGTACGAGAAGGTGCTCACCGGCCACGAAAATGGCGTCATCACACTGGATCTGGCCGAGGGCGACGACGTCCACCGCGAGCAGCTGCGGGTCGAGATGGAAGAGCCGTACCGGACGCTGCTCGGGCATTTCCGGCACGAGGTCGGGCATTACTACTTCTACCGGCTGATCACCCCGTCGGGCGGGTACCTGGCGCGATTCAACGAGTTGTTCGGCGATCCCGACGCCGACTACTCCGAGGCGCTGGATCGGCACTACCGCGACGGTGCGCCCGAGGGGTGGCAGGAAAGCTACGTGTCGTCGTACGCGACCATGCATCCGGCCGAGGACTGGGCCGAGACGTTCGCCCATTACTTGCACATCCGCGACGCCCTGGACACCTCGGCCTGGTGCGGCCTGGCGCCGGCGTCGGCGACGTTCGACCGGCCCGCCTTGGGCCCCAGCGCCTTTCAGACGATCATCGAGATGTGGCTGCCGCTGTCGTGGTCGCTGAACATGGTCAACCGCTCGATGGGCCACGACGACCTGTACCCCTTCGTGCTGCCGGTGGCGGTGCTGGACAAGATGCGGTTCATTCACGACGTGATCGACGAGGTGACCTCGGGATCGGGACGCGCCGCCGCGGTCGCCGGTTAGGCGGGCATGACCCGCCGCTGGTCGGGGCCCCACAGCGGCTGCATGCCGCCCGGGAGCGCCAACTGCGTCGCGGTGATGGCCTCGGCCAGGTCACGCAGCTCGGCGTGTATCGCCTCGAGCAGGTCCGCCAGCTTGGCGCGGCGCCCGTCGGCGACGGCTTCCAGCTCCTCGGGATGCGACCGGCGCAACAGGGTGCTGATCTCGTCGACCAACCGTTCCGGACGCGACGACCCCGACGAGCTGGGCAGGTCCTTGAGGTCGGAGCGCAGCCGCTCCAGCTGATAGAGCAACGACCGCGGGTTGTCGGCGTCGAACAGCATCAGCTCGGCCACGGCGGCCACGCTGGCCTTGCCGACGGTGCGGCGCCGGTAGCTGACCGACGATTCGCACGCCACCAGCGTCGCCTCGATGATCGTCTGCTCGGCGGCGGCGCCGCGGACGTCGGTCAGCGTGGCGCGCAGCAATGCCGTCAGCCACAGGCCGCGTTCGATGCGTTTGCCGATGTCCATCACCGTCCAGCCCACGTCGCGCACCATCGATTCGCCGGCCACCCCCGACAGCGTCAGCATCCCGGCCAACGTCTGCGCCTGCGCCGACGCGAGCACGGCGTCGGCCTCGGCGAGCGAATCCGGCGGGTCGGAGCGCAGCGCCACCGCGCGCTCCACCCCGGCCAGCACCATCCAGGTGTCGTTGGATAACTGGTCGCGCACCGCCCGGGCGGCCAGCGCCAGCCCGTCCACCGACTGGACGAGGGATCCGGGCCGGTCCGGGTCCACGGTCAGCGACCAGAGCGTCGAGGGGGCGATCGCGATCATCTCGGCCTGATCGCCGTCGGCTCCGGTGTCGCTCCCGGTGATCGCGCCCAGCGCGGCCATCAGCACCGGCACGCACTCGCTTTCCTCGGTGTCCTGCCGGTGGCGATAGACGTGGAAGCGGTCGCGCGCGACGATCAGCAACCGGGCCATCCCCTCGGCCCGCTCGCCGTAGCGTCCCATCCAGAACAGGTCGGACAGCACGCGCGGCGAGCTGACCGCCCAGGTGCCGGCGGCGGTCTTCGCCGGCGCCGAGGGAAGGGTGACCGTCTCGGCCCGCGCCCGCTCCGTTGGGCGCACCCAGACATCCTTTGCCGCAACGGCTCTCAGCGTGTATGCGGCGGGCCCGGGCGCCAACACGTAGCCGATGCCGCCGATCATCGGGGCATAGCCGCTGCGCTGGGCCACCGTGAACAGCCGCATGCCGACCCCGGCCGAGGACAGCACGCCGGCGTGATCGGTGGGCGCCGACGAGAACCGTGGCAGCTCCTGGCCCACCCACTGCCACGGCGCGTCCTCGATTCGCGCGGCCAATCGCGCCAGCTGCCCGGACGAAAGCATCGGCCCCACAAGGGTTTTCCCGCCCACGGTGGACTTGATCAGCAACGACGAGAGGTTGGCCAGCAGGTGTGAGCGTTCGCCGGCGATGCCGCCCCAGTAGGCCGGCGCGGTGCGCAGCAGCGGGGCCTCGCCGAGCAGGCGCTCGGCCAGCTCGGGCAGAAAACGCAGCAGCCCAGGGCTTTCCAGGACGCCGCTGCCCAGCGTGTTGACGACGGTCACCGTCCCGCGGTGCTGCGCCTCCACCAGGCCGACCACGCCGAGCCGCGAGTCGGCCCGTAGGTCCAGCGGGTCGCTGAACTCGGCGTCGACCCGGCGAAGCACCACGTCCACCCGCTTCAGCGTGCCCAGCGAGCGCATCCACAGCGTGCCGTCGCGCACCACCAAATCCGCGCTCTCCACCAGCGGAAAGCCCAGCAGGGTCGCCAGATACGCCTGATCGAACGCGGTCTCCGA
This sequence comes from Mycobacterium heidelbergense, assembly GCF_010730745.1. Taxonomy (NCBI): domain Bacteria; kingdom Bacillati; phylum Actinomycetota; class Actinomycetes; order Mycobacteriales; family Mycobacteriaceae; genus Mycobacterium; species Mycobacterium heidelbergense. The sequence continues at coordinate 124,563 of NZ_AP022615.1, read as the reverse complement.
GTAGATGCCCGGGGACAGCACCACGACCAGCGGATCCTGGGCGACGTCGGGCGCGGCTTCGATGAGCGCCAGCCGCAAGGCCTGGGCGAACGGTGTCGTCGGGCGCGGTGCGATCCTCTCGTAGAGGTCCGGAATCGAGTGCGCCACAACGCGTCTGTCGGCCAGCGCGTAGCCGGCGCCGGAGGGCGCCTGCGTCCAGTCGGCGTTGACCTGGAAGCCGCCGTCCGGCAGCCTGCTGACGTCGCAGGCGTGCATGAAAAGCTGGTGGTGCCCGGGGATCTCGATGCCGTTGACGGCACGCACGTAACCGGGGTGCGCGAACACCAGCTCCGGTGGCAGGACGCCCTCGGTGAGCAGGCTGCGCGGCCCGTAGAGGTCCGCGAGCACGGCATCGAGCAGCCGCGACCGCTGCACCAGCCCGGCCTCGAGCACCTCCCAGTCGGCCGCGGAAACCACGATCGGCAGGGTGTCCAGGCTCCACGGCCGCGGCTCGAGGCCGGAATCGACGGCGGTGTAGGTGATTCCGTCGTTGTCGATCAGGCTGTTGACCACCGAGCGCAGCCGGTCCAGTCCGGCCCTGCCGCGCTCAGCGACGGCGTCGGCGAGCTCGGACCACGCCGGCCGCACGTTTCCGTCGGGGTCGACGAACTCGTCATAGCCGCCGGGACCAGCGGCCGCCGCCGATCCGCCCGGGTCAACGGCCACGGCCCGGCGGAAGTGCTAGGCCGCCGGGTAGCCCGGCGGCTGCAGCGGGACGACGTGCCCGCCGGAAAGCTTGCGGTAGGCGTAGATCAGGACGAGCGCGGCGATGGGTCCCCCGACGAGCAGGCCCACACCGCAGGCCAACACGCCGACGACCACCGCCGCCACCTGCACCAGCCACGCCAGCAGCGCGTTGCCGAAGTTCGACGAGACGGTCGAGAAGCTGGACTTCAGCGCGTCGATGGCGGACTGCGACCGGTCGATGACGAACGGGATGGTGAACTGGGCGAAGATGCCCAGGATCAGGCCGGGAATGAAGCAGATGATCGAGGCGAGTGCGGTGAGAATGCCGACGATGATCGCGGCGAGAATCACCATGCCGAGGTTGCGCGGCTTGAAGAACGAGCCAATGCTCACCGGCTGTCCGTCGGCGATGTCGAGACACCCGGACAGGAACGCGGATTGGGCGAATATTCCCACGGCGTAGGCGAGTAGGTAGCCGACGATCATGATCACCACCCCGCCCGCGCTGATGTTCGTCGTGGCGCTGCTGAAGCCGTCGGAGCTTGTCATCGTGGTGATGTCACCCATCGTGCCGCCCAGTGCGCTCGCGCCGCAGGCGGCACCGATCAGCACCCCGTAGATGAGGACGGAAACGACCAACGCCAGCGCGTTCTGGGTGAACTTGTTCCATGCCCAGCCGAACGCCTCACCCACGCTGAAAGCCGGGGCCGGCTGGCCGCCGGGTGGCCAGCCGTAACCCGGTTGGGGTGGGTAACCGGGCGGGGGCGCGCCGTAACCGGGAAGGGGTCCAGCCTCCGGGGGCGGGCCGGGTGGGACGTAGCCGCCCGGCGGCGGGCCGTAACCCGGCGGCGGGGGAGGCGGGGGCGGCGCGCCGTAACCGGGAGGAGGCGGGGGCGGTGCGCCGTAACCGGGAGGAGGCGGGGGCGGCGCGCCGTAACCGGGGGGCGGCGGGTAGCCCGGGGGGTTCTGGTTTCCCCCGTGGGGGGCGTTCGGGGTGCCCGGATACTCGGGAGGCTGGCTCATGTCCGTCCTAGCTGTTGGATTCAACTTGTGACACGCGCACGGAAAGTCGGCAAACCGGAACTTAGCAAATAAGTGGCCGGGGCGCGCGGATTGTTTTCGGCGGCGCACCTCGTCGCCGCGACGTGGTATGCCTGAAGCCGTGTCCGACGGTCTGTTCGACCTCCCCGGCGCGCCGCAGACGACCGGCCGTGGCCTGGGCGTGTCGGCCGGTGCGCCGCTGGCCGTCCGGATGCGGCCGGCGTCGCTGGACGAGGTGGTCGGGCAGGACCACCTGCTGGCGCCCGGGTCGCCGCTGCGGCGGCTGGTCGAGGGCTCGGGCGCGGCGTCGGTCATCCTGTACGGCCCGCCGGGCAGCGGGAAGACGACCCTGGCCGCGCTGGTCTCGCAGGCGACCGGGCGCCGGTTCGAGGCGCTGTCGGCGCTGTCGGCCGGCGTCAAGGACGTTCGGGCCGTCATAGAAAAAGCCCGTTACGGCGTCCTTTCCGGCGAGCAGACGGTGCTGTTCATCGACGAGGTGCACCGGTTCTCCAAGACCCAGCAGGACGCCCTGCTCTCCGCCGTGGAGAACCGGGTGGTGTCGCTGGTGGCGGCGACCACCGAGAACCCGTCGTTCTCGGTGGTCGCGCCGCTGCTGTCGCGATCGCTGATCCTGCAGCTGCGGCCGCTGACGTCCGACGACATCCGCGCCGTGGTGCGGCGCGCGATCGACGACCCCCGCGGCCTGGGCGGCCGGGTGGCGGTGGAGCCCGAGGCCGTCGACCTGCTGGTGCGATTGGCGGCCGGCGACGCCCGGCGCGCCCTGACCGCGCTGGAGGTGGCGGCCGAGGCCAACGAGACGGTGACCGTCGAGACCGTCGAGCGGTCCCTGGACGAGGCCGCGGTGCGCTACGACCGCGACGGCGACCAGCACTACGACGTCATCAGCGCCTTCATCAAGTCGGTGCGCGGCTCCGACGTCGACGCCGCGCTGCACTACCTGGCCCGCATGCTGGTCGCCGGGGAGGACCCGCGGTTTGTCGCGCGCCGGCTGATGATCCTGGCCAGCGAGGACATCGGCATGGCCGACCCGACCGCGCTGCAGACCGCGGTCGCGGCCGCCCAGACCGTGCAGCTGATCGGCATGCCCGAGGCCCAGCTGACGCTGGCGCACGCCACCATCCACCTGGCCACCGCGCCGAAGTCGAACGCAGTCACCACCGCGCTGGCCGCCGCGATGGGAGACATCAAGGCGGGCCGGGCCGGGACGGTGCCGGCCCACCTGCGCGACGGCCACTACTCCGGCGCGGCGGCGCTGGGCAACGCGCAGGGCTACAGGTACTCGCACGACGACCCGGATGGCGTTGTCGCCCAACAGTATCCGCCCGACGAGCTGGTGGGCGTGGACTACTACCGGCCCACCGGCCGCGGCGGCGAGCGCGAGATAGCGGGCCGGCTGGGCCGGCTGCGGGCGATCATCCGCGGGAAACGGTGAACGGCGCCGCGCCGCCGTCCCCGTTCGCGGCCGCCGAGCGTCCTTCCCCGCCGCGGCCACCGAGCGTCACGCCAGCGTGGCATTCGGCGGCCACTGCCACGCTGGCGTGACGCTCGGCGAGAAGCCGGCCGGCGAGAAGCCGGCGAGGCCCGGCCCGCTCTAGACCAGCTCGGGCACCCGCAGGTGGGCGATCGCCAGCTCGAACTCGGCCACGTCGACGACCTCGGCGCCCAGCTCCCGGACGCGCCTGCTGCGCAACTCGGTCGCCCGGTCGCGGTTTCGGGCCATCGCCTCCATGCTGTCGAACGTCGAGCAGGACACGGCCCGGCGGCACGCGGGGTGGTCGACCATCAGGCTGGCGCTGCAGAACCCGTCGAGGCCCTCCATCTCCGGCAGCACCGACGCGCGGTAGAAGTTCAGGGATCGGCTCAGCTGATCCGGCACCACCTTGAGCCAGGTGGCGCGCACGCACGACCCGTCGCGCGAATGGTGGTCGCGGTGCAGCAAAGCGATGTCCCACTCCTCGACTCTCGCGCTGCCGTCGAACATCAGCGCCGCGCGGTCGCGGATGGGCGCCACCCGCTCGGCGCCGGTGCGCATCGCCTCCATGGTCTGCCACGCGCTGGTCGCGATGCATCTGCCGGACTGGCGGTCCACCAACAGCGACAGCCCGACGTACCCGTTCATCTCCTGCAACGCGGGCATGACGACGTCGCGAACGTGCGCAATGCCAATGTCGACCGACAGAGGTTGCGCCTGGATGGTGGTGGAGCGTGCGTACACGATCGACCCCTCCCATGTCGGGGCGGCGCCCCGGTGGCGCCACCGGTCCCACCAGATACCTTCCTCCTCTCGGTGACCCTCTCGCAATCATTTGTGGGCGTCGGGCCGCCGGTAGTCTGGACCGGGTGCATACCGATGTGCTGGAGGTGGATACCGCGCGTCGCCGCATCGTCGATCTCACCGATGCGGTGCGCCGGTTCTGCTTCAGCTACGGCGACGGTTTGTGCAACGTGTTCGTCCCGCACGCGACGGCCGGGGTCGCGATCATCGAGACCGGCGCCGGCTCCGACGACGACCTGGTCGACGCGCTGGAGCGGCTGTTGCCGCGTGACGACCGCTATCGGCACGCGCACGGCTCCGAGGGCCACGGCGCCGACCACGTGCTGCCGGCGATCGTCGCGCCGTCGGTGACGGTGCCGGTCGCCAGCGGCGACCCGCAGCTGGGCACCTGGCAAAGCATCGTGCTGGTCGACCTCAACCGGGACAATCCGCGGCGGTCGGTGCGGTTGAGCTTTTTGGAGGGTTAGCGACACGGTGAGGGACCGCGCCGGGCAGGTACTGTGTGCGGTCGACGAGCGTCGTTAGACAGCCTTCCAATAACCCGGGGAATTAGGCTGGGAACCAACGCCCAAACAACAGGAAGAAGCGGACGAGAAGTGCAGACACACGAGATCAGGAAGCGATTCCTCGATCATTTCGTGAAGGCGGGCCACACCGAGGTGCCGAGCGCGTCGGTGATCCTCGACGACCCCAACCTGCTCTTCGTCAACGCCGGCATGGTCCAGTTCGTGCCGTTCTTCCTGGGCGCGCGCACGCCGCCGTACGCGACGGCCACCAGCATCCAGAAGTGCATCCGCACACCCGACATCGACGAGGTGGGCATCACCACCCGGCACAACACCTTCTTCCAGATGGCCGGCAACTTCTCGTTCGGCGACTACTTCAAGCGCGAGGCCATCGAACTGGCGTGGAGCCTGCTGACCGACAGCATCGACGACGGCGGATACGGTCTGGACCCCGAAAGGCTTTGGGCCACAGTCTATTTCGATGACGACGAGGCCTTCGGGCTGTGGCAGGAGATCGCCGGGCTGCCGGTGGAGCGCATCCAGCGCCGCGGCATGGAGGACAACTACTGGTCGATGGGGATCCCCGGTCCGTGCGGCCCGTCGTCGGAGATCTACTACGACCGCGGCCCGGAATTCGGGGTCGGCGGCGGCCCGATCGCCAACGAGGACCGCTACGTCGAGCTGTGGAACCTGGTGTTCATGCAGAGCGAACGCGGCGAGGGCACCGGCAAGACCGACTTCGAGATCCTCGGGCCGTTGCCGCGCAAGAACATCGACACCGGCATGGGCGTCGAGCGGGTGGCGTTCGTGCTGCAGGGCGTGCACAACGTCTACGAGACCGACCTGCTGCGCCCGGTCATCGACCTTGTCGCCGCCCGCGGCCCACGCCCCTATGACGTCGGAAACCACGAGGACGACGTGCGCTACCGCATCATCGCCGACCACAGCCGCACCGCGGCGATCCTGATCGGCGACGGCGTCAGCCCCGGCAACGAGGGACGCGGGTACGTGCTGCGCCGGCTGCTGCGCCGGGTGATCCGCTCGGCCAAGCTGCTCGGCATCGAGGATCCGATCGTCGGCGACCTGATGGCCACCGTGCGCGACGCGATGGGCCCCTCGTACCCCGAACTCGTCACCGATTTCGACCGGATCCGGCGCATCGCCGTCGCCGAGGAGACCGCGTTCAATCGCACGCTGGCGTCGGGCTCGAGGCTGTTCGAGGAGGTCGCGGGCGCCACCAAGGCGGCGGGCGCCGGGGCGATTTCCGGGTCGGACGCCTTCACCCTGCACGACACCTACGGCTTCCCGATCGACCTCACCCTCGAGATGGCGTCGGAGGCCGGCCTGCACGTCGACGAGATCGGCTTCCGGGAACTGATGGCCGAGCAGCGCCGCCGCGCCAAGGCCGACGCCGCCGCGCGCAAGCACGCGCACGCCGACCTGAGCGCCTACCGCGAGCTGGTCGACGCCGGGCCCACCGAGTTCACCGGCTTCGACGAGTTGGCCTCCCAGGCAAAGATTTTGGGCATCTTCGTCGACGGCAAGCGGGTGCCGGTGGTCGCGCACGGTTTGCACGGGGACGCGGCCGGCGCCGACCGGGTCGAACTGGTGCTGGACCGCACCCCGCTCTACGCCGAGTCGGGCGGCCAGATCGCCGACGAGGGCACCATCAGCGGAACCGGCGCCAACGAGAGCGCCCGCGCGGCCGTCACCGACGTGCAGAAGATCGCCAAAACCCTGTACGTGCACCGGGTTAACGTCGAGTCCGGGGAATTCGTGGAGGGCGACACCGTCGTCGCGGCGGTCGACCCGGGCTGGCGCAAGGGCGCCACCCAGGGGCACTCGGGCACCCACATGGTGCACGCCGCGCTGCGACAAGTGCTGGGGCCCAACGCCGTTCAGGCGGGCTCGCTGAACCGCCCCGGCTACCTGCGGTTCGACTTCAACTGGCAGGGGCCGCTATCGGACACCCAGCGCACCCAGATCGAGGAGGTCACCAACGAGGCCGTGCAGGCCGACTTCGAGGTGCACACCTTCACCGAGCGGCTGGAGAAGGCCAAGGCGATGGGGGCGATGGCGCTCTTCGGCGAGGCCTACCCCGACGAGGTGCGGGTGGTGGAGATCGGCGGGCCGTTCTCGCTGGAGCTGTGCGGTGGAACGCACGTGCACAACTCGGCGCAGATCGGCCCGGTGACCATCCTGGGCGAATCGTCGATCGGCTCCGGGGTGCGCCGGGTGGAGGCCTACGTCGGGCTGGACTCGTTCCGGCACCTGGCCAAGGAGCGCGCGCTGATGGCGGGGCTGGCGTCGTCGCTGAAGGTGCCCTCCGAGGAGGTGCCCGCCCGGGTGGCCAACCTGGTGGAGCGGCTCAGGGCCGCCGAGAAGGAACTCGAGCGCGCCCGGCTGGCGGGCGCCCGGGCCGCCGCGACCGACGCCGCGGCCGGCGCGCAGCGCATCGGTAACGTGCGTGTGGTGGCGCAGCGGATGGCGGACGGGATGACGGCGGCCGATTTGCGCTCCCTGGTCGGCGACGTCCGCGGCAAGCTGGGCGGCGATCCCGGCGTGGTCGCGCTCGTCTCGGGGGGCGACACCGTGCCGTACGCGGTCGCCGTCAACGCGGCCGCCCAGGACCTCGGCCTCCGCGCCGACGACCTGGTCAAGCACTTCGCCGTGGCCGTCGACGGCAGGGGCGGCGGCAAGGCCGACCTGGCGCAGGGCTCGGGGAAGAATCCGGCCGGCATCGACGCGGCGCTCGACGCGGTCCGCTCCGCGATCGCCGTGATAGCGCGGGCCGGTTGAGTGGTTTCCGCACAGCACCGGCTACCCGACCGGCCCGGCGATCCTGACCAGGATCAGCCGGGGCAGGGGCCGCGGCGCGGGAGAAGCATCGGCGTCGACGTGGGTAGCGTGCGCATCGGCGTGGCCGTCAGCGACCCCGACGGCATCCTGGCCACCCCGGTGGAAACGGTGCGCCGCGACCGTTCCGGCAGGCACCTGCGCCGGCTGGCCCAGCTCGCCGCCGAGCTGGAGGCCGTCGAGGTCGTCGTCGGGCTGCCGCGCACCCTGGCCGACCGCACCGGGGCGTCGGCCAAAGACGCCATCGACGTGGCCGAGGCCCTCGCCGCGCGGATCGCCCCCACGCCGGTGCGGCTCGCCGACGAGCGGCTCACCACGGTGAGCGCCCAGCGTTCCCTGCGGGCGGCGGGGGTGCGGGCCAAGGAGCAGCGGGCGGTGATCGACCAGGCGGCGGCGGTGGCGATCCTGCAGAGCTGGCTCGACCAGCGCCGGGGGGCCACCCGTGGTTGACAGCGCGCGCAGGACCAGCCGCGTCGCCCGAGAAGCGCGCCGGCGCGAAGAGCAGAGCAAGAAGCGGCGCCGCCTCGCCGTCCGGGTCGGGCTCGCGCTGATCGTCGTGGTCGCGGTGGCCGCCGTCTTCGCCGGCACCAAGCTGTGGCACGTGGTGTTCGGCTCCGGCGACGACTACACCGGCGGCGGCCAGCGCGACATCGTCATCCAGGTCCAGGCCGGCGACTCGACCACCATGGTCGGCGAGACGCTGCAGAGCCAGCAGGTGGTCAAGACGGTGCGGGCGTTCGTCAACGCCGCCCACGGCAACAGCGCGATCAACTCGATCCAGCCCGGCTTCTACCGCCTGCGCACCGAGATCCCGGCGGCCAACGCCGTCGCGCGGCTGGCCGACCCGAACAACCGGGTGGGGCGGCTGGTCATCCCGGAGGGCCGGCAGCTCGACGACACCACCGACATGAAGACCAACAAGGTCAACCCCGGCATACTCACCCTGATCTCCCGGGCCACCTGCGTGGACCTCGACGGCAACCGGCGCTGCGTGTCGGTGGACGCCCTGCGCGCGGCGGCCGGCAACAGCGCGCCCGCGGTGCTGGCGGTGCCGCCGTGGGCCATCGAGCCGGTCACCGAGCTGGGCAAGGACCACCGCAGGATCGAGGGCCTGATCGCGCCGGGGACCTTCAACGTCGACCCCGCGGCGTCGGCCGAAAGCATCCTGACGGGCCTGATCAGCGCCGGCGCCGTGGAGTACATGAAGTCCGGCCTGCTGGACTCCGCCCAGGCAATGGGGCTGTCGCCGTACGACATCCTGGTGGTGGGGTCGCTGGTGCAGCAGGAGGCCGACTCGCAGGACTTTCCCAAGGTGGCGCAGGTCATCTACAACCGCCTGCACGCCCACCACACGCTGGAATTCGATTCGACGGTGAACTATCCGCTGGACCGCCGCGAGGTGGCCACCACCGACGGCGACCGCGCCCAGCGGACCCCCTGGAACACCTACGTGTCCCAGGGCCTGCCCGCCACGGCGATCTGTTCGCCCGGCGTCGACGCGCTGCGCGCGGCCGAGCATCCCCAGCCGGGTGACTGGCTGTACTTCGTCACCATCGACGCCCAGGGCACGACGCTGTTCACCAAGGATTATCAACAGCATTTGGCCAATATCGAGCTGGCTAAGCGCAACGGTGTCCTCGATTCAGCGCGCTAGAAAGGCCGGGGTGCTCGGGCGCCCCATCGCCCATTCGAAGTCCCCGGACCTGCACCTAGCCGCGTATCGGGCGCTGGGCCTGCACGACTGGACCTACGAGCGCATCGAGTGCGGCGCCGAGGAGCTGCCGGCGGTGGTTTCGGGCCTGGGGCCGGAGTGGGTCGGCGTGTCGGTGACCGCGCCGGGCAAGTTCGCCGCCCTGGACTTCGCCGACGAGCGCACCGAGCGCGCGGCCCTGGTCGGGTCGGCCAACACCCTGGTGCGCACGCCGGCCGGCTGGCGGGCCGACAACACCGACGTCGACGGGGTGGCTGGCGCGCTGGGCCCGGTCTCGGGACGGGCGCTGGTCTGTGGATCGGGCGGCACCGCGCCGGCGGCCGTCGTGGGCCTGGCCGGGCTCGGCGTCACCGGCATCACCGTCGTGGCGCGGGACGCGCAGAAGGCGGCCCGGCTGGTGGACCTGGGCGGCCGGGTCGGGGTGACCGTCCGGTTCTGCGAACCGGACAGCGATTCGTTGGCCGCAGAGGTGGCGGCCGCTCAGGCGCTGGTCAACACGCTGCCGGCTGACGTGGCGGCGCGGTATGCCGAGGCGCTCGCGGGGGTGCCGGTGCTGCTGGACGCCGTCTACGATCCGTGGCCCACGCCGCTGGCCGACGCGGTGGCCGCCGCCGGCGGCCGGGTGATCGGCGGCCTGCAGATGCTGCTGCATCAGGCGTTTTCCCAGGTGGAGCAGTTCACCGGGCTGCCCGCGCCGCGAGCGGCGATGGCGGCCGCGCTGCGTTAGCCTGCCGGGCATGCTGGCGGGGGCGGTGCTGCTGTGGATGGGGGCGCTGAGCGGCTACGACATCCGGCAACGCCGGCTGCCCAACTGGTTGACGCTGCCCGGGGCCGGCGCGATCCTGCTGGCCGCCGGCTTGGCCGGCCGTGGGTTGCCCGCGCTGGCGGGGGCGGCGGCGCTGGCCGGGACGTACCTGCTGGTGCACCTGGCGGCCCCGGCGGGCATGGGCGCCGGCGACGTCAAGCTGGCGATCGGCCTGGGCGGGCTCGCCGGCTGCTTCGGCGCCGGGGTGTGGTTCCTGGCGGCGCTGGGCGCGCCGCTGTTGACCGCGCTCTGCGGTGTGGTCGCCGGGTGGCGAGGCGTGCGCTGCGTGCCGCACGGCCCGTCGATGTGCCTGGCCACCGGGCTGGTCTTGCTCCCACTCCTGCGTTGATTCTGCGTCCACCAGGGTCTCTACTCGTACTTTTGCCTGGTGGGCGCAGAGTCAACGGCGTGAACGGGGCATCGGCCGCGGCGTGGGAAGATGGTCGGGTGTTGAGCTGGATCACCGCCGGGGAGTCGCACGGCCGCGCGTTGGTGGCCGTGGTCGACGGCATGGTCGCCGGCGTGGAGGTCACGTCGACCGACATCGCCGACCAGCTGGCCCGCCGCCGGCTGGGCTACGGTCGCGGCGCGCGGATGGCGTTCGAGCGCGACGCGGTGACCGTGCTGTCCGGGATACGCCATGGCGTCACGCTGGGCGGGCCCATCGCCATCGAGATCGGCAACACCGAATGGCCCAAGTGGGAAACCGTGATGGCCGCCGACCCGGTCGACCCCGCCGACCTGGAAAATTCGGCCCGCAACGCCCCGCTCACCCGGCCCCGGCCAGGCCACGCCGACTACGCGGGCATGCTCAAGTACGGCTTCGACGACGCCCGCCCGGTGCTGGAGCGGGCCAGCGCCCGCGAGACCGCGGCCCGGGTGGCGGCGGGGACCGTCGCGCGGTTGTTTCTGCGTCAGGCGCTGGGCGTCGAGGTGCTCTCCCACGTCATCGCGATCGGCCCGTCGGTGCCCTACGACGGCCCGCCGCCGCGGGCCGAGGACCTGCCCGCCATCGACGCCAGCCCGGTCCGCGCATTCGACAAGGCCGCCGAGAAGTCAATGATCGCCGAGATCGAGGCGGCCAAGAAGGACGGCGACACCCTCGGCGGCGTGGTCGAGGTCGTGGCGCTGGGCCTGCCCGTCGGGCTGGGATCGTTCACCAGCGGCGACAACCGGCTCGACGGCCAGCTGGCCGCCGCCGTCATGGGAATCCAGGCGATCAAGGGCGTCGAGATCGGCGACGGCTTCGAGACCGCACGCCGCCGCGGCAGCCGCGCCCACGACGAGATGTACCCCGGGCCCGACGGCGTCGTCCGCTCGACCAACCGCGCCGGTGGGCTGGAGGGCGGCATGACGAACGGCCAGCCGCTGCGGGTGCGGGCCGCGATGAAGCCCATCTCGACCGTGCCGCGGGCGCTGGCCACCGTCGACATGGCCACCGGCGACGAGGCCGTCGCCATCCACCAGCGCTCCGACGTGTGCGCGGTGCCGGCCGCCGGGGTCGTGGTCGAGACCATGGTGGCGCTGGTGCTGGCCCGCGCGGCGCTGCAGAAGTTCGGCGGCGACTCGCTGGCCGAGACCCGCCGCAACGCCGAGGCGTACCGGCGCGCGGTCGCCGACCGGGAATCCCCGGCCGCGCGGGGTACCGCGTGATGGCGCCCAGGGCGGTACTCGTCGGGCTGCCGGGCTCCGGCAAGTCCACCATCGGGCGGCGGCTGGCCAGGGCGCTCGGGGTCGGCCTGCTCGACACCGACGTGGCGATCGAGCAGCGGACCGGCCGCACCATCGCCGACATCTTCGCCACCGACGGGGAGGCGGAGTTCCGCCGCATCGAGGAGGACGTGGTGCGCGCCGCGCTGGCCGAGCACGACGGCGTGGTGTCGCTCGGCGGCGGAGCCGTCACCAGCCCGGGGGTGCGCGAGGCGCTCGCCGGCCACACCGTCGTCTACCTGGAGATCGGCGCCGCCGAAGGCGTCCGGCGCACCGGCGGCAGCACCGTGCGACCGCTGCTGGCCGGGGGAGACCGCGCGGCGAAATTCAAAGCCCTGGCGGCGGAACGGACCCCGCTCTACCGGCGTGTCGCGACCATCCGGGTCGACACCAACCGGCGCAATCCCGGGGCGGTGGTCCGCTACATTCTTTCTCGCTTGGAGGCTCGCTTGGAGGCGGAGCGGCTGCCGGCACCCAGCCCGAGCCAGGCGGCCACATGACCGGCACCAGCGCACCGGTCACCGTGCGGGTGGCCGTCGAGCCGCCGTACCCGGTGGTGATCGGCACCGGGCTGACGGGCGAGCTGGAAGGCCTGCTCGCCGGCCGGCACCGCGTCGCGATCCTGCACCAGCCGGTGCTGGCGGAAGCCGCCGAGGATATCCGAAACCGCTTGGCCGACAAGGGGATTGACACACACCGCATCGAGATCCCGGACGCCGAGGCCGGCAAGGACCTGCCCGTCGTGGGATTCATCTGGGAAGTGTTGGGCCGCATCGGGATCGGCCGCAAGGACGCCTTGGTCAGCCTCGGCGGCGGCGCGGCCACCGACGTCGCCGGCTTCGCGGCGGCCACCTGGCTGCGCGGCGTCGACATCGTGCACGTGCCCACCACGCTGCTCGGCATGGTCGACGCGGCCGTCGGCGGCAAGACCGGCATCAACACCGAGGCGGGCAAGAACCTGGTCGGCGCGTTCCATCAGCCGCTCGCGGTCCTGGTCGACCTGGCGGCGCTGAAAACGTTGCCGCGCAACGAACTCGTCGCCGGGATGGCCGAGGTGGTCAAGGCGGGGTTCATCGCCGACCCGGTGATCCTGGACCTCATCGAGTCCGACCCGCGGGCCGCGCTGGACCCGGCGGGCGACGTGCTGCCGGAGCTGATCCGGCGCGCCGTCGCGGTCAAGGCGGAGGTCGTCGCCGCCGACGAGAAGGAGTCCGAGCTGCGCGAAATCCTCAACTACGGACACACTTTGGCGCACGCGATCGAGCGCCGGGAGCGCTACCGGTGGCGCCACGGCGCCGCGGTGTCGGTGGGCCTGGTGTTCGCCGCGGAGCTGGCCCGGCTCGCCGGCCGGCTCGACGACGCCACCGCCGAACGGCACCGCAGCATCCTGACCTCGCTCGGCCTGCCGGTCGGCTACGACGCCGACGCGCTGCCGCAGCTGCTGGAATACATGGCCGGGGACAAGAAGACCCGCGCCGGAGTGCTGCGGTTCGTCGTCCTCGACGGGCTGGCCAAGCCGGGCCGGTTGACGGGCCCGGACCCGTCGCTGCTGGCGGCCGCCTATGACGGGCTAGCGGGGCTGGAGGCCCGATGACCGTGCACGTGATCAACGGCCCGAACCTGGGCCGGCTGGGCCGGCGCGAGCCCGACGTGTACGGGGACACGACACACGACCAGCTGGCCGCGCTGATCGAGCGCGAGGCCGCCGCCCTCGGCCTGAAAGCCGTTGTGCGGCAGACCGATGACGAAGCCCAACTGCTGGACTGGATCCATTCGGCCGCCGACGCCGGCGAACCGGTGATCCTCAACGCCGGGGGCCTCACCCACACCTCGGTCGCGCTGCGCGACGCGTGCGCCGAGCTGAGCGCGCCGCTGATCGAGGTGCACATCTCCAATGTGCATGCGCGCGAGGAGTTTCGGCGCCACTCCTACATCAGCCCCGTCGCGACCGGCGTGATCGTCGGGCTGGGAATCCAGGGCTACCTGCTCGCCCTGCGCTACCTGGCCGAGCCGACGACGGGCTAATCCTAGGGCTGATCGGTCTTCGCGTCGTCGTCGGCGGCGGTGGGGATCGCCTCGGTGGGCGCGTCGGGCTGGGCCGTCGCGATCGCCTCGGTGGGCGCGTCGCGCTCGGCGGTCGCGATCGCCGCGGTGTGTTCCTCGGCCTGGGCCCCGGCCGCCGCCTGCGCGGGGATCTCGCCGGTGGGCGCGTCGTCGGCGCGGACCGCGGAGAAGACGTCGGTGTCGGCCCGCTCCTCGTCCGCCGCGGCCTCGCGGCGGGGCGGCGGATTGCGGTCCACCTGCCAGCGGCCGGCGGTCACCCCGATGATCCCCGGCAGGAAGACGATGAGCGCGGTGAACGCCGCGAACGTCGTCACCTCATTGATCAGGCCCCCGGTGTACAGGGCCGTGTACACCAGCGCGATGAGCCAGGAGACGGCGCCGCTGAGGAACCCCGCGACCAGGCCGGCCAGCAGCCAGGTCATCGCCAGATCCTCGCGGCGATCCGGATCCGGGTGTGCCACGGCGTCGGCTCGGCCGTCGATCACCCCCCACACGGCGACGCCGATCACGAACAGAAGCAGCAGCAGCACACTGATCAGCCCGGCCTGCGTCTGCCAGGCGTTGATCAGTGCCCCTTGAAACAAACGGACGACGACCATGGCCGCGGCAAACGCCAGTCCGCGCAGCATCCAGTTCCTCATGGAGGGAAAGCGTAGCGAGTACCGTCAAGAGCCGTGACATATTCCCAGCGTCGATACAATCTGAAAGCGCACATCGGGGGCAGCGGGCTGGACGCGATGCTGGTCACGGACCTGGTCAACGTGCGATACCTGTCGGGATTCACCGGATCGAACGGCGCGTTGCTGGTGTTCGCCGACGACCGCGCCCCCGTGCTGGCCACCGACGGCCGCTACCGCACCCAGGCCGCGGAGCAGGCACCCGACCTCGAGGTCGCCATCGAGCGGGCCGTCGGGCGCTACCTGGCGGGGTGGGCCGCCGACGCGGACGTGGGGAAGCTGGGTTTCGAAAGCAACGCCGTCACCGTCGACGGCTTCGACGCGCTGACCTGCGCGGTGGAGGAGCGCGGGGGGGCGACCGAGCTGGTGCGGGCCGCCGGAACCGTGGAGGCGCTGCGCGAGGTCAAGGACGCCGGCGAGGTGGCGCTGCTGCGGCTGGCCTGCGAGGCGGCCGACGCCGCGCTGACCGATCTGATGGCCCGCGGCGGCCTGCGGGCGGGCCGGTCGGAACGGGAGGTGAGCCGCGAGCTGGATTCCCTGATGCTCGACCACGGCGCGGACGCGGTCTCGTTCGAGACGATCGTGGCCGCCGGGCCGAACTCGGCGATCCCGCACCACCGCCCGACCGACGCGGTGCTGGAGGACGGCGATTTCGTCAAGATCGACTTCGGCGCGCTGGTCGCCGGCTACCACTCCGACATGACGCGCACGTTCGTCCTCGGCAAGGCTGGTAAAGCCGCGGCCTGGCAGCTCGAGATCTATCAGCTGGTCGCCGAGGCGCAGCGGGCCGGCCGGGAGGCGCTGAAGCCCGGCGCCGGCCTGCGCGACGTGGACGCGGCGGCCCGCCGGCTGATCGCCGACGCCGGCTACGGCGAGCAGTTCGGCCACGGCCTGGGGCACGGCGTGGGCCTGGAGATCCACGAAGCGCCGGGGATCGGGGCCACCTCCGCCGGTACACTGCTTGCGGGCTCCGTCGTGACCGTGGAGCCCGGCGTCTATTTACCCGGCCGCGGTGGTGTCCGCATCGAGGACACCTTGGTAGTGGCCGGTGAAAACCCAGAACTGCTGACCCGGTTCCCCAAGGAACTGGCCATCCTGTAGGAGACATACCGACCGTGGCAACGACTGCCGACTTCAAGAACGGACTGGTGCTGGCGATCGACGGCCAGCTGTGGCAGATCGTCGAGTTTCAGCACGTCAAACCGGGCAAGGGCCCGGCGTTCGTGCGCACCAAGCTCAAGAACGTGCTCTCGGGCAAGGTCGTCGACAAGACGTACAACGCCGGGGTGAAGGTGGACACCGCCACCGTCGACCGCCGCGATGCCACCTACCTGTACCGCGACGGCTCCGACTTCGTGTTCATGGACAGCGCGGACTACGAGCAGCACCCGCTGCCGGAGTCGCTGGTCGGCGACGCCGCCCGCTTCCTGCTGGAGGGGCTGCCCGTGCAGGTGGCGTTCCACAACGGTGCGCCGCTGTACCTCGAGCTGCCGGTGACCGTCGAACTCGTGGTCACCCACACCGAGCCTGGCCTGCAGGGCGACCGGTCCAGCGCGGGCACCAAGCCGGCGACCGTGGAGACCGGTGCCGAGCTCCAGGTGCCGTTGTTCATCAACACCGGCGACAAGCTGAAGGTGGACTCCCGTGACGGCAGCTACCTGGGACGCGTCAACGCGTGAGCAGGCCCGTTAAGGGGCGCCATCAGGCCCGCAAGCGTGCCGTCGACCTGTTGTTCGAGGCCGAGGCCCGCGGGCTGAGCCCGGCGGAGGTCGTCGACGGCCGTACCGCGTTGGCCGGCGCGAATCCCGATGTGGCGCCGCTCAATCCCTACACCGCCGCGGCGGCCCTCGGAGTGGCCGCGCACAGCGCTCATATCGATGACCTGCTCAGCTCGCACCTGCAGGGCTGGACGCTGGACCGGCTGCCCGCGGTGGACCGGGCGATCCTGCGGGTCGCGGTGTGGGAGCTGCTCTACGGTGACGACGTGCCGGAGCCGGTCGCCGTCGACGAGGCCGTGCAGCTGGCCAAGGAGCTGTCCACCGACGAGTCGCCGGCCTTCGTCAACGGGGTGCTGGGCCAGGTCATGCTGGTGACGCCGCAGATCCGGGCGGCTGCGCAAGCGGTCCGCGAGCAGGGGCACAATAGCGGCTACCCGCAAGGACAGGTGACGACATGAACCGAGACAGTGTCCGCCCGCGGCGGCTTCGCGTGTCCGCGCTCGCGGCGGTCGCCAACCCGTCGTACACGCGCCTGGACACCTGGAACCTGCTCGACGACGCGTGCCGCCGCCTCGCCGAGGTCGACCTCGCCGGCCTGGACAAGACCCACGACATCGCCAAGGTCACGCGGCTGATGGACCGCATCGGCGCCTACGAACGGTACTGGCTGTACCCGGGCGCGGCGAACCTGGCGACCTTCCGCGCCCACCTGGAAAGCCTGTCGACGGTCCGGCTCGCCGAGGAGGTGTCGCTGGCCGTGCGGCTGCTGAGCGAATACGGCGACCGGACGGCGCTGTTCGACACCTCGGCGTCGCTGGCCGAGCAGGAGCTGGTCGCGCAGGCCAAGAAGCAGCAGTTCTACACGGTGCTGCTCGCCGACGACGCCGCGGCGACGGCCCCCGACAGCCTGGCCGAATGCCTGCGGGCGCTGCGCAACCCGGCCGACGAGGTGCAGTACGAGCTGCTGGTGGTGCCCAGCATCGAGGACGCCATCACCGCGGTCGCGCTGAACGGCGAGATCCAGGCGGCGATCGTCCGCCACGACCTGCCGCTGCGGTCCCGCGACCGGGTGCCGTTGATGAACACCCTGCTGGGGTGCGGCGACTGCGACGACGTGGTGGCTGACGGCACCCAGGACTGGGTCGAGTGCGCCGAATGGATCAGGGAGCTGCGGCCGCACATCGACCTCTATCTGCTCACCGACGAGTCGATCGCCGCGGAGACCGAGGACGAGCCCGACGTCTACGACCGCACGTTCTACCGGCTCAACGACGTCACCGACCTGAACAGCACCGTGCTCGCGGGCCTGCGGAACCGTTACGCCACACCGTTTTTCGACGCCCTGCGGGCCTACGCGTCGGCTCCCGTCGGCCAATTCCACGCGCTTCCCGTCGCGCGGGGCGCCAGCATCTTCAACTCGAAGTCGTTGCAGGACATGGGCGAGTTCTACGGCCGCAACATCTTCATGGCCGAGACGTCGACCACCTCCGGCGGGCTCGACTCGCTGCTGGACCCGCACGGCAACATCAGGGCCGCGATGAACAAGGCGGCCGTGACCTGGAACGCCAACCACACCTATTTCGTCACCAACGGGACCTCGACCGCCAACAAGATCGTCGTGCAGGCCCTGACCCGCCCGGGCGACATCGTGCTCATCGACCGCAACTGCCACAAGTCGCATCACTACGGCCTGGTGCTCGCCGGGGCCTACCCGCTGTACCTGGACGCCTACCCGCTGCCGCAGTACGCGATCTACGGGGCCGTGTCGCTGCACACCATCAAGAAGGCGCTGCTGGACCTGGAGGCCGCCGGGCAGCTGCACCGGGTGCGGATGCTGCTGCTCACCAACTGCACCTTCGACGGCGTCGTCTACAACCCGCGCCGCGTGATGGAGGAGGTGCTGGCCATCAAGCCGGACATCTGCTTCCTGTGGGACGAGGCCTGGTACGCGTTCGCGACCGCGGTGCCCTGGGCCCGGCAGCGGACCGCGATGGTGTCCGCCGAGCGCCTCGAGCAGATGCTGGCGTCCCCGGAATACGCCGCGGAATACCGGGATTGGGCCACGGAGATCGAGGGGGTCGACCGGTCCGGGTGGCTCGACCGCCGGCTGCTTCCCGACCCCGCCCGCGCGCGGGTGCGGGTGTACGCGACGCACTCCACGCACAAGTCGCTGTCGGCGCTGCGGCAGGCGTCGATGATCCACATCCGCGACCAGGATTTCAAGGCGCTCACCCGCGACGCGTTCGCCGAGGCGTTTTTGACCCACACCTCGACGTCGCCCAACCAGCAGCTGCTCGCGTCGCTGGACCTGGCGCGCCGGCAGGTCGACATCGAGGGCTTCGAGCTGGTCCGCAACGTCTACAACATGGCGCTGGTCTTCCGGCACCGGGTGCGCAAGGACCGGCTGATCAGCAAGTGGTTCCGCATCCTCGACGAGTCCGACCTGGTGCCCGACGAGTTCCGGGCGTCGTCGGTCAGCTCGTACCGGCAGGTCAGGCAGGGCGCCCTGGCCGAGTGGAACGAGGCGTGGCGGTCCGACCAGTTCGTGCTGGACGCGACGCGGGTCACCCTGTTCGTCGGCAAGACCGGGATGAACGGCTACGACTTCCGCGAGAAGATCCTGATGGAGCGGTTCGGCATCCAGATCAACAAGACCTCGATCAACAGCGTGCTGCTGATCTTCACCATCGGGGTCACCTGGTCGAGCGTGCACTACCTGCTCGACGTGCTGCGGCGGATCGCGACCGACTTCGAGCGCAGCCAGAGCGTCGGCGGCAAGGACGACCGCGCGCTGCAGCAGCGCCGCGTCGAGGAGATCACCGAGGACCTGCCGCACCTGCCCGACTTCAGCGAATTCGACATCGCCTTCCGGCCCGTCGACGCCGGCAGGTTCGGCGACATGCGGTCGGCCTTCTACGCCGGATACGAGGAGTCCGACCGCGAGCACGTGCTGATCGGCAACGCCGGGCGGCGGCTGGCCGAGGGCAAGACCCTGGTGTCCACCACCTTCGTGGTGCCCTACCCGCCCGGCTTCCCGGTGCTGGTCCCGGGCCAGGTGGTGTCCAAGGAGATCGTCTATTTCCTCGCCCAGCTCGACGTCAAGGAGATCCACGGCTACAACCCCGACCTCGGGTTGTCGGTGTTCACCGAGGCGGCGCTGGCGCGCATGGAGGCCCAGCGGAACGCGGCGACGGCCGCGGTCGGGTCCGCGTACCCGCCTTTCGAGCTGCCCGCCGATGCGTCCGCTGCCTCCGCTGCCTCCGCCGGGAATGGGGCCGCCGAGGCTACGCGGGCCGCCCGTTGAGCGCGCGGTAGACGAAATCGGTCAGCGCGTCGATCGCCTCGTCGTCGTCGACGTGGCCGTCGCCGAACCGGCCGCCCGAAACCCGCCAGTGTGACCCGAATCCGTCCAGCAACCCGGCGAACATCGCCAGGACTACGTCCGGGCGGGCCGGCAGCGTGCGGCCGGCGGCGGTGATGGGGTCGAGGTGGTCGCGAATGTGGCCGATGTCGCGGTCCATGATGGCCTGCACCTGGGCGCCGAACTCGGCGTTCACCAGCGCCGCCTGGCGGAGCGCGGTCAGCACCACGGCGTGGCGGGTGTGGAAGCGCCAGTATGCCGCGACATGCCAGCGCACGGCGGCGCGGTCGGTGAAGTCCCCGCTGTGCCGGGAGTCCGCGGCGGCGACATCCCGGTCGCTCTCGGCGAGCAGGTCCGCCAGCAGCCCCCTGAGCAGGTCTTCCTTGCCGCCGAAGTGGTTGTAGAACGATCCGGCGGCCCGGCCCGCCTCGGCGGTGATGTCGGTGATCTTGGTGTTCAGGTAGCCCTTCTGCGCGAACACCCGCCGGGCGGCCTCCTTGAGCGCGGCCTCGGTGCCGGCGGCCCGTTCCACGCGTTTCACGCCCACCTCCTTGACAGGAAAGTTAGCACCCGCGCAGACTGAATCAAGATTCACTGAATTAAGATTCGATCGAAGGGGCGTCAATGGACACACAGGTGCTCGTCGTCGGGGCCGGGCCTACCGGGCTCACCCTGGCTCTCGACCTGGCCCGCCGCGGAATCGACGTCCGCGTCGTCGACCGGGCGGAGCGGTTCCCGCCCGGCTCCCGCGGTGACGGCCTGCAGCCGCGCACGCTGGAGGTCTTCGAAGACCTCGGCGTCCTCGACGAGGTGTTCGCCGCCGGCATCGCCGAGCCGCCGATGCGCATCTACGACGGCGGGTCGGTGGTGTGGGAAGGCCGGATGGCCGAGCCGGAGCCGCCCCGCCCGGACACGCCCTACCCGAACGCCTGGTTCGTGCCGCAGTGGCGCACCGAGGAGATCCTGCGGTCCGCGCTGTCGGGCCACGGCGTCGACGTGCGGCTGGGCGCCGAGGCGGTGGCGGTCGAGCAGGACGCGGCCGCGGTGACGGTTCGCCTGCGCACCGGCGAGACGCTGCGGGCCGCCTACCTGGTCGGCGCGGACGGCGGGCGCAGCACGGTGCGCCGTCGGCTGGGGATCCCCTTCCTCGGCGCGACCGACGAGCGGGTGCGCATGCTGCTGGCCGACGTGCGCGTCGAGGGCCTGGACCACGACCACGGGCACGGCTGGATGCTGGACGGCTCCTTCTTCGGCTTCACCCCGCTTGCCGGGGGCGCCGACACCTTCGTGCTGAGCACCATGGCGCCCGGCGTGGAGCCGAGCCTGCCCGGGCTGCAGGCCACCCTGGACGCCGTGTCGCGGCGCACCGACGTCCGGTTGCGCGAGCTGACGTGGTCCACCGTATGGCGGTCGAATGTGCGCATGGCGCAACGGTTTCGGGCCGGACGGGCGTTCCTGGCCGGCGACGCGGCGCACGTGCACCCGCCGACCGGGGGGCAGGGGCTCAACACCGGCGTGCAGGACGCCTACAACCTCGGCTGGAAGCTGGCCGCCGCGCTGACAAAGGCTGCCCCGGATGCCGAGGCGCTGCTGGACAGCTACCAGGCCGAGCGGCTTCCCGTCGCCGCCCGGGTGCTCGGGATCAGCACCGAGCTGATGGACAAGGCCGTGCGCGGCAGCGACGACGCGCTCGAGCGCGGCGAACACACCCGGCAACTGGACCTGAGCTACCGCGACGGGCCGCTCACCCTCGACGACGGTTGCAGCGCCACGCTTTCCGCCGGTGACCGCGCGCCCGACGCGCCAGGCCCGCGGGCAAACGGTGACCCGGCGCGGCTGTTCACGCTGTTCGCCGGCCCCCACTGGACGCTGCTGCGCTTCGGCGGCGACGCGCCGAGCCTGGACCACGGCGCGGTCCGCTCCCACCGGGTCGGCGGCGACCCGCACGTCCAGCGGGCCTATCGGCTCCGGGACGGCGCGGCCGTGCTCGTCCGCCCGGATGGCCACATCGGCGCCATCACCACCCGCCAGGCCGCGCTGGAGGCCTACGCGGACCGGCTGCTGCCCCACGGAAGTTCCGCTCATCCGGATCGCAAAGGCGGCTTCTCCGCCAAAGTGGCGCAATAGCCGGGCCGCCGCGGGTTTTGACTGGTCGGCGCCGAATCCGGCCCGGCGCAATAGGCCGGCCCGCCGCCGCGCGCGCCGATCGGCGGCCCCGAATGAGCCCCTGAGCTGCGTTAGCGTGGCGGCGTGGCGCAACCAGTACCGATTGGCGGGCCGCGGGCGGACCGGGCCCGCCGGGTCGCCGACGTGCTGCGCCAGCAGATCCACGCCGACGCCTACCCGGACGGGCTGCCGGCCGAGCTCGAATTGGCGGCCGAATTCTCGGTGTCCCGCAACACCATTCGCGAGGCGCTCGCCGTCCTCAAACACGAGGGACTGATCGACCGCGGCCCCAAGGTCGGCACCCACGTCGCGCAGCGCAAGTACTCCCACGGGCTCGACGCGCTGCTGGGCCTGAAGGAAACCTTCAAAAATCTCGGCGAGGTCCGCAACGAGGTGCGGGCCGCCATGCCGGTGACCGCGCCGCCCTCGGTGGCCCGCCGGTTGCGGCTGCGACCCGGCGACCAGGCGGTGTTCGTCGAGCGGCTGCGCTACCTCGGCGACCTGCCGCTCAGCCTCGACCTGACCTACCTGGCGCCGGACATCGGAACGTCGATCCTGGACCATCCGCTGGAGACCAACGATCTGTTCGCGCTCATCGAGCAGGTGAGCGGGCAGCGGCTGGGCTCGGCGTCGCTGGCGCTGGAGGCGATCCCCGCCGACGCGCACTCGGCGGCCACGCTGCAGGTGCCCGACGGGGCGGCGCTGCTGATGCTGGAGCGGCTCACCAGCCTCGACGACGGCAGACCCGTCGACCTGGAGTACATCCGGATGCGTGGCGATCGAATCACCATGCGCGGCAGCCTGATCAGGAGCAAGCCATAACGCTGGTCAACCACCGCGCCGACGTGCCCGTGACGATCGACGAGTCGCTGTGCATCGACGGCTGCACCCTGTGTGTCGAGGTCTGTCCGCTGGACGCGCTGGCCATCGATCCCGACACCGGCAAGGCCTTCATGCACGTCGACGAATGCTGGTACTGCGGGCCGTGCGCGGCCCGCTGCCCGACGGGCGCCGTCACGGTCAACATGCCCTATCTCCTCCGCTGAAACACGAAGAGCCGCAATGAAACGACACGCCCTCCGGCTGGTGTCGGCGGTGATCGCGGTCGCCGCGGTCGCCACCGGCTGCTCGCTGGAATCCCTTTCGCAGTCCTCCGGTGTGGTCAACGTCGTGGTGGGATACCAGTCGAAGACCATCAACACCGTCACCGCGGGCACGCTGCTGCGCGCGCAGGGCTACCTGGAGCACCGGCTCGCCGACATCACCGCCCGCACCGGCACCAAATACGCGGTGCGGTGGCAGGATTACGACACCGGCGCGCCGATCACCGCGCAGATGCTCGCCGAGAAGATCGACATCGGCTCGATGGGTGACTACCCGATGCTGATCAACGGCTCCAAGACGCAGGCCAACCCGCTGGCCCGCACCGAGATGGTGTCGGTCACCGGCTACAACCCCAAGGGCGCGCTGAACATGGTGGTGGTGGCGCCGGGTTCGTCGGCGGCCACGCTAGCCGACCTGGCCGGCGCCAAGGTCTCGGCCAGCGTGGGCTCGGCCGGCCACGGCACGCTGGTCCGCGCGCTGGCCCGGGCGGGGATCACCGGTGTCGAGGTGCTCAACCAGCAGCCGCAGATCGGCGCGTCCGCGCTGGAATCCGGCCAGGTGCAAGGGCTTTCGCAATTCGTCGCCTGGCCCGGGCTGCTGGTCTACCAGGGCAAGGCCAAACTGCTCTATGACGGGGCCGAGCTGAACCTGCCGACCCTGCACGGCGTGGTGGTGCGGCGCTCGTACGCGTCGGCCCACCCGGAGGTGCTCGCGGCGTTCCTGCAGGCGCAGCTGGACGCCACCGATTTCCTCAACCGCAAGCCGCTGGAGGCCGCCCGCATCGTCGCCCAGGGCAGCGGTCTGCCCCAGGAGGTGGTCTACCTCTACAACGGGCCCGGCGGCACGTCGTTCGACACCACGCTCAAGCCGTCGCTGGCCGACGCCCTGAAAAGCGATGTGCCCTACCTGAAGTCGATCGGCGACTTCGCCGACCTCGACATCGGGAAGTTCATCGTGGACGAGCCGCTGCGCGCGGTGTTCGCCGCCCGCGGGCGCAACTACGACGCGGCCCGGGCGGCCACCGCCAACCCGTCGGCGCTGTCCGGCGACCCCGCGCTGGCGAGCGAGCTGTGGCTGGACGGATCGGACGCGACCCAGACGGTCGCCAACCCCGCCGCCCTGCTGCGCGCGATCGCCGACGCGACCGCCCACGGCGCCAGGGTCCGCGCGGCCTACGTCCCCGACGCCGAGCTGGGCACCCGCTGGTTCGCCGACAAGGCGGCCTGGGTGCGAGACGGCCAGAAATTCCTGCCCTTCGGCACCCCGGCCGGGGCCCGTCGTTATCTCGCC
This sequence comes from Mycobacterium heidelbergense, assembly GCF_010730745.1. Classification (NCBI taxonomy): domain Bacteria; kingdom Bacillati; phylum Actinomycetota; class Actinomycetes; order Mycobacteriales; family Mycobacteriaceae; genus Mycobacterium; species Mycobacterium heidelbergense. Next base: position 100,532 of record NZ_AP022615.1, on the reverse strand, counting down.
GCGCATCCCGGCAGCGTCGCCGTGGATTACCAACAGGCACTGGGAGGTTCGGTATGACTACCCAAGTGGTGTCCGACCACGTTCTGGACACGGTCCCGGCGCCCGCGCCGGCGCCACCCCGCCGGCCGGCCTCGCCGTGGCGGTCGTGGCTGGTGCGGCTGGCGTCGGTGGCCGCCGCGATCGGGCTGTGGCAGCTGCTCACCGCCGGCAAGGTGCGGCTGGTGCTGCGGTTCGACACCTTGCCCACCGTCACCGAGATCGTGAACGCGCTGCACCGCCGGCTCGGCACCTACGACTACTGGCTGGACCTGGCGCAGTCCTTGATCCGCATTCTCACCGGTTTCGGGCTGGCCGCCGTCGTCGGCGTCGCGACCGGGGTGCTGCTGGGCCGTTCCCGGTGGTTCGCCAACACCTTTGGCCCGCTGACGGAGTTGGTCAGGCCCGTTCCCGCCATCGCGATGGTGCCGGTGGCGATCCTGCTGTTCCCGACCGACGAGGCCGGGATCGTGTTCATCACCTTCCTCGCCGCGTACTTCCCGATCCTGGTCAGCACCCGGCACGCGGTGCGGGCGCTGCCCACGCTGTGGGAGGACTCGGTGCGCACCCTCGGCGGCGGCCGGTGGGACGTGCTGAGCCGGGTGGTGCTGCCGGGCATCCTGCCGGGGGTGTTCGGCGGCCTGTCGGTCGGCATGGGCGTGGCGTGGATCTGCGTGATCTCGGCGGAGATGATCTCCGGGCGGCTCGGCGTCGGCTACCGCACCTGGCAGGACTACACCGTGCTGGCCTACCCGCAGGTGTTCGTCGGCATCATCACCATCGGCGTGCTCGGGTTCGTGACGGCCGCGGCCGTCGAGCTGGTGGGCCGCCGCGTGACGCGCTGGCTGCCGCGCGCGCAGGAGGGCCAGCGATGACCGCGATGAGCCTCGAACTGGATCGGGTTCGGTTGTCCTACACCGGGGTTCCGGTGATCGACGGCCTGAGCCTGGCGGTGCGGCCGGGGGAGATCCTGGTGCTCACCGGGCCGTCGGGGTGCGGCAAGTCGACGGTGCTGCGCGCGCTGGCCGGCCTGCTGTCGCCCGACGGCGGCCGGGTGCTGGCCGACGGCGTCGAGGTCACCAGCACGTCGGGCGACCGCGGCGTGGTGTTCCAGGACAACGCGCTGCTGCCGTGGCGCACGGTGCGGTCCAACATCGAACTGGCGCTGCGGCTTCGGGGTGAGCCCCGCGCCACCCGGCGCGCGGCGGCCGAGCGCTGGATCGACGAGCTCGGGCTCACCGGCTTCGGGCACTACCTGCCCAAGAGCCTGTCCGGCGGGATGCGCCAGCGCGTCCAGCTGGCCCGCGGCCTGGCCGGCGCGCCGCGCGCGGTGATGATGGACGAGCCGTTCGGGGCGCTGGACACCCAAACCCGGGCCGCGATGCAGCGGCTGCTCATCGACACCTGGCGCACCCATCCGACCACCATCGTCTTCGTCACCCACGACGTCGACGAGGCGCTGGCGCTGGGGGACCGGATCGTCGTGCTGGGCCGCGCCGGTGAGCCGATACGCGCGTCGATCGACGTGCCCGACCCCCGAAGCGGGCCGCCCGCCGACGGGTTGCGCGCGGAAATCATTGCCGCGCTGGATCATTCGGTGGCCGCATGATGGACATTCCCGATCTGGCGCCGGCCCGCCTCGACTGCGACGTGCTGGTCATCGGCGGCGGCACCGCGGGCACCATGGCGGCCCTGTCCGCCGCCGAGCACGGCGCGCGGGTGCTGCTGCTGGAGAAGGCCCACGTGCGGCACTCCGGCGCGCTGGCGATGGGCATGGACGGCGTCAACAACGCCGTCATCCCCGGCAAGGCCGAACCGGAGGACTACGTCGCCGAGATCACCCGCGCCAACGACGGAATCGTCAACCAGCGCACCGTCTATCAGACCGCCACCCGCGGGTTCGCCATGGTCCAGCGGCTGGAGCGCTACGGGGTGAAGTTCGAGAAGGACGAGCACGGCGAGTACGCGGTGCGCCGGGTGCACCGCTCGGGCTCCTACGTGCTGCCCATGCCGGAGGGCAAGGACGTCAAGAAGGCGCTGTACCGGGTGCTGCGGCAACGCTCGATGCGGGAGAGGATCCGCATCGAGAACCGGCTGATGCCGGTGCGGGTGCTGGTTCAGGACGGCCGCGCCGTCGGCGCCGCCGCGCTGCAGACGCGCACCGGCGAGTTCGTCGCCGTCGGCGCCAAGGCGGTGATCCTGGCGACCGGGGCGTGCGGGCGGCTCGGCCTGCCCGCGTCGGGCTACCTGTACGGCACCTACGAGAACCCGACCAACGCCGGCGACGGGTACGCGATGGCCTACCACGCGGGCGCGGAGTTGTCGGGAATCGAGTGCTTCCAGGTCAATCCGCTGATCAAGGACTACAACGGGCCGGCCTGCGCGTACGTGGCCAACCCGTTCGGCGGCTACCAGGTCAACGCGCACGGCGAGCGGTTCGTCGACTCCGACTACTGGTCGGGGCAGATGATGGCCGAGGTCAAGAGCGAGATCGACTCCGCCCGCGGGCCGATCTACCTCAAGGTGTCGCACCTGTCCGACGAGACGCTGACCGCGCTGGAGAACATCCTGCACACCACCGAACGGCCCACCCGCGGCACCTTCCACGCCAACCGCGGCCACGACTACCGCACCCACGACGTGGAGATGCACATCTCCGAGATCGGCTTGTGCAGCGGCCATTCCGCGTCCGGGGTCTGGGTCGACGAGCACGCCCGCACCACGGTGCCCGGGCTGTACGCCGCCGGCGACCTCGCCTGCGTCCCGCACAACTACATGATCGGCGCGTTCGTCTTCGGCGACCTCGCCGGCACGCACGCCGCGTCGACTCTTTCGGAAGTGGCCGCGCCACAACGACTCCCGGCCGAACAACTTCGCGCCGCGCACGAGCTGATCTATCGCCCGCTGCGCCATCCGGACGGGCCGCCGCAGCCGCAGGTCGAATACAAGCTGCGGCGGTTCGTCAACGACTATGTGGCGCCGCCGAAGACCGCGGCCAAGCTGTCCCTCGCGGTGCGCGCCTTCGACCGGATGCGCGACGAGATCGCCGAGATGGGCGCCCGCAACCGGCACGAGCTGATGCGCGCCGTCGAGGTGTCGTTCATCCGGGACTGCGCCGAGATGGCCGCCCGGTCCTCGCTCACCCGCACCGAATCGCGCTGGGGCCTCTACCACGACCGCGCCGACCTGCCCGTCCGCGACGACGCCCAATGGGGGTATCACCTCAACCTGCTTCAGGGGCCCGACGGCCGGATGGCGTTCCTGAAGCGGCCGGTGGCACCGTATTTCGTGCCGGTCCCGGAGCTGGACGGCCTGCCGCCCGTCGACCAGACGGTGCACCGGGTGGCGCAGCCGCCGCTGATCGGCGGCCAGGCCCCGGCCACCACGCGGTCCCGAGTCGCCTCGGCCGCAACCGCATTCGAGCCGCCCTCGCCGCGCATCGCCGAGGTGCTGGCCCTCGAGGAGCCGACGATCGCCGGCCTGGGGCCGTATCTGGTCGACCCCGATCCCGGGGTGCGCCGCACCGCGGTGGCCACGCTGGCCGAGCACATTCCGGACGGATACGGGCCCGCCCTGTTCGCGGCGCTGGACGACGCCGACGCCGCGGTGCGCCGCATCGGCGCCGAGGGAATCCGCGAGCTGGTCGAGGTGCTGCCCGACCCCGCCGGCGCCCGGGCATACCTGGGCTCCCGCGACACGCTGGTGCGCGCGGCCGCCGTCTACCTGCTGGCCGCGCGGCGCGCCGGTGACGCCGGCCAATACCGCCGCGCGCTCGACGATCCCGACCACCGGGTGCGGATCGAGGCGGTGCGGGCGCTGGTGTCGGTCGACGACGTCGCCGGGGTCGTCGCGGCCACCGCCGACGAGAACCGGGAGGTCCGCATCGCCGCCGCCGCCGGCCTGGCCACGCTGCGCGGCGGCGGTGACGCCGTGAGCGCGCTGCTCGCCGACCCCGACCCGCTGGTGCGCGCCGCCGCGCTGGCCGCTTTGGGTGAAATCGGTTGCGGAGACGGCGATCTCGATGCCGTCGAACGCGCGCTACGGGCGCCGGCGTGGCAGGTGCGGGAGGGTGCGGCCCGCGCGCTGGCGGGCGCGGCGGCCGAGCCTGCCGTGCCGCTGCTGTCCGGCGCCGTCGCCGACGCGCATCTGGACGTGCGCAAGGCGGCGGTGCTCAGCCTGACCCAATGGGCCGGCGAGCCCGCCGCCCGCGACGCGCTCGCGATCGCGCTCAAGGACGGCGACGCCGACGTGCGGGCCTACGCGCGTCGCGCCTTGGCACAGGGCGGGTAGTCGGGCAGGTTGATGGCGTCGGCGGTGGTGAACCATTTGCGTTCGGCGAGGCCTCGAAACGGCCAGCGCTGCACGTACTTCATCACCAGGATCATGAGGCGAACGTCGAAAGCGGACTTCGGCACGTAGCCGTCGATACCGTTCGGCAGGTTCTGGCATCTGTCGACGTAGGGCCGCATCACCGTGTGGTAGCGATCCAGGGCGGCCGCCAGCCGACCGGCGTCGAGGTCCGCGGCCGGGCCCAGCTCACCGGCCAGGACATAGGCCCCGACCAGCGCCAGGCTGGTGCCCATGCCGCTCAGCGGCGACGCGCAGTAACCCGCGTCGCCGACCAGCGTGAGCCGCCCCGACGACCAGGTGCCCAGGTGAACCTGGGCGAACGCGTCGAAGTAGAAGTCGTCGGCCTCGCGTGCGGCGGCGACCAGGGCATCGGAGCGCCAACCGGCGCCGGTGAACCGGGCGGCCAGCAGTTCCCGTTGCTCGTCGAGGTTACGGCGATCGTAGCGCAGCGGCTCCGAGCGAAATGCCAAGCCCGCCTTGGCCATCGCGGGGTCACGCGATGGGCGCATCGACGCGTTGAGACCACCGGGCGCCACATACATCAGAAACCAACCGTCCAGCACGACGGTGTCCGGCGCGGTGAACCAGGCGTGGTAGCCGCCCAGCGGCCTGACGAACTTCTCCTCGGGTCCGAAGGCCAACCGCCGCACCGCCGAATGCGGGCCGTCGGCCCCGACGACCAGGTCGGCGCGAACCGTGGTGCCGTCGGACAACGTCGCCGCCACAGCGTCGTCCGATTGCGCCAATTCCGTGATGCGGGTGCCGAATCGGTACTCGGTGCCCGCCGCGGCGGCCCGGTACAACACGTCGGCCAGGTCGCCGCGCAGGATCTCGAGCTTGCTGACCACACCGTTGCCGCCGAATGCCTCGACCGGCATCTCGGCACGGCACCGCCCGTCGGCCCCGACCCACCGAATGCCGCGCTGTTCCACGCAGCGGGCGCGCATCTGCTCCAGCAGGCCCATCCGTTCGACGACCGCCCGCCCGGCGCCGCGCAGGTCCACGGTCTGGCCGCCCGGGCGGATGCCGTCGGCGATCTCGACCACCACGACCCGGTAGCCGGCCCGGTCGAGCCAGTACGCCAGGGCGGGACCGGCGATGCCCGCGCCGCTGATCAGAACGGTCGGCTTCGACATGCGACCCAGCCTAGGGGCTACCGCGTGTGCGCGGACGGCTTCGAGTGTGCGTCCAGGGCGCGGATTTCGGCGATTTTTCCGCCCTGCGTTCACACTCGAAGCCGTCAGCGCACACGCGAAAGCCGCGGCTACCGCAGCACCTTCGCGTAGAGCAGGCTGTCTTGTGGTTCGGGCCCCATGGTGGGGTAGACGGCGTGGCGGGCCAGCCGGCCTTCCAGGTAAAAACCCGCGCGCTCCAGCAGCCGCGCCGAGCGTTCGTTGTCGACGCTGCAGGTGGCCCAGACGCGGTATACGCCCCGATCGGCGTCCAGCGCGCCCAGCAGCATCTCGAGCACCTCGGACATGAAACCCTTGCCCCACCAACGCCTGCCGAGGCAGTAGCCGATCTCGACCGAGTGCGGCACTGGGCGCCGGCAGCTGGTCAGCCCGATCACGGCGCCGCTGTGCCTCAGCTCGATGGCCCAGGTCCGCTCGTCGTCGTTGGCGTTGAGCTTTTCGGTGATCACCCGCCGCGTCGCCGCCACGTCGGGATGCGGCGCCCACAGCAGGTACTTGGTGACCTCGGGATCGCGGGCGACCCTCTGGAAGATCGCGCCGGCGTCGTCGAGCGCCGGCGGGCGCAGCACCAGCCGCGCGCCGACGATGCGGTCGGGTGGGTAATCGACCATGGTGTTAGAGGCCGAGCGCTTGATAGGTGCGGCGGACGAACTTCGGTTGCGCGGTGCGCAGTTTCGCCAGCGACGTGTTGCCCGCGACGGCCGTGGCCGCGTCGACGGTCAGGTCGGGCAGGTTCTGGATCAGGTACAGCAGGATCAGGTCGGCGCTCGGGTCGGCCTGCCACCACGTCCCATAGGCGCCGGGCCAGCTGAACGTCCCCAACCCGCCGGGCCCGAACAGCGGGGCGGACCGCGCCGGGTCGGTCACCACCGACAGGTTCAGCCCGAACCCGCGGCCCACCCAGTACGGCGCCCCCAGGAAGTTGTGCCGCCTTTGTTCGTCGGTGAGCCGGTCGGTGCGCATGAGGCGCGCCGACTCCCGCGACAGCACCCGCACCCCGTCGATCGTCCCGTCGCCCAGCAGCATCCGCACGAACCGCAGGTAGTCGTCGGCGGTCGACCACAGGCCGCCGCCGGCGTTGCAGAACGAGGGCGGCGTGATGTGCGGCGGCCCCATCACGTCGTGCCGCAGCCGGTGATTGTCGTCGAGGGAATACATGGTCGCGGCGCGGCGGCGCGCCTCGGGGGAGACGAAGAACCCGGTGTCGGGCATGCCCGCCGGACCCAGGACCCGCTCGTCGAGGACCTGGTGGAAGGGCTTGCCGTCGACGCGGGACGCGATGACGCCCAGCAGGTCGATGGCGTGGCTGTAGGTCACCCGCTCGCCGGGCTGGTGCACCAGCGGCAGCTTGGCCAGCTCGGTCAGCCAGGCGTCCGGGCCCTGGTTGAAGGGCAGCCGCATATAGGCCTTCGAGATCGGGCCGGACACCGAGAATCCGTAGGCCAGGCCGCTGGTGTGGGTGCACAGGTCCTCGATCAGGATGGCGCGGCGCGCCGGATGCGTGCGGTCCAGCGGGCCGTGCGGGTCGTCGAGCACCCGCACGTCGGCCAGCTCGGGGGCCCAGCGCGCGACCGGGTCTTTGAGCGCCAGCTTGCCCTCGTCGACCAGGCTCATCACCGCGGCGACGGTGACCGGCTTGGTCATCGACGCGATGCGAAACAGCGTGTCCCGTCGCATCGGCAGGCCCGCGTCGATGTCGCGGTGGCCGATCTCGTTGACCTGCAGCAGTTCTCCGCGCTGCCAGACCACCGTCACCGCGCCGGCGAGCAGGCCGGCGTCGCACACTTCGCGGATGGAGGCCTGGTTGACGTCGAGATTCACCCGGTTCAGGGTAGTGCGCGCCGCCGCGCGCGGACGTACCAGAACGCCATTTCGAGTTGCGCACCGTCCGCCTCGCGGCGCACCGTGGCCGGCTCCAGCGACTCGATGTCCCAGCCGGTGCCGCCGAGGACGTCGCGCAGCGTCTGCTCGGACACCGCCGGCCGCGGCCACTCCTCATCGGGTGGGGTGGCGTCGGAGAAGCAGCTGATGAGCAGCGTGGCGCCCGGCCTGGTCGCCCGGTGCGCCGCGGCGGCGTAGCCGCGCTTGCCGTCGTCGTCGAGGCAGTGGAACATGCCGCTGTCGACGACGGTGTCGAACGCGTCGGTGTAGCCCTCGAGCTTGGTGGAGTCGGTCACCGCGAACGTCACGTCGACCCCGGCGTCCTTGGCCCGCCGCTCGGCGGTGATCAGCGCGGTCGGGGAGATGTCCAGCCCCGTCACGCGGTGGCCGTTCCTGGCCAGGTAGACGGCGTTGTCGCCGAGTCCGCAGCCGATGTCGAGGACGTCGCCGTGGATCCAGCCGCCCTCGTGCCACGCGATGACGTTCTCCTTGGGCGCCTTGGTGTCCCACGGCGGCGTGGTCACCGCGGGGAAGCCTTCTGCCGGGCTTTCGCCGCGGTAAAGGGCGTCGAAATCGAGGCGTGGAAAGTGGGGGCCTGTCATTTCCGCCAGCTTACGCGGCGTGCGGTTCGGCGCCGGGAGCATCGAGCGGGGCGGGCGCCCCGGGCGCCCCAGGCGGCGGTGGCGCGCCGGAGCGATAGTGCGCCCCGGTCGGTGTGATGAATTCCGCTGTGTGCGAACCGCTTTCGTCCACCCCGGCGGTGACCCGCCAGCCGGGCGCCTCCTTGGCATAGTTGCAGCGCTCACACAGCCCGAGCCCGTTCGCCGCGGCGGTCGGTCCCCCGCGTCGATGCGGCTGGGCGTGGTCGTGGTGGCGGATGGGGGCGTCGCAGTAGGGGGTGCGGCAGCGCTGATCCCGCAACCCGATGAAGGCGGCCAGCCCCTTCGGGAAGCAGCGCGCCCGCGACTCCATGGCCACCAACGCCCCCGAACCCGGATGCCGGTAGAGCCGACGCAGCGTGGCCCGCGACCGGGAATCGGCGACCGCGCCGCTCACCAGGTGCCGGGCCACGGCCGCCGGGATGGGGCCGTACCCGTCGAGTCGGCGCACAGTTCGGCGTCCAACGCGCGGCGATCGTCGACGTCCAGGCAGGCGCTTTCGCGCACGATCAGCGTGGCCCGCCACTCGGACAGCCGCCCGCATTCCAGGGCGGCCAGCGTGTGCGGCATCTCGTACACCAACGCCTTCGCGAAGCCGAGGTGCCGCCCGCCCCGGGCCGGAGAATCGCGTCGCGCCAGTGCGACCTCGCTGGCCACGCCGCGGCCACGCTGGGCCGCCGGCACCCCGGCGTCGGCCTCGTTCGAGCGGCGCAGCGCGTCCAGCGCGGCGGCCGCCCGCGCCTGGCCCGCGGCGGCCGCCGACTTCGCGCGCTCCAGCTCGGCGATCCGCGCGATCAGCGAGGCCCCTTCTGATTCGAACATACTTTCGGATAGTACACGCGGGGGCCGACACGTCACGGGCCCGCGGCTCGGAAGTGCTACGCTGCCGTCCAGTCGACATCCTTTAACGATCCGTCCGGCGAGGCGGAGAAGGAGGTCAGGATCTCGCATGGCTGCCGCCACCGGCAGGGAACTGATGTCCGCGGCCGACGTGGGCCGCACCATTTCCCGCATCGCGCACCAGATCATCGAAAAGACCGCTTTGGATGGCCCCGACGCGCCACGGGTGGTGCTGCTGGGCATCCCGACCCGCGGCGTCACCCTGGCCAACCGCCTGGCCGCCAACATCGGCGAGTACAGCGGTGTGGAGGTCGGCCACGGCGGGCTGGACATCACGCTGTACCGCGACGACCTGATGACCAAGCCGCCGCGGCCGTTGGAGGCGACCTCGATTCCGGCCGGCGGCATCGACGACGCGCTGGTCATCCTCGTCGACGACGTGCTGTACTCCGGGCGCTCGGTGCGCTCGGCCCTGGACGCGCTGCGCGACGTCGGCCGGCCGCGGGCGGTGCAGCTGGCCGTGCTCGTCGATCGCGGCCACCGCGAACTGCCGCTGCGCGCCGACTACGTCGGCAAGAACGTGCCGACCTCGCGCGGCGAGAGCGTGCACGTGCAACTGCGTGAGCACGACGGCCGCGACGGCGTGGTGATCTCGCGATGACCCGCCACCTACTTACCGCGGCCGATTTGAGCCGCGACGACGCCACCGCCATCCTCGACGACGCCGACCGGTTCGCGCAGGCCCTGGTCGGTCGCGAGATCAAGAAGCTGCCGACGCTGCGCGGGCGCACCGTGGTCACGATGTTCTACGAGAACTCAACCCGCACAAGGGTTTCCTTCGAGGTGGCCGGAAAGTGGATGAGCGCCGACGTCGTCAACGTCAGCGCCAGCGGATCGTCGGTGGGCAAGGGGGAGTCGCTGCGCGACACGGCGCTGACGCTGCGGGCCGCCGGCGCCGACGCGCTGATCATCCGCCACCCGGCCTCCGGCGCCGCGCACCTGCTGGCCGAGTGGACCGCCGTAGACGACGGCGGCCCGTCGGTGATCAACGCCGGCGACGGCACCCACGAGCACCCGACGCAGGCGCTGCTGGACGCGCTGACCATCCGCCAGCGGCTCGGCGGCATCGAGGGCCGGCGCGTCGTGATCGTCGGCGACATCCTGCACAGCCGCGTCGCCCGCTCCAACGTCACGCTGCTGGCCACCCTGGGCGCCGAGGTGGTGCTGGTCGCGCCCCCGACGCTGCTGCCGGTCGGGGTCGACGGCTGGCCGGTTACCGTGTCGAACGACTTCGACGCCGAGCTGCCCGCCGCCGACGCGGTGCTGATGCTGCGGGTGCAGGCCGAGCGGATGAACGGCGGCTTCTTCCCGTCCGTGCGCGAGTATTCGTCCCTCTATGGGCTCTCCGATCGCCGGCAGGCGATGCTGCCCGGCCACGCCGTGGTGCTGCACCCGGGGCCGATGCTGCGCGGCATGGAGATCGCGTCGTCGGTGGCCGACTCGTCGCAATCTGCTGTGCTGCAACAGGTTTCCAACGGGGTGCACGTGCGGATGGCGGTGCTGTTCCACGTGCTGGTGGGGGCCGAGGAGGCCGTGGCATGACCGTCCTGATCCGCGGTGTGCGCCTCTACGGCGTGGGCGAGCGCGTCGACGTGCTGGTCGACGACGGCCAGATCGCCGAAATCGGTCCGGGCCTGGCGATCCCCGTCGATGCCGACGTCATCGACGCCACCGGGCAGGTGCTGCTGCCCGGATTCGTCGACCTGCACACCCACCTGCGCGAGCCCGGCCGCGAATACGCCGAGGACATCGAAACCGGCTCGGCGGCAGCGGCTTTGGGCGGATTTACGGCGGTGTTCGCGATGGCCAACACCGACCCGGTCGCCGACAGCCCGGTGGTCACCGACCACGTCTGGCACCGCGGTCAGCAGGTCGGCCTGGTCGACGTGCATCCCGTCGGCGCCGTCACCGTCGGCCTGGCCGGAACCGAGCTCACCGAGATGGGCATGATGGCCGCCGGCGCCGCGCAGGTGCGGATGTTCTCCGACGACGGCGTCTGCGTGCACGACCCGCTGGTGATGCGCCGCGCCCTGGAGTACGCCACCGGGCTGGGGGTGCTGATCGCCCAGCACGCCGAGGAGCCGCGGCTGACCGTCGGCGCGGTCGCCCACGAGGGCCCCACCGCCGCCCGGCTGGGCCTGTCGGGATGGCCGCGGGCCGCCGAGGAATCGATCGTCGCCCGGGACGCGCTGTTGGCCCGCGACGCCGGCGCCCGGGTGCACATCTGCCACGCGTCGGCCGCCGGAACCGTCGAGATCGTGAGATGGGCTAAGGCGCAAGGCATTTCGATCACCGCCGAGGTCACCCCGCATCACCTGGCGCTCGACGACGGCAGGCTGGCCGGCTACGACGGGGTGAACCGGGTCAACCCGCCGCTGCGCGAGGCCGCCGACGCGGTCGCGTTGCGTCAAGCGCTGGCCGACGGGGTAATCGACTGTGTGGCCACCGACCACGCCCCGCACGCCGAGCACGAGAAGTGCTGTGAGTTCTCCGCGGCGCGGCCCGGCATGCTGGGGTTGCAGACGGCGCTGTCGGTGGTGGTGCGGACGATGGTGGCGCCCGGGCTGCTGACCTGGCGCGACGTCGCCCGGGTGATGAGCGAGAACCCGGCGCGCATCGTCGGCCTGCCCGATCACGGCCGGCCGCTGGAGGTGGGGGAGCCGGCCAACCTGACCGTGGTGGACCCGGATGCGACCTGGACGGTCACCGGTGGCGACCTGGCCAGCCGGTCGGCCAACACGCCGTACGAGTCGATGACCCTGCCCGCCACCGTGACGGCGACCCTGCTGCGCGGGAAGGTCACGGCCCGGGACGGAAAGAGCCCGGCATGAATCGCGCCGGCGACGATGCAGAGCGAAGCGATGAGAAGGAGCGGCGCGCATGAACTCCGCCACGCTGGTGGGGTCGCTGATCTTCGCGGCCGTGCTGGTGGTGGTGATCGCGGTGCTCGTCCAGCTGATGATGCGCGGCTGGCAGCGCCGCGCGCGGCGGCAGGAGGAGCTGATCGGCGGCCTGCCCGAGGTGCCCGACGAGGTGGGCACCGCGATCGCCACCACCCGCGGCCTCTATTGCGGCTGCACGATGGCGCCGGCCTGGAACGAGCGGATCACGGCCGGCGATCTCGGCTACCGCAGCAAGGCGGTGTTGACCCGCTACCCCGCCGGGATCCTGCTGGAACGCGTGCGTGCCAAGCCGATTTGGATTCCGCGGGAGTCGACCACGGCGATCCGCATGGAGCGCGGGATCGCCGGTAAGGTCGTGGCCCGCATCGGGATCCTGGCGATCCGGTGGCGGCTGCCGTCCGGGGTCGAGATCGACACCGGGTTTCGGGCCAACCACCGCGACGAGTACGCCGAGTGGCTTCAGGAGGCCGCGTGAATTCTAAAGCCCTGCTGGTCCTCGAGGACGGGCGCGTCTTCACCGGGACGCCGTTCGGCGCGATCGGCCAAACCCTCGGCGAGGCCGTCTTTTCCACCGGCATGTCCGGGTATCAGGAGACGCTGACCGACCCCAGCTACCACCGCCAGATCGTGGTGGCCACCGCGCCGCAGATCGGCAACACCGGCTGGAACGGCGAGGACGCCGAGAGCCGCGGCGACAAGATCTGGGTCGCCGGCTACGCGGTGCGCGACCCGTCGCCGTGCGCCTCCAACTGGCGCGCCACGTCCACGCTGGACGACGAGCTGACCCGCCAGCGCGTCGTCGGGATCGCCGGCATCGACACCCGGGCGGTGGTGCGGCACCTGCGCAGCCGCGGCTCGATGAAGGCGGGGGTGTTCTCCGGCGACGCAGCGACCGAGCCCGTGAACATAGAGGCGCTGGTGGAACAGGTGCGGGGCCAGGACTCCATGCTGGGTGCCGACCTCGCCGGCGAGGTCAGCACCCCCGGCGCCTACGTCGTGGAACCCGAGGGCCCGCAACGCTTTACGGTGGCCGCGCTGGACCTGGGGATCAAGACCAACACCCCGCGCAACTTCGCTCGCCGCGGCATCCGCAGCCACGTGCTGCCGGCGTCGGCGACCTTCGAACAGATCGCGGAGATCAAGCCGGACGGCGTGTTCCTGTCCAACGGCCCCGGCGACCCCGCCACCGCCGACCACGTCGTCGCGCTCACCCGCGAGGTGCTGGGCGCCGGAATCCCGTTGTTCGGCATCTGTTTCGGCAACCAGATCCTGGGCCGGGCGCTGGGGTTGTCCACCTACAAGATGGTGTTCGGCCACCGCGGCATCAACATCCCGGTCATCGACCACGCCACCGGCCGGGTCGCGGTGACCGCGCAGAACCACGGCTTCGCGCTGGAAGGCGAGGCGGGCCAGCGGTTTGACACGCCGTTCGGCCCGGCGATCGTCAGCCATACCTGCGCCAACGACGGGACGGTCGAGGGCGTCAAACTCGCCAGCGGCCGGGCGTTTTCGGTGCAATATCACCCCGAAGCCGCCGCCGGCCCACACGACGCCGAATACCTCTTCGACAGCTTCGCCGACCTGATGGCGGCCCGCCCATGACCGCGAGCTGGGGGTGCCTCCCGCTTGCGAGCGTGCGTGTCTGTACGGGGACACGCCGTAAACGGTGTACAACTGCGCACGCTCGCGCCCGGACCGAAGGGGGGCGCTAGTGCCGCGTCGGACCGACCTCAACCACGTGCTGGTCATCGGCTCGGGGCCCATCGTCATCGGGCAGGCCTGCGAGTTCGACTACTCCGGCACCCAGGCCTGCCGGGTATTAAGGGCCGAGGGCCTGCAGGTGAGCCTGATTAACTCCAACCCGGCCACCATCATGACCGACCCCGAGTACGCCGACCACACCTACGTCGAGCCCATCACCCCGGCCTTCGTCGAGCGGGTGATCGCCCAACAGGCCCAGCGCGGCAACAAGATCGACGCGCTGCTGGCCACGCTGGGCGGGCAGACCGCGCTCAACACCGCGGTCGCCCTGTACGAGAGCGGAACCCTGGAGCGCTACGGCGTCGAGCTCATCGGCGCCGACTTCGACGCCATCCAGCGCGGCGAGGACCGCCAGCGGTTCAAGGACATCGTCGCCAAGGTCGGCGGCGAATCCGCCCGCAGCCGAGTCTGTTTCACCATGGAAGAGGTCCGCGAGACGGTCGACGAGCTCGGCCTGCCGGTGGTGGTGCGGCCCAGCTTCACCATGGGCGGGCTGGGCTCGGGCATGGCGCGCTCCGTCGAGGAGGTCGACCGGATGGCCGGCGCCGGGCTGGCCGCGAGCCCCAGCGCCAACGTGCTGATCGAGGAATCGATCTACGGCTGGAAGGAATTCGAGCTCGAGCTGATGCGCGACGGCCACGACAACGTGGTGGTGGTGTGCTCGATCGAGAACGTCGACCCGATGGGCGTGCACACCGGCGACTCGGTCACCGTCGCGCCCGCCATGACGCTCACCGATCGGGAGTACCAGCGGATGCGCGACCTGGGCATCGCGATCCTGCGCGAGGTCGGCGTGGACACCGGCGGCTGCAACATCCAGTTCGCGGTCAACCCGAAAGACGGCCGGCTCATCGTGATCGAGATGAACCCGCGGGTGTCCCGCTCCAGCGCGCTGGCGTCCAAGGCCACCGGCTTCCCGATCGCCAAGATCGCCGCCAAGCTGGCCATCGGCTACACCCTCGACGAGATCGTCAACGACATCACCAAGGAAACGCCGGCCTGCTTCGAGCCCACCCTCGACTACGTCGTCGTCAAGGCGCCGCGATTCGCGTTCGAGAAGTTCCCCGGCGCCGACCCCACCCTGACCACCACGATGAAGTCGGTCGGAGAGGCAATGTCGTTGGGCCGCAACTTTATCGAGGCACTCGGCAAGGTAATGCGCTCCCTGGAGACCACCCGCGCCGGGTTCTGGACCAAGCCCGATCCCGACGGCGACCTCGGCGAGGTGCTGACCCGGCTGCAGACGCCCACCGAGGGCCGGCTCTACGACATCGAACTGGCGCTGCGGCTGGGCGCTTCGATCGAAAGCGTCGCGCAGGCCTCCGGCGTCGACCCGTGGTTCGTCGCGCAGATCGGCGAGCTGGTGAAGCTGCGCGCCGATCTGGCCGCCGCCCCGGTGCTGGACGCCGAGCTGCTGCGGCGCGGCAAGCACAGCGGGCTCTCGGATCGCCAGATCGCCGCGCTGCGACCGGAGTTGGCCGGCGAGGACGGGGTTCGCTCGCTCAGGGAGCGCCTCGGCATCCACCCGGTGTACAAGACGGTGGACACCTGCGCCGCGGAGTTCGAGGCCAAGACCCCGTACCACTACAGCAGCTACGAACTGGACCCCGCCGCCGAGACCGAGGTCGCCCCGCAGGCCGAGAGGCCCAAGGTGCTGATCCTCGGCTCCGGACCGAACCGGATCGGCCAGGGCATCGAGTTCGACTACAGCTGCGTGCACGCGGCAACCACGTTGAGCCAGGCCGGCTTCGAGACCGTGATGGTCAACTGCAACCCGGAGACGGTGTCCACCGACTACGACACCGCCGACCGGCTCTACTTCGAGCCGCTGACGTTCGAGGACGTGCTCGAGGTGTTCCGCGCCGAAACCCAGTCGGGCGAGGGCGGTCCCGGTGTGGTGGGCGTGATCGTGCAGCTCGGCGGCCAGACCCCGCTCGGGCTCGCACAACGGCTCTTCGACGCCGGCGTTCCGATCGTGGGCACCCCGCCGGAGGCCATCGACCTGGCCGAGGACCGCGGCGCCTTCGGCGACGTGCTGGGCGCCGCCGGCCTGCCCGCGCCGAAGTACGGCACCGCAACGACTTTCGCGCAGGCCCGCCGGATCGCCGAGGAGATCGGCTACCCGGTGCTGGTGCGGCCGTCGTACGTGCTGGGCGGCCGCGGCATGGAGATCGTCTACGACGAGGAGACGCTGAAGGGCTACATCACCCGCGCCACCGAGCTGTCCCCGGAGCACCCGGTGCTCGTCGACCGCTTCCTCGAGGACGCGGTCGAGATCGACGTCGACGCGCTGTGCGACGGCGCCGAGGTCTACATCGGCGGGATCATGGAGCACATCGAGGAGGCCGGCATCCACTCCGGCGACTCCGCCTGCGCGCTGCCGCCGGTCACGTTGGGCCGCAGCGACATCGAGAAGGTCCGGAAAGCGACCGAGGCGATCGCGCAGGGCATCGGCGTCGTCGGGCTGCTCAACGTGCAGTACGCCCTCAAGGACGACGTCCTCTACGTCCTGGAGGCCAACCCTCGCGCCAGCCGCACGGTCCCGTTCGTGTCCAAGGCCACCGCGATCCCGCTCGCCAAGGCGTGTGCGCGAATCATGTTGGGCGCCACCATCGCTGAGCTGAGGGGCGAGGGACTGCTGGCGTCCGACGGGGACGGCGCCCACGCGCCGCCCCACGCGCCGATCGCGGTCAAGGAGGCCGTGCTGCCGTTCCACCGGTTCCGCCGCGCCGACGGCTCGGGCATCGACTCGCTGCTCGGCCCGGAGATGAAATCGACCGGCGAGGTGATGGGCATCGACCGTGACTTCGGCAGCGCCTTCGCCAAGAGCCAGACGGCCGCCTACGGGTCGCTGCCGGCGCGGGGCACGATATTCGTTTCGGTCGCGAACCGGGACAAGCGGTCGCTGGTGTTCCCCGTCAAGCGGCTGGCCGACTTGGGATTTCGCGTCCTGGCCACCGAGGGAACCGCGGAGATGTTGCGCCGCAACGGGATTCCCTGCGACGAGGTGCGCAAGCACTTCGAGGAGCAGCGGCCCGGCCGCCCTGCGGCGTCGGCGGTCGACGCCATCAAGGCCGGCGAGGTCGACATGGTGATCAACACGCCCTACGGCAACTCCGGCCCGCGCATCGACGGCTACGAAATCCGTTCTGCCGCCGTAAGTGTCAACATCCCGTGCGTCACGACGGTGCAGGGCGCGTCGGCCGCCGTGCAGGGCATCGAGGCGGGCATCCGCGGCGACATCGGCGTGCGGTCGCTGCAGGAGCTGCACAGCGCGATCGGGAACGGCGCCCGGTGACCGGGTTCGGCGCCCGGCTGGTAGAGGCGAAGCGCAGCCGCGGGCCGCTGTGCCTGGGCATCGACCCGCACCCCGAGCTGCTGCGGGCCTGGGACCTGCCGACGACCGCCGACGGGCTGGCCGCGTTCTGCGACACCTGCGTCGACGCGTTCGCCGGTTTCGCCGTCGTCAAACCGCAGGTGGCCTTCTTCGAGGCCTACGGCGCCGCCGGATTCACGGTGCTGGAACGCACCATCGCCGCGCTGCGAGCCAAGGGAGTCCTGGTGCTGGCCGACGCCAAGCGGGGCGACATCGGGACGACGATGGCGGCCTACGCCACCGCCTGGGCCGGCGATTCGCCGCTGGCCGCCGACGCCGTGACCGCCTCGCCGTTCCTGGGGTTCGGCTCGCTGCGCCCGCTGCTGGAAGCCGCTGCCGCGCACGACCGCGGGGTGTTCGTGCTGGCGGCGACCTCCAACCCGGAGGGCGCCACCGTGCAGCGCGCGACATTCGACGGCCGCACCGTGTCCCAGCTGATCGTCGACCAGGCGGCCCTGGTCAACGAAGCCAACCGGTCCGCCACCCCGTCCGAGCCCGGATACGTCGGCGTGGTGGTGGGGGCGACGGTGTTCGAGGCGCCCGACGTCAGCGGGCTGGGCGGACCGGTGCTGGTGCCCGGTGTCGGCGTGCAGGGCGGACGGCCCGAGGCGCTCCGCGGCCTGGGCAACGCGGCGCCGGGCCAGCTGCTGCCCGCGGTGGCGCGCGAGGTGCTGCGGGCCGGACCAGGCGTGTCGGACCTGCGGGCGGCGGGGGAGCGGATGCTGGACGCCGTCGCGTACCTGTCCGACGGGTAGGCGGGGGGCGCTACGCCGCGGCGGGACGGTGTCCGGGTTTGAGTGTGAGCCCACGGCGCTGCGTGTGAGCCCACGGCGGAGAAATCGCGCCCCACATCGCGCCCTGGGCTCACACCGAAAGCCGTCAGCTCACACCGAACGCCGTGGACCGGCCGCACAACGGCCGGACTTCAGTCCGACGCTATCGCCGTGCTGGGCCTGGCGGTTTCGATGATGACCGTGGTGGCCTTGACGACGGCCACCGCAACGCTGCCGGGCCGCAGGTCCAACTCCTCGGCGGCGGCCGTGCTCATCAGCGAAACCACGGTGAACGGACCGCACTGCATTTCGACCTGCGACATCACCTTGTCGCTGATGACCTTGGTGACCAGGCCGACGAACCGGTTGCGCGCCGAGCTGCCGATGCTCAGCGGATCCGGCGGCGGGGCGGGCGCGTTGGTCCGGGAGAACTCGGCCAGATCCTCGCTGGCGATGACCTTGCGGCCGGCCGCGTCGTGACTCACCGACAACGTGCCCTGGTTGATCCATCGCCGGACGGTGTCGTCGCTGACTCCCAGCAGCTCAGCCGCCTGACGGATGCGCAGGTTGGGCACGGCTCGATCGTAACGCCTTCCCGGCCGCCGGCCGGCCGATCGGCCGCGGGCGCGACACGCGCGACACGCCACGAGAAATGCGTGACCTCGTCGCACCGCGACTTGTGGCCGTCCGCCCCCGGAACCGGGGCGGCCGCCGGCACCCGTCCGCCGCGCCCGCCTGAGACAAAACCGCAGGTAAATAGCCTATTTTTGATGCGGCCGCCGGCGGCGACCACCCCGAAGCGACACCCTCCCGAACCGGTGTCACGGCCGCCTGGCGGGCCCCGCCCGCCAAGCTCATACTGCGCATTTGCCCCATTAACCAGGGGGTCGGGTTAGATTTCGTTAGGAAGCCTGAGTACGGTCGTCTCCGCTGGCAGAAGTACCCGGCAGGGACAAAAAGCGATCGATTTTGATGATCGATCAGATACGGAGGAATCGTGGCCCTTCCCCAGTTGACCGACGAGCAGCGCGCGGCCGCGTTGGAGAAGGCGGCTGCCGCACGTCGAGCGCGAGCAGAGCTCAAGGACCGGCTCAAGCGCGGCGGCACCAACCTCACCCAGGTGCTCAAGGACGCCGAGAGCGATGAAGTCCTGGGCAAGATGAAGGTGTCTGCGCTGCTTGAGGCGTTGCCGAAGGTGGGCAAGGTCAAGGCGCAGGAGATCATGACCGAGCTGGAAATCGCCCCCACCCGCCGCCTGCGCGGCCTCGGTGACCGGCAGCGCAAGGCCCTGCTGGAAAAGTTCGGCTCCGCCTAAATCGCGACGATGCAGGCCGCATGGCCTGTGGGGGCGCCGACCCGGTGGCGCCGGTGAGCGCCGGCGTGGGACCGGACGTCGCACGGGGGACACGCCCCCACCCAACGGGTCAGGGGCGTGTGGTCGTGCTGTCCGGTCCCTCCGGGGTCGGCAAGTCGAGCGTGGTCCGCTGTCTGCGCGAGCGGATTCCGGACCTGCAGTTCAGCGTCTCGGCCACCACCCGCGCGCCGCGGCCGGGCGAGGTCGACGGCGTCGACTACCACTTCGTCACGCCCGCCCGCTTCCAGCGATTGATCGACGAGGGCGCCCTGTTGGAGTGGGCCGACATCCACGGCGGCCTGCACCGATCGGGCACCCTGGCCGAGCCGGTGCGCGCCGCCACCGCGTCCGGACTCCCGGTGCTCATCGAGGTCGACCTGGCCGGGGCCAGGGCGGTCAAGAGGGCGATGCCCGAGGCCATCACCGTGTTTCTGGCGCCGCCCAGCTGGGAGGACCTGGAAAAAAGGATCGTCGACCGCGGCACCGAGACACCCGAGGCGATACGGCGCCGCCTCGACACCGCCCGCGTCGAGATGGCGGCCCAAGACGACTTCGACGAGATCGTGGTCAACGGTCGATTGGAATCCGCGTGCGCCGAATTGGTATCCTTGCTGGTGGGAACTGCACCGGGCCCGGCATGAACGGCCTGGTGGCAGCCAGACCACTTTCACACGACCTCGATCCGCCAGGAGACTGACCTACGTGAGCATTTCCCCGTCCGACGCGTCGCTGACCGCCGTCGACCAGTTCGACCCGTCGGCAGGCGGGCAGGGCGCCTACGACACCCCGCTGGGCATCACCAACCCACCCATCGACGAGCTGCTGGACCGCGTGTCCAGCAAGTACGCCCTGGTGATCTACGCGGCCAAGCGGGCCCGGCAGATCAACGACTACTACAACCAGCTCGGCGAGGGCATCCTCGAGTACGTGGGCCCGCTGGTCGAGCCCGGGCTGCAGGAAAAGCCGCTGTCCATCGCGCTGCGCGAGATCCACGCCGACCTGCTCGAGCACACCGAGGGCGAGTAACAGGGCAGGGGCCGGGCGCGCTGTGGACGGCAAACAGGTCATCGTCGGCGTCTCCGGGGGCATCGCCGCCTACAAGGCCTGTACCGTCGTCCGTCAGCTCGCCGAGGCCGGCCACCAGGTCCGCGTCATCCCCACCGAATCCGCCTTGCGCTTCGTGGGGGCCGCCACGTTCGAGGCGCTCTCCGGCCTGCCGGTGCACACCGGCGTCTTCGACGACGTCCCGGAGGTGCCACACGTCCAGCTCGGTAAGCGGGCCGACCTCGTCGTGGTGGCGCCGGCCACCGCCGACCTGCTGGCCAGGGCGGTGCACGGCCGCGCCGACGACCTGCTGACCGCGACGCTGCTGACGGCCCGATGTCCGGTGCTGTTCGCGCCGGCGATGCACACCGAGATGTGGTTGCACCCGGCCACCGTCGACAACGTGGCCACGCTGCGCCGTCGCGGCGCGGTGGTGCTCGAACCCGCGTCCGGGCGGCTCACCGGCACCGACAGCGGGGCGGGCCGGCTGCCCGAGGCCGAGGAGATCACCACGCTGGCCCACCTGCTGCTGGAGCGCCACGACGCGCTGCCCTACGACCTCGCCGGCCGCAGGCTGCTGGTGACCGCCGGCGGCACCCGCGAACCCATCGACCCGGTGCGCTTCGTCGGCAACCGCAGCTCGGGCAAGCAGGGCTACGCGGTGGCGCGGGTCGCCGCCCAGCGCGGCGCCGAGGTCACCCTGATCGCCGGGCACACCGCCGGGCTGGTCGACCCCGCGGGCGTCAACGTGGTGCACGTCAGCTCGGCCGAGCAACTGGGCGAGGCGGTGTCCAAGCACGCGCCCGAGGCCGACGTGCTGGTGATGGCCGCGGCCGTCGCCGACTTCCGGCCCGCGCAGGTCGCGTCCGCCAAGATCAAGAAGGGGGCCGACGCGCCGCCGACGATCGAACTGGTCCGCAACGACGACGTGCTGGCCGGAGCGGTGCGGGCCCGCGCGCACGGCCAGCTGCCCAACATGCGGGCCATCGTGGGCTTCGCCGCCGAGACCGGCGACGCCAACGGCGACGTGTTGTTTCACGCCCGGGCGAAGCTGCGGCGCAAGGGCTGTGACCTCCTGGTGGTCAACGCCGTCGGCGAGAACAAGGCGTTCGAGGTGGACAGCAACGACGGCTGGCTGCTGGCGTCCGACGGCACGGAGTCGGCGCTGCAGCACGGCTCCAAGACGCTGATGGCCAGTCGTATCGTGGATGCGATCGTCACGTTCCTGGACGGCGGGGGCGGATAGCGAATCCGCGGGCCCGGTTCTGCGGGGCTCCTGGAGCACGAGCATGACGCCGGCGGATATACTTCGGCTAACTAATTATTGGGAAGGATTGGGACTGTGAGCGAAAAGGGTCGGCTGTTTACCAGTGAGTCGGTGACGGAGGGGCATCCCGACAAGATCTGCGACGCGATCAGCGACTCGGTCCTCGACGCGCTGCTGGCACAGGACCCCCGCTCGCGCGTCGCGGTCGAGACGCTGGTGACCACGGGCCAGGTGCACGTGGTGGGCGAGGTGACGACGACGGCGAAGGAGGCGTTCGCCGACATCACCAACACCGTGCGCGAGCGCATCCTGGAGATCGGCTACGACTCGTCGGAGAAGGGCTTCGACGGGGCGTCGTGCGGGGTCAACATCGGCATCGGCGCGCAGTCGCCCGACATCGCCCAGGGCGTCGACACCGCCCACGAGGCCCGCGTCGAGGGCGCGGCGGACCCGCTGGACGCGCAGGGCGCCGGCGACCAGGGCCTGATGTTCGGCTACGCGATCAACGACACCCCGGAGCTGATGCCGCTGCCGATCGCGCTGGCCCATCGCCTGTCGCGGCGGTTGACCGAGGTCCGCAAGAACGGGGTGCTGCCGTACCTGCGGCCGGACGGCAAGACGCAGGTCACCATCGCCTACGAGGACAACGTTCCGGTCGCACTCGACACCGTGGTCATCTCCACCCAGCACGCGGCCGACGTCGACCTGGAGCACACGCTCACGCCCGACATCCGGGAGAAGGTGCTCAACACCGTGCTCGACGACCTGGCCCACGACACGCTGGACACCTCGTCGACGCGGTTGCTGATCAACCCGACCGGCAAGTTCGTCCTCGGCGGGCCGATGGGCGACGCGGGACTGACCGGCCGCAAGATCATCGTCGACACGTACGGCGGATGGGCCCGGCACGGCGGCGGGGCCTTCTCCGGCAAGGATCCGTCCAAGGTGGACCGGTCGGCGGCGTACGCGATGCGCTGGGTGGCCAAGAACATCGTCGCGGCCGGCCTGGCGGAGCGGGTCGAGGTGCAGGTCGCCTACGCCATCGGCAAGGCCGCCCCCGTCGGCCTGTTCATCGAGACCTTCGGCACCGAGGCGGTCGACCCCGTCAAGATCGAGAAGGTCATCCCCGAGGTCTTCGACCTGCGGCCCGGCGCGATCATCCGCGACCTGGACCTGCTGCGCCCGATCTACGCGCAGACCGCCGCCTATGGGCACTTCGGCCGCACCGACATCGACCTGCCGTGGGAGCAGCTCAACAAGGTCGACGAGCTCAAGCGCGCGATCTAGTTCCTTGGCGAGCAGTCGCAGAATCGCACTGCGCGGGCCCCGCGCGTGCGATTCTGCGACTGCTCGCGCTACGTGGTGAACCGGTAGTCGTCGAGGTCGAACCGCCGGCTGCGCCAGTAGGCCTCGACCGTGGTGGTGGGGCGCAGCGGCACGTCGCCGTTCTTGTCGAAGTAGTAGCTGTTGGCCAGCCGGCAGCTGTCCTGCCAGAACACCTGCCGGTGCCGCTTGCGCATCATCTCGGCGAAGTACCGGCCGTTGGCCTCCTCGGTGACCTCGACGCGGGTCGCGGAGGTCCGCCGGGCCCGCGTCAGGCACCGGACGATGTGGTGGGCCTGGGTCTCGATGAGCGCGAAATACGAGGAGCCGACGTAGCCGTACGGGCCGAACACGGTGAACATGTTCGGGAAGCCGGGAACGCTGACGCCCTCGTAGGCCTGCAGGCGGTGCTCGTCCCAGAACCGGCTCAAGGACCTGCCGCCACTGCCGGTGACCGCAAAGGTGGGGACGTGATCGGTGTCCATCACCTTGAAGCCGGTGGCCAGCACCAGCGCGTCGATCTCGTGGGCCTCGCCGTCCCTGGTGGCCACCGCCGTGGGCGTGATCGTGTCGATCGGCTCGGTAACCAGCCTGACGTTGTCGCGGTTGAAGGCGGCCAGGTAGCCGTTGTGGAAGCCGGGCCGCTTGCAGCCGACGGCGTAGCGCGGGGTGAGCCGCTCGCGCACCGCCGGGTCGTGGACCTGTTGGCGCAGATAGGCGAGCCCGGCCGACTCCATCCGCCGGGCGAGCGGGAACTTCGTGAAGTAGTGCGCCGAGATCGGGAAGGTCAGCTCGACGAAGGCCTGGCTGAGCAGCCGCTGGCCGAGTTTGCCGCCGGGGACGCGCATCGCCCAGCGGGCCGGCGCGGGCAGCGGGACGTCCAACTTGGGGAAGCACCAGATCGGGGTGCGCTGAAACACGGTCAGCCGCTTGACGATTGGCGCAATTTCCGGGATGACCTGCACGGCCGAGGCGCCGGTGCCGATGATCCCGACGCGCTTGCCGGTCAGGTCCTGGCCGTGATCCCACCGCGCGGTGTGCATGGTGACGCCGGCGAAGGAGTCCACGCCGTCGATGTCGGGCAGGTTCGGCACGGTGAGCACGCCGCTGGCGCCGATCAGGAATCTCGCCGTGAGTACGCCGCCGGGATCCGTCTGCACCCGCCACAACGATCGCTCGTCGTCGAAGTCGGCGGATACGACCTTGGTGTTGAACCGGATCCGCGACCGGATGCCGTATTTGTCGACGCAGTGCTCGGCGTAGGCCTTCAGCTCGCGGCCCGGCGCGTAGGTCCGCGACCAGTGCGGGCTCTGCTCGAAGGAGAACTGATAGGAGAACGACGGAATGTCCACGGCGATACCGGGATAGGTGTTCCAGTGCCACGTCCCCCCGACGCCGTCGCCGGCCTCGACCAGCAGGTAATCGGAGAGCCCCGCCCCGTCCAGCTTGATGGCGGCGCCGATGCCGGAGAATCCGGCGCCGACGATCAGGGTGTGATAGTCGGGCGTGACGAATTCGCGGCGGCGGTCGGTGATGTCCCACATTGAGCCACCCAGTGTACCCGACCACGCCGAGCCGCCGCACCGACCGCGGTGAAAGCCCTTGCCGCAGAAAATCTTACGGGTGCAGCGCCGCCCGCAGTGCCGCCAGGCCCCGCTCCATCCCGGCGGTGGCGGCGGGGACCACGCCCGCATAGCCGAGGTAGCCGTGCACCATCGTCTCGGCGTTGTGCACCTCGACGGCGACGCCGGCGGCCGCCAGCAGCTCGCCGTACCTGATGCCGTCGTCGCGCAGCGGGTCGTGCCCGGCGACGCCGATGTAGGCCGGCGGCAGGTCGGCCAGGTTCTTCGCCCGTCCCGGCGCCATGCCCGGCGGCGGGTCGGCCAGGTCGACTTCGCCCGCGTACCAACGGGAGAACGCGGTGATGGCCCTGGCGTCGAGGATCGGCGCGGTGGCGTTGTCGGTGAACGACGGCAGCGACGGATCCCACTGCGTGGACGGGTACCACAGCAGCTGAAACACCAGCTCCGGGCCGCCCCGATCGGCGTTGTCGCGGGCGCGCTGTGCGGTCACCGCGGCGATGGTCCCGCCGGCCGAATCCCCGGCGACGGCCATCCGCGTGGTCCCCCCGTCGGTCACGGCGCCGATCGCGGGCCCGTGCTCGGCGACCCAGAGCGTTGCCGCCCAGGCGTCTTCGACCGCGGCGGGGTAGGGGTGCTCGGGCGCCAACCGGTAGTCGACGGAGACCACGATCGCGTGGGCGCCCACCGCGTGCTGGCGGGCCGTGCCGTCGTGGGTGTCGAGGTCGCCCACGACGAACCCGCCGCCGTGGAAGTACAGCACGACGGGGGTTCCGCCGGCCGCGGGATCGGTTGGCGGCCAATAGATCCGGATGCCGAGGGGGCCCTCGGGGCCGGGGATGGCCCGGTCCTCGACGCGCAGCTCGGGGTGCAGCGGGCGGCGCGGCAGGTCGCGGAGCCGCTGCCGCGCGGCGTCGACACCATCGTCGGTTGTTAGCCGGAATGGAACCACATCCAGTACCTTCTGCAGGATGGGGTCGATACCGGGTTTCTCGTCGGGTGTGCTGTCCAAGCTGGGCATGGAAGTACCGTACGCACCTCGCCTGGTGTCCGGCGCCTGGGTGATGGCCGGCTGGGCGGGCCTCGGCTACGGCGTCTACCTGACCGTGCTCGCGTTGCGCTCCGCGCCGGGAGCGGAGTTGACCGGACACTGGGTCCTGCAGCCCCCGTTCAAGGCATCGATGGCGATATTGCTGACCGTCGCCGCGGTGGCGCACCCCATCGTCCGGGAGCGGCGCTGGCTGATGCCGGCGCTGGCGTTGTCGGCCGTCGGCGACTGGCTGTTGGCGATCCCGTGGTGGACGCTGTCGTTCGGCTTCGGGTTGGCGGCATTCCTGTTGGCGCACTTGTGCTTCGTGGCCGCGCTGCTTCCCCTGGCCCGGTCGTCGCGGGTGCGGCTGGCCGCCATCGTCCTGGTGTGCCTCGTGTCCGTGTCGTTGCTGGCATGGTTCTGGCCGCACCTGGGCCGTGACAAGCTGACGATTCCGGTGACGGCCTACGTGATCGTGCTGACCGCGATGGTGTGCGTGGCCCTGCTGGCGGAACTGCCGACCATCTGGACCGCGGTGGGGGCGGTGTGTTTCGGGGTGTCCGATGCGATGATCGCCATCGGCCGGTTCGTCCTGTACAACGACGCGCTGGCGGTCCCGATCTGGTGGCTGTACGCCGCGGCCCAGATCCTGATCACGGCCGGGTTCTTCTTCGGTCGCGAGGACGCCGGCTACGAGCCCGACTACGAGGCCGACTACGAGCCCGAGGCCGACGAAGGCTAGGCGTTGCCCCGGGCGGGAAGGATGCGCACCCCGGTCGAGGTGGAACCGATCGCGCGGGTGCTGCCCATGCTGTCGGTGCCGCACCTGGACCGCGAGTTCGACTACCTGGTGTCGGCCGAGCAGTCCGACGATGCCCAGCCCGGGGTGCGGGTGCGGGTGCGGTTCCACGGCCGCCTGGTCGACGGGTTCGTGCTGGAGCGCCGCAACGACACCGACCACACCGGCAAGCTCGGGTGGCTCGACCGCGTGGTGTCGCCCGAACCGGTGCTGACGCCGGAAATCCGCCGATTGGTCGACGCGGTGGCGGCCCGTTACGCGGGGACGCGGCCCGACGTGCTGCGGCTGGCGGTCCCGGCCCGCCACGCCAGGGTGGAGCGGGAACCGGCGCCGACAACCCCGCCGTCCGTCCCCGCGCCCGTCGACCCGGCGGGCTGGGAACCGTACGGCCGCGGCGCGCAGTTCCTGGCCGCGCTGGCCGAGTCCCGCGCCGCCCGCGCCGTCTGGCAGGCGCTGCCGGGCGAGTCCTGGGCGGACCGCTTCGCCGAGGCCGCGGCGCAAACCATTCGGGCGGGGCGGGCGGTCCTGGCGATCGTGCCCGACCAGCGCGACCTGGACGCGCTGTGGGCGGCCGCGACGACCCGGATCGACGAGGGATGCGTGGCGGCGCTGTCCGCGGGCCTGGGCCCGGCGGCCCGCTACCGGCGGTGGCTCGCCGCGCTGCGCGGCGGCGCGCGGCTGGTGATCGGCACCCGCAGCGCGGTGTTCGCGCCGCTGAGCGACCTGGGCCTGGTCATGGTGTGGGCCGACGCCGACGACACCCTGGCCGAGCCGCGGGCGCCGTACCCGCACGCCCGGGAGGTGGCGATGCTGCGCGCGCACCAGGCCCGGTGCGCGGCGCTGATCGGCGGCTACGCCCGGACCGCCGAGGCCCACGCCCTGGTGCGCAGCGGATGGGCGCACGACATCGTCGCGGCCCGGCCGGTGGTGCGGGCCCGCACCCCGCGGGTGATCGCCCTGGACGACAGCGGCTACGCCGACGAACGCGACCCCGCGGCGCGCACCGCGCGCATCCCGTCCATCGCCCTGCGCGCCGCCCGCTCGTCGCTGCAGGCCGGCGCGCCGGTGCTGGTGCAGGTGCCGCGGCGCGGGTATGTCCCTTCGCTGGCGTGCGGGCGCTGCCGCGCCATCGCCCGATGCCGGCACTGCACGGGCCCCTTGTCGCTGGCCGGGTCGCCGCAGGAGAGCGGGCCGGCCCTGGTCTGCCGCTGGTGCGGCCGCGTCGACCCGATCCGGCGGTGCGCGCGGTGCGGGTCGGACGCGGTGCGCGCGGTGGTCGTGGGGGCCCGGCGCACGGCCGAGGAGCTGGGCCGCGCGTTCGCCGGCACGCCGGTCGTCACCTCGGCGGGCGACGCCATCGTGGCGGAGGTCGCGGCCCGCCCGGCCCTGGTGGTGGCCACCCCGGGCGCCGAGCCCCACGCCCCGGGCGGGTACGGGGCGGCGCTACTGCTGGACACCTGGGCGCTGCTGGGCCGGCAGGACCTGCGCGCGGCCGAGGACGCCCTGTGGCGCTGGATGACCGCCGCCGCGCTGGTGCGTGCCCGCGGCGACGGCGGCGTGGTGCTGGTGGTCGCCGAATCGTCCATCCCCACAGTGCAATCGCTGATCCGCTGGGATCCGGTGGGGCACGCGGAGGCCGAACTGACGGCCCGCGCCGAGGTCGGCCTGCCGCCCAGCGTGCACATGGCCGCCCTCGACGGGACGGCCGGCGCCGTCGCCGCCCTGCTCGACGAGGCCCGGCTGCCCGAGGGGGCCGACCTGCTCGGCCCGGTGGACCTGCCGCCGGGCGTGCGCCGACCGGCGGGCACCCCCGCCGGCGCGCCGGTGACCAGGATGCTGGTCCGTGTTCGCCGCGAGCAGGGCCTGGCGCTGGCCGCGAGCCTGCGGCGCGGGGTCGGCGTGCTCAGCGCGCGGCAGGCCCACGAGCCGGTCAGGGTGCAGATCGACCCGCTGCACATCGGATAGCCGCGCCGGACCGAATCTGACTGGCGGCGATAGTATGCGTGAGAAACAGTCTCTGACTTCGATATTGGAAGGCTGTTACACTTTCAACTCTTTGCTGGTGGCCCGGAAAAGGCTCGGAGGAGGGGCGCGATGGCGGCGGACAACGCGACGACGGCTGACGAGTCACTCGATGTGATCACCGATGCGTTGCTGACGGCTTCCCGGCTGCTGGTGGCCATCTCGGCCCGCTCGATCGGGCAGGTCGACGACACCATCACCATCCCGCAGTTCCGCACCCTGGTGATTTTGTCCAACCGGGGCCCGGTCAACCTCGCCACGCTGGCCGGCCTGCTGGGCGTGCAACCGTCGGCCACCGGCCGGATGGTCGACCGGCTCGTCGCCGCCGGGCTGATCGACCGCCTGCCGCACCCGACCTCCCGGCGCGAGCTGCTCGCCGAGCTGACCAAGCGCGGGCGCGAGGTCGTCCGCCGGGTCACCGCGCACCGGCGCGCCGAGCTCGCCGCCATCGTGGAGAAGATGCCGGCGCCGGAGCGCCACGGGCTGGTGCGGGCGCTGACGGCCTTCACCGCCGCCGGCGGCGAGCCCGACGTCCACCTCGACGTCGACATGGACCTGTAGCCCGGCCCGTTTTCACAGCTTTTCGGCGGTGAGCAACAGGTACTCCCAGCGCATCGCGCCGCCGGCCAGGTAGTGCCGCGCGAGTTCGACGAGCTGGGCATCGAGCTCGTCGGCCAGCACCCGGTTGTGGCCGATGTTCGCGTAGGCCTCGATCGTCGGGCCGTAGTGGGTCTTGAAGTAGCCGTGCACCGCCTCGGCGCTGTCGAACCGGGTGACCTCCAAATCGGCCCGCACCGTCGTGACCCGGCCCACGCGATCGCCCAGCAGCGCGGCGACATAGCCTTCGCGCCCCCACAACGCCGCCGGGGGCACCGCCGGCGACAGGCTCGGCCGGTACGGCCTGATGGTGGTCAGCATCCGGCCGAAAAACCCCTCCGGGGTCCAGCTGATCACACCGATCATCCCGCCCGGCCGGCAGACGCGGACCAGTTCGTCGGCGGCGCGCCGGTGGTCCGGCGCGAACTGCACGCCGATCGCCGACACCACCGTGTCGAATTCGCCGTCGCCAAATGGCAGCGCGTGCGCATTGGCTTCCCGGTAGTCGAGCGTCAACCCCTGCACCGCGGCCCTGGCTTGGGACCGCCGCAGGAGCTCGGGCGTGAGGTCGGTGGAGACGACGGCGGCGCCCGCCCTGGCGGCGGGAAGCGAGATGTTGCCCGAGCCGGCGGCGACGTCGAGCACCCGGGCGCCCGGCGCGATGCCCGTGGCGGCGACCAGGACCGGGCCCAGCGGGGCCATCACCTCCTCGGCCATCAGGGCGTAGTCACCCAGCGCCCACATCGTTCGGTGCGTGGCCGCGAGGTCGTCGCGGACGGTGGTGTCGAGAGTCATCAGACCTCCTCGTAGATGCAATGAACGGGCTGCCCACTCGACGTCGTCGTCGCTGGCACGGCGGTGCGGCTCACGCGCCCCAACCATTACCGTTAGAAATAATATTTATCGACGATAGTATACGCATGCAATCTATGCCGGCGTGTCGGGCCGGGATCGGCCGCTTCCTAGACTGAGGCCGTGCGCCTCGTCTTCGCCGGCACCCCCGAGCCCGCCCTGCCCGCGCTGCGGCGCCTCATCGACTCGCCGCGGCACCAGGTGGTCGCCGTGCTGACCCGCCCCGACGCGGCGTCGGGCCGGCGCGGCAGGCCGGAACCGTCGCCGGTCGCCCGCGAGGCGCTCGACCGGGGCGTCCCGCTGCTGCGGCCGGCGCGGCCGAATTCGCCCGAGTTCGTCGCCGAGCTGTCGGAGCTGGCGCCGGACTGCTGCGCGGTCGTGGCCTACGGCGCGCTGCTGCGCGACGACCTGCTCGCGGTGCCCCCGCGGGGCTGGATCAACCTGCACTTCTCGCTGCTGCCCGCCTGGCGCGGCGCGGCGCCGGTGCAGGCCGCGATCGCCGCGGGGGATGCCATCACCGGGGCCACCACCTTTCGGATCGAGCCGAGCCTGGACTCCGGCCCGGTCTACGGCGTCGTCACCGAGGCCATCTGGCCGACCGACACCGCCGGCGATCTGCTTGAGCGCCTTGCTCTTTCGGGTGCGGCGCTGCTGTCGACCACGCTGGACGGCATCGCCGACGGGACGCTGACGGCGCGACCGCAGCCGCCCGACGGGGTCAGCATGGCGCCCAAGATCACCGTCGAGCAGGCCCGGGTGCGCTGGGACCTGCCGGCGCCGGTGGTGGAGCGCCGGATCCGCGCCGTCACGCCGAACCCGGGCGCCTGGACGCTCGTCGGCGACCTGCGGATCAAGCTCGGGCCGGTGCGCCTCGACCCGGAAGCGCCAAAACCCTTGCCGCCCGGCGCCATTCGCATAGACCGCCAAGGCGTGTGGATCGGCACCGGTTCGGATCCGGTGTGGCTGGGCCAAATCCAGCCGCCCGGAAAGACATTCATGAACGCCGCCGACTGGGCGCGCGGCGCCCGGCTCGACCCCGCCGCGCGGGCGACATGAGCGCCCCACCGCGCAGGCGGCGCCGGCCGCTGGACCCGGCGCGCGCCGCCGCGTTCCAGGTGCTCCGGGCCGTCAGCGAGCGCGACGCGTACGCGAACCTGGCCCTGCCCGCGCTGCTGCGCGAACGCGGGATCGCAGGCCGCGACGCCGCTTTCGCCACCGAACTGACCTACGGCGCCTGCCGCGCCCGGGGCCTGCTCGACGCGATCATCGGCGCGGCGGCCGGGCGCGCGCCGGAGGCCATCGACCCGGTGCTGCTCGACCTGCTCCGGCTCGGCGCCTACCAGCTGCTGCGCACCCGCGTCGACGCCCACGCCGCGGTGTCCACCACCGTCGAACAGGCTGGCATCGAATTCGACTCGGCCCGAGCGGGTTTCGTCAACGGCGTGCTGCGCACCATCGCCGGGCGGGACGAGCAATCCTGGGTCGGCGAGCTGGCCCCCGACCCGTCGCGGGATCCGATCGGCCACGCCGCGTTCGTGCACGCGCACCCGCGCTGGATCGCCCAGGCCTTCGCCGACGCGCTGGGCGCGGCCGCGACGGAACTCGACGCGGTGCTGGCCAGCGACGACGAACGGCCCCAGGTGCACCTGGCGGCGCGCCCGGGCGTGCTGACGGCCGCCGAGCTGGCCGAGGCGGTGGGCGGCACCGTCGGCCGCTATTCGCCGTATGCGGTGTACCTGCCGGGCGGCGACCCCGGGCGGCTGGCGCCCGTGCGCGACGGCGCCGCGCTGGTCCAGGACGAGGGCAGCCAGCTGGTGGCCCGCGCGCTGACGCTGGCACCGGTCGACGGCGACACCGGGCGCTGGCTGGACCTGTGCGCCGGGCCGGGCGGCAAGACCGCGCTGCTGGCCGCGCTGGGCGTGCCGTCGGGCGCCCGCGTGACGGCGGTGGAGCCGTCGCCACGCCGCGCCGACCTCGTCGCGGAAAACACCCGCGGGCTGCCGGTCGACGTGCTGCGGGTCGACGGGCGGCAGACCGGTCTCGAGCCGGGCTTCGACCGGGTGCTCGTCGACGCCCCCTGCACCGGGCTGGGCGCGCTGCGCCGGCGGCCCGAGGCCCGCTGGCGGCGCCAGCCGGCCGACGTGCCGGCGCTGGCGAAGCTGCAACGCGAGTTGCTGGCCGCCGCGATCGCGCTGACCCGGCCCGGCGGCGTGGTGCTGTATGCGACCTGCTCGCCGCACCTCGCCGAAACCAGCGGGGTCGTCGGCGACGCGCTGCGCCGCCACCCGGTGTCGGCGCTGGATGCCCGCCCGCTGTTCGAGCCCGTGGGCCTGGGGGAGGGCCCGCACGCGCAGCTGTGGCCGCACCGGCACGGCACCGACGCCATGTTTGCGGCGGCGCTGCGCCGCCTGAAGTGAGGTTGGCGGCCGGGCTGCGTAGTCTGTCGCTCATGCCTTGCCGTACGGGACCGTTGATCGCCCCGTCGATCCTCGCCGCCGACTTCGCCCGGCTCGCCGACGAAGCGGCCGCGGTGGCCGGCGCCGACTGGCTGCACATCGACGTGATGGACAACCACTTCGTCCCGAACCTGACCATCGGCCTGCCCGTGGTGGAGAGCCTGCTGGCGGCCTGCACCATCCCGATGGATTGCCATCTGATGATCGAGGACCCCGACCGCTGGGCGCCCCCGTACGCCGAGGCGGGCGCCTACAACGTCACCTTCCACGCCGAGGCCACCGACAATCCGATCGCGGTGGCCCGCGACATCCGCGCCGCGGGCGCCAGGGCGGGGATCAGCGTGAAGCCGGGGACCCCGCTGGAGCCCTACCTGGAGATCCTGCCGCACTTCGACACTTTGCTCATCATGTCGGTCGAGCCCGGGTTCGGGGGCCAGAGCTTCATCCCGGAGGTGCTCGGAAAGGTCCGCACCGCGCGCAAGCTGATCGAGGCGGGGGAGTTGACGATTTTGGTCGAGATCGACGGCGGCATCAACGAGGACACCATCGAGCAGGCCGCCGAGGCCGGCGTCGACTGCTTCGTCGCCGGGTCGGCGGTGTACGGCGCGGAGGACCCGGAGGCCGCGGTGGAAGCATTACGGCAACAGGCCGCGGCCGCGTCACCGCATCTACGCGCATGAACCAGCCCCAGTCGGTCGACAGCATCGACGCGGCCATGCGCCTGGCGATGGAACACTCCTACCAGGTCAAGGGCACCACCTATCCGAATCCGCCGGTCGGGGCCGTCATCGTGGACCCGCAGGGCCGGGTGGTCGGCGTCGGCGCCACCGAGCCCGCCGGCGGCGACCACGCCGAGGTGCTGGCCCTGCGGCGCGCCGGCGGCCTGGCCGCCGGCGGCATCGCCGTGCTCACCCTCGAGCCGTGCAACCACTACGGCAAGACGCCGCCGTGCGTGAACGCCCTGATCGAGGCCAGGGTGGGCACGGTGGTGTACGCCGTCGGCGACCCGAACGCGATCGCCGGCGGCGGCGCGGGCCGGCTGCAGGCCGCGGGCGTGCAGGTGCGGTCCGGCGTGCTCGCCGACCTGGTGGCGGCGGGGCCGCTGCGGGAATGGCTGCACAAGGTCCGGACCGGGCTGCCCCACGTGACGTGGAAGTACGCCGCCAGCGTCGACGGCCGCAGCGCCGCCGCCGATGGCACCAGCCAGTGGATCTCCAGCGAGGCCGCGCGGCTGGACCTGCACCGGCGCCGCGCCATCGCCGACGCGATCGTCGTCGGCACCGGCACCGTGCTGGCCGACGACCCGGCGCTGACCGCCCGGCTGGCCGACGGCTCGCTGGCGCGCCGCCAACCCCTCCGGGTGGTGGTGGGCATGCGCGAAATACCGCCGGACGCGAAGGTTCTCAACGACGACTCGCGCACCATGGTGATCCGCACCCACGACCCCATGGAGGTGATCAAGGCGCTGTCGGACCGCACCGACGTGCTCGTGGAGGGCGGCCCCACCCTGGCCGGCGCCTTCCTGCGGGCGGGGGCGATCAACCGCATCCTGGCCTACGTGGCGCCGATCCTGGTGGGTGGCCCCGGCGCGGCGGTCGGCGACGTGGGGGTGCCCACCATCGCCCGGGCGTTGCGCTGGCAGTTCGACGGCATCGACCGGGCCGGCCCCGACCTGGTGCTCAGCCTGGTGCCGCACGGCGGCTAGCGCTCAGGGGGCGGGCGCGAAGGCCTTTTCCTCGGGGACTTTCGGCTCGTCGGCGTGTTCGTGGCGACCGCTGATGAGCAGGCCCAGCAGCGCTCCCACCACGCAGACGATCGCGGTGATGGTGAATATCTCGCCGTACATCGCCGCGAACGACGGCAGGACCTGATGCGCCTGGGCGATCGCCCGATCCGTCCCGGTCAGGTCGCTCGGCAGCGCGGCGTATTTGCTGTTGAGGATCTGGTAGAAGCGGTACAACCCCCAGGCGCTCAGCGCGGCCACGCCGATCAGCATGCCGGTCATCCGGGCCACCACCACCGCCGCCGAGGCGATGCCGTGCTCGTCCGCCGGGACGACGCGCAGCGCCGCCGACGTCAGCGGCCCGATCACCAGCCCAAGCCCCAGACCCGCGATCAGCAGGTCGGTCTGCATCGCGGGCAGGGTGACCAATCCGACGACGTCGTAGCCGTAGTGCGGCAGGTCGACCGGCCAGTGCGAGATCAGCAGGTAGCCGCCGGCGGCGATGAGCAGCCCTGCGACGGTGACCGCGCGGTCACCGGCCCGGGTGGCGATCAGGCCCCCCACCACCGCACCGACCGGCAGCGCGACCAGGAAGAAGAGCAGCATCCCGGCCGCCTCGTTCTCGTTCTTCCCCAGCACGCCCTGGCCGAACAGCTCCACGTCGACCAGCGTCACCATCAACGCCGCGCCGGCGGCGAACGACGCGGCCAGCGCGGCCAGGAACGGCCGGAACTGCACGCCCGCCGGGTCGATGAGCCGGGTCCGCGCGAAGCGTTCCCAGAGCAGGAAGGCCACCGCGGCGACGGCCGCCGCGATCACCAGGGGCAACCCGTAGCTGGGCAGCGCCTCCTTGCCGTCCGGGTTGGGGTTGTACAGCCCGATGACCGCCAGGCCGAGGGTGATGGCGAGCAGCACACCGCCGATCAGGTCGATTCTCTCGGGCGCGGCGCTGCGGTCGTGCGACGGGAGGCTGATCTGGATCAACGCCATGGCGACCAGGGTCAGCGGCACATTGATCCAGAACACGTCCCGCCAGTCGCGCAGCAACCAGACGATGAAAATCCCGTACAGGGGGCCCAGCACGCTGCCCAGCTCCTGCGCCGCGCCGATGCCGCCGAGCACCGCCGCGCGGTTGCGCTGCGCCCACAGGTCGGCGCCCAGGGCCAGGGTGACCGGCAGCAGCGCGCCGCTGGCGACGCCCTGGACGGTGCGGCCCACGACCAGCACGTGAAGGCTCGACACGTGAAAGTTCTGTATCGGGTACCCGAGGACCACCAGGTCCCGGAGCGGGTGCCCGAGAATCTCGATGTTCACGGTGGCCACGTCGAAGTTGCCGATCTGCACCGACAGCGCGGTGATCACGGAGCCGAGCATGAAGGTGGCCAGGCTGACCTGGAGCAGCCGCTTGCGGCCGAACCGATCGGACGCCTTGCCCAGCAACGGCATGGCCGCGATGTAGCCCAGCAGGTACATCGTGACGATCGGGGTGATCCGCTGCAGCTGGTTAATCGGGATGCCGACGTCGTGCATGATGTCGCGCATGATGGTGACCACGACGTACGCGTCGAGGGCGCCCAGCAGGACCGCCAGGCTGCCCGCGCCGATCGCGACCCGGCGCCCCGCCAGCCCGCTCATGAGCTCGCCGCGGGCTTGGTCACCTGCACCGGCTGGCCCCACTTCGACAAGGTCATCTGGACGCTGTTGCCCTGGCTTTGTTGCAGGTTGACCTGGGCCAGCTGGTGGTCACCGCTCTCGACGATCCAGACCGTGGCCGGCACCGGCTGGGTCGCCTTGAAGGGGGACGCAATCTTGTTCACGGCGTCCGCGGAGACGTTGCCGCTGATGCGGACGGTGGTTTGGCCGCTGACCTGGTCGCGGCCCTCGGCCTTGGCGTTGGTGAAGTTCGCCAGCACGTTGGCCAGGCCGGTGTCCGGGTTCAGGATCGCCGACGGGTCATAGACCTGGGAGGCCGGACCGACATCGGTCATCGTCTTGTCGCCGGGGTTGAGGGCGTTGGTATAGAGGTCACCGCCCACGACGACGAAGTCGGCGCTGATGTCTTGCCCGGCCAGGGTGATCTCGGCGTTGCCCTGCGCCGCGGTGCTGGGCGTCGTGGTGAGGTCGCCGGTCAAAGTCCTGACGGGCAACCCAGCGATTTTTCCGGTCACCGTCAGCACCAGGTGCGCGCTCTTGAGGTTCTTGGTGGCGTCCGTGGACTGCTTCACCAGCGTCGTGCCGTCGGGCAGTGGGCCCCCGCTCTTCGACGAGCTGAACGAGCAGCCGGCGATCAGGGCGGTGGCGAGGCTCAAGAATGCAAGGACGGCCGACAGACGGCGGGGGTTTTGCATACCCTGCATCGTAGAGGGTGCCGGTGACCGGCTTTCGGAACGCGGGGGCCGCGTCGCCGCGCATCGGCCCATTAACCTGGTGCAATGTTCACCGGAATTGTCGAGGAGCTCGGGGAGATCACCGGCCGGGACGTGCTCGCGGATGCCGCCCGGCTGACGGTTCGCGGGCCGGTCGTGACCACCGATGCCGGACACGGCGATTCGATCGCCGTCAACGGCGTGTGCCTGACGGTCGCCGAGCTGCTGCCCGGCGGCCGATTCACCGCCGACGTGATGGGCGAGACCCTGAGCCGGTCCAACCTCGGCGCGCTGGAGATCGGCAGCCGGGTCAACCTCGAGCGCGCCGCGGCCGTCAACGCCCGGCTCGGCGGGCACATCGTGCAGGGCCACGTCGACGGCACCGGCCGGGTGGTGTCCCGCGCACCCTCGGAGCACTGGGAGGTGGTGCGGATCGAGGTTCCCGAGGCGGTGGCCCGCTACGTCGTCGAGAAGGGGTCGATCACCGTCGACGGGATTTCCCTGACGGTCTCCGGGCTGGGCTCCGAGCCCCGGGACTGGTTCGAGGTCTCGCTGATCCCGACGACCCGGGAACTGACCACCCTGGGCCGCGCCCCGGTCGGGACGCCGGTGAACCTCGAGGCCGACGTCATCGCCAAGTACGTCGAGCGGCTCCTGTCGCGTTAGTACGGCCGCTATCAGGCTTTACCGCGCCGGCAGCACGCCGAAATCGACGTTACCGTGATGGTCACCCGCACTTTTCCGCGCTCCCGTCGATCTCGACGAACAGGGCGTCGGGAGAGAGGCGTCCGCCCGGAAAAGCCGTGGCAATAACCGCCCCGCCACGGTGGTTCATACTGAATGCGACACTTGGGCTTCTCCTAGGGGCCCTACGAGAGCAAGGCAGCAAAAGATGACGAGGTTGGACTCCGTCGAGAGGGCGGTTGCCGACATCGCGGCCGGTAAGGCCGTCATCGTCATCGACGACGAGGAACGCGAGAACGAGGGCGACCTGATCTTCGCCGCCGAAAAGGCGACGCCGGAGATGGTGGCCTTCATGGTCCGCTACACCTCGGGATATCTGTGCGTGCCGCTGGACG
Source organism: Mycobacterium heidelbergense (assembly GCF_010730745.1). Lineage (NCBI taxonomy): Bacteria > Bacillati > Actinomycetota > Actinomycetes > Mycobacteriales > Mycobacteriaceae > Mycobacterium > Mycobacterium heidelbergense. Next base: position 63,208 of record NZ_AP022615.1, on the reverse strand, counting down.
GCGCGATCTGCGACCGGCTCGGGCTGCTGCCGATGTACGCGGTGAACCAGGACAAGCACGGCACCGCCTACACCGTCACGGTCGACGCGAAAAATGGTGTCGGCACCGGGATTTCGGCGTCCGACCGCGCGACCACGATGCGGTTGCTGGCCGATCCCGCCAGCGTCGCCGACGATTTCACCCGCCCCGGCCACGTGGTTCCGTTGCGCGCCAAGGACGGCGGCGTGCTGCGCCGGCCCGGCCACACCGAGGCCGCGGTCGATTTGGCCCGGATGGCGGGGCTGCAGCCCGCGGGCGCGATCTGCGAGATCGTCAGCCAGAAGGACGAGGGCTCGATGGCCCAGACGGACGAGTTGCGGGTCTTCGCCGACGAGCACGACCTCGCGCTGATCACCATCGCCGACCTGATCGAATGGCGGCGCAAGCACGAGAAGCACATCGAGCGGATCGCCGAGGCACGGATCCCGACGCGGCACGGCGAGTTTCGCGCCATCGGCTACGCAAGCATCTACGAGGACGTCGAACACGTGGCGCTGGTCCGCGGCGAGATCGCCGGCCCGAACGCCGACGGCGACGATGTGTTGGTCCGCGTGCACTCCGAATGCCTGACCGGTGACGTGTTCGGGTCCCGCCGCTGCGACTGCGGGCCCCAGCTGGACGCCGCGATGGCGATGGTCGCCCGGGAGGGGCGCGGCGTGGTGCTGTACATGCGCGGCCACGAGGGCCGCGGCATCGGCCTGATGCACAAGCTGCAGGCCTACCAGCTGCAGGACGCCGGTGACGACACCGTGGACGCCAACCTCAAGCTCGGATTGCCCGCCGACGCAAGGGATTACGGCATCGGCGCGCAGATCCTCGTCGACCTCGGGGTGCGCTCGATGCGGCTGCTGACCAACAACCCGGCCAAGCGGGTCGGGCTGGACGGTTACGGGCTGCACATCATCGAGCGGGTGCCGCTGCCCGTGCGGGCCAACGCCGAGAACATCCGCTACCTGATGACCAAGCGTGACAAGATGGGCCACGACCTCGCCGGGCTGGACGACTTCCACGAATCCGTGCATCTGCCGGGGGAATTCGGCGGTGCTCTGTGAGCGTCCGCGTCCGCGACGATGCAGAGCGAAGCGATGAGGAGGAGCGGCGCTGATGAGCGGAAGCGCCGGGGTGCCGGAGATTCCGGCGCTTGACGCGTCCGGCCTGCGGCTCGGCATCGTGGCGAGCACCTGGCACGGCCAAATCTGCGATGCGCTGCTCGCGGGTGCCCGCAAAATGGCCGCCGAGTCGGGCGTCGAGAACCCGACGGTGGTCCGCGTGCTCGGCGCGATCGAGATCCCGGTGGTGGCCCAGGAATTGGCCCGCGATCATGACGCCGTCGTCGCGCTGGGTGTCGTAATCCGCGGTGAGACTCCACATTTCGACTACGTGTGTGATTCGGTGACCCAGGGGCTGACCAGGGTCTCGCTGGACGCCCGCACACCGATCGGCAACGGGGTGTTGACCACCAACACCGAGGAGCAGGCGCTGGCCCGGGCCGGGCTTCCGGCGTCGGCCGAGGACAAGGGGGCCCAGGCCGCCGGGGCGGCCCTGACCGCCGCGCTGACCCTGCGCGACCTGCGCGCTCGGTCGTGAGGCCGCCGGCGCGGGGTGAGGTCTGGGATGTCGAGCTGCGCCCGCACCGGACTCCGTTATTCGTTTACGCCGCGGCGTTTCTGATCGCCGCCGCGCACATCGTGGTGGGTCTGCTGCTCAAGATCAGCTCCAGCGGCGTGATCTTCCACACCTCCGACCAGGTGGCGATCGCCATCCTGGGTCTGGTGATCGCCGGCGCCGTGCTGTTGTTCGCGCGGCCCCGGCTGCGGGTGGGGCCGGCCGGGCTGTCGGTGCGAAACCTCTTCGGATACAGGCTTATTCCGTGGCCGGACGTGGTCGGTGTGTCGTTTCCCGCCGGCAGACGGTGGGCGCGCATCGACCTGCCCGACGACGAGTACATCCCGCTGATGGCGATCCAGGCCGTCGACAAGGAGCGCGCCGTGGCCGCCATGGACACTGTGCGGTCGCTGCTGGCGCGATATCGGCCGGACCTGCGCGCGGGCTGAGCGCCGAAAGATCGGCGGGGACGTGGTTACCGTCCCGGCGCCAGGCTTACGGCGGCCTCTTGCGCTGCGGTGCGTAGGCGCTGGTCCCATACGGCGAACACGGTGTCGTCGACCCCGACGGCGAGGACGCTGGCAAGGTGGACCGCCTCGGCGCCAGGCAGGGCGTGTGCGGTGGCCAAATGCCCGGCGTGCTGGGCGATGTTCTCAGTCAGCTCCACCGCCCGGGTGGCCGCCCAGTACTCCTCCCACATCGCTTGGGACTGGAGTTGCTCGTCGGCGCCGAAGCGGTGGGCGCGTCCGGCGGCCGCCAGCGCGGCACGCACCTCGGGGTAAGCCAAACGAGAAGAGACCGCGGCGTCGCAGCCGTCCCACAGCGCCGCGGCGATGTCGCTGCCATCCTCCTCGACCAGGAGTTTGACGAACGCGCTGCTGTCGAAATAAACGATCGGCACGGGTCAGCGGCGTTGTTCACTCACCAGGTCGGAGACCGAGCCGCGAGCGCGCACGCGTGGTGCCCCGGTGGCCGTGGGCCGGCCGGCCGAGCGCGGTCGGCTCACCACACCCTGCTTGGTCAGTTGCTCGAGCAGCGGTGCGGTGTCCACGGCCACCAGCCGAACTACCGGCGTTCCGCGATCGGTGACCACGACCTCCTCGCCAGCGCGGACCCGCTCGATCCAGTCCGCCAGCTCGGCCCGCAACGTACTGATCGCCACCTGCATCACGGTAGTGTACAACAGAACTATAATCATTTGTACGTTAATGCCGGTCGAATGGCGGCCCCCGGGTGCTCTTTTGGCGGCTATTAGCCTGGACACGTGCCAGATCCCGCGACGTATCGCCCCGCGCCCGGGTCCATCCCGGTCGAGCCCGGCGTGTACCGGTTCCGGGACTCGCACGGGCGCGTCATCTACGTCGGCAAGGCCAAGAGCCTGCGCAGCAGGCTGACGTCCTACTTCGCCGACGTCGCCGGCCTGCACCCGCGCACCCGGCAGATGGTGACCACCGCGGCCAAGGTCGAGTGGACGGTGGTCAACACCGAAGTCGAGGCGTTGCAGCTGGAATACAACTGGATCAAGGAGTTCGATCCGCGCTTCAACGTCCGCTACCGCGACGACAAGTCCTACCCGGTGCTGGCCGTCACCCTGGGCGAGGAGTTCCCGCGGCTGATGGTCTACCGCGGCCCGCGCCGCAAGGGCGTGCGCTATTTCGGGCCGTACTCGCACGCGTGGGCCATCCGGGAAACCCTCGATCTGCTCACCCGGGTGTTTCCGGCGCGAACCTGCTCGGCCGGGGTGTTCAAGCGGCACAACCAGATCGACCGCCCCTGCCTGCTCGGCTACATCGACAAGTGCTCGGCGCCGTGCATCGGCCGGGTCAGCGCCGAGCAGCATCGCCAAATCGTCAACGACTTCTGCGACTTCCTGTCCGGCAAGACCGACCGGTTCGCCCGCGACCTCGAGCAGCAGATGAACGCCGCGGCCCAGCAACTCGACTTCGAGCGGGCCGCGCGGCTTCGCGACGACCTGTCGGCGCTCAAGCGGGCCATGGAGAAGCAGGCCGTGGTGCTCGGCGACGGCACCGACGCCGACGTGGTCGCCTTCGCCGACGACGAGCTGGAGGCGGCGGTGCAGGTGTTCCACGTGCGCGGCGGCCGGGTCCGCGGCCAGCGCGGCTGGATCGTCGAAAAGCCCGGCGACCCCGGCGATTCCGGCGAGGAACAGCTCGTCGAGCAATTCCTGACGCAGTTCTACGGCGAACAGGCCGAGCTGGATGGCGCCGCCGACGAATCGACCAACCCCGTCCCCCGCGAGGTGCTGGTGCCGTGCCTGCCGTCCAACGCCGACGAGTTGACGAGCTGGCTGTCCGGGCTGCGCGGATCCCGGGTCGCCATCAGGGTGCCGCGGCGCGGCGACAAGCGGGCGCTGGCCGAAACGGTGCAGCGCAACGCGAAAGAGGCGCTGCAGCAACACAAGCTGAAGCGGGCCGGCGACTTCAACGCCAGATCGGCTGCGCTGCAGAACATTCAGGACTCCCTGGGCCTGGCCGACGCGCCGCTGCGCATCGAATGCGTGGACATCAGCCACGTGCAGGGCACCGACGTGGTGGGCTCGCTGGTGGTGTTCGAGGACGGCCTGCCGCGCAAATCGGACTACCGCCACTTCGCGATCCGGGAGGCCGCCGGCCAGGGACGCTCCGACGACGTCGCCTCCATCGCCGAGGTGACCCGCCGCCGGTTCGTGCGGCACCTAAGCGACAAAAACGATCCGAATATGCTTGCGCCGGAAGGAAGGTCGCGCCGCTTCGCGTACCCGCCCAATCTCTACGTCGTCGACGGCGGCGCGCCGCAGGTCAACGCGGCCAGCGCCGTGCTCGACGAACTCGGCATCACCGACGTCGCGGTGATCGGCCTGGCCAAGCGGCTGGAAGAGGTCTGGGTGCCCTCGGAGCCGGACCCGATCATCATGCCACGCAACAGCGAGGGGCTCTACCTGCTGCAGCGCGTGCGCGACGAGGCGCACCGGTTCGCCATCGCCTACCATCGCAGCAAGCGATCGAAGCGAATGACCGCCTCGGCGCTGGATTCGGTGCCGGGATTGGGAGAACATCGCCGCAAGGCGCTGGTGGCCCATTTCGGATCGATAGCCCGCCTCAAGGAGGCCACCGTCGACCAGATCACCGCCGTCCCGGGCATCGGCGTGGCCACCGCCGCGGCCGTCCTGGAGGCGCTGCGACCCGAGCGGCACGGGGCCTCGGGATGACCGCGAACGCCGCCGGCATCGACGTCGTTCTGGTGACCGGGCTGTCGGGCGCCGGGCGGGGCACCGCGGCCAAGGTGCTCGAGGACCTCGGCTGGTATGTGGCCGACAACCTGCCGCCCCAGCTGATCACCCGGATGGTGGATTTCGGGCTGGCGGCCGGGTCGCGGATCACCCAGCTGGCGGTCGTGATGGACGTGCGATCGCGGGGATTCACCGGCGATTTGGACTCCGTGCGCACCGAGCTGGCCACCCGCAACATCACCCCGCGCGTGGTGTTCATGGAGGCCTCCGACGACATGCTGGTGCGCCGCTACGAACAGAACCGCCGCAGCCACCCGCTGCAGGGCGAGCAGACCCTGGCCGAGGGCATCGCCGCCGAGCGCCGGATGCTGGCCCCGGTCCGCGCCACCGCCGACCTGATCATCGACACCTCGACGCTGTCGGTGCGGGGCCTGCGGGAAAGCATCGAGCGCGCCTTCGGCGGCGACACCGGCGCGTCCACCAGCGTCACCGTCGAGTCGTTCGGCTTCAAGTACGGCCTGCCCATGGACGCCGACATGGTGATGGACGTCCGGTTCCTGCCCAACCCGCACTGGGTCGACGATTTGCGCCCCCTCACCGGCCAGCATCCGGCGGTGCGTGACTACGTGTTGAACCAGCCCGGCGCGGACGAGTTCCTCGACGCTTACCATCGATTGCTAAACCTGGTGGTTGACGGCTACCGGCGGGAGGGCAAGCGTTACATGACGGTCGCCATCGGCTGCACCGGCGGAAAGCATCGCAGCGTCGCGATTGCCGAGGCGCTGATGCAGCTGCTGGGCGGCAACCCGCAACTGGCGGTGCGGGTGCTGCACCGGGATCTGGGCCGCGAATGAGCTCACCGACCAGTCACAGCATCGTTGCGCTGGGGGGCGGCCACGGCCTGTACGCCACGCTGTCCGCGGCGCGCCGGCTGACCCCCTACGTCACCGCCGTGGTCACCGTCGCCGACGACGGGGGCTCGTCGGGCCGGCTGCGCGCCGAACTGGACGTGGTCCCGCCGGGAGACCTGCGAATGGCCTTGGCGGCGTTGGCATCCGACAGCCCCTACGGGCGGCTGTGGGCGACCATCCTGCAGCACCGGTTCGGCGGCAACGGCGCCCTGGCCGGGCACCCGATCGGCAACCTGATGCTGGCCGGCCTCAACGAGGTGCTGGCCGATCCGGTCGCCGCCCTCGACGAACTCGGCCGCATCCTCGGCGTCAAGGGCCGGGTGCTGCCGATGTGCCCGATCGCGCTGCAGATCGAGGCCGACGTGTCCGGCCTGGAGGCCGACCCGCGGATGTTCCGGCTGATCCGCGGCCAGGTGGCGATCGCGACCACGCCCGGCAAGGTGCGGCGGGTGCGGTTGCTTCCGCCGGATCCCCCGGCGACGCGCCAGGCCGTCGACGCCATCATGGCGGCCGACCTGGTGGTGCTGGGCCCGGGGTCGTGGTTCACCAGCGTGATCCCGCACGTGCTGGTGCCGGGGCTGGCGGCGGCCCTGCGGGCCACCACCGCCCGGCGGGCGCTGGTGCTCAACCTGGTGGCCGAGCCGGGGGAGACGGCCGGCTTCTCGGTGGAGCGCCACCTGCACGTGCTGGCCCAGCACGCCCCCGGGTTCACCGTGCACGACATCATCATCGACGCCGAACGGGTGCCCGGCGAGCGCGAACGCGAGCAACTGCGCCGCACCGCGACGCTGCTGCAAGCCGAGGTCCACTTCGCCGACGTCGCCAGACCTGGTACACCTTTACATGACCCGGGCAAGCTCGCGGCGGCGCTGGACGGGGTCCGAGCGGGTCACCGACGCCCGGGAGCCCCTTCGGCGACAACCACCGAAGAGATTCGGGTCGACGGTGAGAGGGGTGACGACGCGTGGCGATGACGACCGAAGTCAAGGACGAGCTGAGCCGCCTGGTGGTGAAATCGGTGAGCGCGCGTCGCGCGGAGGTCACGTCGCTGCTGAGGTTCGCCGGCGGGCTGCACATCGTGGGCGGCCGGGTGGTGGTCGAGGCCGAGGTGGACCTGGGCAACATCGCGCGGCGGCTGCGCAAGGACATCTTCGACCTCTACGGCTACAACGCCGTCGTGCATGTGTTGTCGGCCAGCGGGATTCGCAAGAGTACCCGGTACGTACTGCGGGTGGCCAACGACGGCGAGGCGCTGGCGCGCCAGACCGGGCTGCTCGACATGCGCGGGCGTCCGGTGCGCGGGCTGCCGGCCCAGGTGGTCGGCGGCAGCGTCGGCGACGCCGAGGCGGCGTGGCGGGGCGCCTTCTTGGCGCACGGGTCGCTGACCGAGCCGGGACGCTCGTCGGCCCTGGAGGTCAGCTGCCCCGGCCCGGAGGCCGCGCTGGCGCTGGTCGGCGCGGCGCGCCGGCTCGGGGTCAGCGCGAAGGCCCGCGAGGTGCGCGGCGCCGACCGGGTGGTGGTGCGCGACGGCGAGGCGATCGGGGCCCTGCTGACGCGGATGGGCGCCCAGGACACGCGCCTGGTCTGGGAGGAGCGCCGGATGCGCCGCGAGGTGCGGGCGACGGCCAACCGGCTGGCCAACTTCGACGACGCCAACCTGCGCCGCTCCGCGCGGGCCGCGGTCGCGGCGGCCGCCCGGGTGGAGCGGGCGCTGGAGATCCTCGGCGACACCGTCCCCGACCACCTGGCCTCGGCGGGCAAGCTGCGCGTCGAGCACCGGCAGGCCTCGCTGGAGGAGCTCGGGCGCCTCGCCGACCCCCCGATGACGAAAGACGCTGTGGCCGGCCGCATTCGACGCCTGCTGTCGATGGCCGACCGCAAGGCGAAGGTCGACGGCATTCCCGACACCGAATCGGCGGTGACGCCAGACCTGTTGGAAGACGCCTGACGAAGACTACGGTCGTGTCATGAAGCGGCTTTCGAGTGTCGATGCGGCGTTCTGGTCAGCGGAAACTGCGGGCTGGCACATGCACGTGGGCGCGCTGGCGATCTGCGATCCCAGCGACGCGCCCGAGTACAGCTTTGCCCGGCTCCGCGAGCTGATCATCGAGCGACTACCCGAGCTGCCGCAGTTGCGGTGGCGGGTGACCGGCGCGCCGCTCGGCCTGGACCGGCCGTGGTTCGTCGAGGACGAGGACCTTGACGTCGACTTCCATATCCGACACATCGGGGTTCCGGCTCCCGGCGAGCGGCGCGAGCTGGAGGAGTTGGTGGGCCGGCTGATGTCCTACAAGCTGGACCGCTCCCGGCCGCTGTGGGAGCTGTGGGTCATCGAGGGCGTCAGCGGCGGCCGGATCGCGACGCTGACCAAGATGCATCACGCCATCGTCGACGGGGTCTCCGGCGCCGGGCTGGGCGAAATCCTGTTGGACGTCACGCCGGAACCCCGCCCGCCGCAAGAGGAGACGGTCGGCTCGCTGGTGGGTTTCCGGCTTCCCGGGCTGGAGCGGCGTGCGGTGGGTGCGCTGTTCAACCTCGGAATCATGACGCCGTTTCGCGTCGCGCGACTGGTGGAGCAGACCTTGCGCCAGCAGGTCGCCGTGTTGGGCGTCAGCAGCAGGCCGCCGCGCTACTTCGAGGCGCCCAAGACCCGGTTCAACGCGCCCGTGTCGCCGCACCGGCGGGTCACCGGCTGCCGCGTCGAGCTGGCCCGGGTCAAGGCCGTCAAGGACACCTACGGTGTCAAGCTCAACGACGTCGTGCTCGCCCTGGTGGCCGGCGCCGCCCGCGGCTATCTGGAAAAGCGTGGCGAGCTGCCGGTCAAACCGCTCATCGCGCAGATCCCCGTCTCGACCCGGACCAACGAGGACAAGAGCGAGATCGGCAACAAGATCAGCTCCATGACCGCGTCCCTGGCCACCGACATCGACGACCCGGCCGAGCGGCTGCGCGCCATCCACGACAGCACCCAGAGCGCCAAATTGATGGCCAAGGCGCTGTCGGCGCATCAGATCATGGGGCTGACCGAGACCACGCCGCCGGGGCTGCTGCAGTTGGCCGCGCGGGCGTACACGGCCACCGGGCTGTCGCGAAACCTGGCGCCCATCAACCTGGTTGTCTCCAACGTCCCCGGCCCGGCGTGCCCGCTGTACATGGCGGGCGCCAAGGTGGATTCGCTGGTGCCGCTGGGACCGCCGGTCATGGACGTCGCCCTGAACATCACCTGCTTCTCCTACGAGGACTACCTGGACTTCGGTTTCGTGACGACACCCGAGGTGGCCAACGACATCGACGACATGGCCGACGCCGTCGAACCCGCGCTGACCGAACTCGAGAAGGCCGCCGCGCTGGAGTGACCGGGTTAATCGCCGTCGCCGCGATAGCTGGTGGCGTACACCCAGGACAAGAACCGCGCCACGGCCTCCGCGGACCGATGCCCCCGCGGGGAACCGAAGATGTCGAAAGCGTGTTGGGCGTAAGGTAATTCGGCGTAGGCGACCGGGGACTTGGACACCGCGCGCAGCTCGTCGACGAACTCCTGCGCCTCGCCGACCGGGATGAGCGAATCGTCGCGGCCGTGCAGGACGAAAAACGGCGGCGCGTCGGCGCGAAGCCGCCGGATCGGCGAGGCGTCCACGTAGATATCGCGGTGGCTGGCGAATTTCCGCTTCACCACAAACTTTTCGAGCAGCCCCACGAACTCGGGACGACCCTCGCCCTCGGTGGAGAACCAGTCGTAGCGCCCGTACACCGGAACCGCGGCGGCCACCGAGGTGTCGGCGTCCTCGAAGCCCGGCTGGAATTTCGGGTCATTGGGGGTCAGCGCCGCCAGCGCGGACAGGTGCCCGCCGGCGGAGCCGCCGGTGATCGCGACGAACTCGGGATCACCGCCGTAGCGCGCGATGTTCTCCTTGACCCACGCCAGCGCCCGCTTGACGTCGACGATGTGGTCCGGCCAGGTATGCACCGGCGACACCCGATAGCCGATCGACACGCACACCCAGCCGCGGGCGGCCAGGTGGCTCATCAGCGGATAGGCCTGCGGGCGGCGCATTCCGATCACCCAGGCGCCGCCGGGCACCTGCACCAGCACCGGCGCCTTGCCGTCGCGCGGCAGGTCGCGGCGGCGCCAGATGTCGGCCAGGTTGGCGCGGCCGTGCGGGCCGTAGGACACGACGTTCGTCTTCTCGACGTAGCGCCGCCGCGCCACGGTGTTGCCCAGGGGCAGGTTTCGCCGCCCGCGCCGGGTGGGCTTCGTCGTGGGCAGCTTGTTCAGCGCCTCTTCGTAGTCGTCGCCGAGTTGCTCGCGCAGCCCGGCCTCCAGCACCGGGCCCGGGGTGGTGACGCCGCGGTAGCGGATCACGGCGAGGATGGCCCACGACGCGGCCGTCAGCGCCAGCGCCGCCTTGCCGCGCCGCCCGGCGAAGTCGCCGCGCCGCCCGCGCCGCAGGGCGTCGGCCAGCGAGGCGAAGAAGTAGACGCCCGGCACCTCCGAGGTCGGCCAGCCGAACCAGAACACCAGGACGGTGCTGTAGCCCTTGCGCGCGAGCGGGCGTAATCCGTTGGCGGCGTTGGCCAATTCCACCGCGGCGCGCGCCATCGGTCTGGGCTTGCGCGGCCGCATCAGCCGGCCGCCCGCGCTTGCAGCTCGGCCCGCAGGACCTTGCCGGTGCTGCCGCGCGGCAGTTCGTCGAGCACGGTGATCTCGCGGGGCACCTTGTAGTTGGCCAGGTTCTCGCGCACGTGCTGCTTGAGGTCCTCGGGGGTGGCCGAACCGCCCGGCTCGAGCACCACGAACGCCGCCAGCCGCTGGCCGTACTGCTCGTCGTCCACGCCGATCACCGCGGCCTCCGCCACGTCGGGATGCGCCGCCAGCGTCTTCTCCACCTCGATCGGGTAGACGTTCTCGCCGCCGGAGACGATCATCTCGTCGTCGCGGCCGACGACGAACAGCCGCCCGGCGGCGTCCAGGTAGCCGACGTCGCCCGACGACATGAACCCGGCGTGGAAGTCCTTGCCGGTGCCCGACGTGTAGCCGTCGAACTGGGTGTCGTTGCGGACGTAGATGCCGCCGACCTCGCCGGTGGGCACCTCGTTGAATTCGGAGTCCAGGACGCGGATTTCGGTTCCGCCCGCCGGCCGGCCGGCGGTGTCGGGCGCGGCGCGCAGGTCCGCCGGCGTGGCGGTGGCGATCATGCCCGCCTCGGTGGCGTTGTAGTTGTTGTAGATCACGTCGCCGAACTGGTCCATGAACGCGATGACGACGTCGGGCCGCATGCGCGAGCCGGACGCCGCGGCGAACCGTAATGACGTGCAGTCGTAGCGGTTTCGGACGCCGTCGGGCAGATCCATGATGCGGTCGAACATCACCGGCACCACGGCCAGGCCCGTCGCCCGGTGGCGGTCGACGAGGTCCAGTGTGGCCTCGGGGTCGAACTTGCGGCGGGTGATCACCGTGCAGGCCATCGACGCGGCGAACACCAACTGCGAAAAGCCCCACGCGTGGAACATCGGCGCCACGATGACGACGGGTTCCTCCGCGCGCCACGGCGTGCGGTCCAGGATCGCCGTGAGCGTGCCGATTCCGGCGTTGCCGCCAGACTGGTTGGCGCCCTTGGGCGTTCCGGTGGTGCCGGAGGTCAGCAGGATCATCCTGCCCTTGCCGCCGCCACGCTCGGGTCGTTGCCCGGCGTGGGCGGCGATGAGTTTCTCGACCGTCAGCTCGTGCTGTTTGTCGGTCCAGGCCACGATGCGGGTGGCGCCCGGTTTGTCGGCCAGCGCCCGGTCGACGGTCGTGGTGAACTCCTCGTCGTAGACGACGGCGTCGACGCCCTCGCGGTTGACCACATCGGCCAGCGCCGGCCCGGCGAACGACGTGTTGAGGAGCAGGATGTCGGAGCCGATCCGGTTGGCGGCCACCAACGCCTCGACGAAACCGCGGTGATTGCGGCACATGATCCCGATGACCTTCGGTTGGCCCCCGGGCAACCCCTGCAGCGCCGCGGCCAGGGCGTTGATCCGCTCGTCGAGCTGCCGCCACGTCAGCGTGCCCAGCTCGTCCACCAGGCCGGGACGGTCCGGGCAGCGCTGCGCCGCGGTGGCGAAACCCACGGTGATGCCCATGCCTTCGCGACGCATGGCGGCGGCCATCCGCAGGTAGCGGTCGGGCCGCAGCGGCGCGATCAGCCCGGCGCGCCGCAGGGTGCCGATCACGCCGAGGGCCCGGTTCAGGCGAGAAGCCATGGCTCAGCCCAGAATCGGGAAACGGCGCCTGGCGGCGAGCTCGTTGAGGGCTTGCTGCATCACCGAGCGCACGTGCTCGTCGACCTCGTCGACGTCCGGGTCGTCGCCGAACCGCGCGGCGATGTCGATCGGATCCAGCACCTGCGTCACGATCTTGGCGGGCAGCGGCAGGTTCGGCGGGACCGCGGCGCTCAGCCCGAACGGGAAGCCGAACGAGAGCGGCAGAATGTCGCTGCGCAGCAACCGCTTCAGCCCCAGCCGCTCGGCCAGCCACGTCCCCCGGGACAGGTAGAGCTGCGTCTCCTGCCCGCCGATGGACACCGCGGGCACGATCGGCACGCCGGCGTCGATCGCCGTGCTGACGTATCCCTTGCGGCCGTTGAAGTCGATGACGTTCTCGGCGAGCGTGGGCCGGTACGCGTCGTAGTCGCCGCCGGGAAAGACGACCACCACCCCGCCGGAGCGCAGCGCCGTCGCCGCGTTCTCGCGGCTGGCCCGGATATAGCCGGTGCGCCTGAAGAACGGCCCCGTCGGGCCCATGAAGAGGATGTCGTGGCTCAGCGTGTAGACCGGCCGGTCGTAGCCGAACCGGTCGTAGAAGTCGACGGTGAAGATCGGGACGTCCATCGGGAACATGCCGCCGGAGTGGTTACCGACCACCAGCGCCCCGCCGGGCGGGAAGGAATCCAACCCGCGCACCTCGGACCGGAAATACGTCTTCAGGAAGGGGCGCATCACACCCATCAGGCGCTGGGTCAGACCCGGGTCGAATTTGTCGATGTCCCCGATGTCCGGGCTGTCGCTGTCGGTCACGGTCCTCCCTTGCGGCTCCGGCGAGGCCCCTTTGCCACGCGGGGTCCCTCGATGGTAGCGACAGGCGCCGGGGGCGCCGTCACGGCGTTTCTCCCGGATTGCCTCGGGGTTCTCTCCGGCCGACCCGGAAACGCGGGTATTCGTCTGTCCGCGCGTATGGCGCTGGTCGAATCCGGGGGGTTATTGTTACGCACGCCGAGCGCCGATCCCAGCCGAAAGAGACGACATGGACTTTGCCGGTTTGTCCGACGAGCAGCGTGCCCGCTCGGTCGTTGGGCACAGGTCGGGCGGCGCCGGCGACCGACGCGGGCGTAGGCCGCTCAGCGGTGCGGCCCGACCCGGACCGGTCAATGTACGCCGAGGAGGAGCCATGCCTTCGCTGACCGTGAGCCGGCCCGCCGGCGATGTGGAGTGCTCGGCCGAGACGGCGGATCAGCTTCAGGCTGATTATTTTCTGCGGCTGCTCGCCCAGAGGCGCCGCCATATCGAGCACCGGATCGGTGAATACCACAAGGCGATCGCCGGCGCGCACGCCGCCGGCGACACCGAAGGCGTGAGCAACCTTCGGCGGATGGCGCGCATCGAAGAACAGGACCGGCAAACGCTCGACGGCCTGATCGACAAGCTGCACCGGCGATTCGCGGACCAGGCGCCGGGCGGGGTCCCCGAGGTCGCCCGGAGGGCGCGCCCCGCGGTCCTCTAGGGCCGAATCACGCCTGGCCTCAGGGGATTCGCCAGCTGGTTTCACCTCCGACGGGAATGAGGCCACCCATGGGATTCATGTCACCGGAGCTTCCCGACGTCGATCCCGGCACGTGGCGGAGCCTGCCCCGGGCGACGCGGCTGCAGATCGTGACCCGGCACTGGGTGGACCACGGCTTCGGCACCCCGTACGGGGCGTATCTGCTCTACCTGCTCAAGATCGCCCTGTACGTCGCCGCTCCCGCCGCGATCATCTCGCTGACCCCCGGGCTCGGTGGGCTGGGCCGCATCGGTGACTGGTGGTGGCAACCGATCGTGTATCAGAAGTTCATCGTCTTCACGCTGCTGTTCGAGGTCCTGGGCTTCGGTTGCGGGTCCGGTCCGCTGACCGGGCGGTTCACGCCACCGATCGGCGGGTTCCTTTATTGGTTGCGTCCCAACACGATTCGGCTGCCACCCTGGCCGGGCAAGGTTCCGTTCACCAGCGGTGACACCCGCACCGTCGTCGACGTCGCCCTCTATGCCGTCGTGTTGGCCGGCGGGGTGTGGGCGCTGTCCGCGGCCGGTCGGGGTGGGCCGGTCACCGCCGCCGGCGATGTCGGTGTGCTCGACCCCGTTCTCGTGCTGCCGACGATCGTCGCCCTGGCGATCCTGGGTCTGCGCGACAAGACCATCTTCCTGGCCGCCCGCGGCGAACACTACTGGCTGAAGCTGATCGTGTTCTTCTTTCCGTTCACCGACCAGATCGCGGCCTTCAAGATCATCATGCTCGGCTTGTGGTGGGGGGCGGCGACGTCCAAGCTCAACCACCATTTCCCGTACGTCGTGTCGGTGATGACGAGCAACAACGCGCTGCTGCGGGGCACGCTGTTCAATGGGCTCAAGCGCGCGTTCTACCTCGACCCCGTCGACGACCTGCGGCCCAGCTGGCTGCCCAAGGTCATGGCCCATGTCGGCGGCACCACGGCGGAATTCCTGGTCCCGGGGATCCTCGTGTTCGTCGCCGACGGCCAACCATGGCGGTGGTTCCTCATCGGGTTCATGGTGATCTTCCACCTCAATATCCTTTCCAACCTCCCGATGGGGGTCCCGTTGGAATGGAATGTGTTCTTCATCTTCTCGCTGTTCTATCTGTTCGGGCACTACGGCGCGATCCACGCCGTCGACCTTCGGTCACCGCTGCTGCTCGCCATTCTGGTCGTCGCCCTCGTCGTGGTGCCGGTCGCGGGAAACCTTTTCCCGCAAAAGATTTCGTTCCTGCCCGCGATGCGCTACTACGCCGGCAACTGGGCCACCAGCGTGTGGTGTTTCCGCGCGGGCGCCGAGGACAGGATCGAAGCCAACGTCGTCAAAAGCTCCGCCCTGGTCGTCAACCAGTTGGCCAAGCTCTACGACGCGGGCACCGCCGAGATCATGAGCGACAAGGCCGCGGCGTTCCGCGCCATGCACACCCATGGCAGGGCGCTCAACGGGTTGTTGCCCCGCGCCGTGGACACCGAGGCCGACTACAGCGTCCGTGAGGGTGAATTGGTCGCCGGGCCCCTCGTCGGATGGAACTTCGGCGAGGGCCACCTGCACAACGAGCAGCTGCTCGAGGCGGTGCAGCGGCGCTGCCACTTCGAGGAGGGCGACGTCCGCGTCGTCGTGCTCGAAGGCCAACCGATCCACGTCCAAAAGCAGTGGTATCGCATCCTCGACGCCAAGACCGGCGTGATCGAGGCGGGTTATGTCGACGTCGCCGACATGCTCACCCGCCAGCCCTGGCCCGAGCCCGGTGACCGGTTTCCCGTCCACGTCACCACCGGACGCGCCACTCCCGAAAATCTATGACGACGACGGCCATCGATGCCGCCCTGCCTTCTACCACGTTGACCCGATTGGCCCGTTGTGGCCAAAACGTGACAAAGGCTTGACCGAATCGCTCACGCGCCCTTGCGCTTACCGTGCTCAGGGCACCTCTACGATCACTATTGCAACTATGTCAGTGAGGGAATTGGGGTCATGCGGGCGGTTTTTCGGTGTGTTCTTACCGCCATCGGGATCGCTGCGAGCGTGGTTGCGGGACCGGCCGGCGTAAGCCTGGCGGCGGCGAGCCAACCGTCCCGGTTCGCCATCGCGTCGGTTCTGCCGGCGCGGGGTGCGATGGTCGGGGTGGCGCACCCCGTGGTGGTGACGTTTCGTGCACCCATAGCCGACTTAGCCGGCCGGCACGCGGCCGAGAGCGCCATCAATGTCACATCGGCGCCCCCGATGACCGGCAAGTTCGAATGGCTCGACAACAACGTTGTGCGGTGGGTTCCCGACCGATTCTGGCCGGCGCACAGCACCGTGGCCCTTTCGGTGGGCGGCCTGTCCACGGACTTCAAAACGGGTCCTGCCGTCGTCGGCGTTGCCAATATCTCGGATCACACGTTCACCGTGAGCATCGACGGAGTCGAGTCGGGGCCGCCGCCTTCGCTGCCGGCGCCGCACCACCGGCCTCACTTTGGAGAGCAGGGGGTGCTGCCGGCCTCAATGGGCAGGCCGGAGTTCCCGACGCCCGTCGGCTCTTACACCGTCCTGGCCAAGGAACGCTCGGTGCTTATGGACTCGAGCAGCGTCGGCATCCCCGTCGACGACCCCGATGGTTACCTGCTTCCGGTCGATTACGCCGTCCGCATCACCAGCCGCGGCCTCTTCGTGCATTCGGCCCCGTGGGCCGTCCGATCACTGGGGCTGGAGAATGTCAGCCACGGCTGCATCAGCCTGAGCCCCGAGGACGCAGAGTGGTACTACAACACGGTCAACGTTGGCGACCCGGTGATTGTGCAGGAATAGCGGCCAGCCGGTTCCCAAAGGCTCCATTCGTCACCCACAACGCAACGGACCCGCTGGTGGCCACCCAGCGGGTCCGCACAAGCGGGAAGGGGATCGGCCTCAGTGCGCGCCCGAGGGACCGGGCAGAACCGGCTGACCGGGCACGGGCCCGCCGGTCGGCGCCGGACCGGTCGGCGCATCCTTGACCCCGGACATGTCAATGATCGGAGCGCCGACCACCGGATCCAGGGGAGCACCGGCCAGGACCGGCCCCAGCGCGATCAGCGGGGCGCCCACGGGCACCACCGGCGCAACCGGCGGCGCACCGAGCGGAACCGGAGCGCCGGCCGGCACCGGCGGCCCGAGCGCGATCAGCGGAGCGCCCACCGGCACCGGCGCACCCACCGGCAGCGGCCCGGGCGCAACCAAGGGAACGCCAGCCATGTCAGTGAGTGCGGCACTGCACACGTCCGCGGCGGCCGGCGCACCGGCGGCCGCTGGCGCACCGGCGGCTAACGGTCCGCCGGCGGTTACCGGCGCCTCGCCCGCCAGCCCCTGGACGCACGCGTGGCCGCCTGTCATCAGCGGGGCGGCTGCCGCATCCGGGCTCAACGCAATAGCAGCCCCGCACAACCCAGCGCCGGCAACTACTTTGATGCTGAACCGATCGACGATCCCCATCAGCGTCAACTCTCCTTTATCCGCGCTCAGATACTTCCGCAAATCAGTTGGTGCAGCAGAACCGCATAGCCGTACCGAGGTCGTTTTTCGACGACGGTCCAATTGTGGGGAGCCCATGCGGCACACGAGCCACGCCGCACCGCGCCGTTTCCAAATGGTGACGTCACGACGCTGTCACAAGTCGGCGTCCGGGCGTTGTCACAGAAACCCGGCGCTCTTACCGGCGCACACCGCGGCTCGCTACTGATCTAGGCTGACGGCGAGCGGTCATGAGCGGACTTGGAAAAAGACCAGGAAAGACCCAGGAAGCATCGGGAAAGACTAGGAAGACAGGGAGAGATCACGTGACGGTCCGAGTGGGCATCAACGGCTTCGGTCGAATCGGGCGCAACTTCTACCGGGCCTTGCTGGCTCAACGGGAGGAGGGCACCACCGACATCGAGGTGGTGGCCGTCAACGACATCACGGACAACGCCACGCTGGCGCACCTCCTCAGGTTCGACTCCATCCTGGGCCGGCTGCCCTACGACGTCAGCCTCGAAGGCGAGGACACCATCGTCGTCGGCACCGCGAAGATCAAGGCGCTCGAGGTCAGGGAGGGCCCGGCCGCGATGCCGTGGGCCGATCTGGGCGTCGACGTCGTCGTCGAGTCCACGGGCCTGTTCACCAACGCGGCCAAGGCCAAGGGGCACTTGGAGGCCGGCGCCAAGAAGGTGATCATCTCGGCGCCCGCCACCGACCCCGACATCACCATCGTCCTGGGCGTCAACGACGACAAGTACGACGGCAGCCAGAACATCATCTCGAACGCCTCGTGCACCACGAATTGCCTTGCGCCGCTGGCCAAGGTGCTGCACGACGAGTTCGGCATCGTCAAGGGCCTGATGACCACCATCCACGCCTACACCCAGGACCAGAACCTGCAGGACGGGCCGCACAAGGACCTGCGTCGCGCCCGCGCCGCCGCGCTGAACATCGTGCCGACGTCCACCGGAGCGGCCAAGGCCATCGGCCTGGTGATGCCGGAATTGAAGGGCAAGCTCGACGGCTATGCCCTGCGGGTGCCGATTCCCACCGGCTCGGTCACCGACCTCACGGCCGACCTGTCCAAGCCCGCCGGCGTCGAGGAGATCAACGCGGCCTTCAAGGCCGCCGCGGAGGGCAGGCTCAAGGGAATCCTGAAGTACTACGACGCGCCCATCGTCTCCAGCGACATCGTCACCGACCCGCACAGTTCGATCTTCGACGCGGGCCTGACCAAGGTGATCGACAACCAGGCCAAGGTGGTGTCCTGGTACGACAACGAATGGGGCTACTCCAACCGCCTCATCGACCTGGTCGCCCTGGTCGGCAAGTCGCTGTAAACCAGTGTCCATCCCTTCCCTCAAAGACCTTCTGTCCGAAGGTGTTTCGGGCCGGGGCGTGCTGGTGCGCTCAGATCTGAACGTGCCGCTCGACTTCGATACCGGTGAGATCACCGACCCGGGCCGGATCGCCGCGTCGGTGCCGACGTTGAAGGGGCTGATCGAGGCCGGCGCCAGGGTGGTGGTGGCCGCGCACCTGGGCCGTCCCAAGGACGGGCCCGACCCGAAGCTGTCGCTGGCGCCGGTGGCCGCGGCGCTCGCCGAGCAACTGGGCCGGCACGTGCAGCTGGCCGGTGATGTCGTCGGCGCCGACGCGCTGGCCCGGGCCGAGGGACTGACCGACGGCGACATCCTGCTGCTGGAAAACGTCCGCTTCGACCCGCGCGAGACCAGCAAGGACGACGGTGAGCGGCTGGCGCTGGCCCGGCAACTGGCCGAATTGGTCGGGCCGACGGGCGCTTTCGTCTCCGACGGCTTCGGGGTGGTGCACCGCAAGCAGGCCTCCGTGTACGACATCGCCACCCTGCTGCCGCACTACGCCGGCACGCTGGTCGCCGAGGAGATCCGAGTGCTGGAGCAGCTGACCAGCTCGACCACCCGTCCCTACGCGGTCGTGCTCGGCGGGTCGAAGGTGTCCGACAAGCTCGGTGTCATCGAGTCGCTGGCCACCAGGGCCGACAGCATCGTGATCGGCGGCGGCATGTGCTTCACGTTCCTTGCCGCGCAGGGCCTTTCGGTGGGCAAGTCGCTGCTGGAAACCGAGATGGTGGATACCTGCCGCCGGCTGCTGGACACCTACGTCGACGTGCTGCGACTGCCGATGGACATCGTGGTGGCCGAGAAGTTCGCCGCCGATTCGCCGCCGCACACCGTCCCGGTCGACGCCATCCCCGGCGATCTGATCGGCCTGGACATCGGGCCCGGATCGGTCGAACGGTTCGCCGCGTTGTTGTCCAACGCCGAGACCATCTTCTGGAACGGCCCGATGGGCGTGTTCGAGTTCCCGGCGTTCGCCGCCGGCACCAAGGGCGTCGCCGACGCGATCGCCGCGGCGACCGGCAAGGGCGCGTTCAGCGTGGTGGGCGGCGGGGATTCCGCGGCCGCGGTGCGCGCGCTTGGCATCCCCGAGGGCGACTTTTCGCACATCTCCACCGGCGGCGGCGCATCGTTGGAATACCTGGAGGGCAAGACGTTGCCGGGCATCGAGGTGCTCGGCCGCCCGCAACCAAGTGGAGGGGACGCGTGAGCCGCAAGCCACTGATCGCCGGCAACTGGAAGATGAACCTCAATCACTTCGAGGCGATCGCGCTGGTGCAAAAGGTCGCGTTCGCGCTGCCGGACAAGTACTACGACAGGGTCGACGTCACCGTTCTGCCGCCGTTCACCGACCTGCGCAGCGTGCAAACGCTGGTGGACGGCGACAAGCTGCGCCTGACCTACGGGGCCCAGGACCTGTCCCAGCACGACTCGGGCGCCTACACCGGCGACATCAGCGGCGCCTTCCTGGCCAAACTGGGGTGCAGCTTCGTCGTCGTCGGGCACTCCGAACGGCGCACGTACCACAACGAGGACGACGCGCTGGTGGCCGCCAAGGCCGCCGCCGCGCTCAAGAACGGATTGACCCCGATCGTCTGCATCGGCGAGCACCTGGACGTCCGGGAGGCGGGCGAGCATGTGAGCCACTGCGAGGGGCAGCTGCGCGGCTCGCTGGCCGGCCTGTCGAGCGAGCAGATCGGCAACGTCGTCATCGCCTACGAGCCGGTGTGGGCGATCGGAACCGGGCGGGTGGCCAGCGCGTCCGATGCTCAAGAGGTGTGCGGGGCGGTCCGGAAGGAGCTGGCGTCCCTCGCCTCGCCAAAGGTCGCCGACTCCGTCCGGGTGCTCTACGGGGGCTCGGTGAACGCGAAAAACATCGGCGACATCGTCGCCCAGGAGGACATCGACGGGGCGCTGGTCGGCGGGGCATCGCTGGACGGCGAACAGTTCGCGACCCTGGCGGCCATCGCCGCCGGTGGGCCGCTGCCTTAGGCTTTCGTGGGGTTGCCGTAAGCCCGCCGACGACCAACACCGAACGATGGATTACCTTGCGGCGCTAGGCCAAAGCGTTGCCGCGGCGCTGCGCCCGGCCGGCGCGCCGTGGGCCCTGGGGCCCGCCGTGTGGGCGATGGCGACCGCGGCGCTCATCGCCGGCGCCGGTGTGGTGACCGGAGATCTTCAGGTTGTCGGGCTCGCGTACCTCGGGGCGGCCTGCGCCGTCGGCTTTCTTGCCACCGGGTTCTACCGCACCCGGTGGCGGGCGTGGATGGCCCAGGCCGTCGGCGGCGCACTCGGGATCAGCGTGGGTGCGCTGCCGCTGCACGGCTTCGGCGCCGGGCTGATCCTCACGGCGGCTGCCGCGGGTGTGATCTCGGGGATGGTGGGCGGAGTTGGGCCGAGCGCACCCGCGTTCGGGATGATGCTGTCCGTCGGTGTGGCGTTCGGCCAGTTCGGCGGGTCGTCGCTGCCGTGGTGGCAGCAGGCGTTGTGGTACCTGGCCGGCACCACCGTCGGCGCGGTGGCCGTGGTGGCGCCGTGGGCGTTGCGGCGCGGTGTACCGGAACGTCGAGCGGTGGCGCGGGTGTACTCCGCGGCCGCGGACCTGTGCGCGGCGATCGGCACCGACGAAGCCGGTCCGGCCCGCACCCGGTTGGCCGCCGCATCGGCCGTCGTACGCGACACCCGGGACCGCAGGCAGGCGGACCTGGTGGCCTTCGCGGCGGCGACGTTGTACGCGCAGGGCCGGCCGGTGCCCGACGATGCCATCGCGGCGATTCGCCGGGCCGGGAACCAGATTCGGGCCGCCACGCCGGTGTCGGTCGACTTTTCGGCCGATGACGCCGGCGGGGATCCGGGTTTGCTGGAGCTGGCCGATGCGCTCGGTCCCGCACCGGCCCGCCCGGGTGCGCCGGTGCCGGCGACGCGTCGGCTGTCGGCGCTGATCCGCGCTGCCACCTCTCATACCGCCCTGTCCAACGGGGTGCGCATCGGACTGTGCCTTGGTGTGGCCACCGGCATCACGGTCGCCATGCACGAGCGGGCGCACTCGTTCTGGCTGCCGTTGACCACGGCCGTCATCGTGCGGCCCGAATACGCCTCGGTGTTCGTGCGCACGGTGAACCGGATCTTCGGCACGTTGGCCGGTGCGCTGCTCGCGACGGGATTGCTGGCTGTCTTCTCCTCCGGGCTGCCGCTGGTGGCCGCAACCGCGCTGGCGCTGGGGTTTGTCGTGCTTGCGGCGCCGAAGCTGTACGGCCTCAGCGTGATCGGAATCACCACCGCCGCGTTGCTATCGCAATCGATCGGCCACGTGGACCCGGTGGCGCCCACGCTTCGGCTGGTCGACACGCTGATCGGCGCCGCGGTGGCGGTCGTGTTCGGCTACCTGTTGTGGCCGGGGGCTCGGCGGTTTCCGGCCTACGCGCGGTTGTCGTCGGCGCTGGCAGCGGCTCACGGCTATTTCGGCGAGGCGGTCAAACCGGCCGGCCAACGCCGGCGTTGGCAATCTTCCCGAGACGACGCCTACCGGCTCGCCCATCAGGTGCGTGCGACGGCCGAGGCCGCCGCGCTGGAACCGCTGATGGTGAGCTCACTGGCCTTGCGGGTCATTCCGGCCGCCATCGAACTGGAAGACACCGTGGACGCCATCACCGCGGTCAGCTCGGCGGTGGACGCCGGCGCGGAGCCGGTGGCGCTGATCGACGGCGTCCGGCGCCGGCTCGAACACCTCGACCGGACCGCGGTCGCTCTGGGGTGAGGCATAACAGGTAGGGTGGCCCCCATGGAATTGGCCCTGCAGATCACCCTGGTCATCACCAGCGTGCTGGTGGTGTTGCTGGTGCTGCTGCACCGCGCCAAGGGGGGCGGCCTGTCGACGCTGTTCGGCGGTGGCGTGCAGTCGAGCCTGTCCGGGTCCACCGTGGTGGAGAAGAACCTGGACCGGTTGACGCTCTTCCTCACGGGCATCTGGCTGGTTTGCATCGTCGGCATTGCCCTGCTGATCAAATACCGCTGACGCCTGGCGGTCGGCGGGCGGACCGCGCGATCCGCGTCGATACTGGGACGCATGGCTGAGGCCTCCGACACCGCGCTGGCACCGATCGGTGGCGTCCGGCGGACCCGGCTCGGCCGCGAGGCGACCGAGCCGATGCGCGCCGACATCAGGCTGCTGGGCGCCATCCTCGGCGACACCGTGCGCGAGCAGAACGGCGACGAGGTGTTCGACCTCGTCGAACGCGCGCGGGTGGAATCCTTCCGGGTGCGGCGCTCCGAGATCGACCGTGCCGAGATGTCGCGGATGTTCTCTGGGCTCGACATCCACCTGGCCATCCCGGTCATCCGGGCGTTCAGTCACTTCGCGCTGCTGGCCAACGTGGCCGAAGACATCCACCGCGAGCGCCGCCGCGCCATTCACGTCGCCGCCGGCGAGCCGCCGCAGGACAGCAGCCTGGCCGCCACCTACGCGAAACTCGATCAGGCAGAGCTGAATTCGGCCACCGTCGCCGCGGCCCTCGAGGGTGCGCTGGTGTCGCCGGTGATCACCGCGCATCCGACCGAAACCCGTCGGCGCACCGTGTTCGTCACCCAGCACCGGATCACCGAGTTGATGCGGTTGCACGCCGCCGGGCACACCGAGACCGACCACGGCCGAAACATCGAACTCGAGCTGCGCCGCCAGGTCCTCACGCTGTGGCAGACCGCGCTGATCCGGCTGTCCCGGCTGCAGATCACCGACGAGATCGACGTGGGGCTGCGCTATTACCCGGCAGCGTTGTTCCAGGTGATCCCGCAGGTCAACGCCGAGGTGCGTGACGCGTTGCGGGCCCGCTGGCCCGATGCCGACGGCCTGCTCTCGGAGCCCATTCTGCAACCCGGTTCCTGGATCGGCGGTGACCGCGACGGAAACCCGAACGTCACCGCCGACGTCGTGCGGCGGGCCACCGGCAGCGCCGCGTTCACCGCGCTGGCGCACTACCTTTCCGAGCTGACCCATCTCGAGCAGGAGCTGTCGATGTCGGCGCGGCTCATCACCGTCACCCCCGAATTGACCGCGCTGGCCGACGGCTGCCAGGAGGCGGCCCGCGCCGACGAGCCCTACCGGCGCGCGCTGCGGGTGATCCGCGGCCGGCTCAGCGCCACGGCCGCCGAGATCCTGGACCGGCGGCCGCAGCACGAGCTGGACCTGGGCCTGCCGCCGTACTCCACGCCGCCCGAACTGCGGGCCGACCTCGACGTCGTCGACGCTTCGCTGCGCACCCACGGCAGCGCGCTGTTGGCCGACGATCGGCTCGCGCGTTTGCGAGAAAGCGTGCACGTCTTCGGTTTTCACCTGTCCGGCCTGGACATGCGGCAGAACTCCGACGTGCACGAAGAGGTGGTCGGCGAGCTGCTGGCCTGGGCAGGGGTGCATCCGGACTACGGCTCGCTGCCCGAAGGCGAACGGGTCGAGCTGCTGGCGGGCGAGCTCGGCACCCGCCGCCCGTTGGTCGGCGACCTCGCCCAACTGTCCGACCTGGCCCGCGGTGAGCTGGGCGTCCTCACCGCCGCCGCCCGCGCCGTCGAGCTCTACGGCGCGGCGGCGGTGCCGAACTACGTCATCTCGATGTGCCAATCGGTGTCGGACGTGTTGGAGGCCGCGATCCTGTTGAAGGAGGCCGGCCTGGTGGACGCCTCCGGGCCCGAACCCTATTGCCCGGTGGGCATCTCGCCGCTGTTCGAGACGATCGGCGACCTGCACAACGGGGCGACGATTCTCCAGGCGATGCTGGACCTGCCGCTCTACCGATCGCTGGTGGACGCCCGGGGCGGATGCCAGGAAGTCATGCTCGGCTACTCCGACTCCAACAAGGACGGCGGGTATCTGGCCGCCAACTGGGCCGTCTACCGGGCCGAGCTCACCCTCGTCGAGGTGGCCCGCAAAACCGGAGTACGGTTGCGGCTCTTCCACGGTCGCGGCGGCACCGTCGGCCGCGGCGGCGGCCCCAGCTACGAAGCCATCCTGGCGCAACCGCCGGGAGCGGTGAACGGCTCGCTGCGGCTCACCGAGCAGGGTGAGGTCATCGCCGCCAAATACGCCGAGCCGCAACTGGCGCGACGCAATCTGGAGAGCTTGGTCGCGGCCACCGTGGAATCGACACTGCTGGATGTCGAGGGCCTGGGCGACGCGGCGGAATCCGCCTACGCGGTGCTCGACGAGGTGGCTACGCTCGCGCACCGCGCCTACGCCGAATTGGTCCACGAGACACCGGGTTTCGTCGAGTACTTCACCGCCTCCACGCCGGTCAGCGAGATCGGCTCGCTGAACATCGGCAGCCGGCCGACCTCACGCAGACCCACCTCCTCCATCTCAGACCTGCGCGCCATCCCGTGGGTGCTGGCCTGGAGCCAGTCGCGGGTGATGCTGCCGGGTTGGTATGGCAGCGGATCGGCGTTCGAGCGGTGGATCGCGGCGGGGCCCCAAAGCGAGACCGCGCGGGTGGAGATGCTGCACGAGCTGTATCGGCGGTGGCCGTTCTTTCGCAGTGTGCTGTCGAACATGGCGCAGGTGCTGGCCAAAAGCGATCTGGGCCTGGCGGCCCGCTACGCCGAGCTGGTGGCCGACGAGTCGTTGCGGCACAGGGTGTTCGGGAAGATCGTCGACGAGCACCGGCGCACCATCGCCATGCACAAGCTCATCACCGGTCACGACGACCTGCTCGCCGACAACCCGGCGCTGGCCCGTTCGGTGTTCAACCGGTTCCCGTATCTGGAGCCGCTGAACCACCTGCAGGTGGAGTTGCTCCGCCGCTACCGCTCGGGCGACGACGACGAATTGGTGCGGCGCGGGATCCTGCTGACGATGAACGGATTGGCCAGCGCGCTCCGAAACAGCGGGTAAGGGTTTCGCCGGTCGGCGGCGGGGCGGCCTCAGCCAACCGTCTACCGCACCGTCCGGTTGCGCAGCCTGTCCAGCACGCCGCGCACCGCGTGCTCGGTGACCGACAGCGGGGACATCATCGTCTCGCCCACCTTCACCATGTCGTCAATCCGCTGAACGATGGCCTCCACCGGCTCGACGAGGACGATCAGCCGCTTGGCGAGATCGTCCAGGCTACCGAGGGTGCCGTCGAGGTGATCCAGACCGGTCTCCATGCGTTCGACCGTGGCGTTCAAGGCCGACAGCGAGCTGTTCAGCTCCTTCATCGTCCTGCTCAGGCCGTCGAGAACGTCTTCGACCTGCTCGACGGTCTTGTCGGCGTTCAAGGCGGCCTGGGTGAGGGTCTTGATCCGGCTCCGCTCGGGCCCGCCGCGCACGGTTCTGTCTGCCATGAGGGCAATTATGTTCGTTGCGCCCAGCGTCACGCCAGCGTGGCGTTCGACGCCGACGGTCACGCTGGCGTGACGCTGGCGTGACGCCCGGCGCCCGGAATCAGCGGGGGAGCTGGGACGCGGCGTCCTCGTCGAGCAGCCAGATCGTGTTCTCGAGCCCGACGGCACCGGCGGCCGGGATCACAACGGGGTCGGCGCCACCGATCGCGGCGGCCACCGCATCGGCTTTCTCCGCCCCGGACACCAGCAGCAAGACGTCGCGCGAGCGTTGCACCGCCGGCATGGTGAAGGTTATTCGTCGCGGTGGCGGTTTCGGAGAATCCTCGACTTCGACCACCATGCGGGTGGCTTCGAGCACGGCCGGCGTGTGCGGGAAAACCGAGTTGATGTGGCCCTCGGGCCCCACTCCGAGCAGGTGAACATCGAAATTCGGCGCCGGATCGCCGGATTCGGCGTTGGCGGCCAGCAGCTGCGCGTAAGACAGCGCCGCGGCGGCGACATCGGTGCCGAATTCGCCGTCGCTGGCCGGCATGGGGTGCACGTTGCTCGACGGGATGTCGATCTGATCGAGCAAGGCCACTCGCGCCTGCTTCTCGTTTCGTTCGTCGTCGTCCTCGGGCACGTAGCGTTCGTCGCCCCAGAACAGATGCACCGCGGACCAGTCGATCTGCCGCGGCGCTTTGCTGAGGTAGCGCAGCAGCGCGATACCGTTGCCGCTGCCGGTCAGGACGACCAGCGCCCGTCCCCTGGCCGCCACCGCGGCCTGGATGGCGTCGACCAGGCGCCTGCCGCCGGCCTCCACCAAGGCCTCGCTGTTCGGGAAGATCTCGATGACTTTGTTCACACGTACTCCACCTTTTTGATGCCTTCCAGCGCCGTCAGGTAGATCTCGTCGGCGTCCAGCCGTCGCAGATCCTCCGCCAGGCATTCCCCGGTTTCCCTGCGCGCCAACGGAACCAAGGCGTCCGGCTTGGCCGTGCGGCTCAGGGTGGCCGTCCTGCCCTCCTGGGGCCGGCTCAACACGATGGTCTCGCTCCTGCGGACCAACTCGACCTTGAGTTCGCCGACCGCCCGGCGCACGGGGCCGTCGATCCGGCCGGCCAGCCAGCCCGCCAGTATGTCGAGGGCGGGCTCGGTCTTCAGGCCGGAAACCAGTGCCGACTCGATCGGTTCGTGGGGCGGCTGGTCGACGGCCGAGGCCAGCAGCGCGCGCCAGTAGGTGATACGGGCCCAGCACAAATCGGTGTCGCCGGGAGTGTATCCGGAGAGCCGGCTCCTGATCGCCGACAACGGATCGATGCCGTTGGTGGCGTCGGTGATGCGCCGGATTGCCAACTTGCCCAACGGGTCTTGGGCGGGCAGCCGCGGCGCGACGTCGGGCCACCACGCCACCACCGGAATGTCCGGGAGCAGAAACGGGATCACGACGCTGGCGGCATGGCCGGCGAGCGGCCCGGACAGCGTCAGGATCACCACCTCGCCGGCGCCGGTGTCGCCACCCGCGCGCAGCTGCGCGTCCAGACGCGGCTCGTCGGCGTACGGGTCGCCGCGCATCGTGACGATGATCCGGCTGGGGTGTTCGTGGCTGGCGTCGTTGGCGGCCTTGAGCGACTCTTCCAGCACACCGTCGCTGTCCGGCGCGATGAGCAGCGTCAGCACCCGCCCCATCGTGACGGCGCCGATCCTTTCGCGAAGCTCGTCCAGCTTCTTGTTGACCGCGGTGGTGGTGGTGTCGGGCAGATCGACGATCATGGGCGCCGCCATTCCCGCCCCGTGCGGCGCAGCATTTCGAAGGAGGACTCCGGGCCCCAGGTGCCGGCCTCATAGGGATCGGGCTTGCCGTGCGCCGCCCAGTTATCCAGGACGGGATCGAGTATCTCCCACGCCATTTCGACCTCCGCGTTGACCGGGAACAGGGATGGCTCGCCGAGCAGCACATCGAGGATCAGCTGTTCGTAGGCCTCGGGTGACTCCTCGGCGAACGCCGACCCGTAGGAGAAGTCCATGTTGACGTCGCGGACCTCCATCGCGGTGCCCGGCACCTTGGAGCCGAACCGCAGGGTCGTCCCCTCGTCCGGCTGCACCCGGATGACCATGGCGTTGGCGCCCAACTCGTCGGTCATCGTCGCGTCGAACGGCAGATGCGGCGCGCGTTTGAAGACCAGCGCGATCTCGGTGACCCTGCGGCCCAAGCGTTTACCGGTTCGCAGGTAGAACGGCACGCCGGCCCAGCGGCGGGTGTCGACCTCGAGCGTGATGGCCGCGAACGTCTCCGTGGTGGAGTCCTTGGCGAACCCCTCTTCGTCGAGCAGCCCGACGACCTTCTCGCCGCCCTGCCAACCCCCGGTGTACTGGCCGCGGCTGGTGGTCTCGTCGAGCGGTTCGGCCAGTTGGGTCGCCGACAGCACCTTGATCTTCTCGGTCTGCAGCGCGAACGGCTGGAAGCTGACGGGCTCTTCCATCGCGGTCAGCGCCAGCAGCTGCATGAGATGGTTCTGGATGACGTCGCGGGCGGCGCCGATGCCGTCGTAGTAGCCGGCGCGCCCGCCCAGCCCGATGTCTTCGGCCATGGTGATCTGCACGTGGTCGACGTAGTGGGAGTTCCAGATCGGGTCGAACAACTGGTTGGCGAAGCGCAGCGCCAGGATGTTGCGCACCGTCTCCTTGCCCAGGTAGTGGTCGATCCGGAACACCGCCTCCTCCGGGAAGACGGCGTTGACGGCCTTGTTCAGGGCCTGCGCGCTTTCCAGGTCGTGGCCGAACGGCTTTTCGATGACCACCCGGCTCCACCTGTCGCCCTGCGGGCGGGCCAGCCCGGATTTGTGCAGCTGGTCGCACACCACCGGGAAGGACTTGGGCGGGATCGCCAGGTAGAAGGCGTGATTGCCGCCGGTGCCGCGTTCGGCGTCGAGCTTGTCCAGCGTCTCGGCGAGCCGGGCGAACGCGACGTCGTCGTCGAAAGAGCCCGGCACGAAACGGAATCCCTCGGCCAGCCGTTCCCAGTTCTCCTGCCGGAACGGCGTACGGCAGTGCTCCTTGACGGCCTGGTAGACCACCTTGCGGAAATCCTGGGTTTCCCAGTCCCGCCGGGCGAAGCCCACCAGGGAGAAGGTGGGCGGCAGCAGCCCGCGATTGGCCAGGTCGTAGATGGCCGGCATCACCTTCTTGCGGGCCAGATCGCCGGTGACGCCGAAGATCACCATGCCGCACGGGCCGGCGATCCTGGGTAGCCGCTTATCCTTCTTGTCCCGCAGCGGGTTCTGCCACTGGCCGCCGCGGGCGCCCGGCTTGGAGCTCGCCGGGCTCATTTGCCGGCGGAACCCAGTTGCTTCTGTGTCTCCTCCAACAGCTCGGTCCAGGACTCCACGAACTTGTCCACGCCTTCTTGCTCCAGCACCACGAAGACGTCGGGGAGGTCGATCCCGACCGCCGCCAGCTTGTCGAACACCTCCTGCGCGGCCGCGGCGGTGCCGCTGACGGTGTCACCCTTGACAACCCCGTGGTCGGCGACCGCGTCGATTGTCTTCTCCGGCATGGTGTTTACCGTGTTGGCCGCGACCAGCTCGGTAACGTAGAGGGTGTCGGCGTACTCGGGGTTCTTGACGCCCGTCGACGCCCACAGCGGCCGCTGCACGCGGGCGCCGTCGCCCTTGAGCGCCTCGAAGCGGTCGCCGCCCTCGAAGACTTCCTGGTAGGCGGCGTAGGCCAGCCGGGCGTTGGCCACGCCGGCCTTGCCGCGCAGCGCGAGCGCCTCGGCGGAGCCGATCTTTTCCAGCCGCTTGTCGATCTCGGTGTCCACCCGCGACACGAAAAACGATGCCACCGAATGAATCTTGGACAGGTCGTGCCCGGCTTCGCGGGCCTTCTCCAGCCCGGCCAGGTAGGCGTCCATCACCAGGCGGTGCCGCTCGACGGAGAAAATCAGCGTGACGTTGACCGAAATCCCTTCCGCGAGAGCGGCGGTGATGGCCGGGAGGCCGGCCTTCGTCGCCGGTATCTTGATGAACAGGTTGGGCCGGTCGACGATCTTCCACAGCTCGACGGCCTGCGCGATGGTCTTGTCGGTCTCGTCGGCCAGCCGCGGGTCGACCTCGATGGACACCCGGCCGTCGACCCCGTCGGAGGCCTCCCACTGCGGCGCCAGCACGTCGCACGCGGTGCGCACGTCGTCGGTGGTGACGGTGCGCACGGTGGCATCGACGTCGGCGCCCCGCTCGGCCAGCTCGGCGATCTGGCCGTCGTAGGCGTCGCCCTCGGCGAACGCCTTCTGGAAGATCGACGGGTTGGTCGTCACGCCGACAACGCTTTTGGTGTCTATCAGCTCCTGGAGGTTGCCCGACTTGAGCCGCTCCCGCGACAAGTCGTCCAGCCACACGGACACCCCCGCGGCGCTCAACGCCGCGAGGTTAGGATTCTGACCGGCCATGTGAATCACCCTTTCTCAGTTATCGACGACCTGTTCCGCGGCGGCGGCGACGGCCTCGGCCGTAAAGCCGAACTCACGGAACAACGTCTTGTAGTCGGCGGATTCGCCGTAGTGCTCGATCGACACGATCCTGCCGGTGTCGCCGACCAGCTTGTGCCAGCATTGCGCGACGCCGGCTTCGACGGCCACCCGAGCCGAGACCGACGGGGGCAGCACGCTGTCGCGGTAGTCGGACGGTTGCGACTCGAACCACTCCACGCACGGCATCGACACCACCCGCGCCACGATGTCCTTGTCCGCCAACAACTTTTGCGCCTCGACCGCGAGCTGGACCTCGGAGCCGGTGCCGATCAACACGACGTCGGGCTCGTCACCACCATCGTCACCGAGTATGTAGCCGCCCCGTCCGACGCCCTCGAAGTTGGTGCCCTCCAGCACCGGTACGCCCTGGCGGGTCAAAATCAGGCCGACCGGGCCGCTGCCGTTGCCGCGGGCCAGGATCGTGCGCCACGCGTAGGCCGTCTCGTTGGCGTCGGCCGGGCGTACCACCGACAAGCGGGGGATGGCCCGCAGCGCCGAAAGGTGCTCGATGGGCTGATGGGTCGGGCCATCCTCGCCGAGCCCGATCGAATCGTGCGTCCACACGTAGATGGTGTCGATGTCCATCAGCGACGCCAACCGCACCGCCGGGCGCATGTAGTCCGAGAACTGCAGGAACGTGCCGCCGTAGGCCCGGGTGGGTCCGTGCAGCACGATGCCGGACAGGATGGCGCCCATCGCGTGCTCGCGAACACCGAAATGCAGGGTGCGGCCGTACCAGTGCGCGGTGTAGTCCTTGGTCGAAATCGACGGCGGGCCAAAGGAATCGACGCCCTTCATGGTGGTGTTGTTGCTGCCCGCCAGGTCGGCCGAGCCGCCCCACAGCTCCGGCAGCTTCGGGCCCACCGCCGACAGCACCTCACCCGACGCGGCCCGGGTGGCCAGGGCCTTCGACCCGGGCTCCCAGTGCGGGATGTCCGCGTCCCAGCCGTCGGGCAATTTTTGCGCGGTCAACCGCTCCAGCAGCGCCTTGCGTTGCGGTTCGCGCTCGGCCCACGCCTCGAACTCCGGTTGCCAGCGCTCATGGGCCTCTTTGCCGCGCGCCACCAGCCCCCGGGTGTGGGTGAGGACGTCCTCGCGGACCTCGAACGTCTTGTCGGGATCGAAGCCCAGGATTCTCTTGACGGCCGCGACCTCGTCGTCGCCGAGGGCCGCGCCGTGCGCCTTGCCGGTGTTCATCAGGTTGGGCGCCGGGTAGCCGATGATGGTGCGCAGCGAGACGAACGAGGGCCGGTCGGTGGCGGCCTTGGCGTTGGCGATGGCCTCCTCGATCGCGACGACGTTCTCGCCGCCCTCCACCTCCTGCACGTGCCAGCCGTAGGCGCGGTAGCGGGCGGCGGTGTCCTCGCACAGCGCGATGTTGGTGTCGTCCTCGATCGAGATCTGGTTGTGGTCGTAGAACACGATGAGGTTGCCCAGCTGCTGCACGGCCGCCAGCGACGACGCCTCCGAGGTCACCCCCTCCTCGATGTCCCCGTCGGAGGCGATCACGTAGATGAAGTGGTCGAACGGGCTGGTTCCGGGCTCGGCGTCCGGATCGAACAGGCCCCGCTCGTAGCGGGCCGCCATCGCCATCCCGACCGCCGACGCCAGGCCCTGGCCGAGCGGGCCGGTGGTGATCTCGACGCCCTTGGTGTGCCGGAACTCCGGGTGTCCGGGCGTCTTGGAGCCCCAGGTGCGCAGCGATTCGATGTCGGACAGCTCCAGGCCGAACCCGCCCAGGTAGAGCTGGATGTAGAGCGTCAGGCTGCTGTGCCCGGCCGACAGCACGAACCGGTCCCGGCCCAGCCAGTGGGTGTCGCTGGGGTCGTGGCGCATCGCGCGCTGGAACAGGGTGTAGGCCAGTGGGGCCAGGCTCATCGCCGTCCCGGGGTGGCCGTTGCCGACCTTTTGGACGGCGTCGGCGGCGAGCACCCGGGCGGTGTCGACCGCGGCCGAATCGATCTCGGTCCAGTCGTCGGGGAGGCGCGGTTGGGTCAGCGTGGAGATCTCTTCGAGTGTGGTCACAGGCGTCAGTCCTTGGGGTGGCCGAATTGATAGCGCCGATCAATCTCACCCTAGTGCGGGACGCCCGGCGTTTGCAGCGCGGGATTTCGGGTAGGCATCGCCGGCCGCGACGAAGGTGACCCGCAGGCGACCCGGACTTTGCGATCCGTCCCGTAAGCGGGAAATTCTGTGTGAATAGACCCTCGGGGCTCGCGGCGGTGGGTGCGCGGTCTACCATCGTGCGTAGTAGATGCTGCGCGCTGCTGCGACCCGAGGAGTTATTGCGTGAGCGTTCGCGGGCGCGTCGCGCCGAGCCGAATACCGAGCCGAGCACACGGCGCGGCCCGGCGACAGCCGGGGACGGGCACGCTGCTGGCCTACCTGGCGCTGACCAAGCCGCGGGTCATCGAGCTGCTGCTGGTCACCGCGATACCGGCGATGCTGCTCGCCCACCGCGGCACCGTGAACCCGCTGCTGATCCTCAACACGTTGATCGGCGGGATGCTGGCGGCCGGGGGCGCCAACACGCTTAACTGCGTGGCCGACGCCGACATCGACAAGGTGATGAAGCGCACCGCGCGCAGGCCGCTGGCGCGGGCCGCCGTGCCGACGCGAAACGCCTTGGCGCTGGGGGTGGTGCTCAGCGTGGGCTCGTTCTTCTGGCTGTGGTGGACGACGAACCTGCTGTCGGGGCTGCTGGCCGTCGCCACCATCGCGTTCTACGTGTTCGTCTACACGCTGGTGCTCAAACGCCGCACGTCGCAAAACGTGGTGTGGGGCGGTGCGGCCGGCTGCATGCCGGTGATGATCGGGTGGTCGGCCGTCACCGGCACCATCGGCTGGCCGGCGTTGGTGATGTTCGCGATCATCTTCTTCTGGACGCCGCCGCACACCTGGGCTTTGGCGATGCGCTACAAGGACGACTACAAGCTGGCCGGCGTTCCGATGCTGCCCGCGGTGGCGACCGAGCGTCAGGTCACCAGGCAGATCCTGATCTACACCTGGCTGACCGTGCTGGCGACGCTGGCGCTGGCGCTGGCCACCGGCTGGTTGTACGCGGCGGTCGCGGCGGCGGCCGGGGTGTGGTTCCTGGCGATGGCCCACCAGCTGTACGCGGGGGTGCGCGCCGGCGAGCCGGTCAAGCCGCTGCGACTGTTCCTGCAGTCCAACAACTATCTGGCGGTGGTGTTCTGCGCGCTGGCGATCGACTCGGCCTTCGCGCTGCCGACCGTGTTCTGAGTCGGCCCGGCGGCCCGACGGTGCCGATGGTGCCGGGAACCTGGGATTCCGGCGATTAGGGCAGCAGCACAATGGAACCCGCGGTCTTGCGGCCCTGCAGGTCCCGATGGGCGCGGGCCGCCTCGGACAACGGATAGCGTCCGCCGACTTCGATGCTGAGGGCGCCGCCGGCGATCGCGTCGAACAATTCGATTGCCCGCCAACCGAACTCGTCGCCGGTCCGGATGAAGTGCACCAGCGAGGGCCGGGTCAGATACACGGAGCCGGCGGCGTTGAGGCGCTGCGGGTCGACGGGCGGGACGGGTCCGCTGGCGGCGCCGAACAGCGCCAGGGTGCCGCGGACGGCCAGGCTGGCCAGGCTGGCGTCGAACGTCGTCGCGCCCACGCCGTCGTACACCGCCGCCACCCCGGCGCCGCCGGTCAGGTCGCGGACCCGCCGGCCGAACTCGGCGGCGTCGTCGGGGTAGGAGAGCACCTCGGCGGCGCCGGCGTCCTTGGACATCCGCGCCTTCTCCGGGGTGGAGACCGTGGTGATCACCCGGCCGCCGAGCAGGGTGGCCCACTGCGTCAGGATCAGGCCGACGCCGCCGGCGCCGGCGTGCACCAGCACCGCGTCGCCGCCGCGCACCGGGTACACCGACTTCAGCAGGTAATGCGCCGTGAGGCCCTTCAGCAGCACCGAGGCCGCCACCTCCGACGTCACGTTGTCCGGCACCTTCGCGGTGAAAGGCGCTGGGGCGGTGGAGAATTCGGCGTATCCGCCGGCCGCCGTGGCGGTCACCACCCGCTCGCCCTCGTGAAAGCCGTCGGCCCCCTCGCCGGTGGCGACGACCGTGCCGCACATCTCCGAGCCGAGGATGAACGGCAGCTCTCGCGGATATTGCCCGGAGCGGAAGTAGGTGTCGATGTAGTTGACGCCGATGGCCTCGGCCTTGATCAGCACCTCGCCGGGGCCGGGCGTGGGCTGTGGCACCTCGACGTAACGCAGCACCTCGGGCCCGCCGGTTTCGCTGACTTCGATCGCGTGCATGTGGATATCATGCCCGGACATGAAGCTGGCCCGCCCGGACGTCTTCCATCCCCGCATCGTGCTTGCCGGCTATCGGCGGCAGGTCGCCGGGGACGGGGACGACGCCGGGCTCGTGCCCGCGCTGCGGCGGCGCGGTCTGCACGCGCGCTGGTTGGCGTGGGACGACCCGGAAGCCGGCCGCGCGGACCTGGTGATTCTGCGGGCCACCCACGACTACGCCGACCGGCTCGACGAGTTCCTGGCCTGGACCACCGGCGTGGCCAACCTGCTCAACGCCCCCGCCGTCGTCGCCTGGAACGCCGACCGGCGCTACCTGGGTGACCTGGCGGGTCGGGGGGTGCCGACGGTGCCGGGCGAGGTCGTGGCGCCGGGCGCGCGAATCCGGTTGCCACGCACCGGTGACGTCTTCGTCGGCCCGTCGATCGGCACCGGCACCCGTCGTTGCGCCGACCGGGCCGCGGCCGCCGCCCGCGTCGCCGAGTTGCACGGGGCGGGGCGGAGCGCGCTGGTGCAGCCGGGCGCCGCGGCCGCCGAGACGGTGCTGGTGTTCCTCGGCGGCGAGCCGTCGCACGCGTTCACCGGCGCCGGCGAAGCGATGGCCGAGCCCGACTTCGAACTGTGGGACGTCGGCGCTGCCGCCCTGGCCGCCGCCGCGGCCCAGGTGGGCGTCGTGCCGAGCGAATTGCTGTACGCCCGCGCCCACCTGCTCGGCGCGCGGCTGCTCGAACTGCAGCTGGTGGAGCCGTCGCTGGGCTGGCGCCGGCTGGACGCCGAAAGCCGCGACCTCGGCCAGCGCCGGTTCGCGCTGGCGGTGGAGTCAGCGTGCGAGCGGCTGGGGCTGGGCCCGCTCTCGCATAGACGCCCATAGCGCCGCGGTGGCCGCCGTGCACGCCGCTGCACCGGCCACGTGGACCGCGACCAGGGCCGCGGGTACGCCGGTGAAGTATTGCGCGGTGCCCACAGCGGCCTGCGCGCACACCAGGGCGACCAGCACGCCGAGCCGCAGCAGGATGGCCCGCGCGGCGCCCACCGCCAGCAGCCCGAAGCCCAGCCCGACCAGCAGGGCCAGATAGGCCACCAACAGCGACGAATGCGCGTGCACCAGCGTGGTGATCTCGACCTTCAGCCGCGGCACCGTCCGGCTGGGGCTGCGGTCACCGGCGTGCGGGCCGGCGGCGGTGACCAGCGTGCCGGTGACCAGCACCGCCGCCAGGTCGACCGCGCTCAGCGCCGTCAGCGCCCGCAGCGGCCTGCCCACCCGGTCGTGGACCGCCCCGTCGTCGGGCTCGCCGACCTTGACGTAGAGCAGCACCGACAGCCACACCATCGTCATCGACGTCAGCAGGTGGATGGCCACCGTCCACCACAGCAGCCCGGTGCGCACGGTGATGCCGCCGATGACCGCCTGCACCACCGTCGACACCGGCATCAGCCACGCGTAGACAAGGACCTCGGCGCGGCGGCGCGCCCTGGTCACGGCCAGCACGGCCAGTATCGCGGCGATCACCACCGCGAAGGTGACCATCCGGTTGCCGAATTCGACGGCCTGGTGGACGCGCGGCACCTCCGCGTGCGCGACCGGGGTGAAGCTGCCCGGAAAGCACTGCGGCCACGTCGGGCAACCCAGTCCCGACGCGGTGACGCGGACGATCGCGCCGGTGACGGCGATGCCGCCCTGGGTGAGGATGACGAACGCGGCGGCGATCCGCTGCGCGCGCGGACTCGGGTCGGGGAGCAGGTCCACCAGCCTCAGCAGCGCTCGTCCTAGCACCGCCCGATCGTAAGCCAACGACAACTACGCCCTGTAGTACGGGCTCGTCCGCGCCGCGACCGAACGCCGTCAGGTGAAGCGGAACCAGCGCAGCGCGGCCAGCGCCGCGGCCACGCCCCACACCGCGAGCACGACGATCCCGAACCAGTCCACGGACAACGACATCGCCCGCGACAGCGCCTCGGTGAGCGCGCCCGACGGGGTGAGTCGGGCCGCCCACTTGACCGCCGCGGGGATCATGCCGGTCTCCACGGTCAGCGCCCCGAGCCCGGCGAAGACGAACCACATCAGGTTGGCGACCGCGAGCACGATCTCGGCCCGCAGCGTCCCGCCGAGCAACAGCCCGAGGGCCGCGAAGCCCGCGGTGCCCAGCGCGATGACCGCCGCGCCCAGCGCCAGGGCCGCCGGGGCGGGCCGCCAGCCGAGCCCAAAACCGATGGCGCCCAAGAGGATTGCCTGCAAGAACACCACGGCGACCACCGCCAGCGACTTCCCGGCGATGATGCCCCAGACCGGTAGCGGGGTGGCTCCCAGCCGCTTCAACGCCCCGTAGCGGCGGTCGAACGCCACGGCGATGGCCTGCCCGGTGAACGCGGTCGAGATCACCGCCAGCGCCATGATGACCGGGACGAACGTGGCGGCGCGGTTATGGCCGAAGGAGCCCAGCGGCAGCAGCGTGAGCCCGATCAGCAGCGTGATCGGGATGAACATGGTCAGCAGCAGTTGTTCGCCGTTGCGCAGCAGCAGCTTGAGCTCCAGGCCGAACTGGGCGGCGAGCATCCGCGGCACGGCGCTGGGGCGCGGGTTGGGGGCGAAGGTTCCGGCGGGGAACGCCGGGGTGTTGGTGTGGGTCACGGTCGCAACTTCCTGCCGGTGAGGTCGAGGAACACGTCCTCGAGGCTGCGCTGCTCGACGCGCATGTCGGTGGCCAACACGTCGATCTGCGCGCACCACGCCGTGACGGTCGCCAGCACCTGCGGGTCGACCGGGCCCTCGACCAGGTACTCGCCGGGCGTCACCTCGGTGGCTTTGTAGTCCTCGGGCAGGGCGGAGGCCAGCAGGGACAGGTCGAGCCGCGGCGGGGCGGTGAACCGCAGCTGGTCCTTGGCGCCGGTGCGTATCAGTTCCGCCGGCGTGCCGGAGGCCACGGTCGCCCCGTGGTCGATGATCACCAGCCGGTCGGCGAGCTCCTCGGCCTCCTTGAGCTGGTGGGTGGTCAGCACCACCGTCACGCCGTCGCGGCGCAGCGCGTCGATCAGCTCCCAGACCAGCAGCCGGGCGTGGGCGTCCATGCCCGCGGTGGGCTCGTCGAGGAACACCAGTTCGGGCCGGCCGACCAGCGCGCAGGCCAGCGCGAGCCGCTGCTGCTGGCCACCGGAGAGCCGCCGATAGGTGGTGCGGGCCGCGTCGGTCAGGCCCAGGGTGTCCAGCAGCCACGCCGGGTCCAGCGGGTCCGCCGCGTAGGCGGCCACCAGGCTGAGCATTTCGCCGGCGCGGGCCGCGGGGTAGCCGCCCCCGCCCTGCAGCATCACCCCGATGCGGGCGCGCAGTCGCGCGTTGTCGGCGATCGGGTCCAGGCCGAACACCTGAATCGTGCCGGCGTCCGGGCGCACGAAGCCCTCGCACATCTCCACCGTCGTGGTCTTGCCGGCGCCGTTGGGGCCGAGCAGGGCCAGCACCTCGGCGGCGTGCACGTCCAGATCGAGGTTGGAGACCGCGGTGGTCGACCCGTACCGCTTGCTCACACCGCGCAGCCGCAGCACCGTTTCGGGCGCGTCATGGACCTTCCGGGCCGATCTCACGTGGAATCAGCGTAGGCGTCGGGCGCCGCCTCGGAACTCGGGGTGGCCCGCGGGGCCTCAGGGGTCACGGCGGCCGGCACGGCAATGGCCGTCTCGCCGTTCGCTTCCGGGGTCTTCGACTGGAGCGGGCGCCACGGCAGGCGGGTGTACGTCAGCGCGATGAGCAGCGCCACGATGGCGGTGCTGGCCAGGGTCGCGTCGACGATCTGGAACAGCGCGAAGCGATCTCCGTTGGCCGTCGGGCCGAAAATGCCGACGACGAGGGTGATGACGATCGCCGCCACCCGGAAGCCGGTGCGGGTCGCCCAGGCCGCCAGCGGGATGATGGCCCACAGCAGATACCAGGGCTGCACGACGGGGAACAGCAGCACCGTGATGCCCAGCGCGACGCCGAGGCCGCCGATCGGGTGCAACCGGCCGCGGAAGACGGCCAGCAGCAGCCAGACCACCATCACCGTGATGATCAACACACCGATGGCGCGGGTCAGCCCCAGCACCGCGGTGGTGTGATCGCCCAGGCCCAGCAGGATCCCGACCTGCCCGGTGCCGAGCGCCAGCAGCGTCGGCGGCGACATCCAGCTGCGCACCACGTTGGCGGTGCCCAGCGTGTAGACCCAGCCGAAGCCGAGCCCGCTGGCCCAGCCGACGAGGGCCGTCACCGCCAGCGACAGCGCCCCCATCGACCCGCCCGCCAGCAGCAGCGCCCGCAGGTTGCCCCCGCAGCGGTATGCCAGCGCCATCGTGACAAAGCCCAGCGCCAGCAGTGACGGCAGCTTCACCTGCGACGACAGTGTGATCAGGATGGCGCCGGCCAGCAGCATGCCCAGCGGTTCCCAGTCGGGGCCGGGTCGCCACGACGCGGGCAGCAGCCGCGGAAAGCGCGTCGAGTCCAGGCCACGCAGCGCGAATTCGGCGCCGGCCAGCATCAGCCCGAGCATCAGCGCCTCGTTGTGGACGCCGGCGACCAGATGCATGATCAGCAGCGGGTTGGCCGCGCCCAGCCACAGCGCGCTGACCTCGGCGACGCCGCAGCGCCGGGCCAGCCGCGGGGTCGCCCACACGATCAGGCCGACGCCGATCAGCACCACCACCCGGTGGCAGAGCACGGCGGCGACGATGTTCTCGCCGGTCAGCGCCGAGATGCCGCGCCCGATCCACAGGAACAGGGGGCCGTACGGCGCCGGCGTCTCGCGCCACAGCGTCGGGACGGACAGCGTGAAGACGTGCGACAGACCCAGTCCCGACGCCGGACCCACCCGGTAGGGGTCGAGCCCCTCCAGGGAGATCTGGCTCTGGGCCAGATAGGAGTAGACGTCCTTGCTGTACATCGGCGGGGCGGGCAGCAGCGGCAGGATCCACAACAGCAGGGTGCGGTCCAGGTCGCCGCGCGACATTCGCCTGGGGCCCAGCGCAAACCGGCCCAGCATCAGCCAGGCCAGCGCCATCATGACCGCCCCGGTCGTCGTCATCGTCAGCGACACGGTCTGGATCCGCGACGGCAGGTTGAGCAGCCGGACCCCGAACGTGGGGTCCTGGACGACGGGCCGGGCACCGGCGCCCAGGGCGCCGATCGCCATCAGGACGGTGCCGGTGGCACCGAACAGGCGGGTGCGCTGCAGCGCGGTGAGCTCTGTATCGTTCAGCGGCGTGCCCACCGTTTGCTCGTCGCCGTGCAGGCTGGCGATCGACGAGCTCAGCGTGTGGTGGCGGGCTGCCATCAGAGCAGCGTAGCCGGTGTGACCAGCGCAACCGCCCACACAGGGCACCCTTGCTAGACCGATCCCCGGAATTGCGTCACACTGGTGTTGTGAAAATCCGCACCACCCACCAGGCCGCCGCCGTGCCCGCGGCCGGCGCGGCGGTGTCGGATGGTCACACCCGTCGTGCCATCGTGCGCCTGCTGCTGGAGTCCGGATCGATCACCGCCGGCGAGATCGGTGACCGGCTGGGCCTGGCGGCCGCCGGTGTGCGGCGTCACCTCGACGCGCTGGTCGAGGCGGGAGATGCCGAGTCCACGGCCGCCGCGGCCTGGCAGCAGATGGGGCGCGGGCGCCCCGCGAAACGCTTCCGGCTGACCGCTGCCGGTCGCGCCAAGCTCGACCACGCCTACGACGACCTGGCGTCCGCCGCCATGCGGCAACTGCGGGAAATCGGCGGTGAGGACGCCGTCCAGGCGTTCGCCCGGCGTCGCATCGACGCGATCTTGGCCGACGTCGAGGCGGCCGACGGCCCCGACGACGCGGCGGTCGAGGCGGCCGCCGAGCGGGTCGCCGGCGCGCTGACCAAGGCCGGCTACGTCGCCACCACGACGCGGGTCGGCGGACCGATCCACGGCGTGCAGATCTGCCAGCACCACTGCCCGGTGTCGCACGTCGCCGAGGAATTCCCCGAGTTGTGTGAAGCCGAGCAGCAGGCCATGGCCGAGGTGCTCGGGACCCACGTGCAGCGGTTGGCGACCATCGTCAACGGCGACTGCGCCTGCACGACCCACGTGCCCCTCACCGTGCCTATCACTGTGCCTGTCTCAAAGGCGCCCAGCCCGCGCCGCGCCGGCGATGCGGAGGAGCGGCGCCACATGACCGACACCACGAGCATCAAAGGAGCGTCCCTATGACACTCACACCCGAGGCCAGCAAGACCGCCACCCAGCCGCTGACCCAGGAAGAGGCGATCGCCTCCCTGGGCCGGTACGGCTACGGCTGGGCGGACTCCGACACCGCGGGCGCCAGCGCGCAGCGCGGGCTGTCCGAGGCGGTGGTCCGCGACATCTCGGCGAAGAAGAACGAGCCCGAGTGGATGCTGCAGAACCGGCTGAAGGCACTGCGCATCTTCGAGCGCAAGCCCATGCCGACGTGGGGCTCCAACCTCGAGGGCATCGACTTCGACAACATCAAATACTTCGTGCGCTCCACCGAAAAGCAGGCCGCGAGTTGGGAAGAGTTGCCAGAGGATATTCGGAATACCTACGACAGGCTCGGAATTCCCGAAGCGGAAAAGCAAAGGTTGGTTGCTGGAGTAGCCGCGCAGTACGAGTCAGAGGTGGTTTACCACCAGATCAGAGAGGATTTGGAGTCTCAGGGAGTCATTTTCCTCGACACTGATACTGGTTTGCGGGAGCACCCAGAAATATTTCAGCAGTATTTCGGAACGGTCATTCCGGCGGGCGATAATAAGTTTTCTGCATTGAATACAGCAGTATGGAGTGGCGGCTCTTTTATTTACGTGCCGCCGGGTGTCCGCGTCGACATTCCGCTGCAGGCCTATTTCCGGATCAACACCGAGAACATGGGCCAGTTCGAGCGGACGCTGATCATCGCCGACGAAGGCTCTTACGTGCACTACGTTGAGGGCTGTCTGCCGGCCGGTGAGTTGATCACGACCGGCGACGGCGACGTGCGACCCATCGAGTCGATCCGGGTCGGTGACTACGTCACCGGCCACGACGGGCGGCCACATCGCGTGACCGCTGTGCAAATGCGCGACCTCAGCGGTGAGCTCTTCAGCTTCACGCCGATGTCACCCGCCAACGAATTCTCCGTTACGG
Organism: Mycobacterium heidelbergense; assembly: GCF_010730745.1. NCBI lineage: Bacteria > Bacillati > Actinomycetota > Actinomycetes > Mycobacteriales > Mycobacteriaceae > Mycobacterium > Mycobacterium heidelbergense. Next base: position 21,584 of record NZ_AP022615.1, on the reverse strand, counting down.
CAGAGCATCCCCTGCTGGTCGTTCCGCGCGACGAGGTGCGTGTCCCGCGCAAGGAGCGCAACGGGTGGAAGGCGGAGGTCGACAGCGCCAAGCTGCGTCGCGCCGCACCGCGGTGGATCGCGGCCAAGGACGTGGCCGAGGGTGACTTCCTGGTCTATCCCAAGCCGAAGCCCATCCCGCACAAGACGGTTCTGCCGCTGGAGTTCGCGCGGCTGGCCGGCTACTACCTGGCCGAGGGGCATGCTTGCCTCACCAATGGCTGTGAGTCGCTGGTGTTCTCGTTCCATAGTGACGAATTCGAGTACGTCGAAGAGGTGCGGCAGGCGTGCAAGTCGCTGTACGAGGCTGCAGGCTCGGTCCTCATCGAGGAGCACAAGCATTCCGCTCGCGTGACGGTTCACACGAAGGCCGGTTACGCGGCCATGCGCCAGCATGTCGGATCGGGCTCGGCCAACAAGAAGCTGTCGGACACGTTGATGCGTCAGGACGAGCTCTTCCTGCGCGAACTGGTCGACGCCTATGTGAACGGCGACGGCAACGTCAGCGAGCGTGGTGGCGCGTTGTGGACGCGGGTGCACACGACGTCGCGCGTTTGGGCCTTCCAGCTGCAGTCGATCCTGGCGCGGCTGGGGCACTACGCGACCGTGGAACGCCGCCGCGCCGGCGGTCCCGGTGTGATCATGGGCCGCAACGTCGTTCGCAAAGACATCTATCAGGTGCAGTGGACGCGGGACGGCCATGGTCCTAAGCAGGCCCGTGACTGCGGTGACTACTTTGCGGTCCCGATCAAGAAGCGCGCGGTGAGGCAGGCGCACGAGCCGGTGTACAACCTCGACGTCGAAGCGCCGGACAGCTACCTCGCTTACGGGTTCGCCGTCCACAACTGCACCGCGCCCGTTTACAAGTCGGACTCGCTGCACTCGGCGGTGGTCGAGATCATCGTGAAACCACATGCGCGCGTGCGCTATACCACGATCCAGAACTGGTCGAACAACGTCTACAACCTGGTCACCAAGCGGGCCCGGGCCGAGGCCGGCGCCACCATGGAGTGGATCGACGGCAACATCGGATCGAAGGTCACCATGAAGTACCCGGCGGTCTGGATGACCGGCGAGCACGCCAAGGGCGAGGTGCTGTCGGTGGCGTTCGCCGGTGAGGACCAGCACCAGGACACCGGCGCCAAGATGCTGCACCTGGCGCCGAACACGTCGAGCAACATCGTGTCCAAGTCGGTGGCCCGCGGGGGTGGTCGCACCTCCTACCGCGGCCTGGTCCAGGTGAACAAGGGCGCGCACGGATCGCGTTCCAGCGTGAAATGCGATGCGCTGCTGGTCGATACGGTCAGCCGCAGCGACACCTATCCCTACGTCGACATCCGCGAGGACGACGTCACCATGGGCCACGAGGCCACCGTGTCGAAGGTCAGCGAGAACCAGCTGTTCTACCTGATGAGCCGCGGGCTGACCGAGGACGAGGCGATGGCGATGGTGGTCCGCGGCTTCGTCGAGCCGATCGCCAAGGAGCTGCCGATGGAGTACGCGTTGGAGCTCAACCGGCTGATCGAGCTGCAGATGGAGGGCGCGGTCGGATGACCCTCGAGACAAGAGCAGCCGCACTGAACAAGGGCGAGCTGTTCTCCTCCTTTGACGTGGACGCCTTCGAGGTTCCCGGTGGCCGCGACGAGATCTGGCGGTTTACCCCGCTGCGCCGGTTGCGTGGCCTGCACGACGGCTCCGCAAAGGCCACCGGCCGCGCCGAGGTGAGCGTCGGCGAACAAGCCGGCGTCCGGGTCGAGCCCGTCCGCCGCGGCGACGAGCGGCTGGGCCAGGGTGGCGCTCCCACCGATCGGGTTGCGGCGCAGGCATTCTCGTCGTTCAACTCCGCGACGGTGATCACCGTCGGTCGGGACACCCAGATCTCCGAGCCGGTGAATGTCACCGTCACCGGCCCGGGTGAGGGCGTGGTGGCCTACGGGCATCTGCAGATCCGGGTCGAAGAGCTCGGCGCGGCGGTCGTGGTCATCGACCACCGGGGGAGCGGAACCTACGCCGACAACGTGGAATTCATCGTCGGCGACGCCGCGCGGCTCACGGTCGTGTGGATCGCCGACTGGGCCGACGACATGGTTCACGTCAGCGCGCACCATGCCAAGCTGGGCAAGGACGCGGTGCTGCGGCACGTCGCCGTCACGCTGGGCGGCGAGGTCGTGCGGATGTCGGCCAATGTGCGGTTCTCCAGCCCCGGCGGGGACGCCGAGCTGCTGGGCCTGTACTTCGCCGACGACGGCCAGCACCTCGAGTCGCGGCTGCTGGTCGACCACGCCCAGCCCGACTGCCGGTCCAACGCGCTGTACAAGGGTGCGCTGCAAGGGGATCCGGAATCCGCGCTGCCCGACGCGCACACCGTCTGGGTGGGCGACGTGCTGATCCGCGCCGCGGCCACCGGCACCGACACCTTCGAGGTGAACCGCAACCTGGTGCTCACCGACGGGGCGCGCGCCGACTCGGTGCCCAACCTGGAGATCGAGACCGGCGAGATCGTCGGCGCCGGACACGCCAGCGCCACGGGACGTTTCGAGGACGAGCAGCTGTTCTACCTGCGTTCCCGCGGCATCCCGGAGGAGCAGGCCCGCCGCCTGGTGATCCGCGGCTTCTTCGGCGAGATCATCGCCAAGATCGCGGTGCCCGAGGTGCGGGAACGCCTGACGGCAGCCATCGAAAAAGAATTGGCCATCACCGAATCGAGAGCAACAGTTTCATGACCACTCTGGAAATCAAGGACCTGCACGTCAGCGTCGCGGATCCGTCGGACGGCGAACGGGACATCCCCATCCTCAACGGCGTCGACCTGACCGTGAAATCCGGTGAGACGCATGCGCTGATGGGCCCCAACGGCTCCGGCAAGTCGACACTGTCCTACGCCATCGCCGGTCACCCGAAGTACCGGGTGACCTCGGGATCCATCACGCTGGACGGCGAGGACGTGCTGGCGATGAGCGTCGACGAGCGCGCCCGGGCCGGAATCTTTTTGGCCATGCAGTATCCCGTCGAGGTGCCCGGCGTCTCGGTGTCGAACTTCCTGCGCTCGGCCGCGACCGCGATCCGCGGTGAGGCCCCGAAGCTGCGGCACTGGGTCAAAGAGGTCAAGGGGGCGATGACGTCGCTCGAGATCGACCCGGCCTTCGCCGAGCGTAGCGTCAACGAGGGTTTCTCCGGTGGGGAGAAGAAGCGCCACGAAATCCTGCAGCTGGAACTGCTCAAGCCGAAAATCGCCATCCTCGACGAGACCGACTCCGGCCTGGACGTCGACGCGCTGCGGGTGGTCAGCGACGGCGTGAACCGTTATGCCGAATCCGAGCATGGGGGCATCCTGTTGATCACGCACTACACCCGCATCCTGCGCTACATCCATCCGGAATACGTGCACGTGTTCGTCGGCGGCCGCATCGCCGAATCCGGCGGGCCCGAGCTGGCCGACGAGCTCGAGCAGAACGGTTACGTCCGCTTTTCCCAGACGGCGGCCGCGGGGGCATAAGCACATGACCGCGACGCATCTGGACCTCGCGGCGATCCGTGCCGACTTCCCCATCCTGAAGCGGATCATGCGCGGCGGAAACCAGTTGGCGTACCTGGATTCCGGTGCCACGTCGCAACGCCCGCTGCAGGTGCTCGACGCCGAACGGGAATTCCTGTTGACGTCCAACGGCGCCGTCCATCGCGGTGCGCACCAGCTGATGGAGGAGGCCACCGACGCCTACGAGCAGGGCCGCGCCGACATCGCCGCGTTCGTCGGCGCCGACACCGACGAGCTGGTGTTCACCAAGAACGCCACCGAGTCGCTCAACCTGGTGTCCTATGTGTTGGGCGACAAGCGATTCGACCGGGCCGTCGGACCTGGGGACGTTATCGTCACCACCGAGCTCGAACACCACGCCAACCTGGTCCCGTGGCAGGAGCTGGCCCGGCGCACCGGCGCCACGCTGCGCTGGTACGGGATCTCCGGCGGAGAAAAAGAGGCGGGCCGCATCGACCTGGACTCGCTGCGCCTCGACGAGCGCGTGAAAGTCGTTGCTTTCAGCCATCATTCGAACGTCACCGGGGCCGTGGCGCCGGTGGCCGAGCTGGTCGCCCGGGCCGGGGCCGTGGGCGCGCTGACCGTCCTGGATGCCTGCCAGTCGGTGCCCCACCAGCCCGTCGATCTCCACGCACTCGGCGTCGACTTCGCCGCCTTTTCCGGGCATAAGATGCTGGGCCCCAACGGCATCGGCGTGCTCTACGGCCGGCGTGAGCTTCTCGATAAGATGCCGCCGTTCCTGACCGGCGGGTCGATGATCGAGACGGTGACCATGGAGGCCACCACCTACGCCCCGGCGCCGCAACGGTTCGAGGCCGGCACGCCGATGACCTCCCAGGTGGTCGGATTGGCCGCGGCCGCACGCTATCTGGGCGCCGTCGGCATGGACGCCGTCGAGGCGCACGAACGGGAGCTGGTCGCCGCCGCCATCGAGGGCCTGTCCGGCATCGACGGCGTGCGCATCGTCGGGCCGGCGTCGATGGAAGACCGCGGCTCACCGGTGTCTTTCGTCGTCGACGGCGTGCACGCCCACGACGTCGGGCAGGTACTCGACGACGGCGGCGTCGCCGTGCGGGTCGGGCACCACTGCGCCTTGCCGCTGCACCGCAGGTTCGGCCTGGCCGCCACCGCGCGGGCGTCGTTCGCGGTGTACAACACCGCCGACGAGGTCGAGCGCTTGGTGGCCGGCGTTCGGCGCGCGCTGGATTTCTTTGGGAGAGACTGACGTTGCGCCTCGAGCAGATCTATCAGGACGTGATCCTCGATCACTACAAGCATCCGCAGCACCGGGGGCTGCGGGAGCCGTTCGGCGCGCAGGTCTACCACGTCAACCCCATCTGCGGTGACGAGGTCACCCTGCGGGTCGCCCTGTCCGACGACGGCGAAACCGTCACGGACGTCTCGTATGACGGGCAGGGCTGCTCGATCAGCCAGGCGTCGACCTCGGTGCTCACCGAGCAGGTCATCGGCCACAGCGTCGGCGAAGCCCTCAAGACCATCACCGCGTTCACCGAGATGGTGTCCTCACGCGGCACCGTCGAGGGTGACGAGAACGTCCTGGGCGACGGGGTTGCGTTCGCTGGAGTGGCGAAATACCCGGCGCGGGTGAAATGCGCGCTGCTCGGGTGGATGGCTTGTAAAGATGCGCTGGCGCAAGCCAGCTCGAAAGACGAAGCCCTCAAGGAGGTCAACGATGAGCGAAACCGCCGCACCGGATGAGGAATTCCTCGCCGACGTCGAGGAGGCGATGCGCGACGTCGTCGACCCCGAACTGGGCATCAACGTCGTCGATTTGGGACTGGTCTACGGCCTGAACGTCGAGGAGGGCGAGGAAGGAACCGTCGCCCTGATCGACATGACCCTGACGTCGGCGGCCTGCCCGCTCACCGACGTCATCGAGGACCAGTCGCGCAGCGCGCTGGTCGGCAGCGGTCTCGTCGACGACCTGCGGATCAACTGGGTGTGGAACCCGCCGTGGGGGCCGGACAAGATCACCGAAGACGGGCGCGAGCAGCTGCGCGCCCTGGGCTTCACCGTCTGACCGGGTCACCCGCCGCGGTGCGCGGGCTTCCCGCCGCCGCACTTGCCGTCGTTGGCCGGTCGCAGGTCGACGGTCGTGGCCTGCAGCGTGCCGCTGGGATCCTTGGTTCCCCGCGCCGCAAGGCACTTCCCCGCGACGATCGCCTGACCGGTGGCCGGCGCCTGCTTGGTGTATTTGGTCTTGTCGTTGACCGTGACGGCCGTCTGCGAGGTCTTGCCGCTGGCGTCGGTGGTCGTGAGGGTGATGGTGTTGCCGGCGACGGAGGCGACCGCCCCTTGCACCGGCGGTCGCTTCGCTGGCGCCGGGGTGGTGGCACCTGGCCCCGAACCCGGCCCGGCCCCCTTGCCCTGTGGGCATTTGCCGTCGACGGCGGGCCGGACGCGCACCGTCGCCGCGGTGACCGGTTGGCCGCCCTCTTCTTTGGTGGGCCGCACGCTGACGCAGCTGCCGGTGGCGACGTCGGTCAGCACGGCGGGCGTGACCTCGGTCACCTTGGTCGACGGGGTGAAGTCCACAGTGGCGTTGCCGTTCTCGCCCTGGGTGACCTGAATCGTGTTGCCCGACACCGACGCGATCAGCCCGCTGACCCGCGCTTCGCCGTTGGCGGGCGCGGGGGAGGTGGTCGGTGCAGTCGAGGTCGTGGAACTCGGTGACGACGTCGGGCTCGATGTGGTCGACGAGCCGCAGGCCGCGAGGGACAGCGCGGCGGCTCCGATGACCGTGAGGACGGCGAACCGGGTGAGCCGAGGCGCATGAGAGCTGGCGGATATCAAGGTTTCTCCAATCGTCGGTGGTGCCCGACGATTGGTTCTACCCGCTGGAGCTGTGCCTGACCTGTGGGTGACTTGCGTTGGCTCTTGCGTTGGCTCACGCGTGTGCGCGGCGCGGAGAACCAATGGGCGACTTGTCAATGTGATAGCACATGCGCTAGCAACTTCTGGGATCACCACATGGTCCCGATTTGGCTCGAATTAGTGCGCGGGCCAGCGGGGGGTTTGATGTGGGCTGTGGGTGTTTGGGTTGGGGTGCGGTGGTGTTCAGCCGGTCTAGTTGTTTGTGGGTGGTGGTTGGGGTTGGAAGGGTTCGTACCACCACCAGTCGGCGCGTTCGCCGGTGGGTCCGGGGCAGGGTGGGACGTCGGGTGGGGGGCGGGTGGGTGTGCGGGCGAGTGATCCTGGGCTGAGTGCTCGCCCGGTGCTGTCGGTGACGGTCAGGTTGGTGGGGGGTCCGGTGAGGGTGATGACACCCTGGTGGTGCAGCCGGTGGTGGTACGGGCAGACCAGGACCAGGTTGGCTAGCTCGGTGGGGCCGCCGTCTTCCCAGTGCCGCAGGTGGTGGGCGTGTAGACCGCGGGTGGCCCCGCAGCCGGGAACCACGCAGGTGCGGTGGCGATGCTCGAGGGCGCGGCGCAACCGCCGGTTAATCTGACGGGTCGCCCGCCCGGCCCCGATCGGCTGCCCGTCGCGTTCGAACCAGACCTCACACGTGGCCTCACAGCCCAGATAGCGGCGTTCGGCGTCGCTGAGCAGCGGACCCAGATGCAGCGCGGCGGCGCGCTGGGCAACATCGACGTGCACCACCACCGTGGTGTGCTGCCCGTGCGGGCGCCGCGCCGCCTCAGTGTCCCATCCGGTCTCAACCAGGCGCAGGAACGCCTCCAGGGTGCCCGGCATCGGCGGAGCACTCTCTGAGACGCGGTCGCTGTGGGCGTGATCGTGTTTCCATTCGGTGATCAGCGCCTCCCGATGAGAGGCCAGGGCCGCCTCGAACGTCGCCGCATCCAGACGCGGAAGCGTGATCCGCCAACAGCTGAACTCCTCACTACCGGTCTTGGTGATCGAAGCCGCCGGTGCCGGTCGGGGCGCGGGTTCGGGGCGCGGTTCTAACGAGACCGCGGTGCGCAACTGATTAACCGTGGCGACCGCGGCCAGCTGCGCGTAATGCTCATCTGATCCCGCACCGGCGCGCGCCGCGATGACACCGACCTGATCTAGCGACAGCCGACCCTCCCGCATACCCGCCGCGCAGCGCGGAAACGCCTCCACCCGGTGCGCCACAGTACTGATTGTGTGCGCGTTGGCCGCCGACACGCCGAGTTTCCAGGCCACCAACGCCGCCACCGACCGCGCACCGGTAATCCCGCACAGCTCGTCGCAGTCCAACTCGGCGACGATCTCCACGATGCGCCCATCAATCGCATTACGCTGACCCGCCAACTGGGCCAACTCCTCAAACAACACCTCAAGGCGCTCGGCAGGACTCATCACCGTGGCAGGCGACACGATCGAAGACATAACCCCATCATCACAGCCAGGTACGACAACCCCCGACCACCCAACACAACCCACCACCAACCCCAAACCCCAAGCCAAAACAGATCACATACCTCTTTGCCCGCTTACGAGCGACAAACGCGGCTGGCTGTCGCGCTGAGGCGGGCACGAAGGCATGTGTGCCCGCGACGCCGGGACGCACGTGACGAATGTGACCACCAGGCCGTGTGCGTAATGACCTGTCAGAAGGCCTCTTCGGAGACGCGCATGATGTCGTCGTCGAGGGATTCGATGACCCTGCGCTGCGCCGCCAGCTTCGGCAGGACATTCCTGGCGAAGAACGACGCGGTCGCGATCTTGCCCCGGTAGAAGTGTTCGTCGCCCGCAGAACCGCCGCTCGGCGCGTCCGCCAGCGCGGCATGGGCGATGCCGGCCTGTACCAGCAACCGCCAGCCGATGATCAGGTCGCCGACCGCGAGCAGATAGCGCACCGATCCCAGCCCCACCTTGTAGATCTCCGTCGGGTGCTGGGTGGCCGACATCAGGTATCCGGTCAGCGCGGCCGTCATCGCGGTGACGTCGTCGAGCGCGGTCTGCACCAGGTCGGCTTGCGGTCGCAGCGCCTCGTCGCAGGCGTCGAGGGTGGCGCTGATCTGCGCCACCAAGAACTGCAGCGCCTGGCCGCGGTCGCGGACGATCTTGCGGAAGAAGAAGTCCAGCGCCTGGATGGCGGTGGTGCCCTCGTACAGCGAATCGATCTTGGAATCGCGGATGTACTGCTCGAGCGGATAGTCGACCAGAAAGCCGGAGCCGCCCAGCGTCTGCAGCGATTCGGTCAGGGTCTCGTAGGCCCGCTCCGAGCTCACCCCCTTGACGATCGGCAGCAACAGGTCGTCGAGGCGGTGCGCCATGTCGTGATCCGCGCCCGAAACCCGTTGCGCCACTTCGTCGTCCTGATGCGCGGCGGCGTACATGTAGAGCGCCCGCAGACCCTCGGCGTACGCCTTCTGCGTCATCAGGCTGCGACGCACATCGGGGTGGTGGATGATCGTCACCCGCGGCGCGGTCTTGTCGGCCATCTGGGTGAGGTCGGCGCCCTGCACCCGCTCCTTGGCGAAGGCCAGCGCGTTCAGGTAGCCCGTGGACAGGGTGCCGGCGGCCTTCACGCCGATCGTCATGCGCGCCTGCTCGATGACGGTGAACATCTGCGCGATCCCGTTGTGCACGTCGCCGACCAGGTAGCCGACGGCCGGGACATCGCCGTCGCCGAACGTCAATTCGCAGGTCGGCGACGACTTGATGCCCATCTTGTGTTCCAGGCCGGTGGCGAAAACCCCGTTGCGGGAACCGAGTTCGAACGTCTCGGGGTCGAACAGGTACTGGGGCACGTAGAACAGGCTCAGCCCCTTGGTGCCTGGCCCGGCGCCCTCCGGCCGGGCCAGCACCAGGTGGAAGATGTTCTCGGCGGTCTCGCCCACGTCTCCACCGGAGATGAATCGCTTGACGCCCTCGATGTGCCAGGTGCCGTCGGGTTGTTCGACGGCCTTGGCGCGGCCGGCGCCGACGTCGGATCCGGCGTCGGGCTCGGTGAGCACCATGGTGGCCTGCCAACCGCGCTCCACGGCCGCCGCCGCCCACCGCCGCTGCTCTTCGTTGCCCTCGACATACAGCGCCTGGGCCATAAAGGGGCCTAGGCAGAAGAAGTTGGCAGAAGGGTTGGCGCAGATGATCATTTCGTTGACCGCCCAGACCAGCGGCGGCGGCGCGGGCATGCCGCCGATCTCCTCGGCCAGGCCCAGCCGCCACCACCCGGCCTCCTTGATCGCGTGCACCGTTTTGGCCAACTCGTCGGGCACGCTGATCGTGTGCTCGGCGGCGTCGAACACCGGCGGGTTGCGGTCGGCGAAGGCGAAGGATTCGGCCACCGGACCCTCGGCCAGCCGAGCGGCTTCGGCCAGGATCGTTCGGACCGTGTCCTCGTCGAGGTCGCCGTAGCGTCCGGCGCCGAGGACGGCGCCTACATCGAGAACTTCGAAGATGTTGAACGCGAGATCGCGGACGTTGGCGATGTAGTGGCCCAAGGCGATTCCCTTCACCGACGGATCCCTCGCCTCAGTCTGTCGGAGGCGAGAAAACGTACGCAACCGTAACCTCGGGTGGGGCGGCCAAACGGCCGGCGGCGCGCCTCAGTCCTTGACGAACGAGTACAGCCGGTAGGAATAGTCCCCGCTGCGCAGCGCGTGATAAAACGTCGAGGTTTGCATGCGGTCGATGCGCCGGGCAATGCCCCGCAGCATGAGTGGCGCGCGGTGGCTGACCAGACCCATCATTCGCTGCGTCTTCTCCAGCCCGCGCATGACCTCCGCGTCGATGGCCTGCTGCGAAAGGCGCCGAAGCGGGGCCTCCTCGAGCGCCGCCTCCCACTCGGCGACAAGGTCGCGCTTGCGGACATCCGTGTACAGGAAATGGCCGCCCGGGCGCAGCACGCGCGCGACTTCGGCGAGGAAACGCGGAAACCGCGCATAGAGGTGTGACGATTCGACATTGATCACCGCGTCGAAGGATTCGGCGCCGAAGGGAAGGTCCTCGGCGTTGCCCTGCACGAATTCGAGGCCGGGCACCTTGTGTCTGTTCCGGCAGAAGTCGATGCCCGCCGAGTTCAAGTCCAGACCCGTATAGGACGCCGGGCGCAACGTGCGCGCGAGGTACGACGCTCCGCCGCCGTGGCCGCAACCGACCTCCAGCACCCGCTTACCGGTGAGGTCGGCCTGCGTCGCGACGCGGCTGTAGAGCTGGATGTAGAACCGGTTGTGCTCGTCGGCGGGCTCCAGCGGCAGGGCCATGGGCGGATCTTCCTCGTAGGCCCAATTCATGAACACCAATTCGTCGCGTGCCATCAGGCGCGTTGATATCGGGTACCACGCGTGCTGCGCGAGCCGCGAGACCGGTGCGCTGTATACCAGCGGGTACCAATACTTTTTAAGCAGGCGGTCGGCGATGGGCACGGGCACGAAGTATAGCGGCCCCCATCACCCGGGCCGCGGGCCAACGAAAAGCCCGGAGCATGAGCGGTTTTGAGGCCGCGTCACCACAGCGCGCCGTGGTGGGCAAGGGCGTCGACGACCAGCCCGACGCCGACGACGAAAAGAACGATCCGCAGCGTCGCCGGACCGCAGCGGGTCAGAACGCGCACGAGCCATCGCTGTATGCGGTTGGCTCGGACAGTTCGTCGGGTCGACAGGGCGAGGATCAGCGTCGGCGGCGATAGCGCCACCGCGCAGTAGCCGAGGACGATCAACGGCCAGATCGGCGGCCGGGGATTCAGCGCGGAGAGCATCGCCAGGCCGGTGAGGTGGGGACCGCCGTCGGAGCCTGCGCCAAACCCACTGCCGCTCCGACGAAGCCGAGCAGCCATGCCCGTTGCCGCGTCGCGGCCAACGCCCAACCCGGCGCGGACGTTCGGGCGGTCGACGGGAGGCAGGCGAGACCGATCAGCGCTGCCCCACCAGCAGGCCGCCCCGATATCGGATCGCCGGCGTGATCCTGACGTCGACGACACCGGCCAGGACGTTCAGACCAAGCACCGCGAGGATCCCGAAGACGGCCGTGATCGCAAACACGCCCGCGATGAAGCTCAGGGAGCCGGGAACCGGCGATCGCCGGGTCAGCCGGCCGTTGTAGATCACCGCCAAGACTATTCCCACATTGAGGAGCTTGAGGGAATCGAGAAACGCCAAACCGGCGAGCGGCAGCAGGAGGGGCCTCACGAGCATCCACCACGGCTAGGAAGAATCCGCGAACCCCCGGGAACATCGCGGCGGTCCCCGACGTTGCGGCGGTTGTGACAACACGCGATCTCACCACCGATCAGTTCAACGAAACCATCGAGGGCAACGACATCGTCCTCGTCGACTTCTGGGCCTCCTGGTGCGGACCTTGCCGTCAGTTCGCACCGACCTTCCATGCCTCGTCGGAGAAGCACCCGACGTCGTGCACGCCAAGGTGGACACCGAAGCCGAGCCGCAGCTGGCGGCCGCCGCCCAGATCCGGTCCATCCCCACGTTGATGGCCTTCAAGAAGGGCAAGCTGCTGTTCAACCAGGCCGGTGCCCTGCCGCCCGCGGCCCTGGAGGACTTGGTGCAGCAGGTCAAGGCGTTCGACGTCGAGGCGGCCCAGGCCGAGCAGGCCTGATCAGACCAGTTGCCGTTGCAACTGGGCGGCCTCGCGCACCGGTGCCGCCACGCCACGGCCCTCGGCGACCTGGACGAAGAGGGATTTCAGCGTCGCGATATACCGGCTGACCGATTCGCGGGCGATCGGATTGTTCGGATAGAAGACGATGACGTGCGTCTCCTTCTCGTACCGATTCACCCGTAAGTCGAATCGGGCCGGAACCCTGCCGTCGTGGTAGATCTTTAAATTCGACCCGTTCCAGTTGGACTTGACGATCGTGGAGAGGGGCGGGCTGCTGGCGTCGAGGTGAAAGAGCAGGGGAACACGCCCCTGCGGCATCCCCAGCCACGGCGCCAGTTCCAGGACGCGATTGAACGGGATGTCCGCCAGGTCTTTACCCGAATCGAACGACTCCTGCGCCGCGCGGGCGGTGTCGCCGAAAGACGACGGGTTGACGGGAATGGTGATCGGGACAAAGCCGGTGAACCAGCCGATCGTCGTGAAGTCCTCGGGTTCGTCGCGGAGATCGCGCGCGACGAGCCCGTAATACGTTTCGGCGCCGGTCAACTCGTATTGTGCGAGGGCGGCGCACGCGAACACGCCGCCGCTGAAACGGGCGCCCCCGGCCAGGCACGCGGACTCGAATTCGGCCGTCTGCCGCTCGTCCATCACCTGCACGAACATCAAGTCGCAGGAGCCCGATCCGTCGCCGAGCGACACCGGGCACTCGGGGAGCGTTCCGTCGTTTTTCTCGAAGAAGTCGATCCACGCGCGTATCGACGGGGAGTCCAGGGTCAGGGCGGACGTGTGCCGATGTTGCCGGACGCAATATTCCGCGTAGCTGCCCGCGGCGGGAGCGAGATGGGCGCTCCGCCTGCCAGCAAGGCGTTGTACATCAGGTAGAACTCGCCGCCGATCGCGCCAATGAACTGGGCGTCGATGTAGAGATGGTCGATCATGAAACAAAAGGTGAAGTTGTCCGCTCGCTGGATCACGGCGAAACGGAAGCAATCCCACTGCAGGGGACTCGGCGTGGCCAACACCTGCTCGCGCCAGGCCGCCGGCGTCATTTCGCCATGCTTAACCGGGACGCACCGAATGTCGGCGGGATCTTGAATCGTGTGCCGGAGGATCTCGTCGGCATCGGTGAACTCGAACCAGCTGTGATACGTGTCGTGCCGGCGCAGATGCGCGTTGATCACGTACGTCAGGACCCGGATGTCGCAGTGGCCGGGCATGTCCCAGCTGCCGATGCAAAGCCGCGACATGTCGGCCCCACGGCTCAGGTGGTCACAAAAATTGCGCAGGTGCCGGGCCTGCTGATGGCTCGCCGGCACGGCGCTTACCGGGGCCTGGCGCACTTTGGCCAGCGAGGCGGGCGAGGGCTGCCAAAACATGACCGACCCCGGACCCGGCGCCCAGTCGTCGATGGCCCCGAACGCCTCTTCTCCTGGGACGAACACATTCCCTCCCTATTTGCCTCATCGCTTACGCACAGGGGACTCATAGAACTCGGGAGAGCTCTACCGTGCCTTTGCCAATGTCGCACTTACCTCCGCGGTCGGAGCCTGTCGCGGTACAGCGCGTTCCGCCGCAGAGCCCTCGCTGATCCCTCTTGCGCAGCCAACCAAGACTTGCCATCGGGTCGCACCTGTTACGTGCCCAATGGTGGCTAGAAGATAGCAGACCGAACCAAGCCGATCAGCGCGAATGGCAACTTTCAGTTCCGCGGGTCGGCCCGCGAAAGCGGCGACTCGCGGCCGGGCGGCCCAGCGGCACGGGCCAGGTCGGCCACGGCGCGTCGCGCCGTCGGGCACACGTTACCTTTCACGGGTGAGTCTGGTACTGGTAGAGCAACCGCGGCCCGGCGTCGCGCTGATAACCCTCAATCGGCCCGAGCGGATGAACTCCATGGCGTTCGACGTCATGGTGCCGCTCAAAAAGGCCCTCGATAAGGTCACCTACGACAATTCGGTGCGGGTCGTCGTGCTGACCGGGGCGGGCCGAGGGTTCTCCTCGGGCGCCGATCACAAGTCCGCCGGCGAGGTGCCCCATCGACGGGCTGACCCGCCCGACCTTCGCGCTGCGCTCCATGGAAGTGCTCGACGACGTGATTCTGGCGCTGCGCCGGCTGCACCAGCCGGTGATCGCCGCGGTCAACGGTCCGGCCATCGGCGGCGGGCTGTGCCTGGCGCTGGCCGCCGACATCCGGGTGGCCTCGACCGGCGCCTACTTCCGGGCCGCCGGCATCAACAACGGGCTGACCGCCAGCGAACTCGGGCTGAGCTACCTGTTGCCCCGGGCAATCGGGTCGTCGCGCGCGTTCGAGATCATGCTGACCGGCCGCGACGTCACCGCCGAGGAGGCCGAGCGCATCGGCCTGGTGTCGTGCCAGGTGCCCGAGGAGCAGCTGCTGGACACCTGCTACGCGATCGCCGCGCGGATGGCGGCGTTCTCGCGGCCGGGGATCGAGTTGACCAAGCGCACACTGTGGAGCGGGCTGGACGCCGGTAGCCTGGAGGGGCACATGCAAGCCGAGGGCTTGGGACAGCTTTTCGTCCGCCTGCTCACCGCCAACTTCGAGGAAGCGGTTGCCGCGCGCGCGGAGCGCCGGCCGGCGGTCTTCACCGACGACAAGTAACTCGCGAGGAGAGCGAATGTGATCACGGCCACGGACCTCGAGGTCCGCGCCGGCGCGCGCATCCTGCTCTCACCCGACGGGCCCGACCTGCGCGTGCAGCCCGGCGACCGCATCGGGCTGGTCGGCCGCAACGGCGCGGGCAAGACCACGACCCTGCGCATCCTGGCGGGCGAGACCGCGCCGTATGCCGGATCGGTCACCCACACCGGCGAAATCGGCTATTTGCCGCAGGATCCCAAGGAGGGCGATCTCGACGTGCTGGCCCGCGACCGGGTGCTCTCGGCCCGCGGCCTGGACGTCCTGCTCACCGATCTGGAAAAGCAGCAGGCGTTGATGGCCGAGGTCGCCGACGACGAGGCCCGCGACCGCGCGATCCGTCGCTACGGGCAGCTGGAGGAGCGGTTCGTCGCGCTGGGCGGCTACGGCGCCGAAAGCGAGGCCGGCCGGATCTGCGCGAGTCTCGGCCTGCCCGAACGGGTGCTGACGCAGCAGCTGCGCACCCTGTCCGGGGCAGCGCCGCCGGGTGGAGCTGGCGCGCATCCTGTTCGCCGCGTCGGACACCGGCGCAGGATCTTCGACGACCTTGCTGCTCGACGAGCCGACCAACCACCTCGACGCGGATTCGCTTGGCTGGCTGCGGGATTTCCTGCGGGCACACAGCGGCGGGCTGGTGGTCATCAGCCACAACGTCGAGTTGCTCGCCGACGTCGTCAACCGGGTGTGGTTCCTGGACGCGGTGCGCGGCGAGATGGACGTCTACAACATGGGCTGGCAGAAGTACCTGGACGCCCGCGCCACCGACGAGCAGCGCCGCCGCCGCGAACGCGCGAACGCCGAGCGCAAGGCCGCCGCGCTGCGCACGCAGGCCGCCAAGCTGGGCGCCAAGGCCACCAAAGCCGTTGCGGCCCAGAACATGTTGCGGCGCGCCGACCGGATGATGGCCGCGCTCGACGAGGAGCGGGTCGCCGAGAAGGTGGCCCGGATCAAGTTCCCCACCCCGGCCGCGTGCGGGCGCACGCCGCTGGTCGCCAAGGGGTTGAGCAAGTCGTACGGATCGCTGGAGGTGTTCAGCGGCGTGGATCTGGCCATCGACCGCGGCTCGCGGGTGGTCGTGCTGGGACTCAACGGCGCCGGCAAGACCACGCTGCTGCGCTTGCTTGCCGGCACCGAGAACCCCGACGCGGGAGCGCTGGAACCCGGACACGGTTTGCGGGTCGGCTATTTCGCGCAGGAGCACGACACCCTCGACAACGACGCGACCGTGTGGGAGAACATCCGCCACGCCGCACCCGAGTCCGGCGAGCAGGAGCTGCGCGGCCTGCTCGGCGCGTTCATGTTCAGCGGCGCGCAGCTCGACCAGCCGGCGGGGACCCTGTCCGGCGGGAGAAGACCCGCCTGGCGCTGGCCGGTTTGGTGGCGTCCACGGCCAACGTGCTGCTGCTCGACGAGCCGACCAACAACCTTGATCCCGCGTCGCGCGAGCAGGTGCTCGACGCGTTGCGCAGCTATCACGGCGCGGTGGTGCTGGTGACGCACGACCCGGGCGCGGCCGAGGCCCTGGACCCGCAACGGGTCGTGCTGCTGCCCGACGGCACCGAGGACTATTGGTCCGACGAATACCGTGATCTCATCGAGCTGGCCTAAATCGCTGGCGATTTCGGCCAAATCGGCCCGCGATCGACGCCGGTGTTCTTACTCTATGTGCTTGGGATCGAGTTCAAGCGTGGAGCGGACCTTGAAAAAGACAGTGAGAAAGCCGAAGAAGACGCGCGACCAGTTGCTGCACGAGTTACGCAACGCGTACGAGGGCGGTGCCAGCATCCGCAATCTGGTTGCCACCACCGGCAGGTCGTACGGATCTGTCCACAGCATGCTGCTCGAGTCGGGTACCACCCTGCGCGGCCGCGGCGGCCCCAACCACCGCCGGCGCGAGGCCGCGCCGGCGTAAATCAACTGCGGCGCACCGACTCTTCCACCAGGTCGAGCACGGCGGACAGCCGCCGCGGATCCTCGCCGGACGCCAGCCGCGCCACCAGGCCGTCGAGTATCAGCTCCAGGTAGCACTGCAACACGTCGCCGGGGACGTCGTCGCGCACCCGGTGCGCCTCCTTCTGGCGGCGCAGCCGATCGGTGGTCGCCGCCGCCAGCTCCGCGGAACGCTCCGCCCAGCCGCGGCTGAAGACGGGGTCGTTGCGCAGCTTGCGCGCGATCTCCAACCTGGTGGCCAGCCAGTCGAACTGGTCGGGCGCGGCGAGCATGTCGCGCATCACCTGGATGAGGCCCTCGCGGGACGCCACGTCGGCCATCCGCTCGGCGTCCTCGTGCGCCAGCGCGAAAAACAGCGCGTCCTTGTCCCGGAAGTGGTGGAAGATCGCGCCGCGCGACATCCCGATCGTCTGTTCCAGCCGGCGCACCGTGGCCTTGTCGTAGCCGTATTCGGCGAAGCAGCGGCGGGCGCCGTCGAGGATCTGGCGGCGGCGAGCCGCGAGATGGTCCTCGCTGACCTTGGGCACGGGTTAGCCCGCGACTAGCCCGACTTGAGCATGTTGCGCAGCACGTACTGCAGGATGCCGCCGTTGCGGTAGTAGTCGGCCTCGCCGGGGGTGTCGATGCGCACCACCGCGTCGAACTCGATCGGATCGCCGGATTCCTTGCTGGCCTTGACGCGCACCGTCTTTGGCGTCTTGCCGTCGTTGAGCGCCTCGATGCCGGTGATGTCGAAGACCTCGGTGCCGTCGAGCCCCAGCTCCGTGGCGGACTTGCCCTCGGGGAACTGCAGCGGAATGACGCCCATGCCGATCAGGTTGGAGCGGTGGATGCGCTCGAACGACTCGGCGATCACCGCCCGCACGCCCAGCAGCAGCGTGCCCTTGGCCGCCCAGTCGCGGGAGGAACCCGATCCGTACTCTTTGCCGCCCAGCACCACCAGCGGAATGCCCTGTGCCGCATAGTTTTGCGCCGCGTCGTAGATGAACGCCTGCGGAGCCCCGTCTTGGGTGAAGTCGCGGGTGTAGCCGCCGGACACGTCGTCCAGCAACAGGTTACGCAGCCGGATGTTGGCGAACGTGCCGCGGATCATCACCTCGTGGTTGCCGCGCCGCGAGCCGAAGGAGTTGTAGTCCTTGCGGTCCACGCCGTGCTCGTCGAGGTATTGCGCCGCGGGGGTGCCCGGCTTGATGCTGCCGGCGGGGGAGATGTGGTCGGTGGTCACCGAGTCGCCGAGCAGCGCCAGCACCCGGGCGCCGGTGATGTCGCCGACCGGCTCCGGGTCCGCCGACATCCCCTCGAAGTACGGCGGCTTGCGGACGTACGTCGAATCCGGGTCCCACTCAAAGGTGTTGCCGCTGGGGGTGGGCAGGTTGCGCCACCGCTCGCCGCCCTTGAACACGTCGGCGTAGTTCTTGACGAACATCTCCTGGTTGATCGCCGAGGCGATGGTGTCCGAGACGTCCTTCTGCGACGGCCAGATGTCTTTGAGGAAGACGTCCTTGCCGTCCTTGTCTGTGCCGAGCGGCTGGGATTCGAAGTCGAAGTCCATCGTCCCGGCCAGGGCGTAGGCGATCACCAGCGGCGGCGACGCCAGGTAGTTCATCTTCACGTCGGGATTGATGCGGCCCTCGAAGTTCCGGTTGCCCGACAGCACGGCCGCCACCGAAAGGTCGTTGTCGTTGACGGCCTTCGAGACCTCGTCGGGCAGCGGACCGGAGTTGCCGATGCAGGTGGTGCAGCCGTAGCCCACCAGATAGAAGCCGAGCTTCTCCAAATACGCCACAGGCCGGCCTTTTCGTAGTCGCTGACCACCTGCGAGCCCGGCGCCATCGAGGTCTTCACCCAGGGCTTGGACGCCAGCCCCTGCTCGACGGCGTTGCGGGCCAGTAGCGCCGCGCCCAGCATGACCTCCGGGTTGGAGGTGTTGGTGCACGACGTGACGGCGGCGATCACCACCGCGCCGTGGTCGAGCACGAACTCGCCGAGCTCTTGCGACTTCACCGTCACCGGGTTGCTCGGGCGCCCCTTGGCGTGCGCGGCGGCGGAGTGCACCGCGGGTACGTCGTCGGCATGGCCGTGGACGGTGCCCCGGATCGCTGGCCGGGAACGTCTCCTCGACCACCTCGTCCAGTTTCGAGTATCCCTGCCCGCCGTCCCCGTTCCCGGCGTAGTGGGGAATCTGCTCGCGGAACGTGGATTTGGCGTCCGACAACGCGATCCGGTCCTGCGGGCGCTTGGGCCCGGCGATCGACGGCACCACGTCGGACAGGTTGAGTTCGATGTATTCCGAGAACTCGGGCTCGTGCTTGGGGTCGTGCCACATGCCCTGCTCTTTGGCGTAGGCCTCGACCAGCGCCAGCTGCTCGGGCTGGCTGAACCAGGTACGAGATGGTCTCCTCGTCGATCGGAAAAATCGCTGCGGTGGAGCCGAATTCGGGGCTCATGTTGCCCAGGGTGGCGCGGTTGGCCAACGGCACCTCGGCCACGCCCTCGCCGTAGAACTCGACGAACTTGCTGACCACGCCGTGCGCGCAGCATCTCGGTGACGGTCAGCACGACGTCAGTCGCGGTGACGCCGGGCTGGATCTCGCCGGTCAGCTTGAAGCCGACGACCCGCGGGATCAGCATCGACACCGGCTGGCCGAGCATCGCGGCCTCGGCCTCGATGCCGCCCACGCCCAGCCCAGCACGCCGAGGCCGTTGACCATCGTGGTGTGCGAGTCGGTGCCCACGCAGGTGTCGGGGTACGCGGTAACTGTTCCCGCGCGTCCGCGCGGGTCATCACGACGCTCGCCAGGTACTCGATGTTGACCTGGTGCACGATGCCGGTGCCGGGCGGCACCACCTTGAAGTCGTCGAACGCGCCCTGCCCCCAGCGCAGGAATGGTAGCGCTCCCCGTTGCGCTGGTACTCGATCTCGACGTTGCGCTCGAACGCGTCGGCCCGGCCGAACAGGTCGGCGATCACCGAGTGGTCGATCACCAGGTCGGCGGGCGCCAGCGGTTGACCTTGTCCGGGTTGCCGCCGAGGTCGCCGACCGCCTCGCGCATGGTGGCCAGGTCGACGATGCACGGCACGCCGGTGAAGTCCTGCATCACCACGCGGGCGGGCGTGTACTGGATCTCAATGCTGGGCTCCTTGGGATCCCAGTTCGCGATGGCCTCGATGTGCTCCTTGGTGATATTTTTGCCGTCCTCGTTGCGCAGCAGGTTCTCGGCGAGGACCTTGAGGCTGGGGAGTTTCTCCGTATTGGGGACCGCGTCCAGGCGATAGATCTGGTAACTCTTGTCGCCGACCTCGAGGGTGTCGCGGGCTGAAAACGAGTTCACCGAATCTTTGCTGGTCACTTCAACTCCCAAGGATTTGAGTTCTGCCGCCGACGGGCCGTGTCGGCGGTGCTTCGACTGCCTTCGAATGCCATAGTCACTTTAACAGTACGCTTGTCCTGTATTACGACGGCACCCCCAGTTTTCAGCCCCGCGCCGAGCGTCGCACTAGAGTGACCGTCGTCGCCGAACGTCACGCCAGCGTGACGCCATAGCAGGAGGGACGCGATGACCGGGCAAGTCCTGCCGCTCTACATCCCCCAGGACGTCGACATGACCGCGGTCAAGGCTCAGGTCGCCGCCGACGGGGTCAGCGCGCCGCCGGCCGCGCGCCGGGCTGCTCGACATCGTCAACGAGGCGCACGCCAAGGGCATCAACCTCAAGATCGTGCTGCTGGATCACAACCCCCCGAACGACACGCCCCTGCGCGACATCTCCACCGTGGTCGGCGCCGACTACCACGACGCCACGGTCCTGACCCTCAGCCCGAATTACGTCGGCAGCTACAGCACGCAATTCCCGCGGGTCACGCTCGAGGCCGGCGAGGACATCGCCAAGACGGGCAACCCGGTGGTGTCGGCGCAGCATTTCCTGCACGAGCTGGAGGGCCCCGAGTTTCCCTGGACCGGCCTGACCCTCGTCCTGCTGATCGGCGTGCTCGCGGCCGCCGTCGGCACCGATTCCAGCTGCGCGGCCGGCGTACAGCAACATCGGCAGACGCCGCCGAGCCGACCGCCGAAGCGCCGGGCGACGGCGCCTAAGCACGCACATCCGGCCTAGCCCGCCCGCCGGGCGAGCCTTGGTGGGCCATGCATGGCAAACACCCTAGGTCACCGTTCGGTCACATTAAACGCACGTCCAGAGTGCAGTTTGTGACGAGCGTTTCCCCGGCGTCCCCTGTGACGTACGGTGCAAATGATGCTCGTGTTGTTTATGGCGCCTTCAGAGAATTCCGTGCCCGGTGCCGGCCGCCCGCGTTGAGCCGTAGGAGACCTGAGTCGAATGAGACGCACCCGCAGAACCTGCCGCGACCGGCCGCCGGGCTGGCTGGTCATTCCGTCGGTCGTGAGCGTGGCCATGCTGGCGTGCACCCCGGTATGGCGGGCGCCGACCCCGCCGCCGATAGCCTGGCCGCGCGCTGATCGCCAAAGGCCAACCAGCGCCTGGAGGACCTGAGCGCCCAGATCCAGACCGAACAGGAAAGCGTCAACAAGGCGCTCGTCGACGGGAGACCGCCGGGACAACGCGCGGCCGCCGAACACGACCTCGAGTCCAGCCGGCAGGCGGTCAAGGACTCCGACGCGGCGATCGCCGCGGCCCAGCGACTTCGACACGTTCGCGGCCGCCACCTATATGAACGGCCCGTCGGGCAGCTACCTGATGGCGACCAGCCCGAAGACATCATCGCCACCGAAACCGCCGCCCGGACCCTGACCGCCAGCTCCCAGGCGGTGATGGACAAGCTGCAGCGGGCCCGCACCGAGCAGGTGAACAAAGGAGTCGGCGGCGGCTGGCCAAGCAGAAGGCCGACAAGGCCGCCGCCGACGCGAAGGCCAGCCAGGACGCC